>DASZBO010000030.1:0-2405 GCA_035944075.1 Sphingomicrobium sp.
GTGAAACCCGATCCAGTCGCCTCCCGCCTGCAATCCGTGGCCAGCATGAAGGCTCGGAAGGAGGGCGGGCAGTATGACCCATTGAACAAGCAGACCTACGGTTGTAGCGAACACCAAGGTTCCAAACAGCACCCATCCGCTGCCGCGTTCGAACAGCCGAGGCACATTGCTGTCATCCACTTCAGTCGCAATACGCGCGTCGTCCAACGAAATATCCTTTATAAAGGACGTACTAGGTCATTTTTCAGCAATACAAGCAAAGTCGGATCTAATCATCGTGGAGACGCGGCATCCGGCTCTCGCGCTTGCCGGTCGACGGCGAAATCATAGCCCAGGCTCGCGAACATCGCATCCCAGCGCGACAGCACCATGGGAGGGCCATGGTGTGTCTGGGCGTGAATTCGGCCGCGGGTTGCGGCTTCCCGCCTCGCCTCCTCGGAGGCAAAAAGGTAATCGAACGCTTCGAGCCATTGATCGTTGGAAGCGCAGGCTAGTTGCGGCGTGCCGACCTGCGCCATCGCCCGCTTGTAGGCCGGCGTGCCCGCGACGATCGCGGGCATCCCCATCCGCCATAGAAGCAGAAGCTTGTTCTCGGGCTTCCCGCGCACGAAAGGGTCCGTGAGATCGATCGGAATCAAAGCGATATCGCATGCGCTTACGATTGTGGAACAGGTCCGCTCATCCCACTCATGGAATGTGAATCTGTCAAAATGCTGCTGCAAAAAGCGCAACGTATCCACCTCGCCCAGCAGTCCCTTCAATCGTTCCCGCGCCGGATCAGTGACGACGTGCAGTTCGACGGCGTGACGCTCTTTCAGTCGCGTCAGCGCAGGGGCGATCTTGGCCAATTGCGGCACGTTGCTGGGTAGCCCCTCCCACACAAGACGAATTGGAGCGCCGACGGAGTAATCCGTCTTGACATTCTTCACGACCATTTCGTGGATATCGAGGATGATATGCACGTTGTCGCAATACTTGTGGATGATCTGCGACTGCTCGTCCGTTGAGCACACAACGGCATCGGCTCTCTTGCACATCTGACGCAGGCTCGTCAGATAATCCGGCCGCAGCCTTCTGTGCTTGCCCAGCATGAACCAGGCACAGCCCCGAAGCAGTTGGGCGGGATTTGTCCGCGGCACCGACAGATAAGAATCGATCAGGTCGTAGACGATTTTTCCGTGGTGATAGTCCGGCCAAACGCTGATGTCCGCCGTCTCGCTCAGCACGACGAGGTCGTAGCGTTGGTCCGGATTGGCGACCTCGAAATCGAGGTTGCGCGCGCGCGCATAGGCCACAAAACGCCGCCGGTCACCCGGCTTGGTGAAACTGTTTGAATACGGCACGTAACCGATGCGCGGGTGCGACCCCAATTTGTGGCGGGCAAAAACTGGCGCAGTGATCGCATCGGGCACAAGAGGCGCCGACTCGACGATCTCCTGGACGTTCGTCTCCCCGATCCGAGCGAAATTCCGGTACAGGTTCTCATACGAGCGAACGCACGATTCCAGCGAGTAGAGATCCAGCACCCGCGTGCGTCCGGCAGAACCGAGTTCTTCACGCAGGGAGGCATCGTTCGCCAGACGCAGGATCGCTTCGCCAAGGTCATCGGGCGCCGCCGGAGGCACAAGCAGCCCGGTCTCCCCATTGACGATCGCATCGAGGTTGCCGCCGACCGCCGTCGCGATTGTCGGGATTCCGTGCGCCAGGGTCTCAAGCAACGAATTCGAGAATCCTTCCTCATGGGAGGTCAGGAGGGCGATGTCCATCGCCGGGAGAAGAAAGCCGACATCGGACCGCTCGCCGAGCCATGCGATGTTGTCGGCGATGCCCTCGGCGAAGGCCTGCTTTAAAAGTTTATCGCCTATGCCTTCGTCACGGCCGATGACCACCAACCGCCATGGTGTTCGGAGTTGGCCGCGAATACCGCCTAACGCGGCCAGGAGATCGGCATGCCCTTTGTACTTGAACAGGCTAGCTACGATGCAGAGAGCGAGCGTGCCGTCCTGCAGGCCGAGAGCCGCTCGTGCGGCGAGGCGTGCTCCGGCGGTTGCGGGCGGCGGCAGCACCACACCATTGTGAATGAGCCCGATCTTCTCAGGGTAAGGCGCCTCTTCCAGCAACTGCCGGACAACCGCGTTCGAATTGCCGATGAACGCGCGCGTCGAACGATGCGCGACCTGTTCGAGCATTGCGAGGATCGGGTGGCCACGTTTGTAGTTGGCCAGAGAGCGCCGGCTCATAATGCGACGCTTGTGACCGGCCAGAAGGGACGCGAACGATGCGACCAAATACGGCCGCGGCAGGAAACAGTGGACCAGGTCCGGTTCGGTTTCACGAAGGTGCTTGGCCAGCCTGAACAATGTCGCAACCGTGTGCGGCAAGCGTGCCATCACCCGGGTGTCGCC
>DASZBO010000031.1:0-4838 GCA_035944075.1 Sphingomicrobium sp.
TGCGCGGCGTGTGTGTTCGGGCCGCAGCAATGTCTGCGGCTTTTTTTATGAATTCGGAATATCTCCTGCACTTGCGCCGGCCATCCCGTGTCCCTAACTTCGAGAGCACAAACGGCCGGCGCAGACTTACCGGAGGGAGAACGGTGGTCTCGGATGTCGCCGACCGTCGATATGGGCTTTGACGTATTCAGTGGCAAACATGCATGCTGCGTTCTCGGAAGCGAAGTACCCAAGAATGCCAAATGATTCGCGTTTGCCGTTCCGGTGCATCACTATAGCGCCGACTGAGTGCTGCGGTGTGGGGGCTCAGACGGTTAGTTGCGTCTTTCCGCCCCAGTCGTGTCGCCGGGTGCGTGCAATGCGGAGGAAAATAACCAATTAGTCACGCCGGCGGACGGCAACCGACTTCCTTTACGGCGTTGCTCCGGCGTCGCGGAGCGACGTGATCTCCCGATGCTCCCTCACCGGCCGATTTATCCAACGGGACCTTCATGGTCGGTCGAAGCGTAACGGACCATTGATTTGCCAGCGTAAGAGAGTGGGGAACTCGGCCTTAGCCGACGACTTGCCCGAAGGCCGATCTAACGTGGGCGTCTTTTTTGCGTTGGACTCTGTCAGTGGCTAGTTGCCTGCGGGGATCTGTTCGAAGGCTGTGGACCTTCTGGGTTAGGATGAAAGCACCGTACTCGCTCAACGCGCCGCGCGCGAGAATCTTCGGGCTGAAGATTCAGCCAGTACTCGATCTCCTGCGACGCTGCAATGAGATCTCCTGAAATCAGACGCTGTTGAATGCGAGACTCAAGGGCATGACGCGGCGCTTCTCGGGCGCCGCTGGGTTTTGATAATCATATGGCCGGCCTGCCTCCGTTCCGTTAGAACGGCTGACGTATAGTCAGGGTGCAAACCCACCGACTTGACGCACAGGAGGCCGGCTATATGATTATCGTGCGACACGAAGTCGCTCGTAGAAGTTGTTCCCACTTCATGGAGGGAACCACCAGTGTCACCTGGTGAATCTAGGAGCCTGAATAAAGAGCGGCTCTGACAACGTAACGAAGCACCGCAAGGTGCGGGGTATTGATCGCGAGAGACGTACCCTTCTGGCAGCCACACGCCGGATGAGTGCCAGATAGTCGGTAGGGTGAAAACATTTGAATCTGCGATAAAGATCGTCATATAGAACAAGCGGAAGTGGCTACTACGCTTGAACCAAACGGTAACGGAGGCGGGAACGGCGTCTGATAATTGCGCTTTCGTGACCCATACGCCTCCCGGTCAATAGCAGGCACCTAACCCGATGCACTTCTGCAAGCGGAACGTGGAAACCTCGTATCGCTCCCTTCGGGGACAGCCGGCCGCAAGGTCTGCCTATGGCGGTGCGGGCACAGGAACGAGGAAAAAGCGAACGCCGGCCTGTAACGGGACGGATAGGGGTTGCAACATTACCTCACGCGAAAGCGGGCAGACTTCCTCATGGTCTCTCTTCACCAGAGAGTTTCCAGAACCATCTTTACGGAAGGAGAGCAAATGAGTGCAGCAACACCGGCGCGTGCACCTTCTGGCGTGACGTGGGACGGCATCAATTGGGCCAAAGTCCAACGGCATGTAAGAGGGCTGCAGACGCGTATTGTGAAGGCGTCACAGGCTGGCCGCCACAACAAGGCGAAAACCTTGCAATGGTTGCTGACCCACTCGTTCAGCGGCAAGGCATTAGCTGTGAAGCGGGTGACTGGAAATCAAGGCAGGAACACCCCCGGTGTGGACAAGGTAACGTGGAAAACACCGGAGGCAAAGGCCAACGCGATTGCGTCGTTGAAGAGGCGAGGATACTCACCTCTTCCGCTTCGGCGAGTATTGATTCCGAAGAAAAATGGCAAGACGAGGCCGCTCGGTATACCTGTGATGAAGTGCCGCGCCATGCAGGCGTTACATCTATTGGCGCTGGAACCGATCGCGGAGACCACCGCCGATCTGAACTCCTATGGATTCAGACCGGAGCGCTCAACCTCCGATGCAGGCGAGCAATGCTTCACTTCTCTTGCGCAAAAGACGAGTGCGGAATGGGTGCTAGAGGCCGACATTCAAGGCTGTTTCGACAAAATCAGTCACGACTGGATGCTCGCCCATATCCCCACGGATACGGCGATCCTTAAGAAGTGGCTCAAGGCGGGATTCGTGTATCAAGACGAGCTCTTTCCGACTGAGGCAGGTGCTCCGCAAGGGGGAATCATCAGCCCTGCCTTGTCTAACATGACGTTGGACGGTCTCGAAGCCAGGCTGGCGGAGAAGTTTCCGAAGGCAAGGCGGGCAGGCTTAAAAATGAACATGGTGCGTTACGCGGACGACTTCATTATTACGGGCAATTCGAAAGAATGGCTGGAACACGAGGTCAAGCCCGCAGTGGTTGAATTTCTGGCGGAACGCGGGCTCGTCCTATCGCCAGAGAAGACCAAAATAACGCACATCATGGAGGGGTTTGACTTCCTCGGATGGAACATTCGCAAGTACGACGGTAAGCTGCTCATGAAGCCGTCCAAAGCGAACGTCAAAGCGCATCTTGACAAAATCCGTGAGGTCATCAAGGCCAACAAGACGGCTAAACAGGCAAACCTGATAAGGCTGCTCAATCCAATATTACGTGGATGGGCGAATTACCACAGCCATGTAGTCGCCAAGGAAACCTTCGCTCGGGTTGATGCCGAAGTCTGGTCGATGCTATGGCGATGGGCGGTAAGAAGGCATCCGAACAAGGGTGCCCGCTGGGTCAAAGAGAAATACCTCAAGACCCGGGGTGCCCGGAACTGGGTATTTGCCGCAACAGAAAAACAAGAAGATGGAACGCAACGCGAGCTCGCCCTGCTACAAGAATCGGATACGCCAATCCATCGGCATATCAAGATCAGAGCCAACGCCAATCCGCACGACCCAGAATGGGAGCATTACTTCGAGTCCCGATGGGCCACGAAAATGCAGAACTCATCAAAAGGTCGTGCGAAGTTTTACCGTGTCTGGCGAAGGCAAGATGGCATGTGTTCGACTTGCCAGGAACCAATCACAAAGGGCACCCCTTGGAGTGTTCGTCACATTGTGCAAAGAGCCGAGGGCGGGTCGGATGCAGCAGGCAACCTTCAGATGCACCATCTCAATTGCCGTAGAAATTATTAGTCTGTCGGAACTACAGTTGGGAAACCGGGTGTCGAAAGATGCCTTTGTAGAGGCTTGAGCCGTGTGGATCGAAAGACCCATGCACGGTTCTGAGGGGGCTGGACGCGGGTAACCGCGCCCAGCTACCCGACAGAGCCCCCACCTGCGCATGTCGGTTGCCGACCCGCGCGGTCGAGTGTTCGGTCTGGTGATGAGCGTGCGTTGCAATGACACTCAATCTCTCCGGCGGTAGAGAAAAGGCGATCCTCCGCTCAGCGTCAAGCTCACGTAGCGCCACCCACCGGGGCGGGCATGGGGACGTGTAACTGGAGAGTCTCCAGCCCGCGATAGACCGGATTGCGATTCCATCGAGGCCGAGCTTGCGAGAGGGCCAGTGTGGGCCAGCGACGCATGAGCTCGCCGAAGACCACTTCGGCTTCTATCAGCGTCAGCGCAGCACCGATGCAAACATGCGGACCACTGCCGAAAGAGAGCGGTGCGAACGCGCGGCGCCCGATGTCGAGCTGTTCGGGATGCTCATAGCGACGCGGATCGCGATTGGCTGCGCCAATGAGCCCGAGGACCAGTTCCCCTCTGCGCAGCGGCTGCCCGTGCAAGACCAGGTCGGTCGCCACGCGTCGCCCGGTGTATTGGACCGGACTGTCGAAGCGCAACAGTTCGCGCACCGCGCCCGTCAATCGGTGGGGCTCGCGTTGAAGTTCGCCCCAGAGCCCGGGGTGTGCCAGCAGGTGGTACAGCCCATTGCCCAGCAGATTGCGTGTCGTCTCGTGCCCCGCGAAGAGCAGCATTGCGCACTGTGCGAGCAACTCGGAGCCATCGGCGACCGTCCCATCGCTCGCGGCGCGTGCAAGGCAACCGACCAGGCCGTCCTCGGCGCTGCCGCTCCCGAGGCGGGATTCGAAGTAGCGGCCCATCCCGAGCAGGCTGGCCTGCGCACGCCGTGCCTGCTCCAGAGTCGGTTGGGGCGCGCCGATGAATATAGCGAGGTCATCCGACCAGACGATGAAGCGGCTGTCGTGGTCGCCGGCCATGCCCATCAGCTTCGCGATCACCCGCGCTGGGAGCGGCCGTGCGAGCTGCTGCATGAAGTCGAAGCCGCGCGCAGCATCCACGCCGGCCAGCAGCTCGTCGACCAACGCTTCGATATATGGCCGCAGAGCCTGCACCGCGTCGGGCCGGAAGCCCGCGTGCATCACGCGGCGTATGCGCGAGTGATCCGGCGCGTCCAGGAACAGCATCGCGCGAGCGAACAGTCGCTGGAACCCCTTAAGCTCGTTGCGGGCGCCTTCGCCGCTGTTCATCACCCAGCCTCCGGTACGACGCGCCGAAAAGCGTGGGTCGCGCAACATCGCCTCGACGTCCTCGTGGCGGGTGAGCAGCCATGCGCCGTCGAAAAACTCGTCGCTCCAGTGGATCGGTCCGGCATCGCGCAACACCTGGTACGTCGGATAGGGGTTCTCCAGAAAGTCATCATCGATCATCAGGCGTCCGAGCGGCGACGCGCCCTCGGCCAGCAACGGCAGCGTGCTCATATCCCTTCGCCTTCGACGCGCAGGCCTAATCGATCGAGCAGCTTGCGGTCCGCGTCTGCTTGCGGGTTGCTGGTGGTCAGCAGCTGGTCGCCATAGAAAATCGAATTCGCGCCGGCGAGGAAGCACAATGCCTGCAGCGCT
>DASZBO010000032.1:0-13694 GCA_035944075.1 Sphingomicrobium sp.
CCTTAATGTCTGCGACG
This sequence comes from Sphingomicrobium sp., assembly GCA_035944075.1. Classification (GTDB taxonomy): domain Bacteria; phylum Pseudomonadota; class Alphaproteobacteria; order Sphingomonadales; family Sphingomonadaceae; genus Sphingomicrobium. The sequence continues at coordinate 18 of DASZBO010000032.1, forward strand.
ACCGCGGTAAGCGCCTTTGGATCGATGTCGCAGACGAAAACCGTTGCTCCGTTCGCGGCAAATGCTCGGGCAATCTCCCGGCCAATTCCGGAGGCCGCCGCGGTGACTAGAACGAGCTGTTGCATAACGGCTCTCCAAACGAACTGAGAACGCTGAGCGGCCAGCGTCGCGGACGGGACCGATGCTGGCGAGGCGAACTACGAAATGTGCTTCTTCACCCAGGCCACGTACCGGTCGACCCAGCCTTGCAGGAATTGTCGGCTACCGGCGCCGATACTGCCGTCCGGATTGAACAGTCCTTCTTTGGCTTGAATGAACACCTCAGGCTGACCTAGGGTCGGCACATCGAGATAGGCGAGGACGTTGCGAAGATGTTGCTGCGCGACCGCGGTGCCGATCGCGGCGACGGAAACGCCAATGACGCCACCGGGCTTCCCGGCAAACGCACTCTGTCCGTAAGGCCGCGAAGCGTGGTCAATTGCGTTCTTGAGAACGCCGGGTATGGAGCGATTGTACTCGGGGGTGATGAACAGCAATCCCTGGGCGGCCGCGATTTCAGACTTCAGACGCTTTACCGGAGCTGCCTGGTTGGCGTCGTCGTCCTGATTGTAAAGGGGGAGATCTCCGATCTGCAGAGTCTTGCAGGCGAATTCGTCGGGGAATAGTTTCGCGACGGCACCCGCAAGCTTTGCATTAAAAGAATCGCGACGGAGGCTGCCGACCAAGGCGGCGATATTGATATTGCTCATGTTGTTCTCCTCTATTCAAACTGCCCAAAGATCAGGCCACAATTTGTCCAAGTGTGTTACTTCACCACGCCGAAAGGATCGGGCACGGCGTGCTGATTGGCGTTGTTCCAGAAATTGTCGAGAACGAAGCCGTATTCGGAGAGGTTTTGTTTGAATGGCGCGAGCATGTCATTGGCCGTCGGGGTTTTCCAATCCGCCTGCAGTTCGCACGCCAGCGCGAAGGTAGTGACCAGCTCCGCCCCGGCATTGCCCATGCGAGACATTGCCGCCTCAGTTTCATAACGGTTCCAGGCGCCGCAGGCGTCGATGGCCGGGAACACCTTGTAGCCGTCATTGAGGAGCGACAGCATCGGAAACGCACAGCAGGTGCCAATCGTGACGCCTGCGATAATAATGTGGCGGCGGCCGGTAGTGACGATCAGGTTGTCGAACGCCGTGCGGAAGGAAGGATCTTCGTAGGCGTTGATGATGCCGGTCCGACGGTAGATGGGCTGGTCCGCGAATATTTGTTTGATCTCGGGCAAGGTATCGCCGTTCTGCCACTGCGCGTTTGACGAGGTGATCAAGACAGGCATCTTGAGTGCTTTTGCCACTCGGGCAAGCCCGACGACATTGCTCTTGTACTCGGCAATGGAGGTGAAATCGCGCACGCCGGCCATAAGGCCGATCTGGTGATCAATCAGCAAGACGATGCTGTTTTCGGATGTGGGTTTGTCATGACCGACACGGCCTGCCGATCGGGCATCGGCGAGCGAAACCTTATTCGGTAGCGCGGTGTCAGTGATCGGACTGATGATATCGGCCGGGCGCTGCTCACTCATAACCTATCTCTTATTTAGTTAGGCAGAATGCATCCCGTCTCCGAACGCATAAACATCCATGCGAAGGATGCTGTAGGTCGAACTGGCATGAAGATGACGAGGCGGCGTGGCGTTTCCTCCAGCTCCGAGCGCCACGTACAGCGGAAGCAAATGCTCCTCCGTCGGGTGGTTCTTTCGTGCGTAAGGTGCGTGATCCGCGTAGTGAAGTAGATCGCCCGTTCGACTTTGCGTCAAGGCTGTGTCGAACCAATCCGCGAATTGGGTCACCCACGGAGGGCTTGCTTCGTTGAGTTCCCGTCCGCGGAATTCGGACAGATCGTGCGTGAAGCTACCGCTCCCGATGATGAGCACACCTTCTTCGCGCAACGACGCAAGTGCGCGCCCAATACGAAGGTGGTGCTCGGGTCCGAGCCGCGGCTGGACCGACAGTTCGACAACGGGAATGTCGGCTGCCGGATAGATGAGCGACAGCGGCACCCAGGCGCCATGATCGAGGCCGCGCTTGGTGTCGATGTCGCATTCGAAGCCGGCACGGCGCAGGTATCTGGCGATCTCATCGGCAAGCTGCGGCGAGCCAGGTGCGGGATAGCGCAGATCATAGAGTGCGCGTGGAAATCCGTAGAAATCGTGGATCGTCTCGTTCCATGCGACGGCGTTAACCACCGGCCGTTCTGTCTCCCAATGCGCCGAGACGACGAGGATCGCCTTCGGACGCGTCAGGCCGCTCCCGAGTCTGGTCAAAAACTCACGCGCCGGCGTATCGGTTAGGGGCAAGGTCGGTGCGCCATGCGACAGAAATAGACTGGGTAGTGTCATGTCAGTCTCCTAAGCGGGAGAGGCCGCAATGGCCTCCCGCAGTTCGTTAACGGGAATGCACCGAGGCGAGCCGGGCCTGCGGATTGGGAGCCCGGAGGCTACCGAGCGCGTAGGCACCATCCCCGAGCAAAGCCTGAACGACCAGGGCGGCTGTCCAGAACGCTGGGTATTCCCAACCACCGTGCGCATTGTCGAAGAAGAAGCCGGCCGGGCCATGGACGGTTGCAATCGCTCCGATCAGGACGGGGGTGAGCGCCAGCGCAACCAGCCGGGTCTGGAAGCCAAGGATCAGGGCAAGGCCACCAAGCGTCTCGGCTGCGATCGTCACGTAGGCGAGTGCGCCGGGCACGCCGACACTGGCAAAAAACTGAGCAGTGCCGGCGGGCGTAAACACGAACAGCTTGAGGGCAGCATGTGCCAGGAAAAGCCCGCCAAGGGAGATGCGGAGCAGCAGGGCGGCATAGGGTGAAGTGCGGGTGTCGATCATTGTGGGGTCCTCTGTTTGATCGACTTGATATGGCGCACCTTAGGTGGTGTGATAATCTAGTCGTTAAGAATGACATTTCACACCAAAGGAGTGAAGTCGTGCTTGACCGGCTTACAGGCCTGAGGGTGTTCATCGATGTAGCCAAGACGGGCAGCCTGTCGGGCGCGGCTCGGGCGTTGAACATGTCCCAGACAATGGCGACAAAGCACGTCGCCGCTTTGGAGCAGCATCTCGGGGTCAAGCTTTTTCATCGCAGCACGCGCCGCTTGTCACTGACGGAGGCAGGCCGCAACTATCTGGAATCGTCCGAGCGGATCTTGGCCGATCTCGATGCTGCCGATAGCGCAGTGTCCGCCGACCGGTTCGAGCCTCGCGGCATCTTGCGGGTCAATGCACCGGTGTCTTTCGGAGCACGGCAAATCGCGCCATTGATCGATGAATTCACAAGACGCCATCCGCACTTGAGTGTCGAGCTCGGGCTCAATGATCGGCAGGTCGATCTTGCAGACGAGGGTTGGGACTTGGCCGTTCGGATCGGTACCCTGGAAAGTTCAGCGCTCATTGCTCGTAAGCTTACGCCGTGCCGCACAGTGGTCGCTGCTTCTCCCGCTTACCTAAAGGCGCACGGCACACCGAAGAGAGTCGCAGATCTCACAAAACATAACTGCCTCGGCTACACGCTGTCGCGAATGGCGGGAGTGGACCGTTGGCCGTTTGGGCCAAAAGGTGAAACACTCGTTCAGGTCAGCGGCAATTTGCGTTCCAACAATGGTGACGCGCTCCGTGCCGCGGCGGTCGCAGGCCAAGGAATCATTTATCAGCCCACCTTCGTCGTCGCGGACGATTTGCGCGCAGGCACACTCGTTCCCCTCGGCCTCGACAAGCCCGCCTATGAATTCGGCGGCATACATGCCGTGTACCTTCCCGATCGTAATCCACCGGCGAAGCTGCGCGCCTTTATCGACTTTTTGGCCGAAAGGCTGGGTCCAACAGCGCCATGGGACCAACGGCCTCAGCCGCAGAGACTCATGCAGAAACGCCGGTGAGGTCCGCATTCGGAGGTTGAGCGGAACTGCACATGGAAATCCGCAACAGCCGGCATTGGCCCAAAGCTGAAGTGAGCGGGCGGCCCACCTAACGTCAGCTCCTGACCCGAACCTGACGTGGGTGACGCGTCTACTGCGTCAGCGTAAATCGGCGGCCGCCTGATTGAGGGCATTCCCGTACGCCGCTTCTCGGACTTAATTAGGCTCGGCGCCGGTTCAGCTTGCCGGTCAGCGCCGATGGAACCTTCTGCACAAGCACCTGCCGCCGGTCGCCCTGCCGGGAATCGGGTGGTGGGTCTCTCTGCGAATTGGCAAGAGCGGTAAGTGCTGGCGAGCGCGGAGCGCATTGGCTCCCATTGCCACGCGGCGACAGGCATTTCCTTGGAGCAAAAAATGCACAAACTCATCGAGCCAGGCATCCTCTATTTCGGAACCCCGGTTGTACTGATCAGCACTGTCAACGAGGACGGCACTGTCAATCTTTCGCCTATGTCGTCGGCGTTCTGGCTGGGCTGGCGGTGCATGCTCGGTCTCGGCGCGAGTTCGAAGACACCGAAAAACATGCAGCGTACCCGAGAGTGCGTCCTGAACCTCCCGTCCGTCGATATGGTTGGAGCCGTGAATCGGCTCGCTCTGACCACCGGGTCGAACCCGGTGCCGGAGCTCAAGGTCCGGAGGGGCTACCGGCACGTGCCGAACAAATTCGCGATCGCAGGACTGACCGCGATCCCGTCGGAAACCGTCGCCGCTCCGCGGGTTGCCGAATGTGCGGTGCAACTCGAGGCCCGTGTCGAGGCGATCCATGGCATGGCCGAGGACGACGTGAATCAGAAGGGCTCTCGTCAGTGCTTCGAGGTGCGCGTTCAAAGGGTTCACGTCGACGAGCGTATCCTGATGGCGGGCGAACGCGATCGAATCGATCCTGACAAGTGGCGTCCGCTCATCATGAGCTTCCAGCATTTCTACGGATTGGGCTCGAAAGTCTATGAATCTGCCCTCGGAACGATTCCGGAGTCGGCCTATCGCGGTCCCGACATCGAGCGCGCGCGCCAGGCGACGCGGAATTGATACCGTTGTGGTCACGCAGAAAACGGGTGGCGTGCGAGCGCTCCCGATGGAATGTCGTCGGCGACTGGGAGGCCGAAAATGTCAAGCGTCGCTGAAAACAAAGCCATCGTCGATCGTTGGTTCACGGAGTTCTGGGGCAAAACATGCAACCTCAGCATCGTGGATGAACTCGCGTCGCCTGATATGCTCCTGCATTACTCGCTACACGAACCGCGCCGTGGGCGAGCCGACATCAAGGCATTTATGACCAATTTGCGCATAGCCTTTCCGGATCTCAATTTCTGGGGTATGGCGGAACTGATCGCCGAAGGTGATCATGTGGTCGGCCAATGGGAAGGTGGCGGCACGCACACTGGCCCGGCATTCGACGACTTGCTGATGGGCAGCCTGCCGCACGCAACTGGTTACAAGATGCACTTCACCGGCACCACAGTTTTAAAGGTGGTCAACGGCAAGATCGTCGAAGAAATCGGGCTCGATGACGGCCTAAAGGCGCTGATGCAACTCCGCATCATTGCGCACCCTTTGATGCCTTCTTAATCGTTCCGCTGGTGCGGGGTTCATGAATGTGATTCTCAAGACCGAGCCCGCCCGGTTCATCGAGAACAATGGGATCGGTCGAGCACTTGCGCTTGGCAACGCGACGCGATTCGACGTCGCGCTGGCCGATCCGCGATACGTGATGGTCACAGTTGCTCAAGATGAATTGCCCAAAGGCGTCGATGTCCTAAAAGGCCTCGTTCAGCACAATAGACTTCAGCTTGGCGATATGGGTGCGTTTCCTGTGCCGGGTTATACGCGGTCGTCGCCACGCCTGGGACCTTACGACGGCTGTTGGGCCCGGAGCTGACGGTCACTGCCTGGTCGAGTTAGGTCGGCTTGTGGGTGAGAAACGGGGATCTGGCCTCAATCGTGTTAGTATTCGACGCTAAACGCCGCGTATTGCGTTAGCTGATTTGGCCGCGAATATTTAGCGAACACATGGCCATTCATGAAGCTTTGCTACTTTGTTCATCAGTGCAAAATGACTACACTTCGCTGAGCAAACAGCATGTGTTCACATATGAAAGCGATAGGAGGGGTTAGGTGCTTGATTTTCTGATAACTCGCTCATTAGCTGTCCCACTCGCTTGGCGAAAGACAGCGTGATCGGATAGCGCGACATTCCTTCGGTGCTATTCCAATTCATTTTTGTTAGGGCGAGAATTTCTGACGCGCGCTGACGGATATCGGTCTCTCCCGATGCGCCAATCTCAATCGGTGCAGGAATATGCGGGCCGGGGTACTCGTTCCACCATGGCACGAACCCGCTCGTAAACAAATATGTCTCGCTGCCGACAGTACATAGCGTGCCGCGCCACGGCTCTTGCATGCCTTTGCGAATGAGACGGAACGGCGTGCTCCTCATCCAAATCAAATCGCATGCTGGAACGCGGTCGTGCGCGGCAAGACGGAATCCCCGCTCTTCCTCGGCGTGATACATCGTCGTCTTGTGGACAACGATGCGCGCTGGAACCATGCCCGACTGCGCTTCGTACTGGTCAAGCACGCTGCGCAGCAACTCCGTAGCTTGAGCTTCATTCAAGTATGGTTGCTTATCGTGGCGCTGATTGTGGTCAATGGTCGCGCCCTTAAGGGTGAACGGCTCTACGTCCGTCGAAAACGCCTGAGCGACGCTCGCGTAGACCAAGGTGCCGGTCCGTTTTTTTAGATGGTGGAACGAAATGCCGACAAAACAGGTGTTCTCTGGCAAGTCGGCAGGACGCCAGGGAAGGCCGCCCGCCTTGTAGTAAAGCGCGCTGCCGATATTCCAAGCGCGTGTCGCAAGACTCTGCCCTTTGTCGTGGGGTCTATCGACCGTCTCACGGCGAAGAACTTGAATCGGTACCGCGTTGACATGCTGTTGTGCGCGCGCTTTCAGAGCGCGATAAAACGTGCGGAACAATAAATCGTCCGCTTGCATGCGCAAGTCGTCGGCGGCCTTTAGCTCATCAGGCGTCGGCGTAAAGAGACTCATTTGCTGACTCTCTTCTTCGGCGCGTAGTTGCTCTAAGGCGCGGCGCTCCGCCGCCGTCAGTCTGGGGTTTTCTACGCGCAAGTCGGCTGCCTCATCTGACAGACAAACAACGATGCAGTCCGGCCGGTTGTCGCCGAGCAGCCCTTGAATGCGGCTGTCAAATAAATCGAGAAGGTCTTCGAACCCTTCTTTTGATTCAAGGCCCTTAGCGCGCGCCAACTGCAATCGCTGTTCGTCCACGCGCCGAACAAATGCATCATCGACAGAGAACTGAACGCCTAGCGCAGACGGCGCGCCGGGCCACTCGCGGTAACGCGCCGAATTGCCTTCATGCGCAGCCAAGAACCCGTTGAGCTTGAGTAGCCACGGCTTCGCTGCTTCGATATCGGGCCCGGTGCCGACCAATGCCAAACGGACGTTGGTTAGGCGGCCAGCATCCGCTGGCCCGGCTTTAGCCAAAAGCCGCCGAGGCTCAAAGCCGGTTTTACCCTGGCCGAAGGCCAACTTGGGTTCAGGCAGGCATTCGATTTGAATCTTCATGGTCCTCTCTCAATAAGCCCTGTTCGGGAAGTTCAACTGTGAAGAACTGACCTTCCAAAATTAGGTCATCAACATGGTTTTGACCGATGTTAATCGTCGGCTTGTTTTCACTTAGGAATCGCGCCCAGAATGTCAGGTCGTCCTCAACATTCTTATTGCGGTCGAGCTTCATGCGGCGCGTTGCGCGCGCCGTGCGCGCAAACGCCGGAAGGGGCCTTTTCGCATCCCTGCCGGTGAACATGTAGAACGGCTTAACGCGAACACCCCAAACATCATCGAGCTGGGTAATCTCGTAGCCAATTCCCTCATTCTCAAACCAAGGACGCGCCTCGTCACCGCGTTGTTTAACCACTTCGCGGACGATGCCTTTGCGGCGCGGCGTATCGTAGACCAGCTTTCTTGGCTTGCCGTCACGACCCTCGAAATATGCCCGCTTGCGCTTGCGTTCGCCTTCGAGGATGAACCCTTGCTTCTCGAAGACTCGCAAATGACGCTCGAAATGCTTCCGCAGCAGCCAGGACAAAATACGCCTATGGTCCGGGTTCGCTTCGATGTCGCTGCGGGCAGGACGGGCGCTGGCTTTGGGGTCGCAATAATCCCCAAACAGCGTGGTCAGAAGCGGCAGCGGAGCGAAGCTCCACAGCTCCTTGGCATGGTCGAAAAACAAGAAGGTCCCGGCTTCGTCGAGAGCATCTTGTGGCGGCAGCCGCTCCCGAATTTTTAGGATAGAAACACCGTCTGGCATCGACGCGAAGGGCAACACGTTGAATACATAGGTGCCGGTCGGGCGGTCGTCGCGGGCTGTCGTTTTCGAGCCGACTGAAGCAATAGGTTGAAGTACCCTGGCGGTGAAAGCGGCGGCTTTGGCGTCGTGGGTAAAGCTCGTATCCCCGCCGCGACCCCGTGCTAATTCTTCCACGTCCGTAAGGCCGCTTCCTTCGCGCTCCATGGCGGCGATGCCAAAGAACACGTCACAGAGCGCACGGTTGCGCATGTCGCTGACATTCGGCACGGCCCGGAAATGCCCGTCCCCATCGAGAACAACGCGGCTCGCCACTGAATCGAGAAGGGCGCCGGGATTGCGAAAGGTAATGGAGACTCCCGGATTCACATTGATGCTCGCGCTTTCGGTGCGCTCATAATCGCGATGGACAAGCATGTTGACGGTCAGCTCGACCAGTGCCCGTGACGGATAGGCGGGCGTTTTGTCGTGTTTTGTACCTCGTTTCACCTTTAGCAGTGGATTGACTTCTTCTTCCTGCAACCAGGTCAGAAGGTCGGTATGCTGCTTAAGCAGATTGCCCCCGAAATTGCTGCGCTTTTTGCCCGAAACCGTTGCGGAAACATAAGCGTGTGGGAAGAAGTTCTGCATCTCTTTGCCGAACAGCAATACGCAGCCATTGGTCGGCGTTTCGACATTATCCACGCTAACTAACAATCCTTGTTCACGCAGAAGGCCCGGCAGCGTATCGGTTGAGACGGGCGCGCGACCGAGTTTTGCGCAGTATTCCCGCATAACCGCCAGCATTTGGTCGTGGTCGAGGTCGCTCATCGTCGCGGCTGTGCAAGGGCGGTCATCAAAAGCCAACTCCGCGCGGACTTTTTCTGCGTGCTGCGTGGTTGGATAAAGGTCTTCATTGGCAAGCTCACGCGCGAGATCCGTGAATAAGTCGTCGAAATGTGAAATCTCAAGAAGCGTGAAATTGCCGTCGAGGTGTCGGCGCAAAGCATCGACGCTCGGGTGAGGAGTTTCGCCCGCACGAATGCACCAGAAGATGCCGTTGCGAAACTGGTTGGAGCGGTTGAGGTTATCCGCCAACAGCGATTCCACGATAGAAGGTTCGGCACCGCGATAACCGACGACAATCAATGGTGCGTCGGCGAGCATCGGCACGAGCTTGTCGATAAGTGATTGGTCGAGTTTATCGACTTCTCCTGCTGTATTCTTGTCACTGTATTGCTCGGCTTTGTGCCGTGCAACCAGACGATTTGCGCGCGGCTAAAAATCCGAAACTCCTGCAAGTCACCCGGATGGCGGTTCACTTCGGCTGAGTGGGATATGCGGGCGCAGTTCGTTGAGCGCGATGGTGAGCGTTATGTCGAAGTTTGTGGTCAGCACCGTGCGCGCCAAACCTTTGAGTACGAGGGCCGCGAGACTCTTGTAGCCAACTCCAATGCCGCTTGTCGGCTGGAAGAGGTCGCGCAGAATGCGCGCGCGATACTCACGCGGCGTCAGCAGATGCTTGACGACCAGCGGGAAGTTTTCGGCAAGGCGGTCTTCGCCTTTGATGAACCAAGGATGATTATGGAGCCAAGTCGTCCATTCGCTGAGGCGGACCTGCTCGGGCGGGACAGAACCGCCCAAGACCCTTTCTGCATAGACGCGCCGTGCCATGCGACGAACGCTTTCAGCGGCAAGGGGAACTCCTGACGAGAAGGAAGCCCCCGCTCCCAGCAAAAGAATTGGTCGCGCCACATTGGAAGCGCGGAATAAGGACGCGAGTGCTCGGACTGAATCTTGGTGCGTCATCTGGCCTACGGTTCTCGACTCGACTCCCATGTCGGAATGATAAGCCCGGTACTGGCATGAATAGGCCACTCTGGGATTCAAAACAGGCCACTCACGATAGGACCGAACCGGACCCTTTTATTAACGGTTTAGACTCGCGATTCAGCCATTCCCTGACGATTCGGACTCGAATCCTCGGGGGATTGGGATGAGCCACGTTCTCATTCAGCGTTACCTGGATGAGCTGTCGGACTTGCGCAGGTTGTCCGGCACAGAGCGGGAGACAGTCGTCAGAGAGGCTTTCAAGTCCTTGCTAAAGGGCTGGGGGCGCTCTCACGAGCTCAAGTTCATCCCGGAATATCCGCTCACAACCGCTAACAACGACAAACGATATATCGACGGCGCATTGGTCGATCCAGTCCGTATTCCTTTTGGATATTGGGAAGCAAAAGATTCCAAAGACAATCTGGACAAGGAAATCGAGCGTAAGTTTAGACGCGGCTATCCGCAAGACAATATTATTTTCGAGGATTCGCGCGAAGCGGTACTGATCCAAGACACGAAAGTAGTGATGCGATGCGAGGTCTCGATCGTACCGAGCCTCAGAGATCTGCTTAACCAATTTTTTTCTTACGAAAGCCCGGCACGCGCACGCTTTAGACGGGCTATAGAACAGTTCAAAATCGATCTTCCTGACGTGCTCGATACTCTAAGGCGGATAGTTGATGCAGCGGGCAACAATAACGCGTCGTTTCAGAAGTCCGCTGGGCGGTTTTTAAAGCACGCACGTGCAACGGTTCATCCGACGGTTACGGCGGCAGACATCAATGAAATGTTGATCCAGCATATTCTAACCGAGGAAATTTTTTCTAAGGTTTTTGATCAGGATGAATTTCACAGAAAAAATAATATCGCTAAATTGCTTTATGAGCTTGAAGCGACGTTTTTTACCGGCGATGTGAAATGGCAGACGCTAAATAAGCTAGCTGCTTATTACTCTGCCATCAATTCTGCGGCCCTTGAAGTTAGGGGGCACCACGAGAAGCAAACCTTCCTCAAGGTTGTCTATCAGAATTTTTATCATGTCTATAATGCCAAGCTAGCTGATCGCCTCGGCGTGGTTTATACGCCCAATGAAATTGTTCGGTTCATTGTCGAATCTGCGGAATGGCTTTGTCAACACAATTTCAAGAAGCGTCTCATCGATAGGAATGTTGAAATACTGGAGCCGGCGGCTGGTACTGGAACATTCGTTACGGAGCTAATTGATTATTTCAGAAGAGAACCAGAGCGGCTCCGAGAAAAATATTTGGAAGAAATTCATGCCAACGAAATAGCGATTCTTCCATATTACGTAGCTAACTTAAACATTGAAGCCAGCTATGCATCCTTGATGCGTGAATATGTTGAGTTTCCGAACCTATGCTTTGTCGATACGCTCGATAGCGTCGAGGGTCTCGGTAAGTTCTCTGGCCATCAAGAGGAATTGTTCGGTGCTTTGTCCGAAGAAAATTACGCTCGAATTAAAAGGCAGAATGAAAGAAAAATAAGTGTCGTTCTGGGAAATCCTCCATACAACGCTAACCAAATACGCGAGAACGACAATAACCAGAATAGAAAATACCCAAAAATCGACTCCAGAATTAGATCGACGTATCTGGCTCGATCGACGGCGCAGAAGACAAAACTTTACGATCCCTATGTTCGTTTCTTCCGGTGGGCAGCGGATCGTATTCACGATGCTGGGGTCGTCGCATTTATAACAAACCGCAGTTATATCGATGCCAAGAACTTTGACGGATTTAGAAGGACGGTCGTTGAAGAGTTCGACGATATTTTTATCGTTGATCTCGGCGGCGATTGGAAAAAGAAAGGTTCTGCAGGTGGGGGCAATGTTTTTGGTATAGGGACTGGCGTTGCCATCGGGTTTTGGATTCGCCGGCCTGGCGCTGAGAAAAAAAATGGTAGGATATTCTATGCATCCGCTCCTGAGGGGAGCGGAGAAGAAAAATTGGCATGGCTGAATAGTCTTAATGAAGACGGGCGGAGCTTCGAAGATATTTCTTTTTCAAAGGTCGAACCGAAGTCGGGCTATTGGATAGACAATCCAGAAGATTTTGATTCGGAGATTCCCATTGCGTCTAAAGACGTAAGATCTGCTAACAACAAAAAAGATGAAAACGCGATTTTCAAACTTTATTCGCTTGGTATTTCGACCAATCGTGATGACTGGCTCTATGACGTTGAAGAAAAATCATTGCTTCAGAAGATTCGATTTTTGAAGAACGTTTATGACGAGCAGACCAGCAACAAAAACTACAGCGATGACATCAAGTGGTCTGAGACTCTAAAAAAGCGGCGTCTAGCAAAACAAAAAGAGTCGGTTAGCCAAAGGAGAGTCCGGAATGTTCTTTATCGGCCCTATTCCGAACGCCTCCTATATGATTCGGAGCTGTACATAGATCGACCAGGCGCTATCGATAGAATGTTCCCACGGTCGGCCAGTAATCCGACGATTCTTGTATCGGCAGGTCAGCGTGGAGAATTTTCTGTTTGCGCCTCTGATAAGCCCGTCTCATTGGATTTTTTTGTTCCTAATGCTGCGTGCTTGCTTCCGCGCATGCGATTTCTCGACGATGGGATACCCATCGACAATATTACCGACAGGACCATGGAGCGTTTTCTAAAAAACTATTCGAAGGTCAGAAGTAAAATTACAAAGGATGCGATCTTTGATTATACCTATGCCGTATTGCATAACCCGAGTTACCGGAAAAAGTACGCCCTCAACCTCAGACGTGAACTGCCAAGGTTGCCGCTTTATTCCGACTTCATTCTATGGAGCAGATGGGGTCGCAAATTATTGGATTTGCACATCGGCTATCAAACCGTAGAGCCGTGGCGGCTTAAGCGTGCAGACCTAGACGATAGGGCTTCGCGAACAGCGGGACTGGAGCCTGCGGTATCGCTTCGTGGGGATCATAATGCTGGCGTTATTCGGATTGATAGTGAGACTGTGCTGTCCGGCATTCCCGCAGAGGCGTGGGATTACAAGATTGGGTCTAGATCGGCTCTTGCGTGGGTTTTGGATCAGCATGGCGAACGTCTCCCTCGGGACGCCACTGTTCGCGAACGGTTCCACACGTATAAATTTTCGAACCAGAAAGAACGGGTGATCGACCTGTTAGGCCGCATCACCCGCGTTAGTATCGAAACGCAGAAAATTGTTGGCGAGATGATGAAGGTTGAGGACTAACTACTTCTTGCCACCTTCGATTACCCTGAACCGCTTGCGCCGCTGCGGTGCGGCCGTCTCGGGTTTGATCGGCTGAGTAGTAATTGCCGCGTCCAGCAGGTCAGCAATCGTCCAAACCCGATCAGCGATACCGAGCGCCATGGCTGGCGTGCTGCGGAGGCTTTCATGCACGCGGCAGAGATTGTAATGCGCGACGTACAACGACACGGCCGCGCAATGCGGCTCCAGCTTCTTCGAAAACCCATTGCTGAGCCGGGCAAATCGCTTCGACGACATGCGGAGCGTCAGGTTCGACCGCTCGACGTAGCTGGTGCTGATATGGGCTGGAAAGCCGCTCTCTACCTCTCGGCTTACGGCTACTACCTCAG
>DASZBO010000033.1:0-12078 GCA_035944075.1 Sphingomicrobium sp.
CATGACGCTCAAGACTGAACTCGTAAAACAGCGCTTCCTGAGCCACGGTGCGCTCACCCATCATCAGCAACTCTCCCGCTAAGCACGAATGCTGAATCAGATCGGAGTCACGGCTTCAAGCGCGACTTCTTCAACACAATCGGTGGGAGGCGGTCACTACGTCATCCTCCGTGAACCACTGTCTGATTGTATTCCGACGCGTAAGCCTCTGCGGTCGCACGGACCCGTCTGCATGCTGCGGTTGTCGTGTCAGACGTGCCTTCAATCATTCGCGTTGGGTAGTTGCCTGAGCCGCGAACGCCAGGAACAACTCCGACAAACCCGGCAACCAAAAACAAATGGCGGTCGCCTAGTCGGAGAGCTGCACGAGCATCCGCAATGGCGTCTCTATGCGAGAGTGCCTCGATGCTGGGGCAAGCCGCCTCTGGCTTGGAAGTGCAACCCGCCAAGACTGCAAAGGCTATAAAAACCGCGCACTTCATGCCTCTCGCTAATAAGAGGTGTCGAATTTCCGCAACTAGTTGGATCCAGTCGGTCCGACGTTCCTGAACGGGGGCCAGTTCGCCGGCGTGTCGCCTGGAAAGCGGACCGTTTCCTTCCGTTCACCAATGGACGTATGTGCCCATCTTCGGAATCAAGGAAGTGGCGCACCCGACAGGATTCGAACCTGTGGCCTTTGCCTTCGGAGGGCAACGCTCTATCCAGCTGAGCTACGGGTGCGTGGCCGCCGACTTAGCGACGGTCTTTCTTGGCGGCAAGCTCACTGAAGAGTTCAGCTTGACGGAAGGCGCCTGTAACATGAAGCGAATCGAAATGAGGCGGAAAATCGGGATAATTAGCAGGCGCGAATCCGCTGCTTGATGAGGCCACGACTTCCGCTCGCACTCAGCGGGCAGTCCTATTTTGCCTTTTCATTGGCCCGCGAGCTTACCGGCGTTCCAGATCGAGAGCAGCTCGGAGCGCACTGTAGAGTTGGTGTCGCGCTGATCCGACGATCATCCCGACGTGACCCGAAGCAATGGAAACGATCACGCCGGCGGCAGCCGTTTCAGGTGGAGCAATGAGGTCCCGCTCGGCCGTAAGATGCCAGGCAGGAACCGCCAGGCGGTCTGATGCTGTCTGACCACCGACTTTCCATGCTCCATGCCCCGCTCGATCGGCGTTAAATAGCTCCTCAATTAGTTCTTTCGCTGCGGGATAGGGTAGGGGCTCGCCGTCGTTAGCCCATTCCTCGAGCTCGACGAAGCGGCGCGCTTTGTCACTTTGAGCGTCAAGATGGCGAAAGTCGGCAAATTTGCGGACCGTACGTTGCGGATCCAGCGACCAGAAGGCGGCCTGCAACACCTCCATTGGCAGCGCGCCGAGACTTTTCGCGGCAGTGTGGGACTGTTGCCACATTTCGTGCAGTGCCCGGTGAGAGCGTTCAGGATAGCCCGTGAAATGCCACGGTGCTGCAAGCGTAATCACCCGTTCAACGGGAATAAGGTTTGCTGCGGCGATCGCCATGGTGCCGCCAAGGCAGTATCCTACGAGGGCGATGGGTTGCTCCATCCGACGCAGAAGTGGCAGCAAGAGCTGTTCGATGTGTCCTGCGACGGACAATTCCGATCGTTCGCTTGCTTCGCCCCAGTCGAGCAAAATCGTTCGACGGCCCATTTCGGCGATCGCTCGCGTCAAGGAAACATCCTCATCAAGATCAAGGATGCGGGGCGGATTGATGAGCGAGGGTACCAGCACAACTGTCGGTCCTTCGCCTCCATGATCGCGCAGCGTCGCCCCGCGTATTCGCGCGATTTCCGGCTTGGCGGGAGGCTTTACGCGTCGGGGTGCACGCTCGTAAGCGCGAAGGCCTTCCAAGGCGTCACCGGCTAGCGCCGGCTCCCGTGCCGAAACCTCGCGTACCAATTCGAGAAAGAGCGGCAGCGGTCGCGGTGCGCGTTCATGTTGCAGTGCACTACCCTTGGGTAGTAAGTCGCGCGTGTCTTTTGGGGAGTTGTTCATGTCCAAGGCATCGGGCAAGGTCACAATCAAGAAGTATGCGAACCGGCGCCTTTATGACACCGAAAGCTCGACCTACATCACGCTCGACCGGCTTGCGCAAATGGTTCGTGAGGGCCGCGAGTTCGAAGTTGTCGACGCGAAGAGCGGCGAGGACATCACACGTCAGGTGTTGACCCAGATCATCGTCGACGAAGAAGCCCGCGGCAGCACCATGTTGCCTATCAACTTTCTAAAGCAACTGATCGGCCTCTACGGCAACTCGATGCAGACTTTCGTGCCGCAATATCTTGAAGCCGCCATGGACGCATTTCAGCGCAATCAAACGGTGGTCCAGGACGCTCTTGGCGGGAATGTCTTCGCCGATCTCGCCAAGCGAAACATGGCAATGTTCGAGGATGCGAGCCGGGCATTTGCGGGCAAGGGCAAATCTGAAGAAAAGCCGAGCACCAGCGACGTCGAGCAGTTGAAGGCAGAGCTCGCGGCCCTTCAGGCCAAGGTCGACCGTTTAAGTCGCTGACCAACAGATGCATTTTCGTAAATCCGCAGCGCTTGCGCTGATTGCTGTATCGTCGCCCCTCGCTGCGCAGACCGTTCCAGACCTCACGACGGCAACTCCCATCGCTGGCGAATGGGCGTACAACGCAATCAGCGACGGCAGTGAAGCCCGCTTCATCGATACGAACGCAGTGCCGCAGCTCATTCTTTCCTGCGCGCGCTCTACGCGTCATGTGACTGTCGCAAAGGCGGCAGCGAGCGCGGCGCCCTACTTAATTATCTGGACCAGCTCGCAGCAGCGAATCATTCCGTCGAGCTACAATCCAGCAGCGGGGCGTTTGCTCGCCGAGCTCGATGCGAATGATCCGATCCTCGATGCGATGGCGACCAGCCGGGGTCGAATCGGCGTCGGGACAGACACTCAGCCGTCGCTTGTTGTTCCGCCTTGGCCGGAGCTTGCGCGTGTCATCGAGGATTGCCGCGTCTGACGCGAGGTCACGCCGCGCGAAGCCATCAGAATTGCCGAATGTTCACATGATTACAAGTCTTGCACTCGCCGCTGCTTGTGACATGTTTCTCGTGGCTTCAACGCAGCGAAAGGAGGTGATCCGATGTCTCATGGTTCAGCAGGGAGGTCGGAGAGGGGTGTTCGTAGGCCCTGAGTGCTAACGAACGGCCACACCTCTGGCCGCTGACCATGTCGAAGGGCATCGCTGCTGTGCGGCGGTGCCCTTTAACATGTCTTGCGTAATTGATCTTCAACGATCATTTGGGAACCGTTACGGCCTTGAAGTGTCTTTTCCGTCAAACGGGAGGAAATAAAACAATGGCCAAATCCGCACGCAAAGGTTCGTCCGGTTCCGCCTCAGGCAGCGGTAACGATACTGTCGACAAGCTCGCAAGAGCTGCGATGAGCAAAGAAATGCTTGCTGCAGGACTTGCCGCGGCCGCTGCGGCGATCAGCGCAAGCCCGAAAGCACGCCGTGCAATTCGAGACGCGGGACTCGATGCCGCTGATACCGCCACGCAAGCCGCAAACAACGTGATGTCGAGCGCAACCAAGCTTGGATCGCTGATCGCGGAAGCGGTCGCGGAAGCCGCACAGCGCGTGATGTCCGGTAAGTGGACGAGCGAAGAATCTTCAAGCGGCACGTCCGGCTCATCGTCATCTGCATCCTCTTCGCGAAGCAATGCACGAACTTCAGGAAGCGGACGCTCAAGCGCGCCGCGCACAAGCAGTTCGCGTGCGACGAAATCAGGGACAAAGCCCACGCGCGCGAGCAGCGGAGCCAAGAAAACGGCTTCTTCACGAGCCCGGTCTTCTCAAGGAGCATCGAGCCGAGCAGGCGCCGTCAAGAAGACCGCATCTACTCCCCGGGCCAAGACGGCCAGCGGTGAGGGCGGCAAATCCGCGCGCAGCAGCGGAACCCGCACGCGCAGCACGACGCCGCGTTCGACAGGCACACGTGGAAGCGGCCGTGGTCGCGGTGGCCGCGGACGACCGGGTGGCACGCCGCCAAGCGGAGGCGGCGAAGGCGGCTCGAACGCCTAGGCCGCTCGGTCTTCGAACTGCAGCCTCGCGAGCCGCGCGTAGAGACCGCCGCGGCCGCTGAGGCTTACGTGGGTACCTTCCTCGACGATCTGGCCGCGCTCCATGACAACAATTCGGTCGGCGGCGCGCACGGTCGCGAGTCGGTGCGCAATGACGATGGTCGTCCGATGCTCCATCAAACGATCAAGCGCATCCTGCACCAGGCGTTCGCTCTCCGCGTCGAGGGCGGAGGTTGCTTCATCAAGCAGGAGTAGCGGCGCATCGCGCAATAGAGCGCGAGCGATAGCGATGCGCTGGCGCTGCCCTCCGGAGAGCCGCGCGCCGCCCTCGCCCATGAACGTATCAAGCCCATCAGGGAGCGCGCGCAGGAACTCTTCGGCATTTGCGTCGCGCGCAGCTTCCCAGAGCTGGTCTTCGCTCGCGTTCCAGTTTCCGTACCGAAGATTGTCGCGGGCCGATGCCGCGAAGATTACGGTCTCCTGGGGAACCATGGCGATGTGCTGCCGAATATCAGCTGGATCCGCGTCGCGAAGGTCAACTCCATCGAGACGAATGCGACCGGCGTCCGGATCATAAAATCGTTCGGCAAGCTGAAAAAGCGTCGTCTTGCCGGCTCCCGAGGGGCCGACAACGGCGAGCCGTTCGCGCGAGCGAACGGTCAAAGTAAAATCCTTGAGGGCGGACGTTTCGCGCCGCGTTGGATAGTGGAAGGTCACTGCCTCGAAGGCGAGTTCGCCACGGGCCGGCTGCGGCAGTTCGACGGGCTGGGCGGGTGGTGCGATGTCCGGCTTCGCGTCGAGCAATTCTGCGAGCCGCTCCGAGGCACCCGCAGCTCGGAGCAGATCGCCAAATACTTCGGAAAGCGCGCCGACCGCTCCCGCCAGTAAGCCGCCGCAGAGAACAAACGCCGCGATCGTCCCGCCGCTCATCCGACCGGCCGCAACGTCGACAGCACCTTCCCAGATAACGAGGACGATCGCGCCGATCATCAGGAAGATCATCAATGCGGTAAGTACCGCCCTGAGGGCGATCCGTCTCTTCGCGGTCACGAATACGCGTTCTACGGCGTCGCTGAACCGCGACGCCTCGCGCTTCTGCTGGTTGAACGCCTGGACGATCTTCATCGCGCCGAGCACTTCGGTGGTGACGGTCCCGACGGCGGCGATTCGGTCCTGGTTGCGCGTGGAGATTGCACGAACTCGCCGGCCGAGAATCAGCATGGGAGCAAGGACGATCGGGATCCCGATGAGCATCATGCCGGCCAGCTTCGGAGCCAGGAAGAGCATCGTTGCAACGCAGCCGATCGACATAACGATGTTGCGCAAGGCAACAGAGACGGTCGTACCGACGACCTGCTCGATGATGGTCGTATCGACGGTGATGCGCGACGTGATCTCAGCGGGTCTGTTTTCCTCGAAGAAGCCCGGCGACAGCCGGAGAAGATTGCGGTGAACGGCAAGCCGGATATCGGCGACGGTCCTCTCGCCAAGCCAGGATACGAAATAGAAGCGAACGGCAGTTGCGACCGCCATCACGGCGACAATGGCGAGAAGGAGCTCGAACCAGGGAGCAATCGCGTGCGCGTTGCCAGCGCCGGGTCCGAACCCATTGTCGATGACGAATTTGAAGCCCCAGGGAATGGATACTGTCGCGCCCGCTGCAACTGCGAGCGCGATGATCGCAACGACAATGTGACCGGGATAATGGGTAGCGAAGCCCCAAACCATCCTGAGGTTGCGAACTGATCGGCCCTTGGGCCTGGCAATGTTAATGGCCATGGCGCTCCCTAACAGCGCGGAAGCACTCTTCCAAATAGCCTTGCGACGTGGGTATTTCCTCGCTTCTTGAGATGGTTGCTTCAAGTGTGGGAGCGCGTAGTAAATGCTTGTTTAACGAATCAAGGCGAGCACACTCATGTCTGCGGACGAAAACCAGGAGCGGCAGGGCTTCACCGACCTTCTCGCAGAACTGTCGGACAGCGACGTGGTGATCGAGATCGCATCGGATGGAAGCACCCGACAGACGCTCGAGAGTGGGCCTGTCAGGCTCCTTCGAGCAGCGCTCGAAGCTTCGTACACGGCGCTTTCCAGCGCAGTAACGGTGGAACTCGACATGGTCGCCGTGCTCGAGGAGATATCACGACAGAGCCTGTCGGTCTGGCTGAGGGTTCACCGCACCGGTACCGGAGCGCTCGCCGACAGTTCCGATGGTTCATTGCTCAAGTTTCTCGCAAGGGGGACCCTTGCAATCATCGCGTGGATGGACGGTTCGCCGACCCTTCAGCTAGCCGATCTCCAGCAGGCAATCCGAGTCCTTGCCTGGGGTACGTCGATCACGACGACAGCACAGCCTGCGCTGCCGTCGTCCGCTGATTTGGTGAACGCCGTCTCGGCCTGGCAGAAAGCCAAGGCCTCCCTCAGCGAGAGCGACAAGGTCCGGATTATCACCAACAACGGATCCGCGCGGCTCGATCTCACGAAAACGATCGCCGACCCCCGCGCTCTCCTGCTTGCTCGCAAGTTGGTTAACCATTCCGCCGAAATGATTTTCCTCGTTGAAATGCCCGACTATGAAGGCGCTGGTAAATGGCGGCTCAAGCACGGCGGAGCGCGTACCACAGCCGTTGCGGAGCCCGGAACGCTACTTGACCGCTTCTATCGGCGTGAGCTCGACGTCCGGCCGGGTGACGCGCTGCGTTGCAAGGTTGACGTCGAGACTTCCTATGGACCGGACCACGAACTCCTCGCCGAGCGCTACCGGATCGTGGAAATTGAAGAAGTGCTGCCCTCGCAGAAAGGCGCGGTCGGAAGTGCTGGTGCCAAGGATGACGACGTGCCCGAGCCGGTCGCCGAAGCCGCCCCGGAGCTCGAACACGCGGCCTCCTAGATCCGTGCGCTCCAGGGCATCTGGATTTCGCAGTGCAACATTCGCCTTGCCACGAACGTTCTTGAAGCCCACATCGCAGAGCAACGGGGCGCTTTTGTGAGGTTTGATGCTTTACGATGCTTATGAGGTCCAGCGCTCCTTTCTCGCAGGTGCGAGCAAGCTAGCCGGGCTTGGAGCCGGCTGGCTCTCCAATCCGGCCAATCCCTGGGGTTACAGCTCGATGGGGCCGCTCGTCGCGGCGAGCCTCGAGGTGTTCGCGCATGCTGCAGCGCCGCGCGGCAAGCCCGAATTTGGCCTCGAAAGCGTCCGTATTGGTGGCCGGGACGTGCCGGTCCATGAGGAGATCCTGCTTCGGAAGCCCTTCGGGCAGCTGAAGCATTTCTACCGCGAGGGCCATGATGATGGGCCGCGCCTGCTGATCGTTGCTCCGATGTCGGGCCACTATGCGACCTTGCTGCGCGGCACCGTCGAGCGACTGCTGCCAAGCTTCGATGTCTACATTACGGATTGGCGTGATGCGAAGCTCGTACCGCTTTCAAACGGAAGCTTCGATCTCGACGATTATATCGATTATCTGGTCGAGTATCTCGAGTTGATCGGCAAGAAAACGGGCGAACGCCCGCATCTTCTTGCCGTGTGCCAGCCCGCTGTCCCCGCGTTCGCGGCCACCGCGCTGATGAACGAGGACAAGAACCGGTTCCGACCGCGATCGCTCACCATGATGGGGGGACCGATCGATACGCGCCAGGCACCGACCGCGGTCAACACGCTCGCAACTCAGCGGCCCTTTTCCTGGTTCGAGAACAATGTCGTCGCGACGGTCCCGATGATCTATCCGGGCGCTGGGCGGAAGGTTTACCCCGGCTTTCTGCAACTCGCCGGGTTCATGACGATGAACCTTGGCTCGCACCTCATCAGTCACTGGGAGATGTTCAAGCATCTCGTCGTTGGCGATGAAGAGAGCGCAGCGGCAACGCAGAAATTTTACGACGAATATCGTTCGGTTTGCGACATGACCGCCGAATTCTACCTCCAGACGGTCGACGTCGTTTTCCAGCGCCATCTCCTACCCAAGGGGGAGATGGAACATCGCGGACGGCTCGTACGCCCCGACGCAATTCGCGACACGGCGCTGCTCGCGATCGAAGGCGAGCGCGACGATATTTCGGGGATCGGCCAGACCAAGGCAGCCCTCGACATCGCAACGAACCTCTCTGGAGCAAAGAAGGAATATTTCCTCGCGAAAGAGGTCGGCCATTACGGAATTTTCAACGGCCGCAAATGGCGCGAAAAGATCGCGCCGGTCGTCGAGACCTTCATCAAAAACCAATCGTAAGTCCTTGAAAAGGTGAGCCAGCGCACCACTTTTCGGTTTAGTTCATTAACTAACTGAAAGGAGGTGGTCTGATGTCTCATTGTCCAACGCCGAATGCGGAACTGGTGAGCGCAGCCTCCCGCGGGGTTCGCGTTTAAACGTCAGGCCGCTTCCGGCTCGACAATGGAAAGGCCGTCCGGGTTCGCTCGGGCGGCCTTTTGCCGTTTTTGACTTAGGGCTTCCTCATTCGGACGCCGCCAAGCATCGTGAGGCCGGCAAGGCTTGCGAGCACTGCGACTCCCGCCGCGACGAGCATCGCGACATGGAAGCTCGCCAGTAGCGCGGCGCCGCAGCTTTCGAGTGCCGCGCCGAGCAGCGCCGTCGCAATCAGGCCTCCGGTCCGGGCGACTGCGCTGTTGAAGCCCGAGGCCATGGCGACATGCTCCTCGCCAACCGATCCCAAGACGGATGATGTCAAAGGCGCGACGGCGATCGTCATCCCGGATGCCATCACCAGGATCATGATGAACGCACCACTCCAATAGCGGCTGTCGCTCGTGACGAGTGTCGAAAGCGCCATTCCCGCGGCAACGACGAGCGGGCCGGCAGTGAGCGGGACCCGCGGGCCAAGCCGAGCGGCCATGCTTCCCATGATTGGCGATAGCGACGTCATAAGGAGGGGGAGGGGCAACATCGCGAGGCCCGCCTCTACCGGTGAATAGCCGCCGCTGGTGATGAGGACGTAAGGAATAAGGAGGGTGGCCGCGCCGAAGGCGCCATAAAGCAGGAACGTAAGGAGGTTGAGGCCGGAGAAGCAGCGGCCTTTCAGCATCCCGAGCGGCAACATGGCCCGGGAGCCCCGGCGGTATTCAACCCACAGAAACGCTCCCGAGATAAGCAATCCGCAAGCGAGCGCGATGAGGACCTTGGTCGTGAGGTGGCGCGTCGCCGACCAAAGGGTGAGTGCAAACGTGAGGCCGCCGAGACCGGCCGTCGCGAGAATTGCTCCTCCATAATCGGTCCGGCCTTCTCCGCGTTCAAGGCTTTCCGGAACGTAGCGGACCGTGAGGAAAATCGCGCCAAGCGCAAGCGGGAGATTGATGTAGAAGATCGCCGGCCATCCGACCGTGCTGACGAGCCATCCGCCGATAAGTGGAGCGATGGCGGCGGAAGCGGCGCCAGCGGCTGCCCAAATGCCCACCGCACGTCCTCTTCGTTCGCCGGAGTAAGCTCCGTTGAGGAGGGCAAGGCTGTTGGGAAGGAGCAACGCGGCGCCAGCCCCCTGCGCGCCACGCGCGACGAAGAGGATGGGAAGACTTGGAGCCAAAGCGCAGACGAGCGACGTGACGGCGAACAGGCATGTCCCGAGGAGTAGAAGCCGACGACGACCGTAGTGGTCGCCCAGTGCACCTCCCAGGAGCAGCAATGCCGAAAGGGGGAGAAGATAGGCGTTGACGACCCATTGGACGTCTTGAGCTCCAGCGCCATAGCTTGAGCGGATCGCGGGAAGAGCGACACTGAGGACCGAGCTGTCGACGAACGACAGGCTCGAGGCAAGAATTGACGCGACGAGCGTCCAGCGCGCGTCAGCCTTGCCACCCGTGCTCGCGGTGGCGCGACGTTCGTTCAATCGACGCGTTCGGCGATCGCGGCTTCAATCATCTTGCGCCATATTTCCGCATCGCCGGCGGCGGTCTGAGCTTCATCAGGCTCACGCATCGTGTGCAGCACCGCGAGCGCCTGGTTCATATGTTCTCGCCAGACCTTGTCGACCTTGTCGCCGGCGGATGGATCACTTCCTTCGGCGTTGCTACTGTGCGCGGCACCCGCGAGGACGCGCGCAACACGTTCGACGAGCGGATGGTTCGATTCAGGCATGGAGCATTCCTCCCTTTTCGACTCTCAACCCGCCGGGCGCTCTCCGGTTTCAGAGAACCTCGAATAGGCCTGCGGCGCCCATTCCGCCGCCAACGCACATTGTGACAACCACGTGCTTCGCACCCCGACGCTTGCCCTCGATCAGCGCGTGCCCGACCATCCGGGCACCCGACATGCCGTAGGGGTGGCCAATCGAGATTGCGCCTCCATTGACGTTCAGAAGCTCGTCGGGGATGCCGAGCCTGTCCTGGCAATAGAGGACCTGGACGGCGAATGCCTCATTCAGTTCCCACAAACCGATATCGCCGATCGCGAGACCGAACCGCTCGAGGAGTTTGGGAACGGCAAATACAGGCCCAATGCCCATCTCTTCGGGCTCGGTTCCGGCAACCGCCATCCCGACGTAGCGGCCGAGAGGCTGAAGCCCGCGCTTCTCTGCGAGCGAGGCTTCCATCAGAACGGAAGCCGACGCGCCGTCGGACAGCTGGCTTGCGTTGCCCGCGGTGATGATCCGCTCGGGGCCACGGACGGGTTCAAGCTTCGCAAGGTCGGCAAGCGTTGTACCGGGACGATTGCCCTCGTCTCGATCAAGCGTGACTTCGCGCATCGAGACTTCACCCGTCTCCTTGTTCTTGACCGCCATCTTCGCGCTTACCGGGATAATCTCATCGCCGAACTTGCCGGTTCGCTGTGCTTCGGCGGTTCGTTGCTGGGAGCGAAGGGCATATTCATCGCAGCGCTCGCGGCTGATTGAATAGCGGTCGCCGACGACTTCGGCAGTATCGATCATCGGCATGTAGACGCCATTATGCATGCTCAAGAGCTCCGGGTCAGGACCCAGGCGCATTTCGCCTGTCTGAACGAGACTGATGCTCTCGACACCCCCGGCGACGACCACGTCCATGCGGTCGACGATGATCTGCTTGGCTGCGGTGGCAATCGACATCAGTCCGGACGAGCACTGCCGGTCAATCGACATTCCGGAGACCGTTACAGGAAGCCCCGCGCGAAGAGCGGCAGTGCGGCCAATCGTCGTCTGAACTCCCTGCTGAAGAGCAGCGCCCATGATCACGTCATCGATCTCGGCCGGGTCCACCTTTGCACGTTCGATCGCCGCCCGGATTGGGTGCGCAGCAAGGGTTGGTGAGGGTGTCGCGTTGAAGGCGCCCCGGTAGGCCTTGCCGATCCCGGTTCGGGCAGTCGAGACGATCACGGCGTCGCGCATGGAAATCTCCTCAAATGTATATCAAACCGAGCCAGATGGCGGTGAGTGCCGGCTTTTCTTCGCCCTCGATTTCGACCGTCACGACGTGGCGCATCAGCAGCTGACCGACCGCTTTCTCTTCGAGGGAGTCAAGAACGAAGTGACCGCGGACACGCTTGCCCGAGCGCACCGGCGCAAGGAAGCGGACCCGGTCCAGGCCGTAATTGACGGCCATTTTCACGCCCTCGGGAATGAGCATGGCTTCTGCGCCCATTTTCGAGAGCAGTGACAAGGTCAAAAACCCGTGCGCGATGGTATCACCGAACGGGGTTCGGGCCGCTCCTTCGGGGTCAACGTGAATGAACTGCCGGTCTTCGGTTGCTTCGGCAAAGGCGTCGATCCTGAATTGGTCGACCATGAGCCAGGGGGACACTCCCACTTTTTCGCCGACATGACTGCGGATGGTGTCGAGGTTCGCAATGGGCATCAGCGCTTATTTGCAGCCGTGTGAATAAGACGCAATCGGAAAGGCAAGGACGGGGTTTTGCAAGTCGGACGTTTTGCCCCGAAGGCGGCTCTTGGCTGGTTGCTGGAACGCTCGCCAAAAGAATGATCGATCAGGAGGTCGAGGAGATGTTTTCGCCTTAAAATGGAAGCGGGGCGGGAGGTTGTTCGGAAGCTCGGACAAGTTGCAGTTTCCGTTCGCCGAGCGCCTCGATCAGTGAACGCAGAATGGCTGCACGGTCG
>DASZBO010000034.1:0-3902 GCA_035944075.1 Sphingomicrobium sp.
GATCGTTTACCCGGACCGTGGTTAAACTATTTTCGTCTGCGCCCCAGCGGAAAAGCTCGCCTAGTCCTGCGGCAAGAGCATCTGGCACCCTGCCCTGTTCCAAAGGCGGGACTCGCGCATCCGTCCTGCCGGTCTTCAGCACGATAAAGCGATTAAGAAACCCGTTTTCAAGCTCTGAGCCTTGGAGCCCGCGATAAAATTCATCGGGCGTCGAGACGCCATAGATAGATAGCGCTGGCGCGAAGATTGGCTCTGCCGCACGTCCCGCCCATTCCGGAGTCATATAGTCTCCAAAGCTGATACCCCAAATCATGCGCATGATTTTAGAAATGCCCTGCTCGAAACCGCTCGCATTGCGGCTGTTGATCCGCTTCAAAAACGATCCAAATTCGTCCTGGGCGGAAAGGCACAGTGGCTTGCGGGTAAGCATATTTATTACGGCCGGCATCGAAATGAATTCGGACGGACCGATTAGGTGTTCGGCCTTGGCGGAGCGCAGCAAAAGCGACAGGCAGTCAAGCGGATGTTGCTTGCCGGACCCTGTCGGCGCCAGACAGGCAACGTACAGATGTGTCGCTGAGCGCGTCGGACCCGCAACGCGGCGACCGATAAGCGTACCGATGACTGTCGCCGCGACCCCAAGCGCCATGACACGGTTAGGGCGCCGGGCGGTGCCCACGATCCAGTCGATAACTTCGCCGACGAGGCCCGGGCAGTGCGTCAATACTTCCAGCGCATCGAGCGTCGCGGTATCCTGTGGCTCGCCCTCGCCTTCTGCGACCGGCTCGCCGCCCTTTACCTCGACAACTGACAGGCCATAGGCCGCGACCGGAATTTCCGTAGGCTCTGGAGCTACAGAGGCCAGCCGTGACGGGCCTTTGATGGGCATGTCGACAACCGGCGCGGTGTTCCAGCCCATCGCGTCAGACAGCCATCTAAATGCCGAATCGAGGCCGTCGCTGTCGCGAAGGCTCAGCGCCGCCATGACGCAATTCAGCGGCGTGTACGGGCGCGGCCCGCCGCCAAAGTCGACGATGCCGGAGCGATGGAATTTCAGGTTGAACTTGCGCTTTTCGAACGCCTGCCCGCCATTGCTCGCGCGCCATTCCGCGACGGCTTCCCAGCCGCCATGCGTGCGGCGGCAACGCTTAAGGCCAAGGTGCGGAACCCATCGGTCGAAATCGTTGATTGCTTCGTCATTCAGCTTGCGATGAATGGGCCGGTCGAAATCGTCGGCGCGTCCGCTCGCTTCGAACTTGGGGCGGTTCGGGTCGCGCTCCGGCTCCGCGTTGTATCCGAACGGTAGAAGCGCCGCAGTAATCGCCTCGACGTGCTCCGGCAAAAGCTCCGGCAATTCGTCCGGGTTCATATCCTCCAGCGCGTCCGGGCCGATCCAGACATAGGGGGCCTTCGTGTCCGGGTGGATGGTCGGCGGCAAAAGCGTCTGCCTGCCGGGGCCGATAAGGTCGCAGGCGCGATATTTGGCAAGCTTGCCGTCGGGCGCGAGGCGTCTGTCCGCATAAGGCAGATTCCAAGACGGCGACTTATCAATCATCGGCGCGCGATAGAAGTACGTCGCGCCCTTTTGGCCACGCTTTACGATGGTCGACGGCGGCAACGCGGACAGAATTGCAGATTTGACCGCGTCATCGTCCGTGTCGATATCAACGCCGACAAGGTATTTCGACGCCGGACCACAGACCACGCACACGCCCGCGTCGGACGCGGACCAAATCTGCATTTCAAATCGTGACGGCAGGCGGCGCGTGTACTCCTCGCGCCAATTCGACTTGCCGACCCACTCGCCCAGTTTCAATTCGCCGGGCCGCTTCGTGCCGGGAATAATTGGAATGGCCGCATAGCCGCGCTCGACAAGCTTTGCGCCCGACGTTGCATACGCCCCCTTATTCATGATTGCTCTCTGGTCTTCAGACCGATCCCCGCGATACGTACGATTTTGCGAGCGATTTCACCGCTGACGTTAAACCGCTCGGCAATCTTCTTAACGGCACAATCTGCTTCAGCCATTGTGACAGCACACTGACTGAGCGACGCGCCTTCTTTATTGGCCTGCATAATGCCAACGCTTAGCTCGGAATAAGCCGGCGGGGCGTACGCCGCGGTGAACGAGGTGCGGCGAAGCTGGCAACTGGAAGAGCGGCAGACGCCTCTTTTACGGAATCGTATTCTACAAGCGTGCGGCGGCCGGATTTGCGAGCGCGATATCGACCGGCGCGAAGCTTCTGCTTCACCGTCCACTCGGACTCGCCCGTGATTTTGCTTGTGTCCCTGATACTCAGAAAGAGCGGCTCGAGCCCTGCCCCAACCTTGTCTTTGTTCGCCATTTCTCGGCTCCGATGTGCAACAATGCACAACCGGTAGCCGCCACGACGATCTGCCGCTATTTGGCAAAGCAAAAATAATTTTGCCCTAGGGCAAATAAGGTGATCTTTTGCCAGCCCGTTGTGGCTGTGTTCGTGGCCCCTTTTTACTCTTCGGTGTGCGCTTGCTTATGTCCTTGTGCGGCCTCACTCGAAACCATTCCAGGACTTTATTGAAGGTCGGTCTTTCCCGTCCGTCCGTCAGGATCGGCGCCACAATCTGTACGAAGCGCAGCATGGATGAATGGTTGCCTCCAAATTCCTTAGTCACCACCCGCTCGAAAATCGATTTAATCTCCAATGCGACATCCTTCATCTCTCCGAACGGCGCTTCAAGGATCCATCTGATTCCCCTGTATGCGATACGCGCGCGTTTCGCATCCTCGATGCATGCGCCAAGGCGATCGATGATCGCAATTTTTGCTTCCATCTCCTGTTGAAACCAAGCGTCGGCTCTGCGCGCAGCCGAGTCGCGATCGGAAGAATTCTTAGGCTCGGCCAATGGAGAATAAAAATTACGAACAGGTGACAAGAGTTTACTTATCTCCTCGAAGTGCCACTCAAGTGTTTCTGCGTTATCCAACTCCCTCTGTGTTCGGGGGTCTTTCCAAACGAAATACCGAAACGAGAGCAAGTTTAGTTCGTCGGCAATCGTTTCGATTCGTGGATCATATTTAGGGAACGAAGTCGTGTAATCTTTCAGGACAAGCCCATTCTCGCCCAGCCGAGCATACAAAAGCTTATGGACCGAGTCGGCGTTGAAGGGGCGAAGCATGATCTGAGACTTGTTATCGATAAGGATCTTCGATGGCTTCACGGCGCGCTCGGCCGCGACATCGAAACGATATTGTCACCCTTTGGTTTCGACATGCTGCAATAATCGGCCCACGCCTGCATAATTTCGCGACGTTTCTCCCGTGCGTCGCCACGCGCGTAAGCGCGCTCGACTTTGGTGCCAACTGTATGGCCTAACGACATCTCCGCCAGTTCCCAAGGGAAATTGGTCTGCTCTAGTGCCCAATCTCGGAACGTGGACCTGCAACCATGTCCGGTCATCTGACCTTTGCGGTCCATACGTTCGATTAGCGCCAGCAGTGCGTTGCTGCTTAGGGGCGCGCCGGTAATATCATTCGGGAAGATGAACTCCGACGCGGCGACAGAGCCACCAATCGCGCTGCTGATTCGCCTAACCTCTTCCAACACGCTCACCGCGTTGTCAGACAGCGGAACGCGATGCTCTTTGTGGGTCTTGCTGAACTGTGGGATGGTCCAAACCTTCTCGCGAAAGTCGACTTGCTCCCACTTGGCGGCTCGTATGTCACTCGTCCGGACGCACGTGAGCGCCAAAAATTCTAGAGCGCGGGCGGCGATTGCCTTGCGCTGCCGCAACTCAGCGAGGAACGCAGGCATTTCCGCGTACGGGAGAGCCTTCTGATGCAGAGTCGGCTTTATCTTCGCCTTAGCCGGCAACAGGTTGCTCAAATGGTCGCGCCAGCGCGCCGGGTTATCGCCTGTTCTATG
>DASZBO010000035.1:0-15545 GCA_035944075.1 Sphingomicrobium sp.
TCATTCCGAACCTCCTTTCGAGCGCAACGATCGGCAGGTTCGACGCCGATCTTGCCTCCGATTTTGCAAAAACGCCCTTCTGCACGGGCGGCTTCTACGGTGCGCGCACGAAGAGATTCGGGCGGCTTCTTGTTCGCTCGCCGATTGCCGCGGAACTGGTCCAGCACAAACTGGTGCTGGCGATTGTCCGGCAGGTGCTCGAGCCCTGGTGCGACACAATTCAGCTCAATCTCACGCAGGCGCTTGCGCTTCACCCGGGCGCACCGCCGCAGCTTCCCCACCGCGACCAGGACATGTGGCGCGGCGCGATCGGCGAAACGGAGTATCTGGTCAACGTGATGTGGCCATTCACGCGTTACTCGGCGAAGAATGGCGCCACCATCGTGTGGCCGGCCAGCCATGGCTTTCACGCACTCGATCCCGAACCGCCCGGCGGTCAACTGGCCATTGAGCTTGAACCGGGCTCAGCCTTGCTCTTCCTCGGCTCGACCCTGCATGGCGCCGGCGGCAATTCGAGCAACGAGGTGCGGCGCGGAGCGATCATCAGCTACTGTCTTGGCTGGCTGAAGCCGTACGAGAACCAGTGGCTCGCCTATCCGCCGCACATTGCGCGCTATTTCGCGCGCGAACTCGCCGCTCTCGCCGGCTACGTCCAGCACCGGCCAAACCTTGGCAATTATGAAGGCCGGTGCCCGTCCATCCTGCTTAGTGGCGAGCCGCTCGATGCGATAGGCGCGATCGATGCGCTTCGCCCGGATCAGGAAGCGATGCTGCGCGAGTTCATTCGCAACCAGGACTGGCCCGCGGCATCACCGGCGGGGATGACGAGGAGTCCATGACGCCGCCCGGGACGTTCGAACGCGTCTATGCGGCGATCAAGCAGCGCCTTCGTATCGGTTTCTACCGACCTGGGGAAAAGCTTGAACCGGCTGTCTTGTCGGATGAGCTCAACGCGAGCGTCACGCCCGTCCGCGACGCCCTTCATCGTTTGACCGGCGAGCGTCTCGTTGAAGCGCCCCGTCATGAGGGCTTTCGAACGCCAATGATTACCGAGACGATGCTTCGGCATCTTTATGTCTGGCACCGCGACCTGTTGATCCTTGCCCTCGTCAATCGCTGGAGCCACGTCCCCCAGTGCCACGAGGAGCTCTCCTCTAGTGCGAACGGGGTGGGTGAACGGCAACGGGCATTCTTTCGGATGCTTGCGAGCATGAGCGGCAATCCCGAGCATCTTCACGCTTTCGAAGCGCTTTCCGACCGCCTCGAGCCCTTCCACCGTCTCGAGGGCGCGTTGCTGGACGCCATTGAAGAGGAAACAGAGGAGATCGGTGTGGCTCTCCGAAGCGCCAACCGCGCACAATTGCGCCGAGCGCTGATCCGCTATCATCGGCGCCGCGAACGGATCGTACCTGAGCTCCTTGAGCGCCTGTATGGGCGCTAGCACCCGCGATGCATCACGACGGCCAAAGCCGGATCGATGCCGCCTCAGTCCAATCGTCGCAGCGCCTGGTCGGCACTTCGCCGGAGGCTCGCAAGTTTGCTCGGGTCATTGTCGCGATCGGCGCGACCGGCGATCACCGCATCGACGGCGGCGAGGATCTGCATCGCAATGTCGAGGCTTTGAAGAGCCGCGCCATGGCGCGCCACCACATCCCTGTCGCTGGAAAGCGTCGCGCCCAAGCTTTCAAGAAGCTTCGAAGTCCGATTGAGGTCCCCTGAGAGATCGGTCGTGGAATCGTCATTCTCGGTGGAATTGACCTGATGGGCTAGAGGCGGGATCGGCAGTGGCACAGCACCGGCCTTGACGAGCCGAACCACGTCATCAACCCGCTGCTGCTCCGCGTTGGTGGGAGCGGCTCGCCACCTTTGGACGTCAACGCTGCCGGAGAACTTCAGCCCGCAACGGCCTTCGACCGCCCATGCGACGAGCCCGTGCACGATCAATCCGCCGCGAACGAGCTGGACCAGCGAGCCTGGGCTGGGGACTGTGCCGCCTTCGACAAGCGCCCCGGTCGTCGAGATGTTGCGGATCTTCACCGGCGACGAAGTGCCATCGCAATACAGGGCCGCGGCTAGGTAAATACTTGCTCGCGGCGTGGCGCGTTCTTCCGTGGTTCGGCATTCAAGCGAGTTCGGCGCCATCGTCGGTTGGTTCCTGTTCCGATCAGGGTCTAGCTCCAATTTGGTTAACACCCGGATGTCGGTGGATCCGTTTTGGAGCATTGTTGCCTGCGCTGGCCAATCCGACGGGTCTTCGCGGCATCGCTCAGGAGGCCCTAACGTGCGGCCCGGCACACCTCGCTGACCGCGTCGAGCAGTTCATCCATCCGAAAGGGCTTACGAAGGAGCTTCGCGTCTTTGCCGATTGCCCGCTCGATGGCATCCGTGTCCGCATAGCCGCTGGCGAGAACCACGGGGAGCGCAGGCCAGATTTCGCGGGCCATTTTTGCGACTTCGGCGCCGTTCATGCCGGGCATCGCAAAATCGACAATGAGCGCGTCGGGCCGCTCGGAACCGAGAGCCTTGAGACCTGTCGGTCCGTCGGCGGCAGCCGTGACCTCATATCCAAGAGCGTCGAGCGCGCTTGAGACGACGCAGCGCAGATCCTCGTCATCGTCGATCAGCATGATGCGACCGGTTCCTCGGGTCTCGGCCGGGTTTGCCAGTCTTCCATTGCGCGCGGTGGCTGCGAGGCTCGTGCGCGGGAAGAAAACGCGAACCGTGGTTCCCTCACCAATCTTGCTTTCGATACGCACTGTTCCGCCAGCCTGACGTGCGCTGCCATACACCTGTGCGAGCCCAAGACCCGTGCCCTTGCCGACCGCCTTGGTCGTAAAGAAGGGATCGATCGCTCGCCGGAGGGTTGTCTCGTCCATTCCGACCCCGGTATCGCGCACCACGAGTTCGACATATTCGCCGGACTTGAGCTCCGCGTCCTGATCGATGTGGCAAACCGCCGTGCCGATGAAGAGGTCGCCGCCCTGCGGCATCGCATCGCGCGCATTCAGTGCAAGGTTGAGGATTGTCATTTCGACCTGGGTCGCATCTGCAAGGACCGGCACGGGCGACTGGTTGAGTTCAAAGTGGATGCGGATCATCGGGCCGAGCGTTCGCGCAAGGAGTTCCACGATGCTCTGAATGACGTCGCAGACGAGTAAAGGGGTCAGCTCCATCCGCTGCGTTCGCGAGAAGGCGAGGAGCTGAGAAGTGAGCTTGCCGCCGCGTTCCGCAGCCTGCATGCCGGCCTCGGCGAAGCGCTGAACCCGCTCGTGATCGTCGGAGCGCCGCCGGATCATGTCGAGCGAGGCGACAACCGCGCCGAGAACGTTGTTGAAATCATGCGCGAGCCCCGACACGAGCTGGCCGACAGCTTCCATTTTCTGGCTCTGGCGGAGAGCCTCTTCGGCGTCGGCGAGGCGTTCCTGGTCGCGGATCCTGTCGGTCACGTTGTAGACGAACTGATAGGCTCCGATGAGTTCGCCTTCCTGATTGCGAAGGCAGTTGTACTTCATCTCATAATATTCGCGGGCGAGGGCGGGATCTCCGAACTTGGCAATCTCGGTATATTCCTCGCCGGCGAGCGCTCGGGACCACACCTGCCTTACCGCTTCGCGTTGCTCCGGCTTGTCCGCGAGAAGCTCGAGCATGTTGTCGCCGACTTTGGGACGGACACCAAAGATGCGTTCGAACTCATTGGCTGCGGCCTTGTTGATGCCGAGAAGATTGAAATCGCGATCCGAGACCTGGACGAACGCGTCGGTACTCTCGACAAGATCAGCGAGGAGCTTTCGTTCCGCAAGTGCTTCATCGACCCTTCGCTCGAGGGACTCGTTCGCATTCTGGACCGCCTGATAGAGACGCGCATTGTCCATCGCGACTGCCGCCTGGGCAGCGATACCCTCCATGAGTTTCTCGTGCCGGAGGCTGAACCGCGCTGGATCCGGATGCCCGAAAAACAGGCCGCCGATGACATCCCCGCTGCGGCTTGTCACCGGCACGGCAAGATAGCTGACGACCGGAAGATGCCCTTCGGGCATGCCAAAATGCGGCGCATTCTTCCCGTATCTTGGGTCGTTCGTAATGTCGTCTGAGCGAACGACGCCCTCGCCTCGAAACGTTGGGCCGAACACCGCGGTATTTCGCGGCATCGGAAAACACTCGAACGCCGATCTTGGGACGCCGGAGAGCGTATAAAGCATGTAGCTTTCTCCCGTCGTGTCGATGACGTTGTAGAAGAAGGCTCCGAACTGTGCCCCGGTGAGCTCCACCCCGGCGTCGGTCACCATCTGCACGAGGCGCTCGACATGAAGCTCGGCGGCGACCGCCGCGCCGGTTTCGTTCAGTGTCTCCAGAATCTTGGCGTCTTCGGCGATGCGCCGCTCGGCAAGGACGCGCTCGGTGGTTTCGGCGACCGCGCAGAACATTCCGGCGATCTTCCCATCGTCGTCGCATACCGGCGAATAGGAAAAGGTGAACCAGGTCTCCTCGTCATAGCCCTTGCGGTTCATGACGAGCGGCAAATCTTCGATCCAGGTGGCCTCGCCGTTCATGGCGCGATGGGCAAGCGGTCCAACGTCCGACCAGATTTCGCTCCAGATGTCCTCAAAGCGGCTGCCCATGGCCTTCGGGTGCTTGGAGCCAAGAATTACGGCATAGGCATCATTGTAGAGAAAACCGAGCTCGGGACCCCAGGCGACGAACATCGGGAATTTTGACCCGAGCATCAGCCCAACGACGGACCGCAGTGACTGGGACCAGGTTGCGGGAGGTCCAAGAGGCGACCGAGTCCAGTCGAGCGAGCGCATCAAGGCGCCCGTCTCGGTTTCACCGCCCAGAAACGCGGGAATGTCGCTCCTGTTTGAGGTACCAGGATCGCGCATCAATTCCGTACCCCGCTCATCTTAACCCTTCGCGCTACGGACAGCTTTTAAAGCGGCCGATGGGCCTCGCAAGCGGAATGGCGCGTGACGGAAACGTGGCTGCTACCTGATTATCCTGGGGCAATAACCGGGTAAGTCGTTACGGTTTGCTGCGGCCGCAATGGGTTGTGATTGCCGTCGAAGGCCCACCGGCGATCCGACCGGGTCCATCTTGCCTATTGACGCGCGGGCCTGGCGTTGCGTCCGGCCTATGCTGTTGCTGCGCGGTAACGGTTGAGGTTTATCGACGATGCCTGGCAACCAATCGCGATGCGCCCCCGTTTCGCTCCCCAATGACTGCGCAAGCAAGAGAGGTCTCCGACGAGGCGAGACGTGTCCGAGCAGAGCTTCGCCTTGCGCTTGCCCAGGCCGACGAGCTGTTGAGACGAGCCGAAGCGGTCCTGAAGCGAACGCATTCTCCGCGCTCCGACTAACAACTCCCGCTCATAATCGCGTCCGAGCAATACTGCTTATCCCGGTTTCGCGTGCTTTTCCGCAAGAAGGATCCGCGCGGCGATCCGTTGAACTCCTTCTTCCGAACACGCGTTCGGGCTGCGGCGACGAGATATTGCGCTCTCGAAAATGACTCAATATTCGCAGCCGCTAGGGACAGCCGCACGGCTCGTTCTGCTTTGGATGTCTGCTCGATACGGGTCGATGGCGTGTCGGATAAGGATGAACATAACGAGGTCGCTCGGCTTGAGCGGCTCAATGAAGATCTCAGCACGAGCCTGAGGCGCTGCCGGAAGCTCCTTCATGATTATGAAGTGAGGTTGGCCGCCAACTCGAATGATGAAGCGCTGCCGCGGAACGAAGAGGAAGAACCGCGCAAGGCCTGAGCGGCCCCGGGCCGCTCGCGTGCGAACCGTTGGCTGAGCTCGCGCGAGCATTGCGCGAAGGCGAGCGTTTCGCGCGCGCTCGAAACCCCTCGGACCAGTCTAGCTAACCACCAGATCTGGAGCGGTTTTGCTGCGTTTACGACCAAGTTGTCTCTTCCGCGCGTCCAATCACGCCATTAGGGGGCCGTGGAGACCTCTGCTCGGTGAGTATGCGTGTCTCCGGCCCGGCCTCTGGATTGCCCCCCATGCCGGGCCGTTAGTCACCCAAAACCGAGCAGAGGACAGAAGATAGGGCGTGTCGTCGCCGGCAATGGAGGCGATCGTGCCGCCGTCGCGCTCGGATCCGGAACACAACTTGGATTGCGAGCGATGCGATCACCACACGCGGCAGACCTTGGCTTCGGGCTGCCGCATTGGAGCGCCGGCTCTGCAACCGAAGGCCTCTCCGAAAGCCGGGAGGTTCGAAAGCGGTCCATTCACGCGATATTCGGGCAGGTCGTGCGGATCGCTCTGCGCATTTTTCCGCTCGTAATCCCCGGTTTCGGCCGTGCACCAATGCTGAGCAAAATGGTAAAAGAAGCGCTGAGCCGAGGTCATCCCGCTTGAGTCCGCTCGATTGATCGTAGCGCCGAGTTTTGCGAGGAGCGCCTGATAGGCGAGCCGAAGTCCGCCGAGATCGGCGACATTCTCGTCGTAGGTTTGCTTTCCCGAGCCCTTGATGCCCGCGAAGCCCGGATAGTTATCCGACTGGTCGATCACGCACTGTCGCTGCTTGTTCCAGGCGGCAAGATCGGCACTCGACCAGATCTCGTGCTGCCGCCCGCGCGCGTCAAATTCATGATTTTCGGCCACGTGCACGAACTCGTGGGCGAAGACGGAGCCGTACGTTGCGTAATTGGCCTCCGTGCTGGCGTTCACGTCGAACGTCGGCGGCGCGAGGAATGCGGCGGTCATGATCAGCGAGTTGGAGTTCGAATCGGGATAACCGTTCGGTACGACAAGACGCGCGGCAGCCATGCCGTTGCCGACCCACGGCGTCACGATCATTTCCCAGTCGCGCCGCGCTCGCGAGCGCTCGGCCTGATGCCACATTCGCTTCGCTTCAAACCGGCGTGCGCTCAAAACGTTTTGCAGGAACCGGTGGCTGTTGAGCGAGTAATTGCCAACGTTCGGCCAACGGTCCGGAAAGCCGATCTTGAGATCGGTGCGCTGAAGCTTTTCCGCCATCGCCTTGCGGCTCGCGGCCGAAAGCCAGGAATCCTTCGAAACCGAGCTTACGATCTGGTCCCGGATCGATTGCGAAATCTTCATGGCGGCTTCGCGTGTGGGTATTCCGAGGATCCGCAGCGAATATTCTCGGGAGAACTCAACGCCCATCGCGCGCACGGTGGCGTCGCGGCAGGTCTTTACGCGATCGCTAAGATCCACCCTCAAGGGCGGCGGCAAATCCGCGAATGCGGCATTATAAGGCGCCGGCAATTCGCCTCGGAGCGAAAAAAGGAACGACCACAAAAGATAGTCGCGCAGATCCGCCACCGGGCGATTTGCCAGCGTTTGACTAAGCGCAGCGACATAATCGGGCGAATCGACGTTGACCGGGCGCCCGCGCCGAGCACCGACGAGGTCGAAATAGGACGGCCAGTCGATCGCGGGGGCCATGCGCTCGAGCTGCGCCAAGGTTCTGGGATTTTCATGGTCCGCGGGGTTTTTGCTCATGTTCCGGTGCTTGCGCAGTTCCGTAAGCATCGCCGCGATGGTGTCTGCGGCGGCTTTGGCTCGCTGCGCCGACCACCCGGACGCGATGAATGTTCGTTCGACGATCGTTGGATCCTGCCACAGATTGCTGCTGACGATTGCGCCCCGATAACGCGTCAGCTTTTGGGGATCCGGCTGGCCGCTGTAAGAAATGAGCGGGTCGACCCCAATTGCCGCAAGATCGCGGATCAGCGATTGGATCTCGCGCCGTGATTGGGCAGCACCGATGCGACCGACCCAGTCTTTGACGATTGCCGAGTTCGACGGATCGTCGCTGGTGCACGATTGATAGAACGTCTTGAGGCGCCCGAGTTCGGAATTTAATGGTGCGCGAACCAGGAAGAGCTTCGCGAGATTTTCCTGGAGACGGGCCTGAAATTGGTCGCCGTCGGGGCTTATGACCGGGCGCTCGGGTGTCGCAATCGTCTTCGCGAGGAATCCTCCGCAGGCACGCTGATAAAAGTTGGTGCAGGCATCCGCGCTAAAATCGATCGCCGAAATATCAACGTCGGCGGGGGCGGGATGATCTAGGGGCGCCGCAAACGATACGCCGGTCGTTTGCCTCAGCAAACCCGAGCCGACGAGCATCACAAATACGAGTGCGGCGGTAGCCGCCACAGTTGTCGAGGTCCTCATTTCATCCCCTTAGAAATTCGTCGTTGATCCCGATTCACCGGGCCCACGTTTCGCTACGCTAGTGGGTACTGATCGATGCTCACCCGAGGCGGCATCCCGGTCTGTTGCCTTCTTCGACGGACCGTATTGCGCTCATGCGGGATTTGCGGCCGGCTGCGGAAGTTTTTCGGGAGCTTACTGCGGTGGCGCGCGCTGCATCGAAATACGCAAGCGGCGCTAAACCTTCGATGGCGTTCGCTCACAACCAGTCAGCACGCTTCATTTGCCGCATTTCGACAAACGTCTCGGTTGTTTCGCCAAATAACCGAGCCTCCTGCCCTGCGGTCAGGGCATTGCCGAGCGCGCACGGATCATTGCCTCTGGGGTCCGCCCTCAATCCGGGTGGTTGGCGTGCCGCATTCCCTACAGGGGATGAGCTTTAGGTCGTTGTATTCCCAGCAGCTGCCGAAGGCGTCCGCGCCGACGCCGCGCGCTGATCTGGAACACAGTCGGATCGATGGAGGGGTTGCGGCGCATCGGCGCGCAGTTTGAGACGCGATGTCAAAACGACCAGTCGTCGCACGTAGGCATCGGTGAAGACGCTCGCGCACTTGCGGCTAAGGTGCGAATATTCAGGGAGGACCAAGTTCTGCGCTTCGGGCAAATCGTCGAAGTGGATACCCTTGGCGTTTGCGCCGATGAGCAGGCGGTCCCAGCCGAGTTTGCGCGGTATTCGCCGTTGTTCAGTCACCCTTAGTTGGGGCGCCGAGGGCGGACGGATGAAAATCACGTCACCGCCGCGTGCTCGGATCCGGCGAACGGCTTCGGCGCTGCGGGCAATCACCCGGTTCGCAAGCCACGGCTTTATGTCCGGGCCGTTGAACCCCTGCCACGCGTGCCGCGCATGGCTTTGCAGATAGCCGTCTTTCTCAATTTGGTCCCACATGAAAAACTGTCGCCCGGGGGAGACTTCGCTGAGCTTCCAGACGTCCTCGTAGGGGCTGTCGACGCCTTTGCGCCAACCATTGTCGATGCGTGGCAACCAGCGGCTCAGGCGGTAATCGGAGTCCAGGAAGGCAAGATAGTTCTGCAGCCATCGGTCGATCCACAAGCCCGTCAGCTGCGACGGCTTGTCGTTCTTGGCGTAGCCGTGGACGGCTTCTCCGCCAAGGCCGATCCCGGGCATTCCGAAATACATGGTATCCGCCATTCCCACGATCAGCAGCCCGTGAAAGTTCGGGTCACTGGCGAAATGATCGAGCAACGCACGCGCGTTCGTTCCGACATGGGCGACCTGTACGGGACGCACTCCGGTGAGCGCCTGGAAGCGTTGCTGGTCGGTATCGAACAGGATGCGGCTGTCGCCGATAATGGCGACCGGCGCGTGATCCGCCGCTCGGCGGGCTTCGGCCCAGGCTTGCGGGCTGTCGTCGATATCGCCGGCATGAAGGCCAAGGTTGGTCCGCGCATTCCATTCCCAGGCGCCCGTCAAAAGCAGCGCGGCCAAGAATGCGACGGTTCCGATCTTCACCCAAGGACGCAGGGGAATGTCGCGGGTCGGCACGGGCTGGGCTTGCCCCGGCCGGTTGGCTGCAGTCTGGCGCAGACCCGCCGGGAGCGCGCCTTCGCGAACGCCGCGCAGCTCCGACGTCCGGGCATCAGAATGCGAAATAGATGAAGGCACTGCCTTGTCCCTGCTCAATGATGACGGCGAACAACAGCAGCGTCCAAATGCCTGCGATGACGCTTGCCGGGGTGCGCTCGATGACGGCCTCAAGAGTGGTGTTGCGCATCGCAAGATGTGTCCCGAAAATCCCGGACACGATCACCATTGCGATGATCATCGGGCCCGCGGCGATGAGCGGTGCTGGCTTTGCCTGCAGACCTGCCATGCCCTTCAGCACGGTGCCTGCGCCGGCGAAGGTTTTTGCGCGGAAGAAGACCCACGTGATGTTGACGAGGATGAAGGTGGCCGCTGCAAGGACGAGAAGCATCGCGGGTCCTGGAGTCACGCCCTTGAATCGCGCCTTCAGCCACCGTTCGCTCGAAAGATAAAGTCCGTGAAGGCCACCCCAGGCAACGAAGGTCCAGTTGGCACCGTGCCAAAGCCCTCCGAGAAGCATCGTGCCCATGAGAGCCATGTAGGTGCGCGCTGGCCCATGCCGGTTTCCGCCAAGCGGAATGTAGAGGTAATCCCGAAGCCAGCTCGACAGTGTAATGTGCCAGCGGCGCCAGAAGTCGGAAAATCCGACAGCTCCATAGGGGAAGCGGAAATTGTCGGGCATGGCAAAGCCGAGGCACAAGGCGACGCCAATGGCCGACGTCGAATAACCCGCAAAGTCGCAGAATATCTGCCCGGCAAAGGCGAAGGTCGCGACCCAGCTGTCGAGCATCCCGGGAAGCTTGTTATGTTCATCGTAAACTGCTTCCACGACGGGCGCGAGCAAGCCGTCGGCGAGCACGACCTTCTGGAATAGGCCAAGCGAGAGAAGCGCCAATCCAAAGAAGATCTGGTTCGCCGTTGCCCGACGCGGCAGCTCGAACTGCGGAACGAGCTCCGTCGGACGCATGATGGGACCCGCGACGAGATGCGGGAAGAAGGTCACGAACAAGGCGTAATTAAGAAAGCTGCCGGCAGGCGCAGAACGCCTGAGGTAGACGTCGAGCGTGTAGGACAGAGTCGCGAAGGTGTAGAAACTGATGCCGACCGGAAGGACGATGTCCCAGGCCGGCGGATGGTAGATGACCCCGACGGACGCGGCGATCGAAACGAAGTTCTGAAGCAGGAAGCCGCCATATTTGAAGTAGCCCAGCATCCCGAGGTTCACGACGAGCGACGTCACCATCCAGACCCGGCGCGTGTGCTGGCTTTTTGCACGGACCATCCATTGTGCGGCCCACCAATCGACAACCGTCGACGTCCACAGGAGGATCACGAAGGGCGGGTTCCAGGCGGCGTAGAAAAGATAGGAGGCGATCAGCAGGTTGATCTTCTTCTGGTGCCAGGAGAAGAATGGCGCGTAGTGAAGCGCCATCACCACCGCGAAAAAGACCAAAAAGGTCAGCGAGTTGAAGATCATCGGGCGCTCATGCGCGCCGTCTCGACCTGAATTTCATAGTACAGCCTGTGCCCCCCATGGTGCTGTACGCGCGCCGGCAAGACTCAGTTAGTCCGCGTTTACTACGGTCTCACGGCAACCAGGTTAACGCAAGTGGCGGCGGTCGGAAGGGATCAGCCCATATACTCGTCAAAGCGCAGCCGGATTTCAGCGCAACAAGGATCAAGAGGGCCCGACCGGCCAGCAGCCGATCGGCACGGGTTGGAACTGAACTTCCCGCTTTAGGACAGTCGGCGCAACCGACGGTCGCCAACGTGCGGCAGTCCACCGTTAATGGCTGTTGTTTCTCTGGAATGAAGAACTCCCCCTCTTTCCGATCGTTTCGCTGGAGGTACTTTCCCGCGAAATAGAACAGGAGATTGGGCGTATGTTTCGCAAGGTGATGTTCTGCGCGCTAGCCAGTGCGGCGATGATTCCGGCTGCAGCAGCAGCGCAGCACGGCCCCGGTGGCGGCGGTGGCATGGGCAATGGTGGAGGTTTCGGCCACGGTGGCCCGGGCGGAATAGGCGGCATGGGCGGCATGGGTGGCCCGGGCGGCATGGGTGGCATGGGCGGCATGGGTGGTCCCGGCGGGATCGGCGGCTTGGGCGGTGCCAACACGATGGGCTCGAGCATGCGCGATCAGGGCCGAATCAACAGCCAAGGCCCCGCCAACGCTTCGGCGACAGGTGTCGCTCACGCGAACGAGAATAGTGTTCTTGCCGGGACGACGCCGACAACGTCGGCGACCAGCGGCGCGCTTGCCGGGTTGACGATTGGTACAACTCTATACTCCAACGGAACGCCTGTCGGCACCGTTGCGCAAATGCGAACCACGGGACGTGGCTCCGTTGCTCTTGTGGTCGTTAAGGGCTCAAACGGCGGTTTTTATGCCGTTCCTGCTAGCAAGCTCACCTTCAGCGGTGGAACTCTCTCGACGACGGCCCGCCTCGCCGGGGTCAATTCAACCACGTCGACGACGAACGGGACGAGCCGGCAGGCCCGACTGAACAGCGAGGGACCCATGCATGCTTCCGCGACGGGGATTGCTCGCGCAAGCCAGCATAGCGTCCTCTATGGAGGCGCGACGACCACGACGGCCGCGACCGGCGGATACCGGATGAACAGTCAGGGTCCGGCCCATGCTTCGGCGACGGGAATTGCGCATGCGAACCAGCACAGCGTTCTCTATGGCGGATCAACGAATGCATCGACGACGACGACTGCAGCGAACGGTCAGGCGCGGTTGAATAGCCGCGGTCCAACCCACGCGTCCGCGACCGGTATTGCGCATGCAAATAGTCACAGCGTCTTGTACGGTGCGGCCGCCTCGAGAGTGACGGGCGTCAGCGTTGGCATGCCGCTGTTTAGCAATGGAACGCAGGTCGGGACGGTGTACCGCGTCGTTACTGCGAACGGGACGATCGAGCGCGTTCTCGTTCAGGGTACCAACGGCCGCATTTACTCGCTCGCGCCGCGCACGCTCGCTGTCTCCGGCGGTTCGGTCACGACATCCGTTGCGTTGCGCAGCATGTAAAGAAATTCCGCGCAGGTCGGCTGCCTGGCGCCTTAGGTAAACTTCCGTATTTGGCCAAGGCGTCGGAAGGTTTATCTATTCTGCGTCAGTCAAGGAATGGCGCGTCATTTTGAGCCGTTGCTTCGGCAGCGGTCTTGATCCGATGATCCATGATGAGATGACTGACTACGCTCACGGCGTTTCCGATGACCTCATGCCACCCGGCACGAGGGGGCTCGGCAGCGCCGTGAGTTCACAGGGAAGGATTGGCGATGACCAATTCACTCGCGCGCGAAGCCGCACACTGCCGAAAGCAGGCCCGTCAGTTCGAAGGCCGGCCCGAACAGCCCTTCCTGCTGCGGCTCTCGGAGGCATTTGACGAACTCAGCTTGCGCGAGAGTTCTTCCGTTAGCCAGTCGCCCGCGGGAGGGCGCTAGGCACAAGAGTCCGAACACACCAACTGCCTCGATGAGACCGCGCGTGGTAGGCAGCAGGCAGTGAGATTCGCCGCGTGCCCGTCAAAGCCCGCTTGATCACCCGGGAAAACTACCGCAAAATCCACGCACAGTCCGGCGTCGCCGGCAGCGGACTGTGGAGGTGACCGCCAGGCATCAAACGCGGCCGGCCGTGAAGGTCGGACGATCCTTTCCAGGCAGTTGCCCGGCGACGGGGCAGCTTTCGTGCAACCAGCTGACTTACGGGGCATTCCGCGCGCGTCCCGCGCGTCGTGTGATATGCCGATCGGCAGCGACAATGTCGTCGACTCATCTTCCGTCGACGGCGATGTCCGTTCGCGTGTGGATCTCCTTTATCGGGAACATGGCGCGGCGCTTCGGAGGCGTCTGCGCGCGCGCCTTGGATCCAGTGAAGAAGCGAACGACCTGCTGAACGAGGCTTTTGCTCGCCTCCTGGGAGCTCGGCCTCTCCTCGGCGTCCGCGAGCCGCGTGCTTTTCTCAACCG
Source organism: Sphingomicrobium sp. (assembly GCA_035944075.1). GTDB lineage: Bacteria > Pseudomonadota > Alphaproteobacteria > Sphingomonadales > Sphingomonadaceae > Sphingomicrobium. Next base: position 13,704 of record DASZBO010000035.1, read on the forward strand.
GATTGTCCGCAACTTGCTGATCGACCGAGTGCGGCGACAATCGGCGCGGCCCGTCCATGTCACGATCGACAGCGAGCACGACCGCGCCGTTCCGCCCGATCAGGAGCAGTCAATTGAGCTTGAGCAGATGCGCAGTCGTTTCCGGCAGGTGATCGACGCCCTTCCCCCACGGATGCGTCACGTGTTCGTGCTGCACCGCCTCGATGGCTTGAGCTATAAGGAGATTGCGGAGCGCCTCGACATCAGCACGCGAACGGTGGAGTGGCATATTGCGGAAGCGATCGTTCGGTTGAGCAGGGGGTTGGACGGCGAATGAGCGAACCGGACTCGCCAGGAAAAGATGGCCTTCTCGAGGAAGCCGCTGCCTGGTTTGCGCGAATGCGCGGTCCCGACGCGGAAGAAAGCCGTGCCGAATTTGAAAAGTGGCTGGCTCGCGGCGCACTGCACCGGCGTGCCTATAACCGCGCGGCAGAGGTTTTTGCGATGGGCAAGCTTCTTGCCGACGATGGGCGTCAGGATGTGGCGCCCGTCGCGCGGGCAACGTGGCGTGAGCCGCGTCTCCTCGGCGCGATGAGTGCTGCCGTCCTGCTAACGGTGACGACGGGATGGCTTCTCGTGCACGCGAATTCGGCGGATCGGAATGGCCCGTACGAACAGTCACAAAGCAGCTTGATCACGACCGCGCCGGTCGCCGAGTTCACGACATCGAGCGCGTCCCAGTCCATCCGGCTTGCCGATAGTTCGCTGGTGTACCTAGCGGGTGGGACCCACCTTGCTGTCCAGTTTGGTCACACCGAGCGACGTCTGTTGCTCGAGCACGGATTTGCTCGCTTCTATGTTGCGCACGAGCAGCGGCCGTTCGTCGTGTCGGCGGGCGGCGGTTACGTAGTCGCTCATGGCACGGTCTTCGATGTCGCCGTTGCCGCGAACCGCCGGGTGACGGTTGGGCTGGTCGAGGGAGTTATTGAAGTGACCGCTCCAATGGCGCCGAACGATCATGCCCGCGAACGACAGCGGCGTCGGTTGCGACCCGGCGAGACGATGAGTTTTGCTGCAGTGGAGGCACCGGCCTCTACCACGACGAACGTGGAGGCTTTGTCAGAACCCGCGGACAGTTCGGGCAAGGCCCCTGCAGGAGCGGTCGACTATTCTTCGATCCCTGTTGCCGAGCTGGTCCGACTTGCGGATGCGGGCAGCGCAAGACCGATCAGGATCCCGGACGAAGCCATCGCCCGGCTGCACGTCTCGGGCACGTTCCGGATCGACAACACGGATCGGCTTGCGGACCGGCTCGCGGCGCTGTTTGACCTCGTCGTTGACCGTAGCAATCCCGCGCAGATCGTGCTCCGGTCTCCTGAGGGACGCGGGGCGACGTAGTGCGTCGCGTCCCTGAATAACGTCTCGCTGCGGCGGCGATCGTCTTGCGGCGTGCATCGAAGCTCGTAGGATCGGTAGTTGATGCGCACCGACATCGATCATCTGCCGCCGGCCAAGCAGCGCGAGCTTGAGCGCGTGGTGCAGATCCTGTTCGAGGAGTTCGACGAGGCGCGGGGTCTTTCGACCCAGGAGTGGAAGAAGAAGGGCCGGATCCTCAAGGTCATTCTTTATGGCTCCCATGCGCGCGGGACGTTTGTCGACGAGCCGCATACCGCCAAGGGCTATCGGTCGGACTTTGATCTCCTGATCATCGTCAATGACAAAAGGCTGACCGACCGTGTCGAATATTGGAGCAAGGCCGAGGAGCGGCTGAACCGCGAGCTGGCGATTACCCGGACCTTGCGCACCCCGGTCAACTTCATTGTGCACACGCTTCATGAAGTGAACGATGGCCTGGCGCACGGC
>DASZBO010000036.1:0-52650 GCA_035944075.1 Sphingomicrobium sp.
GAACAGGACAGCGAAAACGGTAAGCGGAAGGACATCTCCGTTGCCGGCTGCCGCGACAACATTGGGCGGGACGATGCCCTTGAAGAAATCGGCTGCTCCCGGGAGCGCCACTGTCGACTTCTGTTCGATGCCGCCAAGCGCTCCTCGAAGAAGCTCTGCGGTGTCGCGTGCAAGTGGGAAAGCATGGGTAAGCGCAATCACGGAAAGCGCGCCGAATATTGCTGAGCCGGTGCAGATTAGAACAATCCAGAGGACGGATCGGCCCGCGATCCGGCCCGCCTGCGCGGCCTCTGCGCTCTTGGCGATACCGACCACGAGGAGCGCAACGACAAGCGGGATGACGGTCATCTTGAGCGCGTTCAGCCAGAGGGTACCGACGAACGAAGCCGTTGCCAGCGCGTCCGCCTGCGCGCTCTCGGCGAGCTTGCCGGATAGGATTCCGGCAATCAGGCCGACGACAAGGGCAAGAAGTGCATAATACGCACGGAAATTACGGCCGCCTCCCTCCCGAGGCTGTTCGCTCGCCTTGCTGTTCAACGCGGTTTCTTGAACTTCAAAATGAAACGGTCCGTGCTTCCCTTGATTTTGGGATCATGCACCTCGACGCTGTGGTCGTCTTTGGGGTTCCGCAGGAGGTCACTGCTCCCCACGAGCACAAACCCAGCGCGCTTGAAGTCAGCCATCACCACGTGCGGATCGATCCGGTGATACTTTTCCACCGTCGCGCGCGTGTCGCTGTTCGGGTTTGCAACGTGATCGATCACACCAATCACGGCACCAGGTCTCATCGCGATGTAAACCGCCTTAAGAAAGGCATTCGGATCCATCTGCGGGATCTGGAATTTCGCACTTTGCCAGTACGTATCGTGATAATTGTCATTCAAGATCACGAAGTCAGCATAGCTCCGCGGCAGGTTGGGCGCTTCGAACGGCGACGCGACAATCGACACATTGGGATGGGTCGCCATGAAAGCGCCAAAGGATTGCTTTCCTTTGTCGCTGTAAAACTGGGTCGGCATCCACACCGTCACGTGACCCGTTGGTCCGACGACGGGAGCGGTGATTTCGGCCCAGTAGGCATTGGCGCCAAACAGGTCGAGGACGTTCATCCCGTGTTTGAGGCCCAGGAATTCGAGCACCTTCGCGGGCTTTCTTCCTTCGTCCATTGACACGTTATTCGGCGAGCGATGCGCCGCATCGGCAACGGACATGGCGATCGTCGGCGTGCCTTGGATGGCCGGCTTCGCACAAAGCGGAGAGGCCGTGAGGACAAGCGAGAAAGCAGCGGCTCGAATGAAGCGCATTGAAGTTTCCCTTCTGGTCAAAGTCATATTGCCGGACGCCCGGCTAGGCTAGCCGTCACGCGCTGCTCGGCGAGCCGCTTCGTTTCTTCGATCAATGTCGGCATCCCGACCAAGTCAGATCCGATGTGAATGCCCTGACGGCGTTCCATTAGGCAGCCCTCTCGCGCGCCATTTCCGCAACAAGCCTCATGGCCTCATGAGCTGAGGATGCTGCCCCTTCCTGCCAGGCAGGCTGGTAGCTAAGATGTTCGCCCGCGAACAATATTGGCCCTTCGGGTCTCAGAAGTTCCTGATAAACGGGCCCGCGACCTCCCGGATTAACCGGTCCTCCCGGCCACATCGCGGTTACGCCTTCCGAGAACGGCGTCTGACCCCAAGCGACCGTCACTCCCTTGGTGAGCAGGCGGGATTTGCCCGGGTGAAGCGCCTCGACACTCTCGCGACAGATCTGAAACTGCTGTTCATGGGACAGAGCAGCGAATGCATCGGGATTGTCGGAACGCGTCCAGCCCGAACAATAAGCGGGCACAAGAATGCCTTTCGCTTGGTTGAAGCCGCCCGATGGATAAATCAGGTTCTCATTGGGTCGGTCGGTCCAGGCGAGGCCACCGAAGATGTTTTGGTCCAGCTCCCAAAAGCGCGGGCTTTCGAATGCAACTTTGACACTGGGCAGGTAAGCGGGCGCCGCAGCGATGGCGGCTCTCTTCGCCGCCGAGAAATCGTTTGCGACCCGACGCAAGATCGGCAGCGGCAACGTGCAGATGCAATAATCCGCAATGGTCGCGAGTTCTCCTGGCCCATGCTCGATGCGAACCTTTTCGCCCACGCGACGGATCGCGGTAACAGGGGAATTGAGCCGAACCTCAGGCTTGACCTTGTCGTAAATCGCCTCGGCAATCCGATCCATGCCGCCGACCGGCTGCAGCATGGTAGCCTGCATGTCCCAGATGTGTTCGAAAATATAAGGAAGGACGAAGCTTCCGCGTGCCTCCTCCGATGCGCTCCTCGGCATGAGCGTTGCAAGCGGCAGCGGCGCCAGCGGGACAGGAGACTGGTTATAGCCCCCACCCGCGATCGAGTAGCCCGATGAGCCTTGTGGGACGTACGCACCGCTTGCATCAAGTGACCCGTATTGCGGGAGAAATTGTCGCATCGCGGCAAGCTCATCCTTGGTCATGAGCTGATCGAGGGCGCGATGGTCGATCGCCTTGGCGAGGAGTTCCGCCACATGCCCGCGCATATCCTCGACCATCCGGCGTTCCTGGTGAACCTGCCCTCCAAGGTCCCAGCTTGCATTGCGGTTCGTGTTGACGAAGGTCTCGAGCGGAACGCCGAGCCGCCGCGCGTAACCCAGGATCAATCGATGGGTGCTGGGGATGCGGGCCGCACCGGCGTTGAAGTATAAGCCTGTCTCGAAACGCGCATACTGGTCTCCCCGACCCAACTGCGCGATCTTGTCGCCGCGGCGGATCGTCCATGCACGCCCGCCGATCCGGCCGCGCGCTTCAAGGACCGTCACGTGATACCCCACGCGCTTCAGCTCAAACGCTGAAACAAGCCCAGCAATACCGGCGCCCAGAACGATGACGGAGCGGCCATTGCCGCTGCTTTCCTGCAAGGAAAACCGCTCCGCTCCGGCGGGGGTCGGAATCGCAAGTCCGAGGGCCTCCATCGCCATGTACGCCGCGCCAAGCCCGCCCGCCCTGCCGACTTGCTCGAGCAATGCTCTTCGCGTGAGTGCCATTGTTGCGCCCTCCTCCTCACAGCCAGCGACAGGATGACAGGACTACTGGATCCGTCGCGAGATATTTTTTGTCGACGTCTCGGCATCGCCTCAGCGGGTCGAGCGTTCTCCCTTTGAAGCAATCCCACCACAAGCGGAGAACAGATATGTCGGAACATTCCAGCGCGATCAGCACGTTGAACAGCCTGATCGCCACCACAATCGACAGCGTCACCGGTTATGAAAACAGCGCTGAAGACATCGACAGCGATCGTTTTCGCGAGATTTTCCGGCAACGCGCGAACGAGCGTCAGCAGATTGTGGAGCAGCTCCGATCCGAAGTGCGGCGTCTCGGCGGCGAGCCTGAAGACAACGGCTCATTCATGGGCAAGGCGCACCAGCGATTCGAGGATCTGAAGGCCGCGATCACCGGCCGCGACGAGAAATCGATTATCAATGAAGTCGAGCGTGGCGAAGACTATCTCAAGGAAAAGTGGCAGGCAGCGCTGCAGAGCGGAGATCTCGATGGCGAGTGTCACGATCTTGTCGAGAGACTCTATCAGGACGTGAAGTCGGGCCACGATCAAATGAGCCAGCTCAAGCATGGCCTTGAGACCCCTTCCAACGCTTAAGCGTTTGAAGGTCCGTTAGCGTACCACCCAGTTCGGGGGTGGGAAGCGGGGCGATCCCAAGGCCAGCGGGATCGTCCCGCTTTCTCGTCGTAGCGGATCAATAGCCCATTAGCGCAAGGACTTCGCGGCGACTTCGCTCGTCTTCACGGAAGGTTCCCATCATCCGGCTGGTCGTCATCATCACGCCGGGGGTGGAGACTCCTCGCGCGGTCATGCACGCATGACTTGCCTCGATTACGACCGCGACGCCCTTGGGTTGAAGATAATCCCAGATTGCGTCGGCGACTTGGGCAGTTAATCGCTCCTGGACCTGCAGGCGGCGTGCAAAACCGTGCAAGACGCGTGCAAGCTTGCTGATGCCCACCACCTTGTTGTTGGGAAGGTAAGCAATCGCCGCCTTGCCGATGATTGGTGCCATGTGATGCTCACAGTGCGACTGAAAGGGGATGTCTTTCAGGAGGACGATCTCGTCATAACCGCCGACTTCTTCGAAGGTTCGGCTGAGATGGCGAGCAGGATCTTCCCCATAGCCTTTCGCATATTCCTTCCACGCCCGGGCAACCCGCCGGGGAGTGTCCGCCAGCCCTTCCCGATCGGGATCATCGCCGGCCCAGCGTATGAGCGTGCGGACCGCTTCGGCGACGCGGTCAGGGACTTCATACTCCGGCGGCGCCTCCACTAAGTCGCCGTTGTCGGGATCGTGGTCGGGTGGGGTCATAGCTCGAGCTCTCGCTGGATGTCGTCCGCAACAACGGCTGCCTGTTCGCGGATATCAGGCACGGCAACAATCTCCCAAAAATGCCCCTTGGTTAGCTGCCCCATCGCCCACAGATGCTCGCCTGCGCGGCAATTTGCGTCAACGTCGAGGCCGATGCCGAGGTGATCCGGAGTCACTTCCTTGGAATCGAGAAGGCTGCGCACGAAAGGGTCCTTCGAACGTCCGATCGCGTGCAGTGGGCCGGTGCAATTGAACACATAAGCGAATGACTGAGTGGTCACTTGGTTCGTATGTCGACGGCGATAGTCAGTCCGGATCGCATCGGCAGTTTCCTTCGCGTCAACAATCCGGCCCGCGACGATTTCCAGCCTTCCCTGACCAACCATTTGCGCGATCGTGGCGGTGACTTCAGGCGCTATCCGGTGCCGATGGACGTCCCACCAAGGACGTGCGTGTCTGAGGAATCGCTTCTGCTCGTGGTCTGTTAGACTGCGCCAAAGGAAGTGACTGTGCGGACGCAGGCTGTCGACCGCCGCACGCCAGCCCACCTGTGCCCCACGCCACCTTAGCCAGCGCCATAATGCTCCCAGGCCCTGCGGAATTTCCTCGCGTCGAGCGGGTGCCGGCGTGAAATCCGCATGGGACCTTGGCGCCAGTCCGCGCCTCGAAAGCGCAACGATCTTCCCGCGGTGTCCGGCTGCGTCTAGCGACAGTGCCACATCGACCATCGTAAGGCCGGTCCCCACAAGGAGCGCCGGCTCTCCGGTCGACGCGAGATTCTCGACCGCGGCTTTGGCATCCTCTCCCCAAGGGTCGCCAATGAACCGGCGACCAAGCCCGGCGAACGGCGCCAACGCTTCCGGCTCCTGGTTGCCGCTCGCGAGCACGAGTATATCCGCCGCGGCTGCTGAGCCATCGTCGAGCCCGATGATCCAGCCTTTATCCGAACGGGACGCCCGAAGCGCCGTTGCATGAAGAACTTGGGTCTTCTGGCTCTTTACCGCCTCGTCAAGCACATCGCCGAGGTAACGACCAAAAAGGCGCCGCTGCGCGAATTCGCGCGGCCGCCCTCCCTCTTTCGCGAAATGCTTGGCGAAATGGTCCGGTTCACCCGCCCAGGCGCTCATTCCCTCGGCCCGAACGTTCAGCAAGTGCACGTCCTCGCTCGTCGAATAAGCGACGCCGCGACCGGCGCGACCACTTCCATCGATAAGGAGCGATTGAATGCCACGCCTAGCGAGTTGTGCTGCGAGCATGGTCCCGGATGCTCCGCCCCCGACAATCGCGACCGCCGTGCGGCGGTCAGATTTCGTAATCAGGCCAGTTCTCCGGGTTCGTGGCTCCAGCTTTGCGCCGGGCCATATGGTCGTACATATGACTGACCGTCTTGCCAGCAGTCTGCGTGAATACGCCGGGAACAATAGCGTGAACGAGGCAGGCGAGACCTGCGCCGACCAGCCGAAACCCGATAGCGAGGGCGCCGACCCCGTGCACAGCCCAGGTCATGCCAAGTGACCTTGGATGTTCAAAGAACAGCCGGTCCGTCATCCCAGCTGGGTGGCCTACCTTGTGCTGCGTCGCCATGCGTCACGCCCTCGTTAATGTTGGCGACCCCGGCGCGATTCGAACGCGCGGCCCTCAGATTAGGAATCTGATGCTCTATCCTGCTGAGCTACGGGGTCGTCTGCGCCCGGGAATAAGGGCACCAGCCGCAGCAATCAATTGATCTGGCTCGGAGGTCTCACAGGCAGTGGCAGAGGGGCCACAGGAACACCCTCCTCAACGAGAGACTTGGCTTGTTCCAGCGTGGCATTGCCATGGACCTGCTCCCGCTCGATCTCGCCGGCGTGCATCGCACGAGCGGTCTCCGTGAACTGGTCACCGACCCAGCGTGATTCTTTGAGCATTTCCGTCTGCAAGGCGGCAAGTCGTTCAAGTGAACTATCCGACCCTTTGCGAGGCACCCTTGGTGCCATCGGCGCTTTCTCAACATTTGCGGACTGGCAGAACGGGCACTGGACGATGCCGGCCGCCCGCTGCTCCTCATATTGGGCGCTTGAGCGAAACCAGGCTTCGAATGTCTCTCCGCCATCACGACATTGAAGGTCGAACACGATCACAGCGTCACCGCATTTGGAATTGGTCGTCGATGGCGGAGCGCCGGTATCCGAGAGCGCACGTCGATAATCCGCTTAAGATCGATTTCAGCAAACCCGACCCCCACCTGCTCGCCCATGTCGAGCAGTATGTCGCCCCAGGGATCAACAACCAAGCTGTGGCCAAAGGTCTGGCGACCATCCTCGTGCTCGCCCACCTGAGCAGCGGCGACCACGAACAGCCCGGCCTCGATCGCGCGCGCGCGCAAAAGAACATGCCAATGAGCTTCGCCGGTCGGCACTGTGAAAGCGGCTGGAACTGCGATCAAGTCCGTACCGGCCTCGGCGAGTCTTGCGAAAAGTCCCGGGAAGCGCAGATCGTAGCAGATCGTGAGGCCAAGTTTACCGACGGGTGTACCGTTTACAAGAACGACGCCTTGGCCTTCCGAATAGACATTGGACTCGCGCCAGCTCTCGCCGGTCGGCAGGTCAACGTCGAACAGGTGAAGCTTGTCATAAGTTGCCCGGATCTGGCCCTCCCGGTCGATGACGAAGCTCCGGTTTGCGACCTTCCCATTCTCGACGAGCACTGCAAGCGACCCGAGGTGCAGCCAGATCCTATTCTTCGCCGCGGCTTCCCTGGCGGCCTTAAGGACCCGATCTTGCTCGGCAGTACTGAGGTTCTTCGCAGCGCGAGTCGAATCACGATCCAGCAGTCCCGACATCTCGGGCGTGAACAGAATTTCGGCACCCCCCGCTGCCGCCTCCTCCACCGCCGCGACGAGCGCTTGAGCATTGGCAGCCGGATCAATGCCGGTGGTCGATTGGAAGAGCGCGATCCGCGTCACGGATTCCGTTCCGCGATCAACGGGTCAAGCTTGCCTTCGCGATCCAGTGCCATGAGGTCATCGCAGCCGCCGATATGAATTTTACCAATGAATATTTGGGGGACCGTTGTCCTGCCGCGAGCCCGTTCCACCATCATCTCCTTCTGCGCTCCGCCAAAATCGACGGAAATTTCGGTGAACTCCACGCCCTTCTTCTCGAGCAACGTCTTTGCTCGCCAGCAATAGGGACAGAAAGTCTTGGTGTAGATCTCGATCGTTGGCACGGATGCTCCTTTCGGCTGCCAACTTAGGCATCACGGTAAACGCATCAACCACGAAGGTTTCACCATCCGGCCGCGAACGCGAACACCGCCTAAGATCCAACCTTGTCACGTGACCCATGCCCTCGCAAAAGCGCGCCATGCGAGAGCTATTCGACATGCGCACGCGCGCCATGCGCCGGGATCGCGCCGCGCGTGTCGGTGCCGAGCTCTTCCTTCTTGAGCGAGCCTTTGCGGACTGCCTCGAGAGAGTGTCTCTTGTGCATCGCCGTTTCGAACGCGCACTGCTGCTCGGTTGCCCTCATCCCGCATGGCCCGAGCGTCTCGGACCGTTCAGCGCAACGATTGAAGCGCGCGATCCGGGGCCACTATTCGCTTCGGCTGCTGCTGGCGAACTGCTGGTCGAGGATGCCTGGGAGCCCGTCCCTGGAACCTATGACCTGGTGCTTGCCGTTGGAACGCTGGACACGATCAACGAGCTCCCGCTGGCGCTTGGGCTGATCCGCCGATCGATGCGAGACGACGGCCTCCTTCTCGGCGCGCTTCCGGGGGGCGACACTCTCCCTCAGCTAAGGAACGCAATGCGGGCCGCTGATGCGGTGGGGCGTATCGCGGTCCCGCACGTGCATCCTCGGATTGAGGCATCGGCGTTAGCGCCGCTCCTCTCGGGGGCGGGTTTTGCTCACCCGGTGGTCGACATTGACCGGGTCGCGGTCTCCTATCCGTCTCTCAATCGACTCGTTGATGACCTAAGACGAATGGCCGCAACAAACATCCTTCGGTCCCGGCCGCGCTTCATGGATCGGCGCGCTCGCGCCGCGGCCGTGCAATCGTTCGCAGCGGCGGGCGAGCATGGGCGGACGATCGAAACCTTCGAAATCCTTCATTTTGCGGCGTGGGCAGGGAGACGATGAAGGTTCGTTAACCCTTTCAGGGGAAGAGTTGTTAACTGGAACTCCGATACACCCGCCGCGTGGACGTGGACCAGAGGAGGGTGGCGTGATCGCTATCCGAAAAATATTGCGCATGCTCTGTGCTGATCGGCGCGGAGCGACAGCGATCGAATACGGCCTGATCGCCGCCCTCATCGTTATCGCGATGATGACCGGCATTCAGTCGCTTGGCGGCGGCGTTGGCGGCATGTGGGGTAAACTCGGAAATACGACGAACACCTACATGCCCTGACTTGAAACTTATCCGTCACCTACGCCGAGTGCCGTAGACGACAAGCTTGACCTTCTCGCCAGGCACCAGCGTGCTGTTCGCAGCGAGCCCATTTAGCGAAAGAAATCGTTCGAGCCTGAAGCTTGGATACGCCATCTTGTTGCTCAGCGATCGCAGGGTGTCGCCGGGCCTAATCGTTTCGATGTGGATGACCCGCGGCCGAATCGCTGAGGCTTCGGCCGGCGTAATTCGGCGAAGTGAATTAATCATCGGCACGAACGGGCTAATTCCGTATCCGCCCGGCGTCAGCATCACGAAATAATAGACCCGCCTGGGATCCCATCGATACGCAACCACACTCGCATCAAGAAGAGTTGAATTGGTCTCAACGCGCGCGCTGGTGGCCGCAGCTTGCATACCGTTAATCACCAGTCGCCGAGGCAGGGGATATTCAATCTGGCGCTGGCCGCCGGTGAGCAATCGATAGGCGAAGGCGATCGCTTGATCGAGATCGGCCGGACCTTGTCGAAACTGCGCCTTCCCTGCCGAACCGGATATCGTGACAGCGTCCGTACCGTTCGACATGAGATAGCCCTGCGGAACACGGAACTGTATCTTGAGGTCAGGATGCGTGAAGGTCGGTCCCTCGATCACGCCCTGTGCCGGATCGTCGTCAACAAAAGTCCCTTCAAGCTCGCTGAGATAAGTGTCGCGGCCTCGGCTGCCTTGCCCCAGCCGTCCGGTCGCCTGCGCCTCCGCGAGCGCACGTTGAAGCCGGTTTTCGCTCAAAGGGTGCGTGCTGGCCCATTCCGGAGTCTGGCGGTTCGAACGACCCTGAACCCGCGCTTCGAGGGCGCTTTCGCGACTGAGCGCGGCGAGCACACCAGCCGCGCCAGCAGGATCGTAACCGGCAGCGACCATGTATTTTAGGCCAAGCGTATCGGCCTCATATTCTTGTTCACGGGAGAAACTTAGAAAATCGAGCGCGGAGCGGGCCTGGAGAATGTCAGCAGCGCCCGGTCCGAAGATCGCGCGAACGATCTGACCGAAGATCCCGAGCGTGCTTCGTTCCGCATACTGCTCACGAATGTGCGCATGATTGGCTGCGATATGGCCCACTTCATGACCAAGGGCGAAGGCGAGCTGGGATTCGTCGCTCATCAGGACCATGAGCTGCCGGGTGACATAGACATAGCCACCGGGAATGGAAAACGCATTTTCGACGGCCGAATTCAACGTCGTAAAATGCAGTTCCTGACCAGGATTCGCAATTCCCGAATAGGCTGCGACCCGATGTCCGACAGCATCGACATAGGCGGCTCGCCGCCCTGTTTCCCGCCCGCCGAGGTCCTGAACCAGTGCCGCATTTTCGCGCTGCGCCTCAGCAACGTCCTGCGGGTTGAGGTAATGAAGGCGCTGTGCAGCGGCTGGCGTTAACGCCAAGGCGGCCGCCGCCAGCAACAGGAAGGTCTTACGCATCAGCCTCGCCCATCGTCGCGTTCCACGGACGAATTAAGCGCAGGAATTTTGAACGGGAAATGACCGAAGCCCGATCCTAACGGTCAGCCAATCGCGAGAAACTTGGCGCGTCGCTGGCGGCGCAGTTCGTCGGGCCCTAGCTTGCCGCACCCCTCCAGCTCCTCGATCAGTGCACCCTTCAGTGCGCCGATGGCCGCGTCGGGATCCCGATGGGCGCCGCCAAGGGGCTCCGTGACAATGCGATCAATGACACCCAACGCCTGAAGGTCAGCGGCCGTGATCTTCATCGCTTCGGCTGCATCCGGCGCCTTGTCCGCCGTTCGCCACAGGATCGAGGCACAGCCTTCCGGAGAGATGACCGAATAGACGGCGTTTTCGAACATGAGCACCCGATTCGCCGCGGCGATTGCGATCGCACCGCCGGAGCCGCCCTCGCCAACAATCGCAGCGATCATCGGCACGCTGAGCGCAAGGCACTGTTCGGTCGAGCGGGCGATCGCTTCCGCTTGGCCGCGTTCCTCAGCCTGCACGCCCGGGAATGCACCGGACGTGTCGACGAGGCTCACCACCGGAATGCCGAATTGGTCCGCAAGCTTCATCAGGCGGATTGCCTTCCGGTAGCCCTCCGGCTTCGCCATCCCGAAATTATGCTTCAGACGCGAGACCGTATCGTCTCCCTTTTCGTGGCCAATCAGCATGACGCGCCGGCCATCGATACGCGCGAGTCCACCGATGATCGCGGGATCGTCAGCGAAGGCGCGATCGCCAGAAAGGGGCAGAAAATCGCTGGCGATCCCTGCGACATATTCCTTGAAATGCGGGCGATCGGGATGGCGCGCCACTTGGGCCTTCTGCCACGGCGACAACTTTGCATAGGTGTCGCGCAGGAGCTTGTTGGCCTTTGCCTCGAGCCGCCCGACTTCGGCATCAATGTCGATGTCCGAACTGTTCGCTGTCTCGCGCAACTCGGCCACGCGCGTCTCGAGCTCGGCGATGGGTTTTTCGAAATCGAGGTAAGTATTCATCGAGGGCGGCGCCTAGGCGTAAGCAAGCGTCTAGGTCAACGAGAACGCGTTGCGAGGGGATGCTTGGAGTTTACCAGTTCGACCAGCCGCGCGCTGTCGACATGGGTGTAAATCTGGGTGGTCGCAATGTCGGCATGACCCAAAAGCGATTGCAGAACCCGCAAATCCGCGCCTCCAGAAAGCAAGTGCGTTGCGAAGGCATGCCTCAGAACATGAGGGCTAACTTGTTCCGGCGGAATGCCCGCGTCGGCTGCCATGGTTCGAACGATTTGAAAGAGTCGAACTCGGCTGAGGTGGGCCTTGCCGCCCGGGAAGAGCCAAGGCCGCGCTGCAGGGACGAGATCAAGCCAGCGGGCGACCGCCGCCTCGGCACGGGACGAGATCGGAACCAGCCGCTCCTTCGAGCCCTTTCCGCGCACCATCAGGAATGGCTGGCCGGATCGCACTGCGCCCCGAGGCAGGCTGACCAGTTCGCTCGCACGAAGACCCGAGCCGTAAAGGAGTTCAAGGAGGGCGAGGTTTCTAACCGCGGTAATTTCACCGCTTGCAGCGCGGTCCTCGGCGGTCTCGAACATGCGGCCGATCTGGTGCGCATCGAGAATGCGAGGGAGCGGCCGCTCAAGTCTCGGCCGGGGAAGAGCTGCCGAGGGATCGTCCTTGCGAAGACCGTCGTCGAGCAGGAAGCCGTAGAAGCGCCGCAACGCGGCCGACCGTCGAGCAACGGTCGCAGGTGCAAGATCGGCCCAGTCGGCGCCAAGCCGCGACAGGTTCTCCGTCGAAGCCTCCGCGAGCGACGGAATTGTCTCGGCTGCGCTCTCAAGATCGCTCCGGTACGCAGCGAGCGTGTGCTTCGACGAACCGGCTTCGGCGGCCATCATGTCGAGGAAGCGATCGACCAGTGCTCGATCGTCTGGCCTCACGTACGGGACAGCGCCTCGGCAGCGATCATTCGTGCAGCAAATCCTTGGCCCGTGCGATTGAGAGCGGAAACGGAATGGTAAAGGTGAGCGGCCGGAACGTGATCGAAAGAGGATGTCTGAAAGCCCGTCCCGGTGAGCACAAGCACCGTACCACCCTGACCCTTTGCCGCCGCCGCATCGATCATCTTGGTCCAGCTCGTCACGTGGCCAAGCCCGAGTCCATATCGCTGATTTAGCGAGTTTGCTGTGTCGGTGCTGACCCGCCCGAGGCCTGCGAGCGCCGCCACCAGCAAGGCGCTTCGTTGGCGATCACGGCTCTTGTCACGCTTGATGAAGCTGCTGATGCGGCTTGTACCAACGTCGGCAATGTTCGGCGCTCCAAGGGCGAGCATTGCCCAGCATCGGTCACCATCCTCGTCATCCATCCGACCGATGACCGGGATCCAGCGTGCCGCAGCGGCGTCATAACCTCCAGCTAGCATCGCCGCGATGAGCTCAGGAGCATCCTTGGCAAGCTTCGCGTCCGGCGTCACCAACGTCGCGGCCCGGGCGACCGACGCCCTTGCAGCTTCTTTCTCGAAGCTGCCCTTCTCCGTTCCAACGAGCTTCCGGATGGCATCGAGGCGAGCGTTCGGATCCTTCGCGACGAAAGCCTGTCTCAGCTGCCACGCATCGGTCGTCGGAAGATCCGAGGGATCGGTCGTATCGTAGATCGCGGAATAGAGGTCGATCATCGTCTGGGAAGAGAATACCCCGAGGCCGGCGGCGATAACCGCCGAAGGAAGTCGCTGCTGCGCCGAGAGCATCGGCGCGCGGGCTTCGAACGCGCGAAGCTGCACGGGAGCAGCGTTGACAAGCCGGTCGGGCGGGACCGCTCCCGTCCCCGCGGCAAGGCCAAAGCGCCAGGCCGTAAGCGAATCAACCGGATCCCATTCAATGGTCGAGGCGCGGCCGCTTGCTCCAGCACCGACAACCTTCTCGGTAAGCGCGAGGTCAACGCCGCCAATCCGGCCGTAACGCCGTGCCTGGTCAATCATTGCCGAAGCTTGTTCGGCTTGCCCGGCAAGTGACGCACACATGGCCTGGACCAGCCGCAGAACCGCGGGATCATATTGCCTGATCCCGTCTTCCAGTGGACAAAGCGCTGGCGGATCCGCATTCGCAAGCGCGGTCTGAACCGCAACCTGCACCATTTTCGGCGTAAATCGGTCCGTGTCGACACTGGCGACCAGCATGCGTGCCGCATCCGCTTCGCCGAGCCGTAGCAGCAACCATGCCCGTTCCGCAGCCCAGTCGACCGGGTTGACGTTTACGGGCGCGCGCGCCTTGGCGAGGAGGGCGTCGCGCAAGGCGATATGCACCCAACGCGACGCAAGAGGAGTCTGCATCCGTCGCAGCAGCGTCGACAAGAATGCACCGCTTGCCTCACCCCAGGCATCGCTCGTCAGTCCCAGGTCACCAGGATTGATGGAGCCAGCACTAAAGGGATCCCGCCGTGCCCAACCGGGGTATTCCACTGGCGGTGCTGGAGGCTTGAGGTTCGACTTCGCAGCTTCCTCAACGGCGGTTTCGTCGGCTCCGCCTTCGGAGGACGTCACATTCTCATCAACGGAAGGTGCAGGAGTGGGACTCGGCGTTGCCGCAGCGGGTGAGGGCTGCGGTGCTGTTGGCACCGGCGCCGCAGTCTGCTGGGCGATCGCCGGCAGAGCGAGAAGCGCCGCCGACGATACGATGAGTAGCAGCTTAGTGCGCATTGCCTCCCTGCGGCACAGCGACTTCAATTTGATGAGTCGCCTGCTCCTTTGGGAGATTTGACAGAAAGAAAAGCCCGACGATGATGACGACGAGAATGATGATGAGCACTACCAATCGCATGTCTGCGGCTTTTGCCGAGCGCGAAAGCCGCTGTATAGCCCCTTAAGTAATGGAGTTGGGCAAGCGTCTCGACCGCCCCGTGGTGCTGGTCGGACTGATGGGGGTCGGAAAGTCGACGGTCGGGCGCCGCCTGGCCAAGCGTCTTGGCTTGTCTTTCGTCGACAGCGACGCGGAAATTGAGGACGCTGCGGGCTATTCGCCAGCGGAAATTTTCGAACGTTACGGAGAGCGGGACTTCCGGGACGGCGAGCGGCGTCTCGTCGCCCGGCTGATCGAGGGGGAAGTGCGGGTCATCGCAACGGGGGGCGGCGCTTATGTTGATCCCAACACGCGAAAACTTCTCAACGATCGAGCAATCACCATATGGCTTGATGCTCCAGTGGAGGTTCTCGCCGAGCGGACATCGCGCCGCGACACGAGAGTACAGCTGCGCAATAATGACCCCAGGGTCGTCCTCCAGAAGCTCGCCGACGAGCGCCGTCCGTCCTATGCCGAGGCCCATATCCACGTACGGAGCGGTGATGGCGCGCACAAGGATGTGGTCGAGGCGATCGTGAGCGCTCTCGAGCAGTTCATCGCGACTCGCTAGGCCGGATCTTCTCCTCTTCATCGGGAAGTGTCCGATCGGGACTAAAGGCACGTTCCCACCCCGCCTTTATGTCCCCAGTCTTTGCCTGCCGCTCGAGCCGCTCGCAGTCACGCGACCGGTATTCGCGCTCGACGCGCTCGATTTCGGCAGCAGAGATCCCGTTCGCCTTGAGCGCCGCGCGTCCCATCGCAACCGCGCTCTCGAACAGTTCGCGTTCGGCAAAATCAAGGTCCAGCTTGTCGAGTTCGATAAGATGCAGGCGGTCGTAGGCCCGAACCATCACCGAGGCATGCGGGAAGGCCTTAAGTACGGCGCCGATTGCCTCGGTATTGAGTTCGCCTCCGCTGTTGTCGTTGCAAAAGGCGATAACTCGGGCCGTCTCCGCCCCGGCAGCCCGAAGGAGGTCAAGCCGAGCGCCGTCTCCATAATAAACCTTTGTTCCGAACTCGCCCGACAACTCGATTTGCGCCGGCTTCTTATCGATGAGGGTTACGCCGATGCCCTTTGCCATCATCATCTGCGCGACTGTTTGCCCAAATCGGCCGTAGCCAACGACGATGGCTGTGCTTTCGGGAGAGAGTTCGGGACCGTCGAGGTCATCCCGACGCACCTCGTGCCGTTCGAGCCAATCGATGAAGCGCATCAGGAAAGGCGTGCTCGCCATGGACAACGTCACGACAGCGCCAAACAGTGACGCCGCTTCAGGCCTGATCAGCTGCGCGGTCGTGGCCTGTGCGAAGAGAACAAAGCCGAATTCACCGGCCTGGCTCAAGAGCAGACCGAGGCGAATGCTTTGCGCCCATGAGCAGCTCCCCAGTCGGCCGATGATGCTGATGAGAACGGTCTTGGTGACGATGACGGCGGCGGCGATCCCGATTACAAACAGCGGGCGTGCGGCAATCATCTTGAGATCAAGAAGCATTCCAACCGCAAGAAAGAAGAGTCCGAGGAGTATCGACCGGAAGGGCTCAACGTCCGTCTCGAGCTCATGCCGGTAGGGTGATTCGGCGAGCATTACGCCCGCAACGAACGCACCAAGGGGCACCGACAAGTGCAGCGAGTGCATCACGGCGGCAGATCCGATAACTGTGAACAGGCCCGCGACGACGAACAATTCTCGCTCACCAAGCCGTCCGACCAGGCGGAACAACGGGTTGAGGATGAGCCGGCCGATTACGACCAATGCAGCGACCGCAAGAACCGTATAGAGCGCGAGCTTCCAGCCCACGGGCGCAGTCGGGTCGGGCGGAGTGCGCGCCATTGCGGCGATGATCGTGATCATCGGGACGATAGACAGGTCCTGGAACAACAGGATCGAGAACGCCCGCTCCCCTTGCGGGGTGTTGAGATCGTTGTCCGAGCGCAGCATCGGGAGCACCTGGGCCGTCGACGAAAGGCCAAGCGGAAGTCCGATCGCCAATGCGGCCTCGGGTGAAATGCCGAGAGCAAGATAGAGCAAACCGCTAATCGCGAGCCCACAAAGGACGACCTGCAGCAAGCCAACGCCGAAGATATCGCGCCGCAGATGCCACAGACGCCTGGGCTGGAGTTCGAGACCGACGATGAACAGCAGGAGCGCGATGCCGATGTCGGTTACGCTCGTCAGCTGCTGGGGATCTTTGATGAGGCCGAGGAGCTTGGGTCCGATCAGGGCACCGGCGACGATGTAGCCAAGGGTCGCACCGAGTCTCAAGCGCCGGAACAAGGTTACGAAAATCAGCGCAGCGCCGAGCATGATCGCGCTGCTCTCAAGAATGGCAGTGGTCGCTTGCGCAGCCTCCGCCGGGCTCGTCATGGCGCCGCCTCGATAGCGCCAAGAAGGGCGCGAAACGGCAGGAGGATCGCACCATGTCGGCCAGTTCGCGTGCGCGCAGCGTCCAGCACTTCTATGCCTGGCCATCCGGCCGGCTGGTCGTTTTCGCCGGCCAGCCAACGGGTCACGTCCGCCATTGCCTCGATGAGCTCGTCCGCTGAGCGGCCGTGGCTATGCTGCTCGACCAACGCCGCCGAAGCCTGTCCAAAAGCACAGGCATGAACTTCCATCGAGACGGCTTCGACCCTGCGCTCGCGATCGAGTTGAACGACCATTCGAATGCGGCTTCCACACGTCGGGGACCGGACTTCGGAACATCCATCCGCACGCTCGAGCGGATGCGGATCGCCAAGGGAGGCGGCGAGCCGCAAGAGCTCGGTCGTGTAGAGTGGATTGTTCATTCCCGGCGCCATGTAGTGCCGCCCGGGCCATCCTCCAAAATGATGCCTTCGCCCTTGAGTTCGTCGCGTATCCGATCCGCCTCGGCAAAGTTGCGGTTCTTCTTGGCGATCGTGCGTTCGGCGATTCGGCGATCGATCTCGTCTTCCGACGCGACGGTGCCCGACCCTCCCTCGCCATTCGAGTCTTCCGATTCAAGCGCTCGTGTTCGTCCCTTGGCCCAGTCTTCGGGCCGATGATTAAGAAGTCCGAGCAGGCGTGCGCTTGCCTTCAGCGCGCCACCGTATAGTGCCGACAGTCGCGCAAGGGCCATCGGCGTGTTGAGGTCGTCACGCAGGGCATCGAGGACTCGCTCGTCCACTTCTCCTTCTTCCGCGTCGCCAGCATTGCGATAGAGCCGATCGAGGGTTGCCTTCGCTTGCGCAATGAGCGTCTCGGTCCAGGGCAACGGCTGACGGTAGTGCGCGCTCAGCAGCGCGAGCCTCAGCGTTTCTCCGCGGTGCCCTTGCGCAAGCAATTCCGCCGGCGTTACGATATTGCCGAGACTCTTGGACATCTTTTCGGCGCCCATGTCGACGAAGCCGTTGTGCACCCAATAGCGGGCGAGCGGCGATCCATCGTTTGCGCAACGGCTCTGCGCGATCTCGTTCTCATGGTGCGGGAAGATGAGGTCGAGACCGCCCCCATGGATATCGATTGTCCGCCCGAGATGCGCCTCGATCATGGCCGAGCATTCGATATGCCATCCCGGTCGGCCACGTCCCCAGGGCGAAGGCCAGCCGATTACCCCGTCAAGGCTCGGTTTCCACAGGATGAAATCAGCAGGGTCGCGCTTGTAGGGCGCGACCTCGACCCTTGCGCCGGCGATCATAGCATCGCGGTCGCGCTTGCTGAGGACTCCGTAATCCGGATCGCTCGGCACAGAGAAGAGCACATGCCCCTCGGCCTCGTAGGCGTGACCAAGCCCGATTAGACGCCTGATGAGATCGATCATCGCGGGAATTTCACATGTTGCATGCGGCGCGATGGTCGGCGGCTCGATGCCCAACGCACCCATGTCTTCCAGATAAAGGCGTTCGTAGCGGCTTGTGATCACGGCGGGTTCGACACCCTCCGCATGGGCTGCGGCGATGATCTTGTCGTCAACGTCAGTGACGTTGCGAGCGTAAACGAGGCTGTCGGCCCCGAACTCATACCTGATGAGGCGCGCGAGCGTGTCGAAGACGACCGCCGGTCGGGCGTTGCCGATGTGGGCGCGGCCGTAGACGGTCGGACCGCAGACATACATCGTCACCCGGTTTGGGTCCTCGGGCACAAACTCGCGCTTTGCGCGGCTCAGCGTGTCGTGGAGCCGGATCACTTCGCAGGACCCACGGGGTTGGGTCGCTGGCGACGCGCCTGCACCCAGTCGACGATACCCCGTCCGCTTGCATTGAGAAGCGGATAGGTGCGCGACTTGCTCATCCATTGCGGACGATCGGCTTGCGGGCCGTAGACCATATCGGTCGCAAGGTTAGCGAGAAGGAAAAAGAGAGTGGCGCCGAGAAGGCCCTTGAGAGCCCCGAATCCTCCGCCAAGCACGCGATCGAATGGCCCGAGAACCGCGTGGCGACGGGTCCTTCCGCCAAGGGATCGTGCAAGCAGCTTCACGAAAAGGAAGCTTGGTACGAACAAGATCGCAAAGGCGAGCACGGCCGCGGCCGCCGAATTTGTGTGAAAACTCTTCTCAAGACCGGTCCATAACTGTGAGTGAAACAGCTTGAGCATGGCAATCGCGACGACCCAGGCAAACAGCGAGATCACCTCGTGCACGAAGCCGCGCACGAAGCCGACGGCAGCGCCGCCAAGCAGGAGCATGAACACGAAGACGTCGAGTGCAGTCACGCCTCCGGCGCTAGCGGAGCGCAACAGCCGATGAAAGCCCCGCTCAATCGAGGATCGGCCGGTAAACCGCAACGCGACTTGGCGGTGTCACCCGAAGTCGCAAGAGGCTGATCCCTCCCGCGATGAGAGCCGCGATGGCTGCGGCCAGCATCAATCGAGGGGAGATTCCAACGCCCGCGACGTGAAAAGCAACGCCAACCGTCACGGCCCCGGCCGTCTGGCCAAGGAGGCGGGCCGTCGCGAGCATGCCGCCAGCGGCGCCTGAACGCGCCCTTGGCGCTGCGCTGACGATCGTACGATTGTTCGGCGACTGAAAGAGGCCGAAGCCGAGACCGCACACAGCCATTCGCCAGCCGATATCGAAATTGCTGGGATGCGCTCCAAGGCGCGAGAGGAAGAAAAGACCGGCAGCGAAGATCACGAGCCCGATGCCGCCCAGCAGTCCCGCGGGCACACGGTCGGCGAGACGCCCAGCGAACGGCGCCGCGATGCCAACTGCGATGGGCCACGGTGTCATGAGGAGGCCGGTAGCAAACACGCTTCGCCCAAGAACAGACTGCAGCAGGAACGGGATTGCCACGTAAGCAAGCATCTGCGCGGCAAACGAGACAACCGACGTCGTAATGGATAACGTAAATATCGGTATTCGAAGGAGGTCGAGGGGCATCAAGGGCGCCGCGTCTCCCCATTCACGATGCACCAGCGCAGCGCCTGCCGCGATACCAGTCCCAACCATTGCTGCACCGACCGTGAAGCTATCCCGCGCGAGCGTCTCGGCGCCCGAGACCACAAGCCCCATCATCGCCGCACTGAGCAGGGCCGAGGCCCAATCGAAGGGTCGGCCGTGCCCCTGGGGACCAGGGAGCGCTTTCTTGCCAACGATGAACGCAGCGATCCCGATCGGGAGATTTATCAGGAAAAGCCATTGCCACGAGGCGACGCTCAGGATCAATGATGCAAGGGTCGGACCGATCGCCGCGGACAACGAGAGAACCATGGCATTGTAGCCAATCCCGCGACCGAGCATGTCCGTCGGATACGTCGCCCGAACAAGGGCCGCATTCATGCTCATGATGCATGCAGCGCCGATACCCTGGAACACCCGAGCGGCCACCAGGAGGTTCAAGGTTCCGCCAAGAGCGCAGCCAACGGACCCAAGCGTAAAAAGAGCCAGTCCGGGCAGGTAGATGCGCTTGTACCCGATGCGATCACCAAGAGCGGCAAGAGGCAAAAGCAGAACAGTGATCGTCAGCTGGTAAGCGTTGATGACCCAGATCGACGCCGCGGGTGATGCTCCAAGCTCCGTCGCGATCACTGGCAGCGCGACGTTTGCAATAGCGCCGTCAAGAACGGCCATTGCAAGCGCGAGCCAGATCGCCGCTGCCGACAGGTAGCGACGCGGTACTGGAAGACCGTCCTGGTGATGCTTGGATTGGACTGATGTGTCGCGGTTCACGGGTCAAGGTCCATTGGCTCGGCCACCAACGAACCGCAAGCGCCGCGGATGCGGGATCTTATGCGAGCAACTAGGCATTCCTCGACCCGGGCCCCCGGAACGATCTTGGGAACCTCCCTGCACCCGCCATCGGATCAATCCATCCAAGGCATGGGGATCGGCAAAACAAGCCTTCCGTTAGCGGCACGCCTCTATTGCAAGAGGCCTCTCCGGAAGCCGGTAAACTCCGCGTAAACCATTGAAGGACTACGAAAACGACGGAGGAGTTCGCCAGTGGGCGCATATTTCCGGCCGAAAACCGCTGTTGCGTCCAGTCGTCCGGTAGGCGATGTCTTCTGCGTGGACGTTCCGATGCTATCGATCGTCGTTCCGGTGAAGAACGAGGAACACGGGATCGTCCCCTTTATCGATCGCGTCGGCTCCATCCTTGATGAGGTCTGCGACGCGACGGGTTGGGAAATCCTTTTCGTCGATGACGGAAGCACGGACGCGACGCTTCCCGCGATCATTGCTTCGAACCTTCGCGACAAACGGGTGCGCGCCCTCTCGCTGTCACGCAATTTTGGCAAGGAAGCCGCACTGAGCGCGGGGCTCGACTATGCCCGCGGTCGCGCGATCGTGCCGATGGACGTCGACATGCAGGACCCGCCGGAAGTTCTGTCTGAAATGGTTGCAAAGTGGCGCGAGGGCTATGAAATGGTCTTCGGCGTCCGGCGCGCGCGCGGCAGCGATCCGTTCACAAAGCGCCTGACAGCAGGTCTCTACTACCGCGCGCACAACATGGTCTCTGCGGACAAGATTCCCGAGCATGCCGGGGATTTCAGGCTGATGGACCGTAGCGTAGTCGAGGTCATTCGAGCCCTCCCCGAGCGCAACCGGTTCATGAAGGGCCTCTTTGCCTGGGCGGGGTTCAGACAGGTTGCTATCGAATATGATCGCGCCGAGCGGGAACACGGCACGACCAAGTTCAATTATTGGAAGCTTTGGACGCTTGCGCTCGACGGGATAACGTCTGCCTCGACCGTCCCGCTGCGGATCTGGAGCTACATCGGTGCCCTCGTCGCTCTGTTTGCGCTCGGTTACGCAACCTTCCTCGCCCTCGACACAATGATTTTTGGAAACCCGGTCCCGGGCTATGCATCCATCATGGTCTCGGTGCTGTTCCTCGGCGGGATTCAGCTCATATCCCTTGGCGTCCTTGGGGAATATGTCGGCAGAATTCTCACCGAAACCAAGCAGCGGCCGCTCTACGTCATCCGCGATACAATCGGGGTCGACGCGGAATCGCTGCGTTAGCGGCCGAGCACCTGCTCCACCAACTCTCGGACATTGCCGAAGTCGGCAAGGCGAAGGCCTTCGCCCTTGACCCCGCGCGGGACCCACCCGCTCTCGAAGCCAAGCTTCGCTGATTCCTTAAGGCGCAATCCTGCATGGGCGACCGGTCGAATTTCTCCGGAAAGCGCGATCTCGCCAAGAATGACGCAGTCGCCTGGTACCGGTCGTTCGCAAAGAGCAGACACAAGCGCTGCCGCAACCGCTAGATCTGCAGCGGGATCACTCAACCGGTACCCGCCCGCAACGTTGAGATAGACCTCCGCCGACGCGAAACTGATCCCGCAGCGCGCTTCCAGAACGGCGAGGATCATTGCAAGCCGACCGCTGTCCCATCCGACCGCCGCCCGGCGGGGGGTGGCGCCGGTCGCAAGGCGCACGGTCAACGCCTGGATTTCGACAAGCACAGGCCGCGAACCTTCGATCGCCGGAAAAACGCTGGTGCCACTTACCGGTTCGCCCCGGTGGGTGAGAAACAGCGCCGAGGGATTCGGCACCTCGGTGAGCCCCTGTCCTTCCATCGCGAACACGCCGATTTCGTCGGTGCCGCCAAAGCGGTTCTTCATTGCCCGCAGGATCCGATATTGGTGACTGCGCTCGCCTTCAAAGCTCAGTACAGTGTCAACCATATGCTCGAGCACGCGAGGCCCGGCGATTGTCCCGTCCTTGGTCACGTGCCCGACAAGGACCAGCGCGGAGCCCCTCTCCTTTGCAAAACGGACGAGCTCCTGGGCCGAGGCTCGAACCTGGCTCACCGTTCCGGGGGCGCCTTCGATGAGATCACTGTGCATCGTTTGAATGGAGTCGATGATGAGAAGGGCCGGCGGCTCTCCCTCCCCGACGGTCGTCAGGATATCGCGCACCGACGTCGCCGCTCCAAGCCGCACCGGAGCGTTTGCAAGACCCAGTCTAACCGCACGCAACCGAACCTGCTCGGCGGATTCTTCGCCCGAGACATAAACGACCTTCCTGCCCTCGATAGCAAGCTGCGCGGCAACCTGGAGCAGCAGCGTCGATTTGCCGATTCCCGGGTCGCCGCCGACGAGCATCGCGGAACCGGGCACGATCCCGCCGCCAATTGCCCGGTCAAACTCGACAAGGCCGCTTGGCAACCGCCCGGGTAGAGCAGCGGGTGTTTCGAGGCCGACCAGCGGGACAACTCTCCCTCCGCCCTGGAGATTATGTCTCGCGGCGAAAATGCTGGAAACGTCGGCACTTTCCTGAACGAGGGTATTCCACTCGGCACAGTCGGCACATTGGCCCTGCCAGCGTGAGGACACCGACCCACAGGCCTGACAAACGAAACGTGATTTGGGCTTGGCCATGGACGATGATGTAGCTCGGCCTTTTCTCGCCGCAAGCGCAAGTCGATGTGCTCGGATGGGGCGGAAGCGCCCTTACCCGTGGGAAGCTGCGCAGGGAGCCTGCGGGCATTGGGCTAGCACTGCCTGATCAATTGGTGACGCTCGCGTCGTCGCGGCCGGGAATACCGGCTTGTAAGGTCGAGTGGGTTACCGCCCACAAGTGGTGAGATCAGCAGGGCAGACCTTGAACCTTTCGCTTGATATGCCAGCCCTATGACCGGCATTTCGCTCGCACCAATCGGCATCCTGCTTATTGTCGCATGCCTCATCGCGATGCTGTCGCGAAGAATCGGTCTTCCTTATATTGTCGGCCTGCTCCTCGCCGGCTTTCTGATCGCGCTCCTGCCCAACAGTCCCGACCTCGTCTTGTCGCGCGACCTCATCTTCAACATCCTGCTCCCGCCTCTCGTATTCGAGGGAGCGCTACAGCTCGACTGGCGCCGCTTCCGCAATGAGCTGCCACTCACTTTGTCCCTTGCCTTCCTAGGAGTGGCACTTGCCGGTTCGCTCGTCGCCTGTGGCATGCACTGGATCATTGGCTGGAGCTGGATTGGCGCCGGCCTTTTCGGCGCGCTCATCGCGGCAACAGACCCTGTCTCCGTGATCGCTACTTTTCGACGCCTGGACTGCCTTGGACGTGTATCCGTCGTCGTCGAGGCCGAAAGCCTGCTCAACGATGGCGCAGCCGCTGTGGCCTTCGCGGTACTCTCGGCGCTTGGGGCTGGAGCCTCGCCGACCCTAGCAAGCGTCGCCCCGGACTTCCTCTGGACTCTGTGCGCCGGGATCATCGTCGGCCTCGGAGTAAGCGGTGCGACGCTTTTGGTAGCTGGCAGAACGAATGACCCGCTGGTAGAAATCACGCTGACGACCATCGCCGCCTACGCTTCTTTTCTCATTGCCGAGCACGTCCATGCTTCGGGCGTGATCAGTGCCTTGTGCGCTGGACTCCTCATCGGAAGCGTCGGGAACCGCTTTTTTTCCGACGCGGGCCGGGAACGTGTCGGCTTCGCATGGGACTATTTTGCCTTTCTGGCGAACAGCTTCGTGTTCATCCTCATTGGAACGAGCATTGCGCACCAGCCGCTTCACCAACTCGGTTATGAAGCTGCAGCCGCGGCCGTCATTCTCGTCCTCGCGAGCCGGCTGCTCTCGGTATATCCGTTGTCGGCGTTGTTCCGCTGGTCGCGTTGGCGTTTGCAAGCGTCGTTCCAACATGCGCTCGTCTGGGGTGGAATGCGCGGTGCGCTGGCGCTGGCGCTCGCCCTTGCGGTTCCCCCAAGTGTTGCTGAGCGCGGGTCAATCATTCTGGCAGCATTCGTCGTCGTCGCCTTTTCGGTGCTCGTTCAGGGTCTCACCATGCCCTGGCTCATGAGACGCCTCGATCTGGCTCAGGCGGAAGAGCGGTTGCCGCACGCAAATGCTGAAGCTACGCGCTCAACGTGAGCCTTCTACCCGAACCCCTGCGGATCCCGGCTTTCCGCTGCTTCTGGCTATCTCGCCTGAGCTGGACGATCGGAAGCCTCTCGATGGTGATCGTCATCGGCTGGCAGGTTTACGACATTGCCCGGCACACCATGGGCCTGAAGGAAGCTGCCTTCCGCCTCGGTATCATCGGCGTGGTTCAGTTTGTCCCGCTCTTCCTTCTAACGCTGGTGACGGGTTGGACTGCGGACCGCCTCGATCGACGCTGGATTGCGCGATGTTCGGTTGCGCTTGAGCTTGGCTGCGCAGCTGCACTTGGGATCCTCGCTTGGCATCATACGACGACTCTAACCGCACTATACGTCGTTGCGGCCTTGCTCGGGGTTGGACGCGCCTTCGCGGGACCGGCGCTCAGCGCACTCGCGCCGAACCTTGTTCCGCGCGAGATCTTGCCGCGCGCGATCGCTCTATCCTCGATCGCCTGGCAAACAGGAGCCGTGCTCGGCCCGGCGCTCGGCGGATATCTCTACGCTTTTGCGCCTTATGCGCCTTACCTCGTCAGCGGTGTCCTCTTCGCCGTGGCGTTTCTGAGCCTCCTTGGCATCCCGCCGATTGCGCGGGCCGAGCTTGATCGTCGGCCCAATCCCGTCGCGCAAATGGTCGAGGGCCTCAAGTACGTTCGCCACAACCGCTTGGTTCTCGGCGCGATCAGCCTTGATCTATTCGCCGTGCTGCTTGGGGGAGCCACAGCCATGCTGCCCGTTTTCGCGCGCGACGTTCTCCATGCCGGGCCCGAGGGACTTGGCCACTTACGTGCGGCTCCCGCCGTCGGCGCAACGCTGACTGCTGCGTTTTTTTCAATTAGGCCGTTAAAGCAAGGCGTGGGGGTCAAGATGCTGGTTGCCGTCTGCGTCTTTGGCGCAGCGACGATCATGTTCGGCTTCTCGCGCTCGATGCCTTTGTCGCTCGTTTGCCTCGCGCTGCTCGGCTCGGCCGACATGTTTTCTGTCTATGTGCGTCAGTCGCTCATTCAACTTTATACGCCAGATTCGATGCGGGGTCGCGTTGGAGCTGTCTCGTCGCTCTTCATTTCCGCTTCGAACGAGCTTGGTGAAGCGGAATCGGGCTTTCTTGGAGCGCTCATCGGCCCCGTCCCGGCGGTCATTGCCGGCGGCATCGGAGCGATCGGTGTTGTTCTCCTCTGGTCTTGGTGGTTCCCGGAGCTGCGCCTTGCAAAAAGCTTCGAGCTACCCGATTTGCGCACGGCACCATCGCAGGAGAGCTGAGGCATGAAGGCGGCAAATATCCTCGAGACGATCGGCAATACTCCGCACATCCGGATCAACCGCCTGTTCGGCGATCGTGCCGAAGTATGGATGAAATCGGAGCGGGCAAATCCGGGCGGCTCGATCAAGGACCGAATTGCGCTTGCGATGATTGAAGACGCGGAGCGTAGCGGCAAGCTCAAGCCTGGCGGTACGATCATCGAGCCGACGTCGGGAAATACCGGCATCGGCCTCGCCATGGTTGCGGCGGTAAAAGGCTATAATCTCATTCTCGTGATGCCCGACAGCATGAGCGTCGAGCGGCGTCGACTGATGCTCGCTTATGGCGCGCAATTCGAGCTTACCGACCGAACCAAGGGCATGAAAGGCTCGGTTGATCGCGCAAACGAGCTCGTAGCGTCAACGCCCAACAGCTGGATGCCGCAACAGTTCGATAACCCGGCCAACGTCGAGGTCCATCGGCGGACGACGGCTGAGGAAATCCTGCGGGACTTTGGCGAGGAACCGCTCGATGCGATCATCACCGGCGTCGGCACTGGCGGCCACATCACTGCGTGCGCTGAAGTGCTTAAGCCGATTTGGCCCAACCTCAAGGTTTTCGCGGTGGAACCGGCGCTTTCAGCCATCCTCAGCGGCGGACCGCCGGGCCCCCACCCCATCCAGGGTCTTGGAGCCAACTTCATACCGACGATTCTGAATACGGACATCCTTGACGGGATCATCGATGTCGATGCCGACAAGGCCAAGGAGATGGCCCGCCGAGCCGCGCGCGAAGAAGGGCTGCTTATCGGCATCTCTTCGGGTGCAGCGCTAGCCGGGGTTGAACAGAAATTGCCGGAGCTTGGTGACAGGCCCCGCATTCTGACGTTCAACTATGACACAGGAGAGCGCTATCTCTCGGTCCCGGACTTCCTGCCGACGGAAGGTTAAGGGACAAGTAACTTAGTTCCTTCGCTGCCCCGTTAACTCGGGGGTCTATAGGGTCTGCTTCGGGTCGCGCTGGGTTCATTCACCGCGACATCAGGTGGAGCCTCATGCGTCGAACGATTTTCCGCCAGCCGCCTGAAGCAGAGCTGCAGGCGCCGGCGCGCGCGAGCGCACGCGAAGCCTTGCTCTTTGATGTTCGCGACCACAGCGAGAGCGTCGACCTGACGCTCGCGGAACGGCGGCTCGGAAGCTGGACCTACGCCCCCTGGCTGGTACTCTCCGGTCATCTCCTGATCGCCGCAAGCTTCCTCTTTCAGACTTATTCTGTCGCGACCGCGGCGAGCGTCGTCGTACCACTTATTCTGTCGCTCGCCTTCGACTGCGCGGCGGGCGCACTCATGCTGCTCTGGCGCAAGCTGCAGCTCGCACCGCACACGGTCGTTCGCTTCATGTGTGCTTATCTTGGAGCGACCGGCGCTTGCTGGACGCTTGCCAGTATTGCCAGCAGTTCGCTAAAGTTTGCCGATCCGTCCTTCGTCACGGTCGCCATATGCGCAGGGTTCTTTGTGCGCTCGGTCGTCGCTGTACCAGGGCCTCCACTCGCAATCGTCAACGCATTCGTCGCGGTCATCACGACGGCACTTTTCTCGCACAGCTTTCCCGTAACATTTTCAATCAACAGCTTGGCGTTGCTCATGGTCGCGTACAGCGTCCTTACAACCCAAAAGACCCTGTTTGCAGGCCGTCGACGCCTGGCCATCGAATGGCAGGCAAAGAAGGCTCTGAATTTTGTCGATGAATTCGAAAACAGCGGCCGAGGCTGGTTCTGGGAAACGGATGCACTCGGAACGCTTTCCTATGTCTCCGGACAGCTCGCCGAAGATTTCGAGTGCGAGCCTCAAGCGCTGCTTGGGCGTCAATTCACCGATCTTCTCTCCGTCGACAACGGATCAGAGGCCCTCGAAGAAGGGAAAACCCTCGGCTTCCATCTTTCGGCGCGCTTTCCGTTCTCCGACGTGGTGGTGCGACCGGCAAGCCAGCAGGACGTCCACTGGTCGCTTTCCGGCAACCCCATCTTCGATGAACGAGGCCGCTTTCTGGGTTTTCGCGGGATCGGTACTGATCTTACCGAGCAACGCCGGTCTGAACGGGAGATCACGCGCCTCGCTCGGTTTGATTCGCTGACCGGACTGCCCAACCGCGCGATGATGAGGCAGACCCTCGATGAAGCGCTGCGCAATGCTGCTCATCGTCAAAAGGGCTGCGCCCTGTTCATGATAGACCTCGATCGGTTCAAGAACGTCAACGACACGCTTGGTCACCCGATCGGCGATGCCCTCCTGCGCGAGGTCGCGGACCGATTGAAGTCCGTAATGGGAAATCACGGTCAGGTAGGACGTCTTGGCGGTGACGAATTCCAGGCGATCCTTCCCGGGGCCGTGGACATCGGTCTTCTTGAATCGCTCGCAAGAACGTTGATCGACCAAGTTTCACGTCCTTACATGATCGAAGGATACAAGGTTACGATCGGCGCGTCTGTTGGGGTGGTCATTGGCGATCCGGGCCGTGCAAGTGCCGATGCCTTGGTTCGCAACGCGGACCTTGCACTTTATGCGGCCAAGGGCGCCGGGCGCGGCAAACATTGTTTCTACCAGCCGTCTATGCACAGCGAAGCGGCGGAGCGGCAATTGCTCGAGAACGATCTCCGGCAGGCGATCGAGCGGGGAGAGCTGTCGGTCCACTATCAGCCGATCGTTCGCACGGCAGCTGAGGAGGTCTCCGGTTTCGAGGCCCTGGTCCGCTGGCAACATCCGACGCGCGGTCCGATTTCGCCCGCGAAATTCATTCCGCTCGCGGAGGAAGCCGGTATCATTGGCAAGATCGGCGAATGGGTCCTTCGCACCGCTCTTGAGGAGGCCGCGCGCTGGCCTGATCACATCCGCGTTGCAGTCAATCTCTCGCCACTTCAGTTCAACGACCCGAACGTGGTTCGGGTTGTTTCGACGCATCTTCGGGAAACCGGAGTACGGGCGGAGCGACTGGAGCTCGAAATCACCGAGGGCGTGTTTCTCGCGGACGGCGATACGACGGATGAAACCTTCGCCAAGCTAAAGGAGCTTGGAGTCCGGCTCGCACTCGACGATTTCGGAACAGGGTACAGTTCGCTTGGCTACCTCAAGAAGGCGCCGTTCGACAAGATCAAGATCGACCAAAGTTTCGTTCGCGGGGCGTCATCGACCACCAATCGCAACTCCGCGATCATCCGCGCGATCGTCACCCTCGCGGACACGCTTGGAATGGACACTTGCGCCGAGGGCGTCGAAACGCACGATG
Organism: Sphingomicrobium sp.; assembly: GCA_035944075.1. GTDB lineage: Bacteria > Pseudomonadota > Alphaproteobacteria > Sphingomonadales > Sphingomonadaceae > Sphingomicrobium. Next base: position 28,851 of record DASZBO010000036.1, read on the forward strand.
ATCTGCAGCTGATCCGCGAACTCGGCGTCAGCATGGTACAAGGCTATATCTTTGGAAAACCAAGTCCCGCTGAAATCGCACGTGACCTTGCAAACAGCGTCACGCTCGAAGCGGCGGGTTTCGCGTGCGTTCGAGAGCCGCGTCACCGCCTGATGCGGCGGGCACTTGCCGCAATCGGCGGAGAGACGATTGAGCTTAAGATGCGCAACATCTCGTCAATGGGCGCCCTGGTGGAGAGCAACGTCTCGGTCGCGCCAGGAACCGTGATGACGCTTGATATCGTCGGCACGGGCCCCGTTCGCGGAACTGTTCGATGGGCCCAGGCCGGCAAGTTTGGCATCCGGTTCGACTACCAGTTCGACCTCGGCAGACTTGCCCCGAAGAAGGAAAAACGATCGGACGCGGGGATGCTGAAGTCGAATTACCTCTCCCAGCGGGCCGCAAGCTAAAGCCCGGCGAGCTGGCGCGCCTGCGCCCTATCCTTCCCGTAGAAATCGTCAAAGTACACGATCGATGTTCCGCTTGGGACGGCGGTCAGATACGTAATGTAAAGCGGGACGAGGGTCGGAAGATCGACCTTCTGCTCGGGCCGTGCGCCTGATGTTCGCGGCGCATGGCCATTGAACAGCCAGCGCGCAAAGCGCGGCGCATCCTCGAGGCGCACACAGCCATTGCTCTCAAGACGCCCCGCATCCTCAATCTTTTCCTTCTCGGGAGTGTCATGAAGCCAAATTCCCTGCTGATTGGGGAACATGAACTTCATCCTGCCCATGGAGTTGGCGGGCCCAGGCTTCTGTCGCATGTGGACCTGCACGCGGCCCGCGACCACTCCGTGCCAGTCGACCGACATGGGATTGAGAACGTGCGCGTTGTCGCCAAACTGGTCGACGATTTCGTAGCCCTTCGCGTTAAGGTAGGTTCGCCCCTGTTTGAGCACGTTTGGAGCAAGCTTGCGGGCAGCGATGTCGGGCGGCGCATTCCAATAGGGGTTCAGCGCGACAAAACGAATGTACGCATTCATCATTGGTGTCTGCGCGATCGGATCGGGGCGACCGGCAACGACTCGCATCGAGTCGACGACCTCGCCGTTTTCGTACATGTAGAGGCGCGCGGCGGGCGGGTTGACGACAACAAAACGACCGTTGCCGGCCGGAAGAGCGCGTGCTCGTTCAAGATTGAGCGAAAGCAGCCGGAATTGCGCTTGATTGGAATAAAGCCGGCTTGCGATCGCCTGGCGCAGCTTCGCATAAATCGGATTCATCCACCCCATCTGCTGGACATACGTACCAAGCGACGGAGCGCGGGCCGCAGCGTTAAGCAAGTCAATCGCACTTGGAGGCGCCGGCTTCAGTTCGGGGTCGACGTAGATGATGCCGACCGCCGGGTCATGCTTCATATCCTGCGCATAAGTTACGAACGCGGCGCTGAGCATGGCTTCGGCGTGCTGGATTGCAGCGGGACTGCCGGTGCGAGCATCCGCAACGGCGCGCTCCAGTGCCTTTAGATTGTAACGGCGGGGATTAAGGTGATCCGCTTGCGCCGTAGCGAGCAATTGAAGAAGCTGCGGTGCCGCCGAGCCGGCTCGCGGCGCAAACCACAGTGGAGCGCCGCCGCGACTGTGGTAAAAATTCGCGATCTCATCGTCGATCGGCCCGCCCACGGCGGCGGCATGGACTGGGGCGTCCCAAAGAACGGCGGGCGCGGCGACGGTTAATGCCGAAACAGCCCCAGCGGCTGCAACAATCCTCTTTAGCGGCAATCTGCCGCTCCAAAGCTTACCCATTGCTGTCCTTCATCCTGCCCACCAACCGCGGTCAACGCACGAACGATCAAAAAGATTGCTGATCGCGGCCTGACCCTTGGCTGAACCGCGCGTCCAAGAAAAGAGCGCATGTCTCAGCGACAATGTGCCTGGGCGTTGGGTTCGCTGGCGTGAAGAACGATAGCTGGAAAGCAAAAATTGGCAGCTCCGGGGGAAACCAAGCCCCCGAAGCTGCCCACAACAATGTGCTTGGGTTCTTGATTATTCGTACTGGGCAGTCAGCTGGAACGTACCCGAATAGACACCCGAGGGCTGGGCCGCCGAAAGGGAGAAGTCTGCTCCCACATAGACGGTGAAATTGCCGCTGCCGTTCGCCTGGCGATTCGGGCTGTTGTTCTGGTCTACATACATGTTTGACACCGCGATCGTGTCGTTGGCCGCATCGGTTATATAACCGCCCGTTGGCGGGGTAAGCGTCAGGACAACATTTTCGAGCGGAGCGGCGAGCCCGTCGAAGCGCGCAGCCGAGAAGCTGCTTGGGAGAAGGGTCACGCCGCCGGCGCCCCCGGCTGTACGCACGGGGCTTGCGCTCGCGGAGACCGAGACGGTTCCGCTATTGACCGGATCAACGGTGACGATGCCGAAGTCGAGCGCGGTTGCGTTCACGAGCGAGTGGCTTTGAAGGACGGTGCCGCGCGCGGTTGCATTGGCCGTGTCGCTTGGGAACGTCGGCGCAGCAAACGCGGGCGTGGTAGCGACGAGAGTGGCGGCGATCGCCGCAAGGCAAAGATTGATACGCATGTTGGTTCCCCACTTTCAAAAGGTCGAGAACGCCAAAATGGTTCAAACCTTCTTCACTTTGGTTGAAGGCTTGTGGTTGCCGGAAAATTTACGTTGTTTGTTGAGAGATTTGGCGGGCCTCGCTCCGCTTGGCGGGATCGGCGTTCCGCGGCTCAGGAAGCCGGAACGAGCGTCAGGTGAACATCAAGCCGCTGCGCCTCGATCTGCGCAGCTCGCTCCTCATAAAGTCTTGCGAGATCAAGATGAACGTCACGCACTCGAACGTCGCGTGCCTGTCCAGCAGCCCTCGCCTCCTCGGCGGTTCGGCGTCGGTAATAATCCAGGTCTGCTTCCATGGCGGCTACCCCCCGGTAACTCGAAACACGGCCACTGCGATTCGCTGAACCGAGTTATCCACATAGCATTGAAGGTGCCGTTAACCGATTCAACTGGGTCAAGTTCTTCAAGATTGGATGTTTCCGCGTTCAGGCAGCAAGACACGAAGTCGACGCTCCTCCCCGGATACTTATGCTTCCCTAGAAGGCTTCCTCGGGAAGCTGCATCACGGTTTCCGCTCCAGCTTCGACCTTTCGGCGAAGCGCGGTCGACAGCGGCAGCTCGCGTTCGGCGTAGAACCGCGCGGTGATGAGCTTTGCCTCGTGGAAGGGACGGTCCGGTGCCCCCTCGTCGAGAGCGCGCTTGGAAGCCGCGGCAATCTTGAGCCACATCCAACCAAGCGCGACAAGGCCCATCAGGTCCATGTAGGGATAGGCGCCGGCGCCGGCATTGTCCGGGTTTGCCAGTCCATTTTGCGCAAGCCACATCGTTGCCGCCTGGAGATCAGCAAGCGCGGGCTGAAGTGCACCCGCGATGCCCGCTGGATCGCCCGCTCGCTCCGCATCCGCGATGTCCTGTCCGACCTGCTGGAAAAACGTGCGCACGGCCCGACCCCCCTCTTTGGGAAGCTTGCGGCCAACCAAGTCCATGGCCTGGATGCCGTTCGTGCCTTCGTAGATCTGAGTGATCCGGGCGTCGCGAACGAACTGCTCCATTCCATGCTCGCGGATGTAGCCGTGCCCGCCAAATACCTGCTGCGCTTCGACCGCGGCCTTGAAACCCTTGTCGGTGAGGTAGCCCTTGATGACTGGCGTGAGGAGCCCGAGCAGGTCGTCTGCCGTCTGCCGCTCCCGTTCATCGGGCGAGCGACGTACGAGGTCGACCTGGAGCGCCCCCCAGAGAACAAGCGCGCGACCGGCCTCGTTGTAAGCCCGGGCTTCCAGCAGCATCCGGCGAACATCCGGGTGCACGAGGATCGGATCCGCTCGGGCATTGGGATCCCGCTCATCCTGACGAAGAGCGCGGCCTTGGCGACGCTCCTTGGCGTAGGCCACGGCATTTTGATACGCGACTTCGCCCTGCGCGAGGCCCTGCAAGCCAACGCCAAGGCGTGCAGCATTCATCATGATGAACATGGCGGCGAGACCCTTTTCGGGCTCACCGACGAGCCAACCCTTAGCGCCGTCATAGTTCATGACGCACGTCGCATTCCCGTGAATCCCCATCTTCTTTTCAAGGGCGCCACAGGACAGCTTGTTGCGTTCACCCAAGCTGCCATCCTCGTTCACCAGGAATTTGGGAACGACGAACAGCGATATTCCCTTAACATTGTCCGGCGCGCCGGCGATCTTGGCAAGAACAAGATGGACGATGTTTTCGGAAAGATCATGCTCACCTGAAGAGATGAAGATCTTCGTGCCGGTGATTGAATAACTGCCGTCCTCGTTGGGCTCGCCACGTGTCTTCAAAAGCCCCAGATCGGTCCCGCAATGAGGTTCGGTCAGGTTCATCGTGCCCGTCCAGCGACCGGTGATCATCGTTGGCACGTATTTCTGCTTCAGCTCGTCGCTGCCCTTTACGAGAAGCGAGGCTATCGCTCCCGCGGTCAAGCCCTGGTACATTTCAAAACTGTGGTTTGCGGAGAGAATATACTCCGTGACGGCGGTTCCAACCACCTGGGGCAACCCTTGGCCACCATATTCCTCAGGTCCCGTCAGGGTCGGCCAGCCCGCCTCGCAAAATTGCCGATAGGCTTCCTTGAATCCCGGCGGAGTGGTGACCGAGCCATCATCATTGCGCGTGCAGCCGACCTCGTCGCCGATCCTATTGAGCGGGGCGAGCACCTCGGCCGCAAAGCGGCCCGCTTCCTCAAGGATAGCGTCAACCACGTCCGGGGAAGCGTTGGCGAAACCGGGAAGATTCGCGAAGCGCGCGATGTCGAGAACGGAATTGAGAATGAAACGAGTTTCGCGCACCGGCGCGTTGTAAGTCGGCATTGCTTACCTCCGTGTCAGTACCGTCTTTGCCCTGCACCTCGCGATCCGTCCAGCACCTGTAAATGTCGGATCGATCACTCTAGAGAAATGTTGCGAAAGGATGTCGGATGAAGCTCCCGTTCGTGTTGATTGCTTTTGCTCTTGCCGGCTCTGCCGCAAGCGCTGCTCCGACTCGCGAAACGGCTGTCCTCGCGGGTGGCTGCTTCTGGGGCATGGAAAGCGTTTTTGAGCATGTGAAAGGCGTAACCGGCGTCGTCTCCGGCTATGCGGGCGGAGACGCAAGAGATGCGAACTATGACAAGGTGAGTTCGGAAAACACCGGCCATGCCGAGGCCGTAAAAATCACCTTTGACCCCCACGAAATCAGCTACGCCCAGCTGCTTCAGGTTTATTTCAGCGTCGCGCACGACCCGACCCAGGTCGACCGGCAGGGACCCGATGTCGGCCACAGTTACCGGTCGGCAATTTTTCCCCAGAGTCCGGACCAGGCGCGTTTTGCGGGCGCGTTCATCGCACGGCTGAAGACGTCACACATTTACAAGGCGCCAATCGCAACGCGTATCGAACGCGGCGGCTTCTATCCGGCTGAAGCCTATCATCAGGGCTTCGCCCGCAAACATCCCGATTTTCCTTATATCGTGATCAACGACCGCCCAAAGGTGATTGCGCTTCAGAGGAAATTCCCCACGCTTTACAAAGCCTAAGAGCGCTAAGCGGTTAAGAAATCACGCTTTCTTCAGTCCGGGGGCGACAAGGAGTTGCACTCACCCTATATGACCCGCGCATTACCGGTTGCGCTGCTCGGGGAAACTCAGTCCATGTTGATGACCAATCCGTTCGACGACGACAAACTGCACGAGGAGTGCGGTATTTTCGGGATCTGGGGTGCCGAGAACGCTGCAAGCTTCGTGGCGTTAGGCCTGCACGCTCTCCAGCATCGGGGCCAGGAAGCTGCGGGCGTCACAACCTTCGACGGGAAACATTTCCACTCGCATCGGGCGATGGGTCACGTTGCCGGCAATTTCGATCGGGACGACATCATTCGCCGACTCGGCGGCCGCAGCGGCATTGGTCACGTTCGCTATTCGACAACGGGCGAAACTGCGCTGCGCAATGTGCAACCGCTTTTTGCAGAGCTCGCCGAAGGTGGGTTCGCAGTGGCGCACAACGGCAATCTATCAAACGCCATGAAGCTGCGGCGCACACTGAACCGTCGCGGCTCGATCTTCCAGTCGACCAGCGATACCGAAGTGATCATCCACCTGGTCGCGACGTCCGAGCAAAGCAACAGGCTCGACCGTCTCACCGACGCACTGAAGCAGGTTGAGGGCGCCTATTCGCTCGTCGTGCTGACCGAGCAGGGGCTCATCGCGTGCCGTGATCCGCTTGGCATCCGTCCCCTTGTCATGGGCAAGCTCGGAGAGGCTACGATCTTCGCAAGCGAGACTGTGGCGCTCGACGTAATCGGCGCCAGCTTTCTGCGTGACGTGGAGCCGGGCGAGCTCATCTTGGTGAACGACAGCGGGATCCGGTCTTTCCAGCCTTTTCCAAAGGCCGCCGCTCGCCCATGCATCTTCGAGCACATTTATTTCTCCCGGCCGGATTCCGTCGCGGACGGCATGTCTGTCTATGAGGTCCGGAAAAACATTGGGGCCGAACTCGCCCGCGAGGCGCCCGTCGACGCGGATTATGTCGTGCCGGTGCCGGATAGCGGCGTACCTGCCGCTATCGGCTATTCGCAAGCGAGCGGCACGCCGTTCGAGCTCGGGATCATTCGCTCCCACTATGTCGGCCGAACCTTTATCCAGCCCAGTCAGGACGTCCGCCTTCAAGGCGTGAAGTTAAAGCACAATGCCAACTCGGCGCTAATCGATGGAAAGAGCATCGTTCTCGTCGACGATTCGATCGTCCGCGGCACGACCAGCGTGAAGCTCGTCCAGATGATGCGCGACGCAGGAGCGCGTGAGGTCCACATGCGCATCGCGTCTCCCCCGACGCGACACAGCTGCTTTTACGGGGTCGACACTCCCGAGCGCGCGAAGTTGCTCGCTGCGCAAATGAGTGTCGAGCAGATGCGTGACTACATCAATGCCGACAGTTTGGCATTCGTATCGATCGAGGGCCTGTATCGAGCGCTCGGTCAACAGCGGGATGCCGCAAACCCGCAGCGCTGCGACGCGTGCTTTACCGGCGTTTATCCAACCACGCTGACCGATCTTGTCGAAAAAGAAGGCAATGTTCCGCTCTCTTTGGTGGCCAGCCGTTAAGCCGCTAGAGGCGGCACGATGATCGATTCGAAACTGCTTTCGGGGCGCCTTGCCCTTGTCACTGGTGCCTCGCGCGGAATTGGCGCCGCTACCGCGGAAGCATTGGCCAAGGCAGGCGCTCATGTGATCCTCGTCGCCCGCACGACTTCCGCGCTCGAGGAGACCGAGGAACGAGTGCACGCTGCTGGCGGAACGGCGACAATTGCTCCCTTGGATCTTACTGACGGCGAAAGCATCGGCAAATTGGCGGGGGCAATCGCGCAGCGCTGGGACAAGCTCGACGTCCTCGTCCTCAACGCCGCGATGCTTGGGTCACTCACCCCCGTGCAGGACATCGACCCAAAGGAATATTCGCGAATCCTCAGCGTCAACCTGCTCGCCAATCAGGCGTTGATCGCCGCATTCGATCCGCTTCTTCGACGGTCGGAGCGCGCCGATGTTGTTGCGCTCACCTCGTCTGTCAGCGCCACACCTCGCGCGTTCTGGGGCGCTTACGGCTCATCCAAGGCAGCGCTCGAGGTCTTGCTTGGGACCTATGCGGATGAGACTGCCTATACGGGCCGACTGAAGGTCCACCTCATCGATCCCGGCGCAACGCGAACTCGCATGCGTGCACTCGCATTTCCGGGCGAAGAACCAGAGACAGTCAAGCCCCCGGCGGTCGTTGCCGATGCAATTCTGGAACGCTTAACGCGCGAAGTCGAAACGGGCGAACGGATGCGGGTGGATGCCTGATCGCGGCGTCCCGTGAAAGACTTCAATTTTCGTTAAACAGTCGTTGCTCGACTCGTGGTTAATGCCTATGACGGCGTTCGCTTTTTGACGCATGCAGATGTGTGAGGGGAAGCACTCGCGTCACTCCAGTCGGTTTGAAGAGAGCCTTGGCGCCGAGCGAGTGCTCTCCTTTAGCAGGATTGCTCGGTGCAACGTTGCCCCTGTGCCGAGCACGGGTGAGTTCTGCTAAGCTTCACGCCGGTAGAGCTCACCCGACATCCTCTAGCGACCGACAATGAGCTAACGAGACCAATCGTAACGTTGACGGGTAATCCATCACGCGCGTCATGATCCCCTTCGTGATCAGCCTGACGTTTCGACCGGATCGGCGCCGTCGAGTTCAACCTCTCCTTGATCATAGCCGTCCCAGTAGTGAATTCGCTTTGCGTGCACCTTGATAAGCACGAGGCCGGGCGTATCCACACCTTCCTTGAACCACTCGTCGAGATCGCTCGTCCAATGCTCGGCGAATTGGTCCACGTCGCGGATCAGTTCGGCAATGCCTTCAATCGTGATGAAGAATGGCTTCAGCCCCAGCGCGCCCGACTTCCCTTGGAAGCATAAGCCGACATTGGGATCGGACGTAATGTCGCTGACGGTGCCAGTGTTCTGCAGCGTAAAGAAGTAATTGTCGCCGTCATATTCGACCTGGCGATTGTTGCTCATGGGCCGCGCCGCAATTGCGCCGCCCTGCGTTTTCGTTGCAAGCATCGCGAAGTCGATGTCGCGCATCTTCTCGCTAATATCTTTGAGTGAACGTCCGGACATGAAGTGCTCCTTTGAGGACCGATGCCCAACGCACGCAGCGCAGTCGCGCTCCGTTATACGGCACAACGATGGTAGTGATCAGGACTTCACCAAGGTCACTTGCGCGACGTCGATCGCGCCGCCCCGGAACCCACCTTCGCAGTACATGAGATAGTATCGCCAAAGCTCATGAAAGCGTTCATCAAACCCGCAAAGTGAGCCACTTGCGACAGCGCGCTCGTAGCGCTCACGCCATCGCTTCAGCGTTTCGGCATAATCGCTTCCGAACGCGCATCGATCGGTCCAGCTGAGACCCCGTTCCCTCGCGAGATCCGCGAACCGGACTTCATCGAGGAGCATCCCGCCCGGAAAGATGTAGGTTTGGATGAAATCGGCGTTCTGCGCATAGTGTTCAAAAATGCGATCATCGATCGCAATGAATTGGAGCGCCGCTCGGCCCGAAGGAACCAGATTTCTCGCGATGCAGTCGAGGTAGGTCGCCCACCAGCGCTTCCCGACGGCCTCGACCATCTCGACCGAGGCCACGGCGTCGAACTGCTCCGCGACGTCGCGATAATCCTGGAGCCGAATTTCGATGCGGTCACTAAGTCCGGCCTCGCCGATCTTCTGCTCAGCCCAGGCCTTCTGTTCGGTCGAAAGCGTCAGCCCGACGACCGATGCGCCCCGCCTGGCCGCTTCGATCGCCAGGGTTCCCCAACCACAACCGATTTCAAGCAAACGCTGACCCGGCTTGAGTTCGAGCCGATCGAGCAGTTTTGCGACCTTGCGCAACTGCGCCTGTTCGAGACTCTCGCCCTTCGACCCAAACAAGGCGGAGGAGTAGGTCATCGTCGTGTCGAGCCAAGCGGAATAGAAATCATTTCCGAGATCATAGTGCGCGGCAATATTCTCCCGCGCCTTGCTTCGGCCGTTGTCGCGGAGCCGGTGAGCGAGGGCATTGAGCCAGCGGAACGGTCCCTTCGCGCGGCCGACATCCCCAAGCGCCACTGCGTTCGCGGAAAAGCTCTCGAAGACTCTTACCGGATCCGGGCTGGACCATTCACCGAGCGTCCAGGCCTTGTACCATCCGACCGAGCCTGAAGTCGCGAGGCGAACCAGCGCGAGCCAGCTAGCCAGCACAACATCGGCCCGAGGGCCGCTTGTGCGAAAACCGAGGCGGCGTCGCTCGCCCCCCGGAAGAGTGGCTTCGATGCCGCCATGAGCCAAACGACGATCGATTTCGTCAAGCACCTTGGAAAATGCCGGAGCGGCCATTTGCGCAAGGATGCCGCCGCCGGTTGCAAAGCGGCGGTCCGCTCGCACCAGATGTTCCCCGCGCGTGCTCATGGGCCGCGAGTTATGAATTCATTTACCGCTTGTCGAGCGGGATCAGGAAAGCTCTTCGGCTTACCATCTTGCGCATCGCACCGCCGAACGGCACGGCCGGCCCACTGTAGAAGCGTTGGTCGGTCAGATAAGCTCGCCCGTCGATGCTGACTACGATTGGCATGCGTGACCAGACGAGGAAGGAGCGGACATAGCGCTGGCTCCGTCGCGCAAGCAAAAGCTGCGGGTCGTCGAGGCCAATGGGCTGCACCGCCGCTTCGATCGCAAGTCCATTTCGCGGACTGTAGCTGCCGCTGCCAAAACGCTCCGTACTGCGCCATTCGATCGTCCTGTCCCAAAACGCGAGTGGCGGTGGGCCGGCGACGACCAGCACCGGCTCAATACCGCGACGTCGCAACGCCGAGGCTGCTCGGCCCTCTACCCACGCGCTCTCGGCAAGATTGAAGCCGATGTAGGCGAGCATCAAAATACCGGCAATTTGTGCCGGAACGCCGGAATTCGGGATTTGCCTGCGCGATCGGCGCACAGAGAGCGTGATGCCGCCGACCATCAGCACTAGATAAACCCAGTCGACGATGAAAATCGCGTTGCCCGAGTACCAGTGCCAGTTCGCGGGCGCAAAGACGGCAATTGCGTAGGTCGTTAGCCAATCAAGAAACGGGTGAGTCAGCACCGCGAGGAATGCGACCACAAACAGCAAGCCCGGGCGAAAGGGAAGCGTATCGGTTTCTCTTGGTTTAACACGGTCAACAAGCCACAATATCGCGACGATACATGCCGCAAGAACAGGCCAGGCGAAGATCGCGTGAAGCGGGCCCCGGTGGAATTCAATGCCATCGACGGGAAGAATCAGGGGCGCGAAAACATCGATATCGGGCGCGTTTGCACCAAGCAGGCAAGCCGCCATCGCGAAACGCGATCGCCGCTTCAGCCCCGCCTCGGCGAGAAGTGCGCCCGCCAGCGTGTGCGTGATATTGTCCACTTAAGCGAAGCTGCTCAGAGCCGCTTTGGCTCCTTGCCGATCATCCAGGTCTGACCCTTGGAGACGAGTGCCTGAAGATCTGCCTGTTTGCCTGATGCCGCCGCCTTGTTCTGCTCGGTAACGGCCGCCTCGAAAGTCGGCGCTGGATCCTCGTAAATAATCCCAAGAGCGATCGGGAAGCCCTCGTGCGGCATGAGGATCAGCATTGCCGCGAGCTGGCGGTTCGCGGGATCATGAACGAGTACGGAGGGATCGTCACCAGCGACCACCTTGAGCGCGAGCCGCTCAGCGTCGAGCGCGAGCCCCTTTGTGCCGTTGGCATAGAGCATCTTCTCGCCGGCTTTGAGCCAAAGCTGTTTGTCCGCTGCGACCGAACGCTCCGTGAAACCGGCGAAAACATCGTCATTGTAGACGACGCAATTCTGGTAGATTTCGACGAAGCTCGCTCCCTTATGCGCGTGCGCGGCCTTCAGCACATCCGGCAGGTTCTTGTGAACATCGATGCCGCGAGCAATGAAGCGACCGCCCGACCCAAGCGCGAACGCGCACGGAGTAACCGGCCGATCGACCGAACCGAACGGCGTCGAGGGAGAGCGCGTACCAACGCGGCTCGTCGGCGAATACTGACCCTTTGTGAGCCCGTAGATCTCATTATTGAACAGCAGGATCTGGCAATCGAGGTTGCGGCGAAGGATGTGCATCGTGTGGTTGCCGCCGATCGACAACGCGTCCCCATCGCCCGTGATAATCCACACATCGAGCTCGGGATTGGCAAGTTTCACCCCGGTGGCGATGGCAGGGGCTCGACCATGAATCGTGTGAAAACCGTAGCTCGCCATATAATAAGGGAAGCGGCTTGAGCATCCGATGCCACTGATGAAAACTGTCTTCTCTCGGGCAACGCCAAGGTCCGGCATCGTGCGCTGAACCGCCTTCAGAACCGCATAATCACCGCAGCCTGGACACCAGCGAACTTCCTGGTCGCTCGCCCAATCCTTGGCGGTAGTCAGTGTCGTGATGTCGTTCATGAATGCGGTCTCAACCAAATGATGATGAATATGACAGCAACGAGCAGAAGAAGCATCGGCCAAACGTTGAAAGGCTTCATCCTTCGCGTCCGCTCAAGTTCACGCTTTTCGCTCCTCGGACTGGGATTGCCCCTCGTCTAGGGTACCATCGATCGCTGCCTCGATTTCGGCAATCCGAAACGGGTGGCCAGAGACCTTGGTGAGAGACTTCGCGTCCACGAGAAATTGATCGCGCAGGACCGTCTTCAGCTGTCCCATGTTCATTTCAGGAACGAGGATATGTTTGAAGCTCTTGAGCAGGGCTGCCATGTTCCGTGGCATTGGCCAGATATGACGAACATGAACGTGCGCGACATCCTGGCCCTTCGAAATTGAGCGGCGAACAGCCTGGTGGATCGGTCCAAAAGTCGAACCCCAACCGACAATTGCGAGTTCGGCGCCGGCTCGGCCGAGACAGACCTCCTGCTCCGGAATCGAGTCGGCAACACCGGCCACTTTCGCCGATCGGGTATCGGTCATCTCCTGGTGAGCTGCAGGCGAATAATCGATGTTGCCGGTGCCGGGCGCCTTCTCGATCCCGCCAATGCGGTGCTCGAGGCCCGCAGTACCTGGCCGGATCCACGGTCGAGCAAGGTCCGCGTTACGCGAATAGGGCATCACGCGATCCCCTTCCTCCGGGGGAGAGTCGAAGAAATGGACGGTGAACGGAGCGTATTTGGCCATGTCCGGCACGCGCCAGGGCTCTGCGGCGTTGGCAATATAGCCGTCGGTCAGCAGCATGACGGGGGTCATGTAACGGGTCGCGATCCGGCAGGCTTCGATCGCACAATCAAACGCGTCGGCCGGCGAGCGCGCCGCGATGACCGGGACCGGAGCGTCCGCGTTGCGACCGTACACAGCCTGGTAGAGATCGGACTGTTCCGTCTTCGTCGGCAGCCCTGTCGAGGGTCCTCCCCGCTGCGAATTGACGACGATGAGCGGAAGCTCGGTCATGATGGCAAGACCGATTGCCTCGGTCTTTAGGGCGATGCCCGGCCCCGACGATGAGGTGATGCCGAGCTGCCCGGCGTAACTTGCGCCGATGGCGGCGCAGATCGCCGCGATCTCGTCCTCCGCCTGGAAGGTCGTGATTCCAAATTCCTTGAGCCGCGCCAGATGATGAAGCAGCGGACTTGCGGGCGTGATCGGGTAGGAGCCGAAAAACATCGGGAGTCCGGCGAGCTGGCATCCTGCAACGAGGCCTAGCGCCAATGCTTCCGCGCCCGTCACGGTTCGATACAGACCCGGTTCAGCCGGCGCAGGTGCAATATGGTGCTGCTTGAACGGGGCGCCCATTTCGACCGTTTCGCCATAGGCATGACCCGCGTTCAGCGCAGCGATATTGGCTTCGGCGAGCTCCGGCGCCTTCGAGAACTTCTGCTTTAGCCAGTCGACGATGGGCTGTCGTTCCCGATCGAACATCCAGAGCGCCAGCCCGAGCGTCCACATGTTTTTGCAGCGCAGCGCCTCCTTGTTGCCAAGGCCGAACGGTTTCACCGCATCAAGCGTCAGTTGCGAGATATTGAAATGAACGACCTGCCAACGGGCAAGACTGCCGTCCTCGAGCGGGCTCTGCTCGTAACCGGCCTTGGCGAGGTTGCGCTGTGTGAACTCGCCTTCATCGGCGATGATCAGCCCGCCTTCGCGTACCTGCGGCGCATTCACCTTGAGCGCCGCCGGGTTCATCGCGATCAGCACGTCGGGTTGGTCGCCAGCGGTTTCGATCGAGGTCGAACCGAAATTAATTTGAAAGGCTGATACGCCGAAGGTTGTGCCCTGAGGCGCGCGGATCTCCGCGGGAAAATCGGGGAACGTCGAGAGGTCATTGCCGGCAAGGGCCGTAGACAGCGTAAACTGACCGCCGGTCAGCTGCATTCCATCGCCGCTGTCCCCGGCGAAACGAACGACGACGGCTTCGCCCGGCGGATGAGCCGTGGCTTCTTTTTCGGTGATGAGATGAGACGCTGTGGCCATAGCTCCAATTTAGGAGCGCAAGGCGCTCTTCGCTACCTCTTCCTTTGGCATCTTGCGAAGATGCATTCGGAGCAACCGCACTTGCTTGAGGACAGAAGTCCTCACAAGGGCGACTGATGGATGAGCCTCTTGTCAGGCCGGACGTCCGGCAGCTCCTTGAATACCTAGACCGTCTGCAAGGACCCAAAGGCCACGAGATTGGCCCGGAGGGAGCGCGGCAACTGATGGTCGCGGGGCGCTACGCGCTCGACGCTCCGGCGCGCGACATCGCCGTTATCCGCGACATTGCGAGACACGTGCCGATGCGACTTTACGATGCCCGGCAGGAGCGCGGCCGCGGACCGATGCTGCTGTTTATCCACGGCGGCGGCTGGGTCGTCGGCGGGCTCGAGACGCACGATCCGTTGTGCATCGACCTTGCAATTGAACTCGACCTTCCGGTCGTCGCGGTCGATTACCGGCTTGCGCCCGAATATCCCTTCCCCGCGGCGTTCGAGGATTGTTTGGCTGCTGCGCGCTGGATCGCCGGTGAGCCGCCGGAGTTGGGCCGAAGTGCGACCTGCCTGTTTCTTGCCGGAGATAGCGCCGGCGGAAATCTCGGCGCGGCAGTCTGCGCTGCATTGCGCGATGAGGCGGCGACGGTCCCCGTCGCCGGACAGTGGCTAATCTACCCTGCGGCGGATCCCAAGGTTCGCTATCCAAGCTACGACAAGTTCAATACGGGTTTCCTGCTTACCAAGGCGAGCATGGACTGGTTCGAGGAAAGCTACGCGGGCCCGCATGGCGACTGGCGCTACAGCCCCCTCCTGAAGGGGGTCGATGGCCTCCCGCCGACCTTCGTCCTCACCGCCGGGCTCGATCCCCTCCGCGACCAGGGCCGCGCCTATGCTGCGCGCTGCGCCGAAGGGGGCGTGGAAACGATCTATTGGGAAGCGCCCGGGACAGTGCACGGATTTCTGAACCTCCGTAAGGCTGTCCCCTCGGCGAATGGCGACCTTGCACGTTGCATCGCCTATCTCAAACCCTGGGTGGAGCGCGCGAGATGAGCGATGCATTGAATGGACCGGGTCCGTACCGTCGCGGCGTTGGCGTGATGCTCCTCAATAGTGAGGGGAGAGTGTTCGTCGGCGCCCGCATCGATAATACCGACGAAGCCTGGCAGATGCCCCAGGGCGGCATCGACGAAGGCGAGGACGACCCGTGGCTGACTGCCCTTCGCGAGCTTGAGGAAGAAACAGGGATCGCGCCACACCTCGTCGAGCGGGTCGCCGACTGCGCCGAGCGACTGAAGTACGACCTTCCGGATGATCTTCGGGGCAAACTCTGGGGCGGAAAATTCAAGGGTCAGGATCAGGACTGGTTTCTCGCGCGCTTCTTGGGCCGCGAAAGCGACATCAACATCGCGACGAAGCATCCCGAATTTCGTGAATGGAAGTGGATCGAGCCGCAGCAGCTCCCGGACTTGATCGTCCCGTTCAAGCGCGATCTTTACCGGAATCTACTCCGCGAGTTTGCCCGGTACCTTTGATCGATCAGGCCTCGGCGAGGGTCGCCTTGTCGACAACGAGGGTCCGCAGCTCACCGCTTGCATAAGGCTTGCGAAGGACGTGCGCATTGCTCGGCACATCCTGATATTTGAGCTCAGGGCTGGTGGCCGTCACCACCAGCTGAACGTCAGGCCGGCGTCGTGATACGCGGCGACACAATTCGAGCCCGTCCACGTCTCCTGGAAGCTGGACTTCCGTCAAAAGCAATTCAATTTCCGGATGCTCGTCGAGAAGCTGGGTAGCCGCTTCCGCGTCATAAGCGTGGAACGTCTGAAAACCGGATTCCTTCAAGATATCGGAAGCGACCATACCGACGAATGGCTGGTCTTCGACGATCAGTGCAGCAGGGCGACTCGATGCCATAAGAGCGCTAACCTATGTTGCTTGATGGTTGTCTCGTCGGCGACTGAAGCAGAGTCAACTGACCGTTGAAGGACCGACCAATCGAGTCACCGTCGGGTGCCGCTCCCTTTGCTGCCTTCCTCGCGCGCGATCGTTTCGAGCGTGCGCCGGCCAATGTCGAGCGCGAGATCCCACATGGCATTGCCCTGCTTCGCGCTTTTTTTCGAAAGCTCCGCCAACTGATCGCCGGCATCGCTTGCAATGCGGCGGGCCTTGTCGGAATCCTTGAGTGCTGCTGCCATCGAAATCAGCGCCGCAGCGACGACGTCTGCGACAAGCGGATTCTGCGTGATCGCCTGGAGCCCCTTCGCGGCCTTCTTAGGCGCCTTGGAAAGGACAACCTCATCGCTCTTCTTGTGCTTCTTGTCCTTCTTCTTTTTGTCTTTGGGCACAGGCATTTTCCCTCTCAAAGCGTCGCGAATAGCAGCGTCATACCATTTTTCGTCATATCTCTGTAACACGGCTCTGTTTCAGTTCGACGACATGCAGTGGAGCTTCCCGCGCGCACCCTTTCCCCTTCGAGATAAATGATGGACAGTGTTCCGGATTCTCCAGTGGCGACACACTCCGTCTTGGCCGTCGACGGCACTCTGGTGGAACCACGCTATTTCAATCGTGAGCTCAGCTGGCTCGCGTTCAACCGGCGCGTCCTTGAGGAAGCAAGCAATCCCAAGCACCCCCTCCTGGAACGCGTACGGTTCCTGTCAATCTCGGCGAACAACCTCGACGAGTTCTTCATGGTGCGCGTTGCCGGCCTCAAGGCCCACCAGACCTTGGGCGTCGAGGAAGTCTCACCAGAAGGCCTCACCGTTGCTCAGCAGCTCACGGCAATCAGTACGGATGCTGACCGCCTCGTCACCAGTCAGCACGAAGTCTGGGCGGAGCTACAGGCGCAGCTCGACGGCGCGGGAATGCATGTCGTCAAGGATGCCGAAGCAATCGATCCCGAGGCCGAAGCGTGGTTGGACCAGCAGTTCCGTGAACAGATCTTCCCGGTCCTGACGCCGCAGGCGATCGATCCTGCCCACCCCTTCCCGTTCATTCCCAACAAGGGCCTGGGGCTCATCTTCGAGATCAAGAAGGGAAAGGTCGGCGTTCGCGAGCTGATCATGGCCCCGCCAACATTGCCTAGGTTCGTTCGTATCCCCGGCGAGAACGGTCGTTATATCGCGCTCGAGACTCTCATCCGGCGCAAGACCGATTATCTTTTCCCAAAGTACGAGGTCCTTCGCGGCGGTGCGTTCCGCGTCATTCGTGACAGTGACATCGAGGTCGAAGAGGAAGCCGAAGACCTCGCGCTCTATTTCCGAACAGCGATCAAACGGCGTCGTCGCGGGCGTGTCGTGCGATTGGAATTCGAGCCCGGAATGCCGGAAAGCCTCGTCAATGAGGTCCAGGAAGGGCTTGCCGCAGAAACGGCAATCACATCCGAAACCCGTGGCTTCCTTGGGATGACCGACCTGTCCCAACTGGTTGAGGAAGACCGGCCCGATCTCAAGTTCCCGCCATTCAACCCGCGCTTCCCTGAGCGTGTTCGCGAGCATGGCGGCGATTGTTTCGCGGCAATCAAGGAGAAGGACATCCTTGTCCATCATCCCTACGAGAGCTTCGAAGTGGTCGTCGAATTCATCCAGCAGGCAGCCGCCGATCCGGACGTCGTTGCGATCAAGCAGACGCTTTACCGCGCCGGGAAACAGTCGGCGATCATCCGCGCGCTGATCGATGCCGCCGAAGCCGGGAAGTCGGTGACGGCCGTAATCGAACTCAAGGCGCGGTTCGACGAAGAACAGAATTTGATGTGGGCGAATGCCCTTGAGCGGGCCGGCGTGCAGGTCGTCTATGGATTCATCGAGTGGAAGACCCACGCCAAAGTCTCCATGGTCGTCCGCCGCGAAGAGAAGGGCTTCCGAACCTATTGCCACTTCGGGACGGGCAACTACCATCCCGTGTCGGCCCGCATTTACACCGACCTAAGCTACTTCACGGCGAACGCGCAGATCGGCCGGGACGCGGCGAAACTGTTCAACTACATCACCGGCTACCTCGAACCTCGAAATCTCAAGCAGCTGGTCATCTCGCCAACCCAGCTGCGCGGCGAACTTATGAAGCTGATCGACGCCGAGATTGCGAACGCTCGTCAGGGAAAGCCCTCTGGGATCTGGGCGAAGATGAATTCGCTCGTCGATCCCGCAATCATCGAGAAACTCTACGACGCAAGCGCCGCCGGTGTTCCGATCGACCTCGTCGTTCGCGGCATCTGCTGCCTTCGGCCAAGGGTTCCCGGGATCAGCGACAACATCTACGTCAAGTCAATCGTCGGCCGCTTCCTCGAGCACGCGCGCCTGTGGTGTTTTGCCAATGGACACGTGCTTCCGCACCCGGAAGCCAAGGTTTACATCAGCTCTGCCGACTGGATGCCGCGGAACTTTGATCGCCGGATCGAGTACATGCTCCCAATCGAGAACCCGACTGTGCATGCCCAACTTCTCGACCAGGTTATGGTCGCAAATCTCATCGACACCGAACAGAGCTGGCGCCTTAACGCGGACGGAAGCTATACCCGCGTCCACGCCTCCGAAGGCCACGCGTTCAACCTCCACGACTATTTCATGTCGAATCCGAGCCTTTCGGGCCGCGGGCAAGCGTTGAAGAAAGGCCGCCGCGTGCCCAAACTGCGCTTCCACCGAGGGCGATAGATTCTGCAACAGCCCGAGCCATCCGCGATTATCGACATCGGATCGAACTCGGTTCGCCTCGTCGTCTATGCGGGTCCGCCGCGGATCCCGACACCGATCTTCAACGAGAAGGTGTTGGCAGGACTGGGCATAGGGCTCGAGCGCTCGGGCCGTCTCCCTCAAGAGGGACGATCAAGAGCGCTTGCGGCACTGGCGCGCTTTCGCCTGCTTATCGATCACATGCATGTAAAGCAGACGCAGGTCGTCGCCACCGCGGCCGTGCGCGACGCTGTCGACGGTGCGGAGTTCGTGCGAGAGATCGAGCGAACGGGATTTCGCTGCAAAATTCTCAGTGCGCAAGACGAAGCCGAGCTCGCGGGCGAAGGGGTCATCTCGGGAATCCCCGAAGCAAACGGTATCGTAGGCGACCTCGGCGGTGGCAGCCTTGAGCTGGTCAGCATCGCCAATGGGTCGGCAAGCGGCGGTATATCCGTCCCTCTCGGGGTCCTTCGCCTTGAGGCCAGCGCAAGCGGCGAGCGTCACGCCCGCAAGCTCCTACGTTCCGCGCTCAAGGGCTCAGCACTGCAGGAACGCGCGCGTGGACGCCCGTTCTATATGGTCGGCGGGTCCTGGCGCGCACTCGCTCGGATCGACATGCTGGCAACCGACTTCCCGCTGCCAATCACGCATCAATACCGAATGAAGCCGGGGCGGGTGAAGGAACTGAGAAAACTTGTTCGCGCGCTCGATCCCAAATTGGCAACCGCGGCAAGCCCGCCGCGCCTTGCGACCGCTCCGGTAGCGGCGATGCTGCTCGAACTGATCGTCGAGGAACTCAAACCAAGCCAGCTGCTCGTTTCAACTTATGGCATTCGCGAAGGACTGCTCTACGCGAAGCTGAAGAAGAACGATCGGAGCATCGATCCTCTGATTGAGGAAGCGCGCCAGGCTGGCGGCAGCGAACACCGCTTTGGACAGCATGGCGATCTGCTCGATCAATGGATTGCGCCTCTTTTCGATGATCTCCCTGCCATGCGCCGGCTGCGCCTCGCGTCGTGCCTGCTTGCCGACGTCGCCTGGCAGTCCAACCCTGGTTTTCGTGCAGACCGAGGAATCGAAATGGCGCTGCACGGCAATTGGGTGGCGGTGAACCCGGCCGAGCGCGTCATCATCGCTCAGGCGCTGACCGCCAACTTCGGCCGTGACCGATTGCCCGACATCCGGCTTGGAAGCCTGTGCAAAAATGAACAGCTCACGCGAGCCCACTGCTGGGGAATCGCAATGCGTCTCGGGCAACGCCTTTCCGGCGGCGTCGGATCTGTACTGAAGCGGACAAGCCTTGAGCTCACGAACGGAGCCGTGCGCCTCTCGGTGCGCAATGGCGAGGAAGCGCTGATCGGCGACCAGGTCCGACGGAGGCTGGCGCGTCTCGCCGAAGCGATGGGGCGCGAAGGCTTGGTCGCTTCCTTTTAGCTGGTGTGGCCTTCCGCCACGGGCGCGGCTAGAGCCGTTTCTATGGCAGAACTATCGTCGAGCGAGCGCGCGGTCGTCGAACGCGCGGGGGCGGAGCCGATGCTCGATCAGGTGCTGAGTTGGACCGCAATCAACAGCGGCTCACGCAACCTTGGCGGGCTCGAGCGGATGGCCGATGTTCTGGTTGAAGCATTTGCGACCCTCCCCGGTCTCATCCGGCTGGAGCGTCCGGGGATTGTAAAGTCGATCGATAGCCTGGGGCGCGCGGTTGAGATCGAGCACGGGCGACACTTGCATCTGACCGTCCGGCCAACCGCTGCCCTGCAGTTGCTGTTCACCGGCCACATGGACACCGTCTATGCCGAAGATCATCCGTTCCAGCGTACGCAATGGCTCGATGACGGCGTTCTGAACGGACCCGGGGTCGCCGATATGAAGGGCGGCCTCGCCGTGATGCTCGCCGCGCTGAAAGCACTCGAGGCCAGTCCTGTGGCAGATCATTTCGGCTACGAGGTCGTCATCAACAGCGACGAGGAAGTGGGCTCACTTGCCTCGGCCCCACTACTGACAAAGGCTGCGCGCGGGAAACGTGCGGCACTTACCTATGAACCCGCAGCGCTCCCGGACGGAACGCTCGCCGGAGCGCGTCCCGGCAGTGGGAATTTCGATTTTGTAGTGCGGGGACGTGCCGCCCACGCGGGGCGCAACCCCGAAGAAGGCCGCAATGCGATCGTCGCTGCTGCCGAACTTGCTCTTCGCCTGTCGATGTCGAAAACGCCGGGCCTGGCGATTAATCCCGCAAAGATCGACGGAGGCGGGCCAAACAATATCGTGCCCGATCTTGCCATTCTGCGCGTAAACCTGCGACCGCGCACCACCGATGACCAGGAAATCGCGGCCCGCCTGATTGCCAAGGCGCTCGATGAAACCGTCAAGCAGCATGACGTCCATATCGAGGCCCATGGCGGGTTCGGGCGGCCGCCAAAACCAATCAGCGAAGAAGCCGAAGCGCTCTTCGGGGTCGTTAAACAAGCCGGAGCAGATCTCGGCCAGTCAATTGCGTGGCAGGCCTCGGGCGGTGTGTGTGATGGAAACAACATTACCGCCTCGGGTGTCCCCGTGGTGGACACGATGGGAGTGCGCGGCGGGAAGATCCACAGTTCGGAGGAATATTTGATTGTCGAAAGCCTGGAAGAGCGAGCCGCTCTGAGTGCGCTCGCGGTGATGCGACTGGTGCAAGCCTGATGAGCTTCCGCGTTCGCCCCGTTGGTGCTGAGGATTTCCCGGCGATCTACGAAATGGCCAAGCTGACCGGAGGCGGCTTCACCAATCTGCCACCCGAGCGCGCAACCCTCGTCACGAAGCTCGCGAAATCCGAACAGAGCTTCTCGCGCCTCGACGATAATCAGAGTGGCGACCTCTACATGTTCGTCCTCGAAGATCCGAAGACCAAGAAGATCCGCGGTACATGCCAGGTATTTGGGCAGGTGGGCGTCGAGCAGCCCTTCTACTCCTATCACCTCAGCACGTTGACGCAATCGAGCCCTGAACTTGGCAAGACCTTTCGTAACCAGCTGCTGACGCTGACCACGGATCTTGAAGGATCTTCCGAGGTCGGAGGACTTTTCCTTCATCCACAGCAGCGCGCCGGCGGCTGGGGTTCGCTCCTCGCCCGAAGCCGCTACCTGTTCATGAAGCTTCATCGCGCGCGCTTTGGTGAACAAACGCTCGCCGAGCTTCGCGGCGTAATGGACCAGGCTGGCAATTCGCCGTTCTGGGACAGCCTTGCCGGCAAGTTCTTCGACATGACCTTCCCCGAGGCCGACGAGTTCAATGCCGTCCACGGCACCAAATTTATTGCCGATCTGATGCCGCGCTTCCCGATTTACGTGTCCATTCTGACCGAAGGTGCGAGGAGCGTGCTTGGCCAACCCCACCCGACGGGCCGTGCGGCACTGCGGATGCTCGAGGAAGAAGGTTTCACCTACGATCGCTATGTGGACGTCTTTGATGGCGGCCCAACGGTCACGAGCCCAACGGATCGGATCCGCACGGTTCGGGAGTCGGTAACCGAAACCGTCGGCGCAATCGAGGACGGCGGCCGTTCGAAGATGCTTCTTGCAACCGGGCGACTGAAGAACTTCCGGGCGTGTTGCGCAAGCGTCAAGAAGTTGCCGAATAACGGCATTGGCATCGACCGGGAATCCGCCGAACTCCTCGAGGTCGAACCTGGTGACGAAGTGCTGGCGATTGCGCGCTGATGGGGCTCACCGAAATCAATTTCGATGGCATCGTCGGTCCCAGCCACAACTACGCGGGATTGAGCTTCGGCAACCTTGCCTCAACCCGAAATGCCGGGATGATCTCGCGGCCGCGAACGGCGGCACTTGAGGGCATCGGCAAGATGCGCGTGAACCTCAGGCGCGGATTGCAGCAGGCTGTCTTCCTCCCCCATCAGCGGCCCAACAATAGCTGGCTTGCTCAGCTTGGTTCACGAATTGAGGATGCCGATCCGGCGCTTGCGGCGAATGCCATGTCTGCGTCCGCCATGTGGGCGGCAAATGCGGCCACCGTCTCCCCGTCGCCCGACAGCGCCGATGGAAAGTGTCACCTGACCGTGGCCAATCTGCGCACGATGCCGCACCGCAGCCACGAATGGCCCGCAACCCTTGCTCAGTTGCGCCTGGCATTCGCA
Organism: Sphingomicrobium sp.; assembly: GCA_035944075.1. GTDB lineage: Bacteria > Pseudomonadota > Alphaproteobacteria > Sphingomonadales > Sphingomonadaceae > Sphingomicrobium. Next base: position 51,676 of record DASZBO010000036.1, read on the forward strand.
CACGGCGCCTTCACCATTCATGGTCCAGTCCCGCCGGCATTCGGCGACGAGGGCGCCGCCAATCACATGCGACTGGCGCCCGCGCATGAAGAAGCTGGCGTCGAGGTTTTCGTCTTTGGAACTGCAGGAGGCGCATTCCCGGCACGGCAGCACTTCGAGGCATCGAAGGCGATCGCGCGCCTGCATAGGCTTGACGAGGGTCGGGTGTTCTTCGCCGAGCAATCCACTGAAGCGATCGCGGCCGGAGCGTTCCACAACGACGTGGTTGCAGTCGCGAACGAATCCGTCCTTTTCGCGCATGAGCAGGCCTTCGCTCAGCCCGACGCACTGCTGGCGTTTCTCGAGGCGCGGGTCAAAGGGTTCGAATATGTCGAGGTGCCGGCGGCCGAAGTGTCGCTTGAGGACGCCATCCGGTCCTATCTTTTTAATGCGCAACTGCTGACGTCGCCGGATGGTCAGCCGACATTGATCGTCCCGAGCGAAGCGTTCGAGATCCCTGCGGTGCGCCTCTGGATCGAGCGGCACATCGGTGGCAACGGACCGATCCGACGCGTGGAAGTTGTCGACGTTCGCCAGTCGATGGCCAACGGCGGCGGCCCGGCTTGCCTCCGCCTGCGCGTCGTTGCCGACCCTTCCACCGTTGACCCGCGCTTCATGGTTGACGAGCGAAAGCTCGACGAAATTGCCAAGATCGTCGAGCGGCACTGGCCGCAGCAGATCCACCATGACGAGCTTCAGCATGCTTCGCTTTGCGCCGACGTAGAGCGAGCGCGCATCGCTCTGCTGGGGCAACTGGAACTGGCGGAACTTGTCGGAGGCTGAATCCCATTACGGGACTGGGTTAACGCCAACTTAACACTATCGCTTAAACTATTTATGGCTCAAAACTGCCGTTGCGACGTTCAGGCGTTAACGATGGCTACATTGAGAAAAATAGGTCGGTTATTCCAGATTAAGACGCGCTTTGAGGCGTGG
>DASZBO010000037.1:0-4056 GCA_035944075.1 Sphingomicrobium sp.
GGACGCATCGTCAATGACTGCCACTGCTGCCCCAAAACAACTCGGCGCAAGTCTGCTTCGCCATCACCACGGCATCGTGCCCTCGCTCATGAGCCACTACGACTGGGCGACATCCCCGCTCGGGCGCCCGGAAACATGGTCACAGGCTCTTCAAACTGTCGTCGATCTGATGCTTGCTTCTCGCCAGCCCATGTTCATCGCGTGGGGGCCTGAGCAGATCTGGCTCTACAATGACGCTTTCATACCTATCCTTGGCCGCAAACATCCTAAGGCACTCGGGAGCCCTGCGATGGAAGTCTGGTCGGAGGCGCGCACTGTCTTGGAACCCATGTTCGCCCGGGTATTTAGCGGTGAAGCCGTCCACATGGACGATTTCGCGCTTCAGCTCGATCGGCGAGGCGCACTTGAGGAGGCTCACTTCAGCTTTTCGTACACCCCGGTGCGGGATGCAGGCGGAATCGTCTGCGGCCTGTTCGGTGTGTGCATTGAAACGACGACGAGGGTGCTTGCCGAGCGCCAGGCGCATGCCGACCGGGAACGTCTTACCAAACTATTCGAACAGGCTCCGACGTTCATGGCTTTCCTCAAGGGTCGGGAACATCGAATTGAGTTTGCCAATCCTGGGTATCTCAAGCTCGTTTCAAATCGCGAAATTCTCGGACGAACCGTTGCCGAGGCTCTGCCCGACGCGGCTAAGCAAGGTTACGTAAACGTCCTCGACCAGGTGTTTGCGACTGGCGTTCCGTATCGAGCCGAGGCTGCGCCATTTCTCAGTCAGCCGGATCCTGGAGGCGCCGTCTCAGAGCGCTTCGTCGATTTCGTTTATCAGCCGATCTTTGATTTCGACGGGACGCCTGAAGGTATCTTCGTTCAGGGAGCGGACGTCACCGAACGGGCGGTGGCCGAACGGCAAGTCCTTGAGCAGTCTAAATGGCGACGAGCTGTGGATGAGCTCAGCGTTCAGTTCAACGAGCTCGTTGATCCCGCGGACATTGCCTACTTTGCCGCGGAAATGCTCGGCAGGACCCTTGATGTCAGCCGCGCCGGATATGGGACAATCGATCCGCTAAACGAAACGATCGTCATCGAACGTGACTGGAATGCGCCCGGAATTCAGACGATCGCCGGCAAGCTCCACTTCCGCGACTATGGTTCATACATTGAGGATCTGAAGCGAGGCGAGACTGCCGTTGTCGAGGACGCCTATGTTGATAGTCGAACGCGGGAGACCGCGGACGCGCTCAAGGCAATAAGCGCCCAATCCTTCGTGAACATGCCTGTGACCGAACAGGATGGCTTCGTTGCGTTGCTTTACCTCAACCATCATGAGGCCCGCTCGTGGCGTCCGGAAGAACTCGCTTTCATCCGTGAAGTCGCCGAGCGCACCCGAATGGCCGTGGAACGTCGGCGCGCCGAAAATGAACTGCTCGCACTGACGGCGACCCTCGAAGCGCGGGTCGAGGAGCGTACCGCGGAGCGCGATCGCGTTTGGCGAAACTCGCGAGATCTGCTCACGGTCATCGGCGCTGACGGCATCTTCCGGCGCGCCAATCCCGCTTGGGAAGCAATACTGGGATATCCGCCCTCCGAGATCGAGGGGCGAAGCTTCCTGGACTTCATTTGGCCCGAAGATGCGATGAAGACGCAGAGCGGCCTCGACCGGGCAGCATCCTCGGAAGACCTGACGGCATTTGAAAATCGCTATCGTCATGCGGATGGCACGCCACGCTGGATCTCGTGGCATACGGCGCTCGAAGGCGATCTCGTCTACGCCTACGGCCGCGATATTACAGGGCAGAAAGAACAGGCTGCGGCTCTTGAGCAAGCCCAAGAAGCCCTCCGTCAAAGCCAGAAGCTTGAAGCAATGGGGCAACTGACCGGCGGCGTCGCCCATGATTTCAATAACCTTTTGACACCGATCATGGGCAGTCTCGACATGCTACAGCGCCGAGGAATCGGAGGCGAGCGCGAACAGCGACTGGTCGATGGCGCTCTTCAGTCGGCCGAACGTGCAAGAACTCTCGTCCAGCGGTTGCTTGCCTTTTCACGCCGCCAGCCGCTCAAGCCGCAACCGGTGGATATTGGTGGGCTCGTGCACGGGATTTCGGAATTGATCGGCAGTACAACTGGGCCTCAAATCCGCGTGGTCGTGGAGGTCGCCGAAGACCTTCCGTTCGCTGAAGCCGATCCCAATCAACTTGAAATGGGGATCCTGAATCTAAGCGTGAACGCGCGGGATGCGATGCCGGACGGCGGAACGCTTCGGATTGCGGCGGATAAAGGAAAAGTGAGCGCCACCAAGGGGCCAGGCCTTCGACCCGGAGAGTACATCCGGATCTCCGTGGCCGACACGGGGGTCGGGATGGACGAAGATACGCTTGCGCATGCCGTTGAGCCGTTCTTCTCGACCAAAGGCATCGGGAAGGGAACCGGTCTCGGACTTTCGATGGTACACGGATTGGCAGCCCAGCTCGGCGGCGGTCTCCAGATATCCAGTCGGGTTGGTCTTGGAACCAACGTGGAACTTTGGCTGCCGGTGACGAGCAAGGCACCGTCCGCCCCCGAGCCCAAGCGGCTTTCGTCGAAAACTCGTGACGGGGCGTCCATCCTGCTTGTGGATGATGAAACGATCGCCCGAAAGACCACAAAAGATATGCTCAACGATCTCGGCTTCGAGGTGACCGAGGCGGTTTCGGGCGAAGAGGCGCTTGCCATCCTCCGACGCGGTCACGTTCCAGACCTCTTGATCTCGGACCATCTGATGCCCGGCATCTCGGGTGAAGAGCTGGTACGCGAGGCGCGAGCCCTCTTTCCGGATATCCGGGTACTCATAATTTCGGGGTTCGCGGGCCTCGACGAAATCTCGGCGGACATCCCGCGATTGAACAAGCCGTTTCGGCAAGCCGAGTTCGCGACGGCCATCACAAAGTTGCTGCCAGAGAACGCTTAGGAGCTGACGCTCGCGTTGGATAATTGGTTCCGATGACCGCGCGTTCGCCCGGGACTTTGCGGCATTCGCCCCAACCGCACCGTCCCGGGCTCCGCTCCCTCTGCTCGTAGAGCGGTTACGCAGGTCCACATGTTCTCAAATCCGCTAACCTTCGACTATCCGTAGAATCTACGGACGGGCATACTCGTCGAAGTTGCGTAAGAGGCCAGATCGTGCGGAGTGGTGCACCGGATCAAATAAAATCGCCGCGACCGCGTGCGCGGCCGCAGGATTTACATGCGGATTCAGCCCAAAACGGAAGACCGAAACTTTTAAGGAACTTGAGTCAATCCGGCTCCTTCCTTCAAAACCTTTTGGTTCTTGCAGCCTACGGCGCTTCATTCACCATCTTGCGGCATTCGGCCGCCCGCTGGGCCACGCACAACTTGTTCAGCGTGTGGTTTCCTGCAGCCGGACTGCGTTTTGCGTTTCTCTGGATTGTGGGCGCCCGATGGGCTCCCGCAGCCGCGTTGGCAGAGCTTCTGGTCAGCGTAGGCGCCGGCACCGTCACGCTGACGGCACCTTTACCGCTGTCCCTTCTTGGTGTTGTCGGTCCCTGCCTAGTCTACGGCGGTGTCATCGGGCTCGTTCACGCACGCACGAGGACACGCGGAACAGTCGAGCCCGACCCGGTCGCCTTTGCGACCGCCGCCGTCGTTGGACCAATGGCGGCTGGCATCGCATCGCTTCCCTGGGCGCTGCCGCTGGCCGGTGCCCGTGGGACGCTCAATCCTTCATTGCTATTCTCAGCCCTGCTCGACTTCACGCTTGGTGACTTGCTTGGAATACTGATCCTGTCTCCTCCTCTGTTGTGGCTTGCCCATCGACTTTGGCGTGGCCGCTGGTCGGCCAAGATCCGCGCGGCTGAGCTGTATCGCTGTGGCGAGCTCCTGATGCTGCTGACGTTCGCCTGGGGACTGGTCTGGACGCTTCAACGTCTCGGCGACGGGCTCGTCCTCGCACCGGTGCTGCTCGCCGCCTGCTGGTGCGGTTTGCGCGGGGGGCGATCGGCCGGATGGGCTGCAGCGCTCCTCACGGCGCTCCTCATACTTCCAATTACCGAGTAT
>DASZBO010000038.1:0-3670 GCA_035944075.1 Sphingomicrobium sp.
CGTAGGATTGATGCTCGTGCATGCCAGCCATCGGGGATTTTCCAGTCGGCGGACAGATTGGGCTTAAGGAAGGTGAGGGTGCGATCGGCAGTCGCGTCGCCGCAAACTTTAAGCTGCGACCACTCGTAGTTTAGGCCGCCGTCCAAGCGAAGTGTGGACGAAAGCGTCTTCCCAAAGCTTGCATAAACCTCGCCGCGCTTTTCGGTTACGGTTGCATTTGCGATCGGCAGAACGATCGGGATACGATTGCCATTGGGATCGATCGACGAAAAATCGACATTACTGTCGAGCGTATTGTAGGCCGCTTCCGCGCCCATTTCCAAGGAAACCCCCCAGAGTCTGTCACGTGTCCAGCTCAGTCGGCCGAGGGTTTCATTGCGACGCGCCGTGACCAGCTGCTGAAAGCCGCTGTCGACAGGTGCCCCCGGCAAGAGATCGGTTCGCCCCAGATAAGTATCGAGGTCATGCCGCTTCCGCCGGGTTTCGAGCACGACAAACTTGATTGCACCGCCGGCCGCAGGACGCGTGACGTCTCCGCCAACCTCGAGAAGGGGATCGCGATAATTCTGGAGCAGGTTGTCGTCGTGTGGCAGCCCATTTGCCGGAAAGACGCGATTGGATTGGAAAAGGTCGAAGCTGCTCGGCTGCCAGCGCGCGTTGACATGGATGGCGTTGTCGGATCCGTGTTCGAGAGCCCACGCCGCGGAAAGAAACGGGTCGAGGTTGAAGTAGCTGTTGTGCTTGCGTCGAAACTCCGTCGACGCACCGGTCGCAACATCGGTCAGCACATCGGTGCCTTCCTCGAATTGGCGGTTGCGTCCAGTTCCGCCGGATACGTTGAAGGTGGAAGCGCCGCGTCGGATCAGGGCCGAGCCTTGAATGTCGGTGTTCACATAGCCGGTGAACCACCTCTTCGTCGCTGCCGTGACGTTTGCATCGAAACCCGCTTCGTCGGACATGAGGATATTCAGTACTTGGCTCTTGCCCGCATAGTCCGACCCGAAGCGATCACCGGGGCTGACTTCAACGCGGACGACACGCTGCGCCGGGATCCGCTGCAGCGTGATATCGAGCGTTTCCGCCTTGGTGCTTGGACGTTCGCCGTTGATGACAACATTGCCCGCGGTGCCGGCAAACCCTCGCACATCGACGGAGCCGGTGGCCGTTTGAGTGCTTCCAAGATCGAGCTGGAACCCGGGCACGTGCTGGACGATGTCAAAGGCGGTGCGCGGGGCAAATTGCGTAAAATAGGCAACATCATAAACGGCTGTCCCGACCCGCTGGGCGGGCGCGGGAGAGGATTGACCGCCGCCGGCCGTCTGCTTTGCTTCAGCGCCGTGAGCGAGGGCGAACGCCACCACCCCGGCCGTTGCGAACAACAGCGTCCGAGCCACAAAAATACTCCCTGATTGTTGGGCAGCCGACTAACCGAGGAAGGACGCCTGCGGGGACGCGCCGTCGATCAATCGGCCAACGTTTCGACGAACGCGGTCCCCGTACCCCACAAACGACGCGCCTCAGTGCCGCTTCGCAAATACCTTGAGTTCGACGAGTTTGCTCACCGGCGGAATCGGCTCGCCTTCGCGGGCAATGCTCCGGACGAAGTCCGGAGTAATGTCGAGAGCCTTGAGCTGTACGAGCGTGCTAACTGGCAAGGTGCGATAGCCGATCCGCTGAAAGCGTTCGATGTAGTCGGGGGTGATTCCAAGCGCCCTCATTTGGACCAGGCCATCGCCCGGCACATTCGCGTAGCCAACCCGGACAAAACCCGCGATCCACAGCGGCGTTATTCCGAGCGCCTTGAACTCAATGAGCTTCTGAACGGTCTGTGGGCGATATCCGGCCCGAGACATCTCAGTGATATAACGACCGTCAACGCCGAGGGCCGAGAGGGCCATCAGGTCTCCGATGCGCGGAGTGGGATAATGCGCCGCCGCCATCGCTCGGATCAATTCACCATGCGTGTTCACCGCCATCAGGCCGAGCGCCTGGTCGTAAGTTGGCCGACCAATTCCGTTGTTTGTGAGGAGCTGCATGAAGGCTTCGTTTTCGCTGAAACGGCAGGTGCCTGCCGCGAAGCCGCCACCGCCACTTCCGGTGCAGTCGAGGCGACCGGGCTCGCGCACTACGGCGAAGTGAACCGCCCGGGTGCCGGGAGCATGAAAGGAGGACACCTCCAGCCCGATAAGGTCAGAAGGCATGAGGCCGGTCGACCAGCGATCATCATTGTCCCTTTGACCCTGGTGCTGGAAGCTTGCGTGGATCTTGGCGGGATCTCCGCGCTGGGTCTCGAGGGTAAATCGGATCGGCTCAGGGGCCTCCGCGAAACAGGCTGACGATACTGCGACGCCTGCAGCGACCAGCGCTCCGATAAATGCGAGAGAACGGTTCATTTGCGGTCTCCTTGAGGTTTGTGGGGCAAAGTTCGCCCGTTCGCCGAGGATCGGCGGTTAAAAAGCGGTACTTGAGACAGGATCAGCGGATTTGCGGGAGGCCCTCAGCCCCCGTCGGAATTGTCTTCCGGAGGCTCAGGCGGCTCGGGCGGCCGCGGAGGGCGGGGTCGGTGCCGAATTGCGCGGTTGATTGCCGGCGTCAGCGTTCCGTTTGCACGCATGCGTGCTAGTTCCTCAGGTCGAACGCCCATGGCGCGAAGCTCCACGAGGTCGTTAAACGTGACGGTTACACCGGTTGCGCGGATCGCATGCAAGTAGCTCGGGCTAAGACCCATCGCGCGCGCTTGTTCAATCTCGGAGGCTCCAAGGTTAGCAAAACCGGCATCAGCTATTTCGCGCACATAGTCGGGAGTTACGCCAACCGCCTTCAGCTCGATGATTTGATTGAGCGTCGCAACGCGCAATGCCGGCGACGCCGAACGGATCGCTGCCGCATATTCTGGCGTGATTCCAAGAGCCTTCATTTCAATTGCGTTCTCGATTGCGCTGTCGCGCGGCCTGTGCGGCCCGCCGCTCGCATAGGCGTCATGATCACCAGCAGTGTCGGCATAGCTGATTGCAGTTGTTCCACCGGAAGTGACCGCAATGACGCGGCGTCGGCCCTGACTGTCCGGCGGATAAATCGTGACCTTCGCACCGCTAGGGGCCCGCGCGACCGTGATGTCGTTCGCACGTTCGACACTCGCACCGCTCCGGGCGACAGTCCGGAACAATGGTTCGCTCGAGTTTGCAACTTGCGGCACGATTGCGGCGCTCGCCGTGCTGACCGACGTGGAGACTCCCCGGACAATAAGATGGGGCAGGTCCGCGGGAACCGCCGACGTTTCCAGGGGATTTGCCGCAAGCTCGCTTGCGGCCACGGCAGTCGATGAAGATGTCGGCCCATGCGGCACGGCGGGAGAAATGGTCAGTGCTGCGAGCGGCGCCGCGATGAGCACTGCTCCGGCAAAAACGCCCAGGGCAAACGAGCGTGCGACCGGACCACGGACAGACTTCCCGTCGAGAACGCGAGCAACACGCCGGGCAAGTGACCCCCGGGACGGCGCGACACCATGTGCGCCGAGCAAGAGTCCCGGACATTCGTGGCGAGCGACGCCGACGAGCAGCTGCGCATAATCCGTGTCGACGATATCGGCAGCAAGAACGCTGTCATCCGCAGCTTCCTCCCGGAGTTGGTGCGCCTCGCGCGCGAGCAGCCACACCAGCGGGTTGAACCA
>DASZBO010000039.1:0-3755 GCA_035944075.1 Sphingomicrobium sp.
ATGTGTGAAATGACGCCCTGAAGGTCGATGATCGGCTTGCTCACTCCGTTGACCGTGTAGGTCCGGTAACCAAGGCCATAGAGCTTATCGAGATTATAATCGGTCGGCGAAGGTTCGCCCGACCCAATTCGCTGAACAAAGCTCATGCGTTACTCTCCCCCGTACTCACATCCACTCAGGTGGATGCCGTCTCCGCGCGAACGCGCGAACGATTGATGCTGGGAGCACTATGAAGTCGAGTCAACGTAGCGGTAATCATTTTGTAACAAATATTTTTTGAGGACCGAGGCGACGGCGCGGCTGCGAAGTCTCGACTGGCGGGACCATCGTGAGGCTGTCGGCCGAAAAAAGAACGAAGTCAGATTCCAGCTCGAAGGTAACGTTTTTCGTCGTCGATAGCGGGTACCGTAAGCGCTCGGGCGTCGGTCGGGACGTCGACATCCGGCAAATCGACGAACGCATCTGGTTCGTCAGCTTCATGCAGTTCGATGTCGGCGTGCCGGCTCGAGCCGGAGGGGCACAAGTCCGCATTTTCAACGACTTAGATTGGATAACCGCCCGGCGGCAACTGATGGGATCTCAGTCACTTACCGGCCGCAGTGGATAACCTGGTTGGAGCCAAATTTGTCAGGCTGGCAAGGGATCGGTCCCTCGATCAAGCAAAGCGAGATATTTCGCATACGCGTAAGTCCGTCCGCGCTGCCGACCCGTAGTCTCGCGCACTATACCGATTGCGACCAGTTTCTCGAGTGCAGCGCCAGCGGTCGGAAAGGTAATGCCTAGGCCTTCAGAAACTGTCTTGATGGTGACGATTGGGCGACCCTGCATCAATTCGTGCACCCGCAGGGCTGTTGCCGCGGCGCGCCCTAGGCTCCCGATCTCTTTTCGATCCGTTTCGAACATGGCGATCAGGTCGCGGGCAGTCGCAGCTGCCTGCTCGGCTGTCTCCGCAACCCCGGTCAGGAAGAACTCCATCCAGGTCTCCCATGTTCCTGCCTGTCGAACTTCCTGGAGCAGCCGATAATAATCGTCACGTCGCGCCTTGAGGAACAGACTGAGGTAAAGGATCGGCTCATGTAGAACGCGTGCCTCGCACAACATTAGGGTGATAAGCAGTCGACCCAGTCGCCCATTGCCATCGAGAAAGGGGTGGATTGTCTCGAATTGGACGTGGGCAAGGCCAGCCCTGATGAGCGGGGGAATCGACGGGTTGTCGCTATGAAGGAAGCGTTCGAGCGCATCGAGACATTCGTTCACCCTGGTTGGCGGAGGTGGCACGAACAGAGCGTTCCCGGGTCGCGTTCCACCGATCCAGTTTTGTGATCGCCGAAACGCTCCGGGTTGTTTCGTCACGCCGCGACCTGACCTCAGCAGGATAGCGTGCATCTCGCGGATCAGGCGGAGCGAAAGAGGAAATCCTCCCCGAATGCGTGCGACGCCATGCTCGATTGCCGCCACGTAATTCGAGACCTCAGTGACATCATCGAGTGCGACCGCCGGCATCTCGTCGTTCTCGAATAGGAGTAGATCAGAAAGTGATGATTGGGTGCCCTCGATCTGTGAGGAGAGGACAGCCTCCTTGCGGACGTACATGTATAGAAACAGAGGAGTAGAGGGCAGGATGGTGGTCACTCCATCAAGGCGCCCCAATGCGGCCACCGCGCGCTCATAAAGGCCCATGAATTGGTTCGAATCGAGCGGAGGCCGGGGCGGTAGCGGAGCGGGCACATATGCGCGGACTCGTTCGCCGCCGGTGCTTGTTTCGACAAAGGTTCCGAGCCTTTGATATCCGCCGTTTATCAAAGCGCATCCTTTAACTGCTCAAGGCCTTGTTAAGGGATATGACGCCAAGCTTTAATAAAGGCCACTATTAATTAAAGCCTCCCGAGCGCGTCGTCACATGCGCCGATAGTGGCTGAAAGCGATCCGTTGTTGTTCGAAGCGGAAGCGCTGTTTCCGTTTAGAGTTTCGGAGGTCGCGAGGCGTCGGACAGTCGTCGGAGCCCGAACCCGCTGCGCGGGACTGGTGCTCCGGCCATGGTCCGCCTTTCGCCTGAGCGTTGACTGCTGAAGACCTGGAAAGCGGCGGACGGCGCTCGGAGCCTGCAAAGGTTGGATTCCGACTACGTCAAGAATTGGAGAACCCGGAAATAACCCATTGAGAACAATGACTTATTTCTGAATATTGGAGGCCCGAGCCGGCACCCAACCCCTTCGGAGCAAAAGTGTTAAGCATGTCTCCGGAATAAACCGTAAGCCATGTGCCCGGAATGGACCCAGGGAAAAATGGCGCGCCCGAAAGGATTCGAACCTCTGACCCCCAGATTCGTAGTCTGGTGCTCTATCCAGCTGAGCTACGGGCGCGCGGTGCCGGGAAACGGCAGGCGCGCGACATAGGAGTACCCGCCGCCGGGCGCAACCCTTCAATAGCCTCGCTTTCTCGGCGGCTGGATTGCGTCGCGCAACGGGTCTCGGCTGGCTCGTTTCATGATGTTCCCCATCGAACTTCGCGCACCATTGCCCTGTTCCGCTCGAAGCGGCACGCTGAAAGAGAAGGCGGTTCAGCCTCCCGACTAATCGGAAGGAGAGAACCGGAACATGCGAGAACTCCCGCAGCGCCGGTGTCCTTCGACCGTGGGCGAGGGGGGAGTGGAGTTTGTGCGAAAGGTTGGCTTGGCCGTCAGCATGTGAATCTGACGAGTACGGAAAGAGTTTTGCGAGATCCGTTACGTTTCAGGCGTTCACGGCCTGACTGCAAATCTGCGAGGAAACGCTCGCCCTTTCGGCAAAATCCTGGGCCAGTTTGCTGTGCCACGCCCGTGCTGTTTCGGTGACCGCTCGCTGCGCGGCCAATCGTTCTTCCACGGCTCGCCGACTGTAATAACGCTGGTTCGATTCCACTTGTCCCTCCGCTCCGAGACAAGCCGACCATCACCTGCGAAAGGCTAAGCAATGGTAAATATCCACAGCTTCGTCCGCGACTCGTCGCTGCTGTGAAACGGCTTCCCTCGTCCCGTCCCGCCTTGGAACAGTAGCGTGTCTTCGCGGTGACACGAGCGATACAATCACGAACTATCGATGAAACCTAACGATTCGCCGCTCGTTGGTCGGATCAAAGTTGGTTTCGAAGGAAAGCACCATGCTTAGGTCGATCGAATCCCGCCGCGAACCTTTCAATCCCAACGTGCGGGGGTATCACGCTGTTTATCACGAGGGCGAAGTCAATCATTGCCCGGGCTGCGGCCGGACGCACTGGATCATTGGCCGCCTGTCGGCCGAGTGCGCTTTCTGCTCAACGGCAATGCCACTCAAGGAGGCGCTGACGCACGGCCCGGCAGCCACTCCAGTCTTCTGGAGTGGGGTACGGCCAAGCTACGCCGAACTCAACGCCGCATAACGCGAACTCGCGAGACAATTAGAGGCGCTCGGGCTCCAAGCCCGGGCGCTTTTTTTTCGGGGGAGTGCCCCTGAACTACTTTGATCGGTTCCAAAGCCGCCGGCTCGGCCGACTTTTGACGAGCGCGTGCGCACGGCGATCGCGGAGTTCCGCGGAGCGGCGTTGCACTCGCGCCGGATAGGGGCCGGACAGAAGTGCGGGCTGCATCGTCTTGACCGAATCAAGCAGCTTTCCGCCGGCAACGAAGACAACCCCGGTGCAGGCAACGGCCAGAAGCCATCCGCCCCATCCGGGATAGGTGTCGAGATAGGTGCGGCCCCGCTCCACCGCCCCGAGAGCGATCGCATAGATCACCAGCC
>DASZBO010000040.1:0-22528 GCA_035944075.1 Sphingomicrobium sp.
CCTTTGCCAACGCCATCAATCCGAAGACCTCCAGCTTTCGCGACTTTCCCGCTTGGTTCCGCAACGCCCGACACGAGATCCTCGGAGGCGGAAAGAAGCGTAGGGTTGCGATGTTCTGCACCGGCGGCATCCGGTGCGAGAAATCGACTGCCTTCCTCAAGCAGGAAGGCGTCGAAGACGTGTACCACCTGAAAGGCGGCATCCTGAAGTATCTGGAAACCGTGCCCGAGGAAACGAGCTTGTGGCGAGGCGAATGCTTCGTGTTCGACGAACGAGTGACGATAGGCCACGGCTTAGCACGGGGGACCCACGAACTTTGCCGTGCTTGCCGCCGACCGCTGAACAGCCAAGACCGCGCATCGCCGTATTATGAGGCGGGAGCGAGCTGCGCCGCATGCCATTCCTTGCGCACGGAAGAGCAGCGCGCATCTTACCGCGAACGTCACCGTCAGGAAGCGCTCGCCCTTGAACAGGGGCGATCCCATATCGGAGCAACGCCAACCCAGCACTCGAATGACCAGTCCGGCTGATCCAATCCTCTACAGTTTTCGGCGCTGCCCGTATGCCATGCGCGCCAGGCTCGCACTTGCCGTCAGCGGTACGCGCTACGAGCTGCGCGAAGTAAACCTTCAGGCGAAACCGGCTGAGATGCTGGCTGTCTCACCCAAAGCGACAGTGCCCGTGCTCGCCCTGCCAAGCGGCAAGGTGATCGACGAAAGCCTAGAGATTATGCACTGGGCGCTGACGGGCAGCGATCCCGAAGCGTGGCTCGATCGTGAGGACGCTGCGCTCATTTCTGCCAACGATGGACGCTTCAAGCGTGATCTTGATCGTTACAAATACCCTGACCGACACTCGACGGACCCCCTTAACCACCGCGAACAAGGATTGATGTTCCTGCGCGAGCTCGAACGTCGGCTTTCGCTGGCGGGTCAACTAGGTGGGTTCGTGCGCGGTCTAACCGATGCTGCAATCATGCCGTTCGTGCGGCAATTTGCCGCGGTAGATGCGGAGTGGTTCAACAACCAGGAGCTGCCACATCTCCGGGCGTGGCTGCAGGGGCATCTCAAATCCGAACTCTTCAACTCAATCATGTTTCGAGCAACATTTTGGTCGCCGGGAAATTTGCCCAGCTTCTTTCCACGTTGAACAACAACGCGCTCGCAGACGTCATGCACTTGCGGGCAAGTGCAAGTGGTCAACAATGGAACAACTGCATTCGGATTGATTGCCGGCGAAGGCGGCACTTTGTTCACCTAGCCATTGAATGTCCGGCTAAACGCAACGTCATCCTCGCAAACAGACGTGGCAGATCACAATAGTCGCCGTGCATGAACATGCCAGAATAGAAGATAGCTATTAAGATCAGAGACAAAACTCACCTTATGTCCGCCGAATCCATGCAAGGATCTCGACAATTAGGCGTATAGTGTGCTCTCCGCGTTTTTGGCTGGTCACCTCGGACCAATCCGACGCCCGGCGTTTCTACCGATCCACTCGCAGTCCCGCGACGATCTCGGTCTCCGAAGGCCTTGGCCATGGAATTTATTACGCCCCTGCATCCCGATGCCGCGGCCAACCTTGCGCTGGCCCTCATAGCTTCGTCCCAAGCACCATTGTTACTGCTTGACGACCGTTTCGTCGTAGTCAGCGCCAGCGCTTCGTTCTGCAGAGTGTTCACAATTGACCCCGATAGCGTTGAAGGAACTGGGCTCGGGAGCATCGGGCGCGGTGAGTGGGGCGTTCCCAATCTTCGTTCCCTGTTGCAGGCAACCCTTTCTAGCAACGCGGCGATCGACGCCTATGAAATGAACCTCGTCCGCGACGGACACGAGACGACTTGCGTGTCGATAAATGCGCAACGCATTGATCTTGGCGGCGATCAACACCCCATGATTGCACTGACAGTGACGGATCTGACGTCCGCACGGCTAGCCGTAAAGCTGAAGGACGAGCTGGTACACGAGAAGCAAGTCCTCCTCCAGGAGCTTCAGCATCGTGTTGCTAACAGCCTTCAGATTATCGCCAGCGTGCTCATGCAGAGTGCGCGGCGCGTTCAGTCCGAAGAAATCCGAACCCACCTGTACAGCGCACACAATCGGGTCATGTCGATTGCTACGCTGCAAAAGCAGCTTGCCGTAACTTCGAACAACGAGGTCGAACTTCGCCCGTACCTCAAAGAATTGTGCGCCAGCATCGGCGCTTCAATGATCGACGACGACGGTCGCATTTCGCTCTCCTCCACCGCCGACGACAGTAAGGCGACTGCCAACGTGTCGGTCAGCCTCGGTCTAATTGTGACGGAACTGGTCATCAATGCACTCAAGCATGCCTTTCCGGATGGCAGTCAGGCCGGATCGATTACGGTTGGCTATGCTTCAAAGGGAAAAGGTTGGACGCTTAGCGTCGACGACGACGGAGTTGGCATCGACATGGGTAATGGGCGAGGAAAGCCCGGCCTCGGCACCGGGATTGTGGATGCCCTTGCTAAACAGCTCGGCGCAACTGTCACGACCAGTAACACGCATCCGGGCACGTCGGTCTCCGTCGTGCATCCTTAGGAGGTTGTGAAGAGGTGTCGATTTCCTTCGAACTGAATGTGACGCGCGCGTCCCGGAAGCCTCGTTCAAACGCGCACGCCACAACCAACTTTACGTGAAACTAAGTTCAATCCTACGCTTCCAATGATTGGGATCGGGCGATCTGCTCGCGGCGATCCTGCCATTAAATGTTGCCGTTCAGGTCAGCCCCATTGACCAAGGTCATTCAGCTCATTGGAGATGCGCTGTCGTTCCTGGAACAGCTCGAACTCAGCGCGCAGGTTCAACCAGAATCCCGATGAAATTCCAAAGACCTTCTCGATGCGCAAGGCAATTTCCGGAGAAATAGGGCACCGCCCATTCAAAGTCATATTTAGGCGCGCTGCTGAGATACCAATGGCCCTGGCTACGCGAGCTTGCTTGATCCCCAACTCGTCGACAAGCTTTTGCCTAAGGACGTCTCCGGGCATCGGCGGATTCAGCTTCCTTTGGACCATCTGGCTCATAGTTCGACATCCTACTTCGGGGTGAAAACCGACTTCTCACGGGATCGCTTTTGAATGGACTTCGCCCGACCGCAGCCGCGTAGAAGTCAGGGCACCGTTCGCTCGTGAACGTGCATGAGCTGCGGTGGCGGCCCGTGCGAAAGGCGCCACCGCTTTATTAAATTAGGCGACCTCAGCGAGGGCCATGCGGCGACGCCGGCTGCGCATCACAATTCCAACAGCGCCGAAGCCAAGGAGCATCAGACCCCAAGTGCCAAGTTCGGGAACGGCGGAGATGTTGAGCGTGCCTGAATAAGAAGCGTTCCCCGGACCATTCACCAAGTTGCCGTTTACATAGAGAATGTGCCCACCCGACGCCAGCGAAGCGGGACTGACAAGTGACCACTGTTCGGGATTGCCGGGGTTACTTGTCTTGGTGAACGAATTCGCGACGCTATCTATGAAAATCGACGTGAAGTTGATGTTCAGCAAGTTAAAAAGTGCGACCGTTCCGACTTGACCGTTTGTGAAGGCGGAGTTGTCGAGGTTAAATGTGAATTGGTCGGTGAACGACGACTGACCCGCAATGACTGCTCCAAACGGTCCTGACGTTCCAGCAGCATTTAGGGTCGCTGAATTGATCGGGGTTAGGGTTTCAGACGCAATCGCGCTAGTCGAAGTGAAGGCCAGCGCAGATGCGCCGATTATCGCAAGGCCTGATTTGAGCATTTCGCATCTCCTAAATCTGCTCTTGATTCCGAGGAGCAGTTCGCGGTGTTTCAATGATGTGGAGCAGCCCTGCTCCAGGGGCCTGAATCGAGGCTGCTCCTGGGCTGAGATCGCAACGCGAAAGCGATCTCGGTCCGACCTAAACGATCTGAGCGAGAACTGGGCGACGATGGCGGCGCATATTGAGCCCGACCGCACCAAATCCGAGCAGCATAAGTGCCCATGTGGCCGGCTCCGGGACTGCCGAAGTTAAATCGCCGCTAAATCCTTTGCTTCCGAAGTCAGTTTGGCCACTCGACAGGGCGCCATCTCCTAAGCAGTTGTTGGAGATCGTGTTACTGTCCATCGTCACGGCAGCGTTGAGTGCGATCGCTCGACCGCACAAAATGCTAGCGTTAGTATTCAACGTGATACTCTGATCAGCCAGAATGTTACCGGCAAACATTGTTCCAGTTCCCAATGTCGCTGAGCTACCGACATCGAAAAAGATGCCACTTTCAGCGCTACCATTCAGTATTGTGATCAAAGAGTCGCTTGCGGTGGTCAGCGTCGACCCAACTTGAAAGATAAATGACCCGGACGGATTACTGGCAAAATCGAGAACGAGCGCACCGGTAAGTTGTGCCGAAGTCGAGAATTTATAGACGCCCGGACTTAGAACCAGTCCGCCGAGGTTTATTCCACTTAGATCGGTGGTGTAGGGCACGGCGGCTAACGCGACGTAGGCCGCTGCTGCGTCGGCTTGGGCCTGTTGCGCGACGGCATCTGCGTCATGCACTGTACCCGTGAGGGTCACGGACCCCAAGCCGGTAATCGAAGTTCCGGGATAAACACCGAGGTCTCCGTTGATTGTCGTGGGGCCTGTGTTCGTAACCGTGGATGCACCAAGAACGGCGAAGTTCTCAGCCGAACCCAACGGGGCCGTTTGCGCCGAAGCGGAGGACGCTATGACGAGTGCCGAGCCGGCAATTCCCGCTAGAAGAATAATTTTCATACCGCGTCCTCCTGTTAATGGTTGTTAACCATCCTTCGGCGCCGATGCATGATTAGAGTCAATTATCATATGTCGGGTCGTGGCATATCCTTTGGCAAACGCTTTATTTACCGAGCAATTTTCAAGTATACTTAACGTTTGTCAGGATCATATGTTGAGCGAGATCTACCAACGTTAAAGAATTTTTATTTGTCACGGACATCATATATCTAGAGAACATGGCCAGAATAATAGCGCTTACATGCGAACATATAAGCGACGGCGGACGAGTGTGGCGTAGAAGTGCGGCGAGCCGCCGGCTTTGGACGTAAACGGCAATGCCATCCCCGCCGGAAGTTGCGCCCGCGAAAGATGCCAGATAACCCTTCAGTCTGCCGACTCTGATGCCGGACCGATTGTGGCTGCAGGCCGCGCGGCCATGCTTGTGCGCGGCAGAGACGAGGGGCATTTCATGAATCCGGATCCGGAACCCGCACTGGGTGCGATGCTTCGCAAGCTGGCATTGTGGGCCAACCTAGGCGACGACGACGTAACCGAACTACTGAATCTGCCGCACCGTCTCGTTGACGTCCCCAGGAATAAACCTGTTGTACGCGAGGGTGAGCGCGTATCGGATTCTTGGCTCGTGTTGTCAGGCTTCTGCGTCCGCTACAAATTCGTGGGCGACGGCGGGCGCCAGATCCTCTCGATCCATATGGCAGGTGATCTGGTCGATTTGCAGAATGCCCTGCTGGGTCTTGCTGATCACGGGGTACAAACCCTGACCGAGTGTCGGTTCGCAAGAATACCCATTGACGCAATCCTTCATCTTACTCGTAAAAACGCCGCGATCAGCGACGCCTTATGGCGCGACACGCTCGTCGACGCCTCCATCCACCGCGAATGGGTAGCCAACGTTGGCCGACGCGATGCACCGACGCGGATTGCCCACCTTCTTTGCGAGTTTGCACTAAAGCTCGACGCAATCGGTTTGGGCGAGCAGTTGAACTACGAACTTCCGATGACTCAAGACCAGCTAGCGGACGCCACCGGCCTAACCGTCGTACACGTCAATCGCGTGTTGCGCGCTCTTGCAAATGACGGGCTGATCGAGCGCGTGACGCCGCGCTCGGTTTTGATCGGCAGCTGGAAGAGGCTCGCCGCTGCTGGCGACTTCCACCCCGATTATCTTCATTTGGAATTTCTCAAACAAGCAGCACACCCGCGCTAACTCAATCTTCGCGCGGAAACTTGGGCCGATCTCTATGGACGGGCGGACGCAACTGAGTAAGATTCGGAGCGTCGGAAGTCGTTCTGGATCGATCCGGAAGAGCCTCGAAACTCAAGTAGGTGCGCTCAAGACGCGCCAGCCCCTTGTTCGCTTGCGCGGCCGTGTCTTCGTATGAGGTATACCCGCGGACTACTTGGGCGACGGCCTCGATCACGCTCAGCGCATCGTTTTTCGTGAGCAAACCCTTTTCGATCAGGTGATGAACGAGGCTCTCGAATAGCATGTATTCGACGCTATCCATTCGTGCGAAAGTGGTGCCCCGCCCCTCTTCGCCAACTCCATCGAAACTGTCATTGGACATTGCACCCCTCCTACCAACAGGCGGGAGCATCCCTCTCTCAGCCGCAGACGCCCTTTACGTGCTAGTCAGCGATAGTGTGAGATATGGGATCGAGGCAGGTCAAACGCAACCGCTGAACCTTTTCGAAAAGGCATCAAATTAGCTCGGCACCAAGCATGCTTTCGCCCGCAGTTTAATGCTCCACGGCCGTCCTCCATCATGCTAGCGGGCTACAAACGGCTAGAGAACATAGGTCGCGCCGACAGATGAGTCCTAAGATCTGGATCGCGGGAATGTTCTCAACCGCATTGGTATGCTTACAGGTGTGGCCAAAGGACCTCGCCCCGTACCGCGCCCGAGCAGCTCCATAGCGGCGGCGATTGAATGGTGAACCAAGCGGATATCGAAGACCACTGACGCCGCGTAAGTTCTAATCGAATGGAGATTTGCATGGCGCAGGAGCAAGCTCTTGCGAACGGTGGCATATCACGTCGCAACTTCCTGATTGTTACAGCTGCCGGAGGTTGCGCTCTAGTCACCGCAGGCCCCACGGCGACGCCCGCCGAGGCGGCGAAGATGTCGCCCAAGGCGATGTCCTATCGACCTAACCCGAACGGCAACCAGCGGTGCGATAACTGTGCCAACTTTCAGCCGCCGACCGCTTGCAAGGTCGTTGACGGAGCAATCTCGCCATCCGGCTGGTGCATTCTTTATCGGGCAAAGTAAGCGCGAGAGGTCTGCGAATTCTTTGGTACCGCGACCGGTTAGCGGATGCCTCGCGCGCCGCTCAAAATGCGATCCAGACGAAAGCCCGAAGTGCATTATTGTCGCTGGCATTCGCGCCCAAGCCATCGAAATTGCGTCGGCGGCCGTTGAACTTGCCGTAGTGGGTATACTGAATCCCGATGCGCGTGTTCATCAATGGGCCCAGCGGCCCTTTCCCGTCGCCCCACGGCGTATAGTCGATCTCGCCCATTACACCGTTGCTGTCGGGTAGGCCGTTACCTTCATAGAGATTGAAGTTCTGCGAGCCCGTGATGCTGAACGGAGACACCGTAAAGCCGAGTTTGTCCTGCCACGTATAGCGCAGCGCCGCCCGCCATTCGCTCAGACGGTATCTTGCGCAACCAACATCGCTTTCATCGCCGACTAGCCCGAGCGCACAACTGGCGCGGAAGTCGCCCTGTTCATGCTCGTAGCGAACGTTAGCCGTGATAGAGTCGGATCCGAGCGTCTTCTGTAATGAGCTGTCGATCCCCCAATCCGTATAACGATCAGCCAAGCCGCTTGAGCGATCGCGGCCGGGGAAGATCGACGCCCGAAGCACATTCGCGCCGATCTCGAACGTACTGCCTCCCACTTCGGTCTGGTATGCGACGCGTCCATAAGGCGCCACTCCATTTAACGAGCCCGGATTCGTGGGATCCATGCCGAGGAAGTCGAGCGTCCCGCTGGCCGGACTCGAATAAGCGCCAGTCTCGACGTAGAACTTGTGTCCGAGCCAACCGTAAGCAGTCACGCCGAGCACGTTTTGGGCGAGTGCTCCGTCGATGAGCAACGCCGCCGCGGGGGTCGAAGATACCTTAGTGTCAGTGAATGGGAAGCCCCATGCCGGAAGCGTATTCCAAGCGTCTTGCACGGTGGGATTGTTGTTTATCGTCAAGCCAAGAAGGGAATCAGCACCAAAAACCTTGGCGTTGGCCACCACGCGAAGGTCGAGATTGTCCCACGACGCTGCGTGCCCGACTCCGTCATAGGTCACCTGAACAAAGCCACCGAGGTGTTCGCCGACACCGCCGGCGAGAAATAGGCTCGCCTGATCGAGCACGACATTGTCATTGCGACTAAGGTGCTGAGGGGGCGGCTCTTGGTCCTTGCGGGTGTGAGTCCAGGACGCAATCGCCATTGCCGCGAGCGGTACCGATGCGTGCGCCCGAAGCGTATAGCCGCCGAGCTTGAACTCGCGTCCGAATTTCGTGAGTTCCGGACCGAACCCACCGATGTGGCAGGCCTTGCAAGGCTGGCCCGTTTGCTGTGCGAACGCCGGAACCGCATAGGCCTTCTGCGGCGAGTTGAGGGCTATGGCCGCGAGTAACGATGCACCTCCAGCCCCCATTGCGCCGACCAGTTTGCAAATTGCGTGGCCCTCTTCGCTGGAACAATGCTCATGTCGCACGGCGCGCTCCCTGCATCGCGTCCTTTGTGCGGGCACGGGGAATTATGGTTCAGCGCTGCGGAGCCGCGTATAGTTTGAACCGAAGCGAATGCTTGCCCGCACCAACCGCCGGCTTGGCACCCAGCCCGGCCGTCAACAAGGGAGCAGGCAATGAACTACCTTGTCACATTGCGCAGCCTTCAGGTCGCCACCATCGCCGCCACCAGCTTATTCGCGTTGTCGGGGGTGACTCCACTCAACGCACAAACGCAGGTCAGCGTGACAAACCTGGTGTCAAATGGCGCAGTTCCCGCAGCAACTATCGACCCGAACCTCGTTAATCCCTGGGGGCTGGCCAGATCGCCTACTAGCCCGTTCTGGATCTCGGATAATGGAGCTGGCGTCAGCACACTTTATAACGGGGCCGGCACAAAAGTGCCGCTTACGGTGACCATTCCGCCGCCGGTGGGTAGCACCGGCACCGCGGCGCCAACCGGTATCGTATTCAACGGCAGCGCCGGGAGCTTCCAAGTCTCCAGTGGCGGAAAGACAGGCACATCCGCCTTCATATTCTCAACCGAGGACGGAACACTTTCCGGCTGGGCGCCTTCGGTCAACCCGACTCAGGCGATCCTCGCGGCGGATAACTCCACTCTGGGAGCCGGAGCTGTTTATAAGGGACTTGCGATCGCTTCCACGTCCGGCGGTAGTTTCATCTACGCCTCGGATTTCAGGAACGGCCTCGTCGAGCAGTTTGACAGTAACTTCAACCTCATCCGAAGCTTCACCGATCCCGGCGTCGCTCCGGGCTACGCCCCCTTCGGCGCCCAGGTGCTCGATGGGCACTTGTTCGTAACTTATGCGCTCCAGAACGCGGTCAAGCATGACGACGTCGCTGGGGCTGGCAACGGTTATGTCGACATCTTCAATTTCGACGGCACCTTGCTCCAGCGCCTCGTGTCGCAGGGCGGCGCGCTCAACTCCCCCTGGGGGCTGGACATCGCGCCGACAAGCTTCGGCGCCGACGCAGGCAAATTACTGGTCGGGAATTTCGGTGACGGGACGATAAGCATTTTCGACCTGCTGACCGGCAACTTCATGGGCAAATTGCTCGGCACTGACGGAAACCCGATCGAGATCGACGGGCTCTGGGCGCTGATGAACGGTAATGGCGGAAACGGCGGAGACGCGAACAAGGTCTATTTCACCGCGGGGCTCAACGGCGAACAGGACGGCTTGTTCGGGGTGCTTGCCGCTGTTCCTGAGCCGTCCAGCTGGGCACTAATGCTATTCGGTTTCGGCGCAGTCGGCTTGGCCCTGCGGCGGAAGGGGACATCAGCTTCGTTCGCACAGCTAGCCTGAGGAACCGAATAGTTTGAGCGACGCGCCTCGTAGATTTTGATCAGCGCTGTCTTCTCAGTAGCTGGAGACTAGTCTCGGGGTGACCGTGCAGAATGCTCATACGTCGCTGGCAGACCGTCGGACTGCAACACTTCGGGCGTGACAGCCGGTCAGGTTAGAGGTCAGCAAGTCGCGGACCAGATGCCCCGCTCAGGCCCGCCTCGCTATCCTGGCGAGGCGGGCTCTCACAAAACCTTTTAGCGGTTCCAGGGCTGGTATCCGTGCGCGGCGGTTTCGATCCATTGGCCAATGCGATCATAGCGACTCCCGATGCGGGCGATCGACCGCCAATCACCTTCAGCACACTCGTGCCTTTGCTGATCTTCGAGACGATCAATTGCCTGATGAATGCGGGCCGCTGCGTATGGATCCATCTCTCCTTCTCGCTGCTCATGGCGAAGGCGATTCTCGAGAGCATATCCTCGCTGTCCCGAGCAGACGGCTTGAACCTGGCCCTCCATGCCATTTCCGCGGTACCCATATCCGCTGAAGCCGAAGGGCTGCGGATAAAATTGAGCTTCGGCGGGAGCTGCGACGGCGAGAGCGGTGCCCGCGGCGGCGATGCAGATGAGAAGCTTACGCATGACGGCACTCCTTGATTGCACGGTTGATGCGTTTCGTGTGCGCGACTCCGGTTGAGGCTGTACTGAACGCCGCGGTTATCGCAGGTTCAAAATGATGAACGTCCCGCCGCTCGCGCGTCGAAAGCGCTGGTCGCTCAAATGCCTTCAAGACAGGCTGGCCGTCCGTGCCTGCGGCTCGATACATTCATACATGCGAACCGGCGCGCTTCGCGCCGATCACATGGTGATCGCACCGGCGTCGCGTGACGCACAAAGTCTCGCCAACTCTGAGTCACTGATCCGCGCGTAGTCGAGCGCAAAGCGGCTCATTTCACCTGCAACGTTCCTCGCATGTTGGGATGATAGCGGCAGGCGAAGGCGATTGTGCCGACCTAATTGAGTACGGTCTTGCCTGACTTGCCCGGCTTGAGATCGACGTCGAAGCTGTGATCGAGGGCCGTCGCCGTGTGGCGGAACAAGTCCTTGTTCATCCAGACGATCGTGTCGCCCTTATGCAGCCGCGCGGGAAGCGGTCAGAACTTCAGCTTGTCGATGACGACCGTGTAGACGTGGGGGGCCGCTGTTGCCGCGCTTGGCACGGCACACAGCAACAGGGCCCCGAAGCTCGCGGCCACAAGAGGGGCTTGCCGCGAGCGGTGGATCATTTCAGCGCCTTTGCGACCTGCTCGGCATGTCCCTCGTGCTCACGGAACAAGGTCAGACCCGTTTGAAGCAGCGACTTGAGCTCAGCGTTCTTTGCGCTCGGGATCAACGTCGACTCGAGCGCGCCATTCACGGTCTTGTGGTAGGCAATCTCGTTGTCGATGTATTCGCGATCAAATGCCGCGCCTCTCAACTTCGCGAGCTTGGCGCGCTCTGCATTGGCGCCCTTAGTCAAGCTTTGGCTGGTCGGGTTATCTTGCGGCGTCACGTGCAGCTTTTTCACTAACGCGAGTGCCTTGTTGTTCACGGCGGTGTGGTCCCGGACCATCTCGTGAGCAAATGAGCGGATCGCCTTGTTGTGCGACTTAGCGAGCGCCTGTTTGCCGGCGGCGATGTCGATCTTGCCCGCCGTGTAGGCGACATGCGCAATCTGGGGATCAGTCGGCGCGCCGGCAGCAACAGCTGGTCCAGCAATCCCGAGAAGCGCCGCGGCGCAGAATAGAGCAGTAAGTGACTTCATTGGTCGTCCCCTCGCATGAGGCACCCCACTGGTGCGGCATACATTGGATGACAGCGGCGCACGAAGGTTCCCGCCGAGCCTAGAACTCGTATTCCACGCCAAATCGCAGTTGCCCCTTCGCCTGCTCTCGATCGCGACCGACCGCAAAGAGATATCCGGTCCTTAGCTCGAGTTCCCCGCGACCAATATGATCAAGCCCGATCTTCACCGCCGGCCCAACAAAGTGTTCGCTATGGGTCGTGATTTTGTCCGATGTGCCAAGCTCACCGAAGGCTTCCGCACCCAAACTGATGTCGTCGGCAACTGAATAGTCGACCGAGGCGGCATAGCCGAATTCCGCCGGCGCGCCGGATTGGAGCGCTCGTTCCGCGATCAGGTTTAGGCGACTGTCGAAATGTCCCTTTCGGCGCTCCAGCAAGAGCTTCGTTTCCAGATTGTCAGGACCGTGGATCCCGTGCGCAGCTTCGACATAGACGGCCGTGTCCAGGTCGAGTGGTTTTATTCGACCCAGCGTAAAAATCCCTTCCAAAGCCAGATTCTCAAGGCGGCGGCTAGCCGCTGGGGTTCGCTCGAATGTCGCGAGAGCGGCTCCGTAGAAGCGCGAGGAAAAACCATGCGCGACCTCCACGACGGAAGCATCTTCTGAAGTATCGTTTCCACCTACCAGCCGACCATAGCGGGTCTCGAGCTCGGTTTTGCCCGCTTCGACGGTCGCGCCGTAGACGACATCGTCCAGACCGGGTGCTGCGTGCGCTTCAGAGGACACGGCTAGGACGGCAGCTAAGATCACCCAAATTCTCTTCATCCCGCTCTCGTTGTTTATTGGAGCAGCAACACTATTGCGAACGACTCTCATTTGCAACTAGGAGCAGCGAATGCTCTTTTAGAGACACGCGCTGGTGATCCAGGAGCCGAGGCTTCTTAGAGGAGCTCGACATGAACCCTGACAGGAGCTTGGCCGACGAGATCCGCCAAGCGGGTGGAAGCGTCAGGTGATGAAGTTGCTGATCTGCATCTCTGGCGTTTGGGCACCTCGGTGCAATCCCGAGCATCGCCACGCACTCCGAGCGCCACGAAAACCATTACCGCGCGCAGCTCAGCAGATTCGATGTTCTATTGCACCTCACGGTCGAAGTCGTGGGCGACGCAAGTCAGCCAAGACACCTTGCGCCTCGATGATTGGATATACTCGCCAGCTCAAAGAGCCGGAGCTGCGTCAGCGCTGCACGTCCGTACGGTCGAGAGCAGCGCGAAGGCTCGCCGCCAACTTCGTTGCCGGCCCGACTCCCCAGAAGTGCATGAAGTAGATGCTCGGCTGCTCGCCGATCATGTGACTGTGAAGCGCAGTCACCTCGAAGCCGTGAGAGCGCAGCTCTCGCATCACCGGATCGACCTCACTTCCCAGTAGCACAAAGTCGCCCGTGGCGGCCGCGCGTCCGCTTCCGACCGGCTGGAAGTTAATCCCGGTGGCCGTGCCCATTGACGCGCCCTCAACCATGCCGCCGTCCATGATCATTTCTGCGCGCGGAAAGGTGAATTGATAAACGCCCCCGTTTGCCTTGCCCGCTCGGCCCATCACCCGATCTAGGCCGGCGATGTCGAGATCCATCGTTGTCGGCAACGTTGCAGGGGCCGGCTGCAGTGGCGTATGTGACAATGCGAGCGCGGCATGGAGTGTGCTCGCAAGCCGCGCCGGATCGCCACGACCAAGCACGTGCATGTAGATCGTCTCGGGGGATGCCCGCAGGAGGTGATTGTGAATCGCGGTCACCTGGATGCCGCCCTTGAGCAGTTCGCTCATGACCAGGTTCACTTCGTCCGGCGTGAGGACGAGGTCGCCCATGACAACTGCGTTCGCCCCCATCGGCTGAAACGCGAGCCAGCCGCCAAGCGCTAGCGCGGGCTTAATAGTGATACCGTCGAGAACGACGTGAAGGTCCGACCGCGGAAAGCCGTAGCGACGAACGCCATCGGGTTGTGTGGCCCCTGCCCGTCCGAGGGCCTGGTCGACACCGCCCCAGTTCGCGGCAGCAGGCTGAGCTGCCGATGGTCCGGCAGCCAGCAAAAGCAGGGGAACAATGCTGGGGATGAGGGAACGTACGATGCCGATAGAACGCATGGCACACCTCCTGTAAGAAGGGGCGCAAATGCCACAAACGCGAGTGGTGTTCCAATGAACACTCAGCCAAGTTCCAGGAGGCTCGACCGCCGCGCAATGAGGACGGACGTGCTACCGGGGCTAAACGCGCTCGGCGCGCTTGCGCTGCTGTTCCGTCTCAAGGCCAGCAATCCCGTTTTGATGCCCGCAGCCGCGGGAATTCGATTGCTTCGCTTACCTCTAATGCAACTTCATTTGGTGACAATCTGGTGAAATGGGAAAGGCTAACGTACACCCGGGCCGGCAAGCTCATTGGGCTTGTAGTGCCGCTGATTGTTGCAAGCAGTTGCTCGGCCCGCGCGCGGGCATTTGATCCTCACGATGCGCGCGCGCCGCTCCGGCTCATCCGCACCATCGATCTCCCAAACGTGAGCGGTCGCATCGATCACATGGCGCTGGATTCCGACGCGACGCACCTATTCATTGCAGAGAATGGGAACGGCACTGTCGACGACGTCGACCTGACGACGGGGAAAGTCGTCGGCCGCATTTCCGGCCTTCATGAACCGCAAGGCGTCGCGTGGCTGCCGCGACAACACGAGATCGCCGTGACTTCAGGGGACGGTTTCGTGACTTTCTACGGCGGTCTTGATCGACACACAGTAGCGGTCATCAATCTTGGTGCCGATGCCGACAATGTCCGGGTCGATGGTCGCAATGGCGAGCTGGTCGTCGGTTACGGGTCCGGCGGTCTGGCTGTGATCGACCCCGTGGCTCACGAAGTCATCAGGCGCTTGGCATTGCCCGCACACCCGGAGGCGTTCGAGCTCGTTGCTGGCAAGGTGTTCGTGAATGTTCCTGACGCTCACAAGATCGTGATCGCGGATCTCGATCATGGACGGGTAACTGAAACGATGAGCACAGGATTCTCGTTTGGCAATTTCTCGATGGCGACCAACTCTACAGATTCCCAGGTGGCGATTGCGTACCGGAAGCCGAGTAGAGTGTCCGTCCTCAATGCGCATTCCGGCGCCCCAATATTCTCGAGAGCCACATGCGGCGACGCTGACGATCTCTACTTCCGCTCTAGCCAGCTAGTAGTCGTATGCGGGAGTGGAAATGTAGAGCTGATCGACATTAAGGACGAGCGCCCGGCGGTTGATGTGACCACCCAGAGAGGCGCGCGGACGGGCATCCTGGACGCGGAAAAAAAGCACCTGTTTGTCGCTGTGCCGGCGCGGCAGCATTCAGCCGCGATTTGGGAGCTGTCCTTCGCTGATTGAGGTCACGTCGTCCACTCGTGAGCGACGTTAATGCATGCTGCCGGCTCGGTAAGTCGCTACCGAACGGCAATTACGCCCTTCATACCGAAGGAGGAGTTCATACCCTCGTTTTCAGCGGCGAGCATCAGGCAGCGTGATCAATGCGCTCGAGGAGGGGCAGGAGCTCATGGTTCTCGCGAGTTAGTCGGTTGGTCAAAGCCTCGAGAATTTCGCGGGTGTCCTCACAATAGCCTACCCAATTGCCGTTGATGCTCGTCGCGTTCCACTTGTCTGAATATGCGAGGAATGCCGGAGCAAGGCCCCCCATCTCGTCTTGGAACGCGGCGCCTACGGTGGAGATCTCCGCATCGCTGCTCTGGATCAGCCGAGGGTAAAGAGCCCAGTCCTCAAGCTTCAGATGTGCGAGAAGTGTGGAGATCAGCTCACGACGCAGATCGAAGAGCTCAATTTGCGACGGCGGCGAGGATTGGTCGACGACCTCACCCAATCGCTTGAATAGACGGGAAAGCTTCGCGTGATCATCACGCAACTTCACCAACTCGGACATGGCGTTTACTCCGCGGTCACTACCCCATTCTTTCCGCAAAGACCTGCTGATCGGTTAATGTGTTCATGGGCGCGTGTGGGCGATCTCGCTCGCACGTTCGCCGCCTCCTATCCCTGCCCCACTAAGGCCTGTTCCCCGTCGGGAGCGTGGAAGGGCGGCATTCTACCGGCCGCTCGATCATGCTCGAAGAACTGCTGCTGCAGAGCGGCTGCTACGTGAAGAAGCAACAACGCGATGGTTGTGAACACGAGTACGACGTGGAGGTCGCCGCTTGTTTCGGCAGTCTCGCGGCCAATTCCAGGAATAACCGGAATGCGAATCCCTCCTGCGAGCGTCGTATGGGCATCGGGCGACAAACCAGACATCGCTATCAGCCCCGTGACCGGCAGCGCGATCAGCAGGAAATAGAAAGCTCTATGGTTCCAAACTGCCGCAAACCGACGCCACCGCGGTAATTCAGTGGGAAACGGCGGCGGCGGATTTGCCAGACGGTATGCGAGCCTGATCAGGCTGATGACGAGGATTAAGGCCCCAAGAGTCCTATGCCATGCGAAGACTTCCGCCTGCGCGCGTCCTCTGGCCATGAACTCAGCGAAGGCGAAGCCGAGAACAACCTGGGTCAACACTAGGACGACGGTAATCCAATGAAGTGCAACCGCGGTGTTCGAATAGCGGCGTATCGGATCTTGCGACACGGCTTGTGGAACTGACGCCATTTCATCTCTCCTCCTCACACACACGAGTTAGATGCACGTTTTCAGGTTTGCGTTCCCAAACACCTCTTTTGTTCTGCGGACGTCGGCAGCGAGCAGGTAAAACGCCACAATCGGCCAGTCGCGGCAAGTCTTGGTTCGGGTTGGGATTTGTTAAAAATCGCCGCTCGCTGCGTGAAGCATTGAACTTTGTAGACGTGAGCGACGAGAGAAACCGGTCTGCCATCGCAAAACGCGATTTACTCCGGCGATTACTAGGCTACGCTCGCAAGCGCTCGGCCCGTGTCGAATTAAGGAGTTCCGATGCTTGGCTCCGCTTTACTGCTTCTTTCCGCGCAAGCATCCACGGTTGGCGGCGGCGCGCCACCGCAGCTGGTAGTCGGGCCAAACCAGTGGCCGCCTGCCCTGGTTCAGGAACTGCAGCGCGCTGTTCGTCCACCACAAGGGCGCCTGCCGATCCAGCGCTTATTCACGCCTTACGATTATCCTGCTGGTGCGGACGGTAGGCGCGCGTCGGTAGGCGTCAGGCTTCTCGTCGCTCCGCAGGGAAGCATCGTTGGTTGCTTTATCACCCGATCAAGCGGCTCAGCGCCGCTCGATACTGCGACTTGCAACATCATCCGGCGCCGTGAGCGTTACACGCCAGCGCTCGACAATGACGGCAAACCGACCCTCGGTATGATCGAAGAGATAGTGGATTGGGACAGCATATTCCGAAATATGCGCGTGGTAAGGGGCAATTAGGCCGCGTCGGATTCCGCAGCCTTCCCCTTTCACCATCTCGTATTACTGGCGAGCAAAATGCCGAACTTGGTCGACAGCCGCCGCTCCGCTTCGCGGGGTGCCAGTAGAGCAAAACGGACAAGATCAGGCGCGCGCCGACGCCGCCTCTATGAAAAGATCATCCAGGCTTAACGCCCAAACGGCCATACGAAGATGGCCAAGCGTGCTTGGTCAGGATGACCAACACGATACTGCTAGACCTGCCTGAGTGCGCTAATCGATCGTCACATTCGTGCGCCTGTTGGTTGGTCGGTTTTCAGCAGGCTTGTGCCCTTTCTCAAAAGGGTGATTTCGAAGCGAGAGTCCCGCTCTTTTTAGTCCACGGGGTAAGGCCAGGCAGCTCGCGTAAACACGCCACCGTCAACCCAGAGGGTTTGCCCGGTGACGAAGCGAGCCGCCGGAGTCGAGAAAAACAACACGACGCCGGCGACATCCTCCGGCGTGCCAAGGCGCCCGAGTGGCGTGATCGGCGGCCATACCTTGTCGTAGTCTGGCGATTCCTCGGCGGTGCGCTCCGTGACAATCGCCCCGGGAGCGACGCAGTTCACAGTGATGCCAAATTTGCCGAGCTCGACGGCAGCGGACTTCGTGAACTGTTCGATGCCGCCCTTTGAGGCCGTGTAGTCAACAAGATTGGGAAACGCGAGCTTGTTGCAGCCCGATCCAATGTTCACGATCGTGCCGCCGTTGCCGCTCTCCGCCATGGCACGTGCGGCAACCTGGGTATTGAGAAAACAGCCCTTAAGATTCGTGCGGATCACGTCGTCCCAGGACTCTTCAGAAAGATCGAGGAGCGGCGACCAGGTCTGAACGCCGGCATTGTTGACGAGGAAGGTTGCAGAGCCGCCGTGCCACTCAGCGGCCGCCGCGTGAAATTTCTCGACATCAGCCTTCGTGCCTACGTCGCAGGCCATCGCAAATGCCTTGTGACCGGCACGTTCGAGCTCGGCGAGCGCCTGCTGTGCCGCGTCGGGAGAAGAGCGATAGTTGAAGGCTACGGCGTACCCCGCCTGCGCAATCGCGTCGATCAGATGACGCCCGATTCCGGTGCTTCCTCCGGTCACGATAGCCAACGCTTGCGTCACAGGCTCATTCCTACGTCGACAACGATGTTGCTTCCGGTCATGAACTTTGGCTCGTCTGAGGCAAGCAGTATCGCGAAGGACTCGAAGCCATCCGGCGATCACCGCGAAGCGCTCGCGGGACTATCGACTGGAATACCTCCGCCGATGCGGCAAGATGGACGGATGTGGACAGCCTTTTCATTCCTATATCGTCCTTAATCCTGGGTGATCTGTGCCCTATACTTTGCTCGTCGAAGCTACCGCGCCAGTTTCAGGAAGAAACGCCTAGCTTTTGTCCTGTCGTGCCGCCCTAATGCGACCGGGGACGCGGCAGGCCTTGCAAAGGCGCATCAGGCGACGAGGCTCGAAAGATAACGATAGTTACGGCGAACAGCGTCCATCCGGGTGGTCTCGAAGGGCCCTTCCTGCTCAACATAATAGGCATTCACACCAGCGACTTTGGCAGTACGAAGAAGTCGCGGCCAATCGAGCACGCCCGTGCCAGGCACGGCGGGAACCTGTTTGAATTCGTTGTTGGGAACGGTCGAAGGCTTGATGTCCTTCATGTGCATCATGTGGAACCGGCCCGGATAACGGCGCAGCAACTCGATTGGGTCGTGTCCTGCCGCTGCGACCCAGCCCACGTCGATCTCGAATGACACAAGGTGCGGGTCAGTATGGGTCACGACCAAATCTAGGCCGGTCACTTCCCCCACCTTCACAAATTCGAGATTGTGGTTGTGATGCGCGATCCGCAGTCCATGCTCCTTAAGCGTGGCACCAACGCGACTGAGCTTGTCGCCATAGCTCTTCCAGTCGTCAGCCGTCATTGCCAACGCAGCGCGAACGAACGATCCTCCAACGTCGTTGGGGCCGTGCGCGGACATTCGCGCTGGGATGTCGAACAACGTCGTCGCCACATATTTGAGGCCGAGAAGATGCGCCTCGTCGATTAGCCGCCCGATGTGATCCGTGAGATTCGGGCCAGGTCCTTGGAAAGCCGTCTGCGTGCCCGTAGCGACGAGGCCCGATCGCTTCAGCGCGTGGCGCATTGAATCGACATTCTGGTCGCCGAAGGAGAGAAGCTCGACGGAGCGGTAGCCAATCTGAGCGATATCGAGAAAGGCTTGATCGAGATCCTTCAGCGCATCCGCGCCGAGCGTGTAGATTTGAAGGCCGAGAGTTTCGCCGCCAGGACCGAAGAAGCGAGTTGGCGTGCGCGCGCCCAGGCGCGACGTCATCGCAACAGTCCCTGCAATCGCCCCGCTTGCCAGCACTTGCCGGCGAGTCAAATGTTCCATTTAGTTCAGAGGCCTAGCAGCAAGCGATTGAGCGCCTCGTTTGCGCCCGCCGAGGCAAAGTCGTCGAATGCGTGCTCGGTGACATTTATGATGTGGTCGCGAATGAAGGGAGCACCCTCACGTGCCCCGTCTTCTGGGTGCTTCAAGGCACATTCCCATTCAAGTACCGCCCAGCCCTCGTAATCCAGCGCCGCGAGCCTGGAGAAGATGGCCTTGAAGTCAACTTGGCCGTCGCCAAGAGATCTGAACCGGCCCGGCCTTTCGACCCAGGACTGATATCCGCCATAAACGCCAGAGCGGCCATTTGGCCGGAACTCCGCATCCTTCACATGGAACGCCCGGATGCGCTCATTATAGATGTCGATGAACTCCAGATAGTCGAGTTGCTGAAGCACGAAATGGCTCGGGTCGAACAGAATGTTGACGCGGGGATGATTGTTGACGGCGGCGAGGAAGCGCTCGAATGTAACCCCGTCGTGAAGGTCTTCGCCGGGGTGAATCTCGAAGGCGAGATCGACGCCATTTTCCTCATGTGCGTCGAGGATCGGCTGCCATCGGCGAGCAAGCTCTGCGAAAGCCGATTCCACGAGACCCGCAGGACGTTGTGGCCACGGATAAATGTAGGGCCAAGCCAGCGCACCGGAGAATGAGACGGCAGTGGACAACCCGAAGTTGCTAGATGCTTTCGCTGCCAATGTGACCTGCTCGACTGCCCATTGCTGCCGTTCCTTTGGCTTCCCTCTGACCTCGGGTGGAGCGAAGCCGTCGAACATAACATCATAAGCGGGATGGACCGCGACAAGCTGCCCCTGGAGATGGGTTGAAAGCTCCGTGAGTTCGAGGCCATGTCGAGCGAGGATCGAACGCACGTCGTCGCAATAGGAAATGCTTTGGGCGGCATTCTTTAGGTCGAAAAGTCGACTATCCCAGGTAGGCATCTGGACGCCCTTGTACCCCAGCCCCGCCGCCCAAGCGGCGATCGTATCCAGACTGTTGAATGGCGCCTCGTCACCCGCAAACTGGGCTAGAAAGATGGCGGGCCCCTTGATCGTCTTCATGTCTTTTTCTCCGATCAACCTTCAAGTTGGACCCAGGCGCTTCCGGCCTGGCTGCTCGCGACCGCCTGATGAATGAACTCCATCCCGCGCAGTCCATCTTTCAGGCCGGGTACAAGTGCAGCGTCGCCCTCGCCGCGCAGCAAGGCTGCAAAGTCCCGGTACAGATTAGCGAAAGCCTCAAGGTAGCCCTCCGGATGCCCGGGGGGCACCCGCGTAGCACTGCGCGCGTCCGGCCCGAGAAGGCCGATACCGGCCTCGATAATTTCCCCGCGGCCGCTGATGTGATTGATCCGCATACTGTTCGGCTGCTCCTGCCGCCAATGGAGAGCAGCTTTCTCGCCATAGACACGCAACGAAAGGCCGTTGAGATCACCTACCGCTATCTGCGAGGCGATTAACGCGCCCGGCGCGCCGTTATCGAAGCGAAGAAGAATGTTGCAGTCATCGTCGAGCTGACGGCCTTCGACAACCCGGCTCAGGTCCGCGCAAAGGCGCTCAACGCGTTGCCCTGTAACGAACTCCGCAAGGTTAAACGCGTGAACTCCGATGTCCGCGACGCAACCGCCCTCGCCAGATCGCTCGGGATCCGAGCGCCACTCAGCCTGCTTGCTGCCCTGCCGCTCAATGGGCTCGGCGAGCCAACCCTGGCTATATTCTACGACCACCTTGCGCACTTTTCCGAGCGCACCCTCGCGTACGAGGTGCCGCGCCTCGCGAACGAGCGGATAACCGGTGTATGTGTAGGTCAGCCGAAACGGTGCGCCCGCGGAGCCGACAACAAGGGCAAGTTCGCGCGCCTGCTCAAGGGTTGCGGTCATTGGCTTGTCGCACATCACGGCGATACCGGCATTCAGCGCACTTCGCGCAGCGGGCAGGTGAACATGGTTAGGCGTGACAATGGCGACGAAGTCGATCCCGTCGCTACGTTCAGCCTCGGCAGCGATCATTGCCTCGTAGGAGGCATAGGTCCGATCGGGGTCGATCCCGTAGGCGCGGCCGGCCTCAGAGGAGCGGACAGGATCACTGCTAAATGCACCCGCGACGAGCTCGATCTGCCGATCCATTTCCGCCGCAAGGCGATGAACAGCGCCGATAAAGGAACCCGGTCCGCCACCGATCAGCCCCATCCGAATTCGCTGCATCAACGCCCTCGCCTTGCGGTTGTCTCTGTCGGTTATTTCGCTTGGCCTAACAGTTCGGCCATGCGCTTCTTGGCCAAACCCGGGAGTTTCTCGGCCGCCGCAGCGAGTGACGATTTGTTCGACGCATTCCCGACTTCGATGAGGCCAACCATGCCGAGCCCAGTGTGGGGCACGCAGTGATACGCGTAGAGACCAGGCTTGGTGAGCTTAAGCTCGATTTCCTGGTTGATCGCGCCGCTGAAACCAGCAGTGCCAGGGGGCAACATCCCGGGCAGAGAGACGGCGTTGTGGCCCTTGTCGGCGGCAATGAACTTGACGGAGTCGCCAGGCTTGATCCTTACGAACGCGGGCTCGAACACCATCATTCCGCCTGGCCCCTGATTGAGCATCTTGATCTGCACCTCGGCCGCTGCAGCCGGCGAAGCTGCACCAAGCATGCCAAATGCTAAGATAATGAAGGCGTCAAAAAGTCTCTTGCTCATCACCAATCCCTAAATCTTGTTTTCTCTAAGGAACTCCGCAGCATGATGTGCTGCCCGCGCGGTTATCGCCATGTATGTGAGCGACGGATTCTGGCAGCCGGACGAGCTCATGCATGCGCCGTCCGTGATGAAGAGGTTCGGAACGTCGTGCGCCTGATTGAACCCGTTGAGAACAGATGTTCGCGGATCCCTGCCCATTCGCGCTGTTCCCATCTCGTGCACGCCAAGACCAACGTTACGGTCTCCAGGATAGATGACGATATCCGTGCAGCCGGCCATCTCCAGCATCTCTTTCGCGTCAGCGTTGATCTGTTTCATCATCTTGCGATCATTGTCGCCGAGGCTGCACTCGACGTGCACGATGGGGATGCCCCACTTGTCCCGTTCCTTGCCAAGCGTGACCCGGTTATCCGGCCGCGGTAGCATTTCGCCGAAGCCGCTTAGCCACATCGACCAG
>DASZBO010000041.1:0-12283 GCA_035944075.1 Sphingomicrobium sp.
ATTGGCTTTCCATCGATATTGCCCGGCGGCGAATAGCGGCACACGAGATAATCCCAATCGGCGGCAAAGATCGCGCAACCGACCCGCGTTGTCGTTGGCCAAACCATCTGGGTATAATGAGCGATATCTTCCCAGCGGCCCGATCGGCTCGCGGCCGGAAAGACAATGCTTCCGGGCGCGATCAGTCTTTTTTCTGCACTCCACATGCCGACCAACTGCTCCGGGCTCATCGTTCCATGCCACGCCATGGCGAGGTTCTCGCGTTCGCCCGGACGGCTTGCCCGCGGCGAATGGATGAGGCTCCGGATGCTTGCGAGCACCGGCCCGTAGGATGCCGCATGGGCGGCGAGCGTCGAATCCCACTGCAAGGGAGAGGCGCCGACCCGCGCGCGCTCGACGTTGTGCGCGGCAAGAACGCGTTGGGCGACTTCCCCGGTCGCTCCTTCAAGGAAGGGTTGTGCCGCGGCGGCGGTCGCTGAAAGCATCCCTGCCGCGAAGATGACGGGCGTTTTCATGCGAAGAAGAATGCGCGTTGAGGCCCTAATCCCGCGTCAGCACGCATGGTTAACGCCGTGACTTGGAAGGAGGAATCACTCTGTCTCGCTCCCGGCGCCCTTGCCCGGACCGGGCGCGTCCGGCGCCAGGTAGGTGACAAGATCCCACTCGTTATGGATGCTGACCAGGAGCAGTGCCATGACGGCCGCGGCAATTGCGCTTGGTCCGAAAGTGGCTTGTCGAAACATCGCCAAGCCGGACAGGCCGATCACCGCGTAGATCACGCCTGGCGCGACCCCATACCAGAAAGCATCATAGCCGCTGAAATTCGATGCAAGCTGCGCGCGCCGAATTCCGACAGTAATGGAAAAAGCGTAGGTCATCCCGAGCAATCCCAGGAGAAGGACCCCAATGCCAGTCCAATTCGAGGCAAGAATGGGGGCGACCGCCCCGGCGCTAAGAACGACAACGACGCCAAGGTGCCACACGATCGGCGTCGTATAGAGCTTCTTGCCCGCCTCGAGTTCGTGCCGGTCCCGTCCGGCAGTCAGCGTCACTACGACAAACATCAGTCCAATGAGGGCCAGCGCTGACGAGCCCACCATGAAGAAATAATCGCTCCACCCCCTCATGACGAGCGACCATATGCGTGGTTCTTGCCAGTGCAAAGATATGCTTTGGGCGAGAACGTCACGGGCTTGCCATGATGCTAAGGTCGAGTGCGCGAGAGCGAGGCCGCCGGACCGCTCGGGCATTTGTCGGTGGTGGTCCCGGCCCGCCACTTCGAAGGCCGCCCGCATTTTCCGCGCCAATGGGCGCTTGCAAATGCCGGAGAAAATGCGGAACGGGCCGTGCCTTCATACAAGGAGCTGCGGCATCAGCACCGACCCGCTGCGTTTTCCGTCAATTGGCGTGACTATCAAGTAGGTTGCCCTTGGCGGCGAAGTAACAGCGAGCTTGCCCGCAAACGCCCTGTGGGCTAAGTGCGCCAGCGTCTGGCGGGCGGTAGGCCGCTCGCGGAAGCCCGTCCTTTGGCGAGCGCGTACGGTGTCCCGGTAGGCGGCACCGGCACGCGCTTTTTTCCATGGGCCGGTTCCGCGGTCGCTGAAAGGCCCCAAGGACGCCGCCGCGGCACGGTGCTGTGACGGCAGCTTGTACAACCAGGTCCGCATGCAGGAGCTTCGCCATGGTGGCGCGGCGCGGCAAGCGAATTTGTTAGAACTAGGACAAACATTCCTTATGGCGACCACGACATTCCCGTCCCGCGACGATTTCGCGGCCCTTCTCAACAAAAGTCTCGGCGGCGAGAACGAAACCTTCGAAGGCAAGGTGGTGAAGGGCACCGTGACGGGCATCGAGAATGACATGGCTCTCATCGACGTCGGCCTGAAGAGCGAAGGCCGCGTGGCGCTCCGCGAGTTCGCGGCGCCGGGCCAGAAGGCGGATCTCAAGATCGGCGACGAGGTCGAGGTGTATGTTGACCGGGTCGAGAATTCGGCGGGCGAAGCGATGCTTTCGCGTGACCGTGCACGCCGTGAAGCGGCGTGGGACAAGCTCGAAGGCGAATTCTCGGCGGGTAATCGCGTTGAAGGCGTGATCTTTGGTCGCGTGAAGGGTGGCTTCACCGTCGACCTCGGCGGGGCAGTAGCCTTCCTTCCGGGCAGCCAGGTCGATATTCGTCCCGTCCGCGACGTTCAGCCGCTGATGGACATCCCGCAGCCGTTCCAGATCCTCAAGATGGATCGTCGTCGCGGCAATATCGTCGTTTCGCGCCGCGCTATCCTCGAAGAAACCCGCGCCGAGCAGCGCTCAGGTCTCATCCAGTCGCTCCATGAGGGCCAGGTGATCGACGGCGTCGTCAAGAACATTACCGACTATGGTGCCTTCGTCGACCTTGGCGGAATTGACGGCCTGCTTCACGTCACGGACGTCAGCTACAAGCGAGTTAATCACCCGTCCGAGGTGCTGAACATCGGCGACACGGTGAAGGTGCAGATCATCCGAATCAACCGCGAAACTCAGCGGATCAGCCTCGGCATGAAGCAGCTTGAGAGCGATCCTTGGGAAGGCGCCTCGGCGAAGTACCCCGTCGGCGGCGTGTTCAGTGGCCGCGTCACCAACATTACCGAATATGGTGCTTTCGTCGAGCTCGAGGCCGGCATCGAGGGCTTGGTCCACGTGTCCGAGATGAGCTGGACAAAGAAGAATGTGCACCCGGGCAAGATTGTCAGCACCAGCCAGGAAGTCGACGTAAAGGTGCTCGAGGTCGACGAGGAGAAGCGTCGGATCTCGCTCGGCCTCAAGCAGGCGCAGCAAAATCCGTGGGAGGGCTTCGCAGAGAAGCACCCGATCGGCTCCGTGGTCGAAGGCGAAGTCAAGAACGCGACCGAGTTTGGCCTCTTCGTCGGGCTCGAGGGGGATGTGGACGGTATGGTCCACATGTCGGACATCGCTTGGGGCGTGTCGGGCGAAGAGGCGCTGGCCCTTCACCGCAAGGGTGAGATGGTCCGTGCCCAAGTGCTCGATGTCGACGTCGAGAAGGAGCGTATCAGCCTCGGCATGAAGCAGCTCGAGGGTGGCGGCACGGGCACTTCTGCCGGCGCTGCTGGGCCATCGGGCGGCGTCAAGAAGGGCGATACCGTGACCGTGACCGTTCGCGCGGTTCAGGATGCGGGCCTTGATGTGCAGGTTGGCGATGATGGGGCGATCGGCTTCATCAAGCGTGGCGACCTTGGCCGCGATCGCGACGAGCAGCGCGCCGAGCGTTTCCAGGTCGGCCAGAAGCTCGACGCCATGGTGACCGGTTTTGATCGATCCAAGAAGCCCAACTTCTCGGTCAAGGCGCGCCAGATCGCCGAGGAAAAAGAAGCCGTCGCCCAATATGGTTCCTCGGATTCGGGTGCCTCGCTCGGCGACATTCTCGGCGCCGCGCTCAAGGAAGCTCAGGCGAAGAACAGCAAGAATAAGTAACCAAGTTGCGGAAATGCGCGGCGTTTTCATCGAAACGCCGCGCAAATCCATCTTGCATCGAACAAACTTTCCTGACAGCCTGACTTCCAAGCGGCCTCTAGCCAACTGGGGGAGTTTGGGGCCGATTAATCTTCGAAGCGGGGATGCCGATGATCCGTTCTGAGCTGGTGCAGAAGCTCTGTGCCGATTTTCCTGACCTCACTCAGCGTGAAGTTGAAGGCGTGGTCGGTGCCATATTTGATTCGATCACCGACCAGCTGGCGAAAGGCGGCCGCGTCGAGCTTCGCGGCTTTGGCGCTTTCTCGACCCGCAATCGCGACGGTCGGCTCGGGCGGAACCCGCGCACGGGTGCCGCCGTCTCGGTCGATGCGAAACGGGTTCCGTATTTCAAGCCAGGCAAGGAAATGCGCGAACGCTTGAATCTCAAGGAAGTAACGGCGGAATAAGCGCTCGCTGCGGCTGACGTCGCCGCGCGGCATGCGGACGTGGCGGAACGGTAGACGCTGGGGACTTAAAATCCTCTTCCCCAAAGGGAGTGCGGGTTCGATTCCCGCCGTCCGCACCAAGACCCGCCCGAGCGGGTTGCGCCTTTATCGCCACATCGGCGCATCGCGACCTTGCCGGGCGCTGAAGTCCCGATCAGCCTAAAGCATCACCCGCTCCCGATCAGCGTCGGGGGCGTTCATTCTGTCGGCCGAATGGGCGATCCGCCATGACCGTCGGCGGGTGGTGAAGGTGCCCCTTGGCTTATCCACCCGCCGAAGCCGAATTGTCCGCTCTCGGGGGAGTGTGGAGGGAAGAGAAGCGGACGCGGCATAGATAGCCCCAACGCCGGGCGCAGTCCCTAAACTGAATTGTTAATGATGAAAAAAATGTGGGCTGTTAATCGATAAGCCGCCACATCCCGCGGTCGACCATCGCGCAAAAGTAGCAGCTCGCCGCTGCGAAGGCGAAACGCACGGTCCAAATTAACCCAGATAAGCATTTCTCACCCATGCATCGAACGCCGGAGGACCTGCGTCAGCTTGCGACCCACTGTCGCGATTTGGCCGCGACCTGCATCACGGAGCAGGCACGTCGCCCGCTCAATGATGTCGCGGACGAACTGGAAGCCGAGGCGGAAAAGCAGAAGCAACTTCGCGCGCAGCTTATCGGTTCGGGTCGCCGATGAATTGGTCACTCGTGGAGCGGTTTTCGTCGGGCAGCTTCCCCTCCCATGCGCGCGCTTTTAGCTGTCACTGACTTCGCAGCCCGCGTCTTCTTTATTGCTGACCTTGTCCTTTCTGACATCAATCATGCGGTAATACTGCCTGACAAAGGAATTTATTAAGCGTTTCAAGCCTAGGCACGGTCTGTGGAAGGCAGATTCAGGTGACCAGGCCGACGAGTTCAAGGTTAGGTAGCGCCCGCCGCGATGCGGTCGTGCTGGTCGTGTTGATCACGGCCGTGATTCTGCTCATCTGGAATGGCAGTACGTTCTTCAACCATCTGCCGATGGGTGATGAGAAGGTTGCACCAAGCATCCGGCTGGCAAGCACTGCGCTTACGCTCAATGTTGCCCTGATCTTGTTCGGCTGGCGCCGTTACGTCGATCTTCAGCATGAAGCCGAGATGCGCGCCGAGCACGAACGGCGTGCTGTCGTACTTGCGACCACGGACTCGATAACCGGGCTCTACAATCGCAAAGGCTTTGCCGATCATGCCGGTCATCTGTGCGTCGAGGCCGGCAAGCGCGGCGAAAGCCTTGCCGTGATTTCGTTCCAGATGCACCGCTTCAAGAACGTCAACGATCAGCATGGATACGAGACCGGAGACCGGCTGCTAAAGACGCTTTCGATCTCGCTCGCCGATGAGCTTGGCCCGAACGCGATCCTCGCGCGACTGAGCGGTGACGAGTTCGCGGTCGCGCTCGCCCTTCGGACCGACGCATTGAACCACGCCGAGACAATGGCTGAAGCCGTGCTTCGCATCGTCACGCGTCCACTCTTGTTCGAAGAGAAGATCATCCAGGTCGGCGCCTTTGCCGGAATTGCGTCTGCGCCTGCGAAGGAGGCGCGCATTCCCGACATCCTCCGCCGTGCGGATATCGCAATGGATCACGCGCGAAGCGGCCGCGTCGCTCGGCCGGTGTGGTTTGACGCGGGGATGGAGCGAGCGCTCATCGCTCACGGTGAGGTCGAACAAGGTATCCGGTACGGCCTCGATCATGATCAATTCGTTCCCTATTTCGAGCCGCAAGTGGATCTTGCGACTGGCGAGATCGTCGGCTTCGAGATGCTCGCGCGCTGGATTCACCCGCTTTCCGGAGTAATTGGTCCCGACGTTTTCATCCCGGTTGCCGAAGAGATCGGGCTTATCGGACGGCTTTCAGAAAAGGTGATTGCCGAGGCCCTTCGCGAGGCCGCCGACTGGGATTCCAAGATCAAGATCTCCGTCAATATCTCGCCGTTCCAGCTCGCCGATGGCTGGCTTGCCCAGAGGATAGTTCGCATACTTGCCGAGACCGGATTTCCGGCCGAACGGCTCGTGATCGAGATCACCGAAAGTTCACTCTTCGCCGATCTCGAGCTTGCGCGCTCGATCGTTACGAGCCTCAAAAACCAAGGCATTCGCCTCGCACTTGACGACTTCGGAACCGGTTTTTCGTCGCTCTCTCACCTGCGCTCGCTTCCGTTTGACATCATTAAGATCGATCGCAGCTTCGTCACGAACATTAATACCAAGCGTGAGAGTTCCGCGATTGTTCGTGCGGTCACAACGCTCGCCGCCGCTCTCCCGGTGCCTGTTTGCGTCGAAGGCATCGAAAACGAAGCGGCTTATGAGGCTGTTCTGAAGCTTGGCTGCGAAATTGGCCAGGGCTGGTATTTCGGCAAGCCGATGCAAGCCGATCAAGCGCGCGAGCTGCTCGCCGGCCCGGCGCGCGAACAAGGACGGCTCGCCGCCGGCGCCGCCGGATCCTGATCGCAATTTTCTACGAGCGCATGGCGTCCCATTGAGGGACGG
This sequence comes from Sphingomicrobium sp., assembly GCA_035944075.1. Taxonomy (GTDB): domain Bacteria; phylum Pseudomonadota; class Alphaproteobacteria; order Sphingomonadales; family Sphingomonadaceae; genus Sphingomicrobium. The sequence continues at coordinate 6,469 of DASZBO010000041.1, forward strand.
CTGGAGCCGCTTGTCAAAAGCACCGTTTGTAGCATGGTAAACGTCGCGTTAAGGACTTTGCCATGCACTTTGTTCGCCCCGCATTCGCAGAACATCCGATGCGCTTCGGGCGCGCGCCGCTACGCTCGATGGGCAATGGCGAGCACGAAGGATCGACCATCGCTGGCGACATCAAGCTATTTGCCGCGACCTTTGCCGCAGGGTTCCTTTTCATCTCTATTTTGATCAGCTGAGCGGCGGCGCCTAATCGCAGGCAAGGTGGAGCTTCCACCCCAGCCAGGCGGAAACGAGGCACATCGCCGCGACGAGCAACAACTGCGCCGTCGGACCAATCCCACCGTAGTTCAGGCCAATCGCGACGAGACTCCCAACGACCATCGCTCCGGAGTTTACGATATTATTGGCAGCGACGGTTCGCGATGTTTCGGTCTTCGGAACCGTGGTGGTGAGGAAGGCGTAAAGCGGCACCACAAACATGCCGCCGCTGATCGCAACGCCGAGGAGAGCGATGATCATCAGCGCTGCGAGCGGGTGAAGAACGAAATTGCCAAGAGTCGTAAGACCGGGGTCATTCTTGCCCCAGGCAAGCGCAACGAAGTGAAGGAGCAGCACGAACACCCCCATCGCAATGACTGAGGCTGGCGCAAATCGTGCCGAAACCTCGCTTTTCAGCATCCGGTTGATCGCGACGGAGCCAATCGCGATGCCGATCGAGAAGATAGCGATGAAGAGGCTCGCAACCTGCTCGTTGGCGCCAAGAACATTTTTCACGAGCGGCGGGAAAATGATGATCAGAACCGCACCGATCGTCCAGAAGAAGCTGATCGAGAGAATGGCGAGGAACAGGCGGCGGATGTGCAGCGTCGCGCTTACCAATTCGATCGATGCGTGAATGATATGCCAGTTAAACGGAATTCGCTCTGCGGCAGGCGGGGCGGGGGGAACCTGCGTTCCGGCAATAAGCCCCAATACGGCAATCACGATCGTTAGCGCCGCAGCAATCTGGGGGGTGGGGGAAAGGAGCCCGGCGAGGACCGTCCCACCGAGGATGGCAAGATAAGTGCCCGCTTCCACAAGGCCGGTACCGCCGAGCACTTCGTCATGGCGCAGGTGCTGGGGCAGGATCGCGTATTTTATCGGGCCGAAGAAGGTCGAATGAACTCCCATTAAACCGACCGCCGCGAGCATGAGCGGGATGTTTGCAAAAACGATACCGGATCCACCGATGACCATGATTCCGATTTCGGCGAACTTGATGATGCGAATGAGCTTCGCCTTGTCGTGGTCGTCGGCAAGCTGACCCGACAGCGCGGAGAAGAGAAAGAAGGGCAGAATGAACAGACCCTGCGCGATCGCGCTGAACTGGAACTCTTTCGCGGGGTTTGAATAGAGCTGGTAAGTGACGAACAGGACAACCGCCTGTTTGAACAGGCTGTCGTTGAACGCGCCAAGGAACTGGGTCGCGAACAAGGGAACAAAGCGCCGCGCGCGGAGCAGGTGAGCGACGTTCTGAATCAAAGGGTTGCCGAGTGGGTGGTCATTGGAATTGGTGGAGAGGCATAGCCAGCTTTGCGCTACCCGCCAAACCCTTCTAATTCGCGACGGGGAACGATGCTTTCACTACCAAACCTCCTGACGCTTTCACGCATTCTCGCGGTGCCGATCCTCGTGTTTTTGCTCTGGCGCCCGTCGCCGATCGATTATGCGTTCACCTTCGTCCTTTATTGTCTCGTCGGCATCACCGATTACCTCGATGGCTATCTTGCGCGCGCATGGGGCAGCATATCGAGGCTCGGACAGTTCCTCGACCCAATTGCCGACAAAATCATGGTTGCCGCGGTCCTCGTGATGCTGATTTCGAGCCGCCGGTCCAATCCGGTTCCGGAAATTGCGGGTCTCCACATCATCGCTGGACTGGTGATTCTTCTCCGCGAGATCATCGTGTCGGGCCTTCGCGAATATCTTGCTGGTCTTCAGGTGTCCGTGCCCGTCAGCGCCCTCGCAAAATGGAAGACAACCTTTCAGCTGGTCGCTCTTGGAGCGCTGATCCTTGGTGGCGCCTTGCCTCATGTCCCGTTCGTTCACGCGTTCGGCATCTTCTGCCTGTGGGCCGCCGCAGCGCTTACACTTATCACTGGCTATAGTTATTTGAGGACCGGTCTCAGGCATATGGAATAAGCCGTTCAAAAGGATTGCTCATCGATTTCGCGATTAACACTGACGAACTTTTGTCGTTTTCGATTGGCAGGCGGGAAGCATATCGGCGCCGCTGGACGGGTCCGTGCAGCTTAGAAGGCTGCCCGCTACGGGTTGTAGCAGGGGCCGCGGCGGCTCCCCTCCCTGCCCTCCAGCCGCGGCCCCGACCCGTTCGTAAGCGGATTGAACGTCAGTAATCGATTTTCCCGCACTCACTGACGAGAACAAGTCATTTCCGCCGATCAAAGGGCAGTCGTAGGCGTTCGACTGCCAATCGACAGGAGGGCCTACCCACATGGATGCGAGAACCAGCGATCCGCTTAGTGATCCCGAGCGTGAATCGGCGGCGTTGAGGTCGCTCCTCGGGCGAACCAACCGTGACTGGTGGCCCAATCAGTTGTCGCTGGGAATTCTTCACCAAAATGGGTCCGGCTCCCCCAATCCGCACGGTGAAGAGTTCGACTATGCCGCAGAGTTCCAGTCGCTCGACTATCCGGCGGTAAAACGTGACCTTACGGCGCTGATGACCAATAGCCAGCCTTGGTGGCCCGCGGATTACGGCCATTACGGGCCGTTTTTCATTCGCATGGCCTGGCACAGCGCCGGCACCTATCGCACCGGTGATGGCCGGGGAGGCGCATCGTCCGGCGGTCAGAGGTTTGCTCCGCTCAACAGCTGGCCGGACAATGGGAACCTCGACAAGGCGCGGCGACTGCTCTGGCCGATCAAGCAGAAATATGGCCGAAAATTGAGCTGGGCCGATCTCATGATCATGGCCGGAAATGTTGCGATCGAGTCGATGGGGGGGGCGACATTCGGCTTTGGCGGCGGCCGTGAAGACGTTTGGGAACCGCAACAGGATATATACTGGGGTACGGAAGAAGAATGGGTCGGCCGTGGCGCAAAGCCCCGTATGGGTGAGGATGCCGGAACGGCGATGGAAAATCCCTTGGCCGCCGTTCAAATGGGCCTCATTTACGTCAATCCTGAAGGACCCGGCGGTAACCCGGATCCACTGGCCTCCGCCCGCGAGATTCGGACGACTTTCTTGCGCATGGCAATGAACGACGAAGAAACCCTTGCCCTTACCGCCGGGGGCCACACCTTCGGCAAGTGTCATGGCGCCGGGGATGCATCGAAGCTTGGTGCTGAGCCCGAGGGTGCGGATATCGCTCAGCAAGGGCTTGGCTGGCAGAGCGGCCACAAGAGCGGATTAGGCGACGACACGATTACCAGCGGACTCGAGGGTCCGTGGACGCCGACGCCGATCAAGTGGACGATGAACTATCTCCATATGCTGCTCGACTACGAGTATGAGCTGGTAACGAGCCCGGCGGGCGCGAAGCAGTGGCAGCCGGTCAATCCAAAAGACGAGGACATGGCGCCGGCAGCGCATACGCCGGGCAAGAAAGTCCCAACGATGATGACGACCGCCGACATGGCGTTCCGGGAGGATCCGGAGTTTCGCAAGATTGCCGAGCGGTTCCGCGCGAACCCCGAACAGTTCGCCGATGCTTTCGCGCGCGCATGGTTCAAGCTTACGCACCGCGATATGGGGCCAAAGGTCCGTTATCTTGGGCCGGAAGTCCCTGAGGAAGATCTCATTTGGCAGGACCCGATCCCGGCCGCAGACCATCCCCTGATCGACGAGGGCGCCATCGAAACCCTCAAGGACAAGATCGCGAGCAGCGGCCTTGAGATCGCGGACCTCGTGAGGACTGCCTGGGCGTCGGCATCGACGTTCCGCGGATCCGACAAGCGGGGCGGCGCCAATGGTGCGCGCATCCGCCTTGAACCGCAGCGCAACTGGGAAGTGAATGAGCCAGGAAAGCTCGCAAGGGTGCTTGAAGTTTACGAGCGTATCAAACGCGACTTCGATGGGTCCGCAAGTGGCAACAAAGTCAGCATCGCTGATCTCATCGTCCTCGGCGGATCGGTAGGCATCGAGCAGGCTGCCCGCGCCGCAGGCCGTGAGATCGAGGTGCCGTTTACTCCGGGGCGCAGCGACGCCACCCAGGAAATGACCGACGTCGAGAGCTTCGAAGTTCTCGAACCCAAGGCCGATGGTTTCCGCAACTATCTGCAGGTCCGATTCAATGTGCCGACGGAAGAGTTGCTCATCGATCGATCGCAGCTACTCGGCCTTAGCGCTCCTGAGTTGACCGCGCTCGTTGGCGGACTTCGCGTGCTTGGCGCCAATTACAACGGGTCGAAGCATGGCGTACTCACCGAGCGCCCGGGTCAGCTCACCAACGACTTTTTCGTCAACCTGCTCGACATGCGGACGGCCTGGAAGCAGGTCGACGACAGCGCAGATGAGGAATTTGTCGGCTCCGATCGGCAAACGAATGCGAAACGGTGGACGGCGACGCGGACCGATCTCGTGTTCGGCTCCAACTCGCAGCTGCGCGCGCTCTGCGAAGTCTATGCCGCAAGCGATGGCGCGGAGAAGTTCGTTCGCGACTTCATCAAGGCCTGGACCAAGGTCATGGACGCGGATCGTTTCGACGTGACCCGCAAGGTTGCGGGCACGCGGGCTGCGGTCCGCGAAAAGGAACTCGCGAAATAGGAAAAGGGGCGGGCGCTCCCTTCACACCGGCTCGAAAGCGAGCGCCTTTCCCGCAGGAACCACGTCGCCGACAATATGGCGCAGCGTCGTTGCAAGAAGCTGGAACTCGCTCTCACGTGTGCTCGAGCGACGCCAGATCAGCGCGATTCGCCGATACGGGTGTTCCGAGCGCAGGGGCTTGGCGTCGACGCCGGTCCCCGAGAGGATCCCGGCTTCGATAGCCATGCCCGGGATGAACGTCAGCCCGAGCCCGTTGTCGACCATCTGAACGAGCGTGTGGAGCGAGGTGCCCATCATTGCCGCATTTGCCCGCAACTCGGGTCGATTGCAGGCAGAGAGGGCATGATCCTTCAGGCAATGGCCGTCTTCAAGCAGTAGGAGCCGGTTTTCGTCGATCTCTGCGGCATCGATGCTGTTGGCTGAAGGCGCTTCGCCGTGAGGATAGGCGATGAATAGCGGGTCATCGAACAAGGCCGTTGAATCCACGTCGCCGCATGAGAAGGGGAGCGCGAGCAGGACGCAATCGAGCTGCCCCCGGTGTAGCGCCTCGCAAGCCGCGCTGCTGGTCTCTTCCCTGAGATAAAGCTTCAGTTCCGGCCATTGTTCGCGAAGTCGCGGAAGCATCGTCGGAAGAAGAAAAGGCGCGATGGTCGGAATGACGCCCATGCGCAGCTCGCCGTGAAGAGGGCGGCCTTGCGCGCGAGCCATCTCCGCGAGCTCTTCCGTCTCGCGAAGCACGGTGACCGCCTTGTCGGCAATCTTCTCCCCGAGCGCTGTGAAGCGAACCACGCGGCGGGTTCGCTCGACAAGAGTGACGCCAAGAAGCGTTTCGATTTCGCGGAGCCCGGCTGAAAGCGTGGACTGGGTGACGAAGCACGCGTCCGCCGCTTTTCCAAAATGTTGATGGCGCCGAAGCGCGACGAGATATTGGAGCTGCTTGACGGTCGGCAGGTGCACAATCATCTAATCGAAAATTCCAATCAATAGCATCAGTATAATGGACTTGAACGATATAGGCCAGCCACCTAGATCGCCCTCATCAAAAGTTAC
>DASZBO010000042.1:0-11603 GCA_035944075.1 Sphingomicrobium sp.
AGCAGCCTGTACCGCTTTAGCCTGAGACGCTGCCGCTTCCTTTTGCTTGGCCTCAGCTGCAGCCTTCTGGGCCTCAGCCGTATTCGCGCTCTTCGCCTTGGCTGCCGCTGCCTCTTTCTGTTTGGCTTCCTCAGCAGCCTTCCGCGCTTGCGCGGCTTGTGCCGCACTCGCCTGCGCTTTCGCGGCTTCGCTGTTCTTCTGGTCCGCTGCTGCTTTCTGGGCTTGCGCCGCCTCGGCAGCCTTCGCCTGAGCGGCAGTTGCTTCCTTCTGTTTGGCCGCGGCGGCCGCCTGTTGAAGCTGCGCTAGGTCGGTAGTTTTCGGCTGTGGGGCGGGCGACGCACTCTGGCCGTGCTGCGCCTGCGAGATTGCCGGACTTTTCACGATAGGCGGAGCGACCCTCTGATGATTTTCCGCAACCGTCGAGGGAGCCGCTTTCGAAGGTCCTCCGGCTGGGATGGGGGTTTGCTGCTGGCGGGCATTCCGGGCGGCAAAATACGCGGCTTGCCGGCGTGCAATCTCGTCGGGGTTCGGCGGCGGACCGGACGAACCTGGAGGGATGCCGATCGCCTGCGCATAGGCGAGTCGCTGATCACGTTCCTGGCCCCACTCCTGAGCTTCCTGGGACTGATGAGCGTCGTGCCACGCTCGCCATTCGCGATCGCGCATTTGCTGCTCTTGCCAGGCTTGACGTTCATTCCGAAGATCATCGCGACGCTGCGCCCACTCGCTTGCGTACGCAGCCTGTCGGCGCTGGTCCTGGGCAGCCCGATACAGCTCGCGCGAGCGATCAAAATAGCGGGATGCATAATCCGAACGCTCCGCTGCCATTCGCGGATCTAGCGGTGCCCCACCCGGTCCATAGACGCCGACCAGACGTGCTCCGTTATAGGCGTAGCTGTAATCGGGATCTCGAACGAGGAACGGCTGATCCTGCCCGGCCCGATAATAATAGTATCGTTCACCGCGAGGCAGCCGTTCGACAATTCGGTAAGCGCCATTCCTTGCGCGCCAGATCCACGGGCGCGTCCCTTGATAGTCTACGGCATAATCGGGCGGGGTATCCGAAAAGGCGCCGCCCATCGAATCGGCGTCGTCCAGGTAACGATAACGTTCGCTTTGCGGTGCGGGCGAAAAGGATACGCGTTGTGTCGGTGCCGCCAGTGCGTTCGCAGGCGGCGCGGGGGCCGCGGCGGGAGCCGCAGCAGTTGCTAGCGGCAGGGCGGCAATTGGTGGCGTTTGCGTTGGCGCGCCGTTCTGTGCCGCACCGCGGTTCACAACCGGGCTCGGCTGCTTGTTGCAAGCGGTCATACACAACCCGGCCACGCTCACTCCTATCAGGAGCGCCAATCGGGCAGAGAACTGGCCATTGCTCAACTGAACCTCCACTGATGGCGCAAGGAGCGCTAGGAACCAGGAACGGCAGGTTGGTGAGGAGGTTGCATATGTTACCTCAACTTCACTCGGCCGCCATGTGGTTCCAGCGCCGCGCCAGCAGAATTTCGCCCTAGTCGGCTCTCCCTGCCGACGCGCACAGAGGTTGCACATGGCCGCGCTGTCGTCTCTTAGCGATCGCATCACCTCACCTCGTTAAGGTAACGTTGCGTCGATCACCTGAGACTAAGGTCGGATTCGGACTTTAGCTTTGCAGGTGAGATTGCTGGCCCAAACATGAACGAACGGCAGCCGCGAGGCGGCTATCCCTGGCTCATGGAAGAGAGCAATTCGCGCTTAGCAGGATGGTAGAACTGGCCGGGAGGAGACGATCTCCTCTGGCGCTACGCAGGCGCAAGCCAGACATTCGTTCACCATGGGGCGAAAGTCCTAACGCGACCCAGTACCCGCATCGCTATCCCGACAACCACCCGCAGTCCAAGTGGAACCCACAGGAGTCGTGGTGCTATCCGCTCGCGGCACTCGGGGATTTTCGTGAGTGGCTGCAGGACGAGTACATCGAGGACGGCAAGTTCAAAGGCTACTTGGAGAACAAGGTGAAGAACGGTGAGCTGCCGCCGTCAGTAACGCAACTTGCGATCGCACCCTGGCGCCGGCAGCACTCCCATCTGCGTAGTGAACAAGTGGCGGGAGTGCGACCCGTCGCTGCCATCTCCGTACTTTTTACGTACGATCGCCGCGCAACACTAGCTAAGCTGTTGAAAAGGCTGGTGGAGCTGAGGGAAATCGAACCCCTGACCTCTGCAGTGCGATTGCACGCCAGACTCGAGCAATCCTCCGTTTTCCTGGGTTTTCCTGCTCCAAGACGTTCTAGTTTTCGAAAGAACTGTCGCGATCTGCGATACACTTGCAATACGCTGGTGACACGGCAAGTTGCCCGGCCATCAGCCGAAGAGTTTTGCGCGCGCAAACCACATCCGTTGAAACATCGCATGAGGAGTGATATCTTATGAGATATGCAACGAGTGGTTCTCGACACTGACGTTATTGTGACGGCATTGAGGAGCGTGACTGGTGGCAGCAACGCGGTTTTACGCGAGACAGCGCACGGGCGCCTCACGCCTCTCGTAACGCCCGCGCTCTTTCTCGAATACGAAGCGGTACTCAAGCGTCCGGAGCAGCGGCTAGCTCACGGTTTGGGGTTGGGCGATGTCGACCGCTTCCTCGCGGCTTTTGCCAGCGGCTGCGAGCCGGTCGAAGTGAGCTTTCAGTGGCGGCCGCAACTCGCCGACCCGAACGACGAGATGGTTCTGGAGGCGGCAGTAAATGGCCGTGCCGATGCGCTCGTAACGCACAATGTGCGACACTTCGACAAGGCCGCAGGAATGTTCGGAATGCGGGTATTGAGGCCCGGAGAATTGTTGAGGGAGTTGAGATCATGAGCAGGGCTTCGTATCCACTTAAACTACCTGCATCGGTCAAGGCAGCAGCAGCGCGGCTTGCTAAGGAAGACGGCGTGTCCCTAAACCAGTGGATCGCCGTTGCAATCGCACAGAAAATTGGGGCCGTTGAGACCGCCTCGGACTTTCTCAAGCGCCGCGCCGGTAATGCGCGGCCGGAAGATATGCTGCCGTTTCTCAACAACGCGAAGAAAGAACCGCCACCAATGGGAGATGAGATTTAGCACGTTAGCTTATCCGCCGGCTGATCATACGGATTGGCTGGTGGAGCTGAGGGGAATCGAACCCCTGACCTCTGCAGTGCGATTGCGCGATCTTGAACAAGCTTCTGCGCATTTCCTGTATTTTTGAGATTGAAGACTCCGCTTTTCGGGGCAATGAGCGCCGATCGTGCGATACACTTGCGATACACTCCTTTGTTCTTTCGAAGCGACGATCCTCGCTAGGGCAACTTCAAAACCATAAATTCTTGAAACTTCCATGTCTTGGAAGTATTAAGAATTTTATGAACGGGTTAAAGGAGCAGGTGTCTCAAGCTGGGCTGGGGGGTCGGATCTTCAGCGAGCAACAGGTTGCCGATTTGTTGGGCGGCAGCCCCGCGCGCCGGTACGGCGTGATAAATCGAGCGCTCAAGGATGGATCGCTGGTTCGCCTGAAACGAGGGACCTACGCGTTGGGGCAGCGCTACCGCGAGGAAACGATCCATCCGTTCGCTGTCGCCCAGGCACTGGTTGCAGGAAGCTACGTCTCATTCGAGACAGCATTGGCTTATCACGGCTGGATCCCGGAAGCGGTGTTCGTGACTGCCAGTGTAACACCAGGACGCAAGACGATGCATTTCGACGTTAGCGATTTCGGCACATTCGATTTTCATCCTCTCGCGCTTGATGATTACCGCTTTCTCACCGGTGTCGACCGGACGGTCTTCGGACAACTTACCGCGCTCGTAGCGCAACCATTGCGCGCGCTCATGGATCTCGTCGCCCTTCGAAAAGTGCATTGGTCGGGACTTGGCTGGGTAATCGGCGGATTGCGGATTGATGAGTCGAGGCTTTTGCAATTGAAGCGGAAGGATTTCGTCGCTTTGCGTCCCGTCTACAAGCACCAGGCAACGAACCGCTTTCTCAATGCTCTGGAATCCTCGCTAAGGATGAAACCGCTTTGGAATGAGCCGGAATGATCGACATCATCAAAGAAAAGCTCCGACGATACCAGGCAGCAAACGCGCTCGAAGAGGCGAATGCGGTCAAGGAGATCCTTCAGGAAATAGCTCTCTACGCACTTTGGCGGGCCAGGTTTTTCGAGCGGGCATTGTTTCAGGGGGGCACCAGTCTGCGGATCCTGCATGGTTTGCCGCGATTTTCCGAAGACCTCGACTTCATCCTCCGCGCGCCAGAAACGAGCTTCGACTGGCCGCCTTATCTCAAGACGCTCACCGAGATTGTGGGGCAGTTCGGTCTCAGACTCGATGCCCAGCCCAGGGGAAGAATGGACAAGGCAATCCGGCAGGCAGTCCTCAAGAATGATTCGATTGTGAGCCAATTGGATCTGTCGTTTGCCGGATCGGGCCGACCAAAGACAATTCAAATCAAGCTTGAAATTGACGTTAATCCCCCGCCGGGATCAGGCGAAGAGACAAGCTACCTCGATTTTCCACTCGATTACGTGGTGCGTCATCAGGATTTACCCTCCAATTTCGCGCTCAAGATCCACGCACTTCTATGCCGTGGTTTTCTTAAGGGTCGCGACTGGTTTGATTTCTCCTGGTACGTGTCGCGTGGTGTCGTCCCCAATCTCGCGCTTTTGCGCAATGCGCTAGTTCAGGCGGGACCTTGGTCTGGAGATGAGGCGCTTTCAGTTGATCTGACATGGCTTAAAAACGCTTTGTCTGTCGCTATCGCTCAAATCGACTGGGCGAATGCCGCAGAGGATGTACGCCGTTTTTTGCGCCCGGCTGAACAAAAGTCTCTGGAACTCTGGAGCGAGGGTTTTTTCATGGCGAAAACTCAAAAGCTCGGCTGATGGGGATGATCGTCTGACCATGACGGCATCGATGATGGACTCCAGTGCGCACCGCTCGGGATCAAGGCGGCGGCTGCAAGCCGCTCAAAGTCCATAGCTTGTGGATCCCAATGAGGAATGGTCCCTGAGCCGGAAGCAAAAAGCTCTTGGCTGGTGGAGCTGAGGGGAATCGAACCCCTGACCTCTGCAGTGCGATTGCAGCGCTCTCCCATCTGAGCTACAGCCCCATGCCTCCAGCCAGAAGCCGGTCCAATGGGGTTGGACCGCTTGGGAAGCGGCTCACTAGCCGCGATTTTTGGACCATGCAATCGCCCGTCCCGCCAGACGTTCCTCCTGCCGTGTCCCGTTCGTTCCCACTCCGTCACGCCCGGAACGGCATCGGACAGCCATTCGTTTCCCTGTTGGTTGTGGCTGGCAATTTGAACGGCCTGTTTCCTGCTGGGAGAGCGATGATGTCCTATGATCGGTATGACACGCGGAATAGGCCGCGTGATGAGCAGTCTCGCTGGCGTGACGAGGCACGGTCCGATGAGCGCTATTTCGACCGCGAGCGCAGCGCGCGCGACGATGAGCATGGTCGCGGCCCCCGCGACGATCGCGGTTTCTTCGAGCGCGCTGGAGACGAGATCGCGTCCTGGTTCGGCGAAGACGACACTAGGCGACGCCATCATGAGCCGTCTAGGGACCGAAGCGAACGCGACTCAAGCAGGGACTGGGGCAATCGAGACCGCAATACGGATCGCGGTTGGGAACAAGACCGGGATATGAAGTCGCGCAGATCCCGCGACTGGGGCAACGAGCGCAGCGCTTTCGCGCCCAGCGCAAGCCGCGAACGGGACTATGAAGGCAGTCGCACCGATTGGGATCGCGGCCGCAGCCATGGCCCTGAACGCCATGAGAGCCCAAATGAGGGTCGAGGGCTGTTCGAAAGGGGCGGATCGAGCGAGCGTGATTACAATCGCAACTGGCCGCAGGAATATTCGGATCGGGATTTTAGCCGGGACAAGGCAGACCGTCAGCTCGATCGCGGCTGGAGCGACCGCTATACTCCGGTGACGGGTGATTACGGCCGAAGCGGCCAAGGCTCGTTCGACCGGGACGCTGATGACGTTCGGTCACGGTCCAACTGGGCTGAGGACGAATATCGCGGTACGAGCCGCGCCGGCACGGCGAACTGGTCGGACCGGTCGCGGGACGAGCGATCCGAGCGCGCACGCGGTGATCAAGTTGATCCGCATTACCGCAGCTGGCGTGACCGTCACTTGAGTGAACTCGATCGGGATTATGACGATTACCGGGCCGAGAATAGGTCACGCTTCGAAAGCGATTTCGGAAGCTGGCGCGAGCGCCGACAGCAGAAGCGGGGATTGCTGAGCCAAATCCACGAGCACATGGAGGTCGTGGGCAGCGACGACAAGCTCGTCGGCACGGTCGACAAGACTGCCGGTGATCGCCTGATCCTTACCAAGTCGGATCCGGAAAGTGGCGGCATCCATCATTCGATCAGTTGCTCGGAAATCGAGAAGATCGACGGCAATCGGGTCGTCCTTGCCTGCACGGCCGATCAAACCCGGGAGCGTTGGCGGGACGAGAGCCGCGGCCGCGCCCTGTTCGAGCAGGACGACCAGGGCGAAATGGGACCGCGGATGCTCAATCGGAGCTTTGAGGGCACCTACCGCTAATCCGGTAGAGAGCTGAGCCTCCTCGGGCGGAGGCTGCCTTAGGTCCGGCGGTGTTCCCCTTCACCGCCGGACCTTTCACGTCTGCCGGAAGGAATGGACAGGGGTTCGGTTGCCCTTCACTTAAGCCAAGGCTTGATCCCGCGATCGCCTTCCCTTCTAGGTGTGCTCAGCCAAAGCGAAATCCTCGCCAAGGCTCGGAATGAAGGAGGGATCTATGGCCCGTGCATGGCACCTAAAGAGCCGCCCGACCGGAATGCCCACTCCGGACAATTTCGAGCTGAAGGAAATCCAGCTCCCACCCTTGCGCGACGGACAGGCGCGCGTGCGCAATCGCTGGCTTTCCGTCGACCCGTACATGCGTGGGCGGATGAATGACGTAAAAAGCTACGTGCCGCCTTTCGCGGTCAACGAGCCGCTCGAGGGCGGTGCAATCGGCGAGGTCGTCGAGAGCCGGATCGATGGCCTCGAGCCCGGCGATCTCGTTCAGCACATGAGCGGCTGGCGCGATGAGGCGGTGCTTGACCAGCGGGCCGCGAACAAGCTCCCGGACTTATCCGTTGACCCTCAACTCTTCCTGGGCGTGCTCGGCGTAACGGGACTCACCGCCTACTACGGACTTCTCGATGCCGCCCATGCCAAAGCCGGCGATATCGTCTTCGTCTCGGCCGCCGCGGGGGCCGTCGGCTCCGTTGTCGTCCAGGTCGCGAAGGCCAAGGGCATGCGCGTCATTGGATCTGCCGGCGGCGACGAGAAGTGCGAGTGGGTACGCTCGCTGGGAGCCGACCAGGTGATCAACTATAAGTCGGAGCCTATCCTCAAAGGGCTTGCCGCAGCCGCTCCCGATGGGATCGATGTTTATTTCGACAACGTGGGCGGCGACCATCTCGACGCGGCATTGGCGCTTGCGCGCAACAACGCGCGGTTCGCCATCTGCGGCATGATCGAGGGCTACAATGATCCGACACCGCCAAGCTTTCGGTTTCTGCCGCGGGTCATCGCCGCGCGGATCCTGATCAAGGGCTTCATCGTCCTCGATTATTTTCCGCGACTTCCCGAATTCTACAGAGAGATGGCGCCGTGGGTCGCGAACGGCACTATCAAATCACGCGAAACGATCGCCGACGGGCTCGAGCAAACGCCCGATGCCTTCCTCGGTCTCTTCCGCGGGACAAATAAGGGGAAGATGCTGGTCCGCCTTTAGAGCGACTGGCACGCCTCGATCGTTCCGTTCTGATAGCCGGTGCGCAGCGCATTCATGCGCTGGGCCGACGTGCCGTGCGTGAAGCTGTCGGGCACCACTCGTCCTTGTGCTTCCTTCTGCAGCGTGTCGTCCCCAATCGCCTCGGCAGCCCGCATCCCCTCCTCGATATCGCCCTGCTCCATGACGGGCTGCCCCTCGGGGGTCCGGGCGTTCGCGGCCCAGACGCCTGCATAGCAGTCGGCCTGGAGCTCGATCTTGACTTGGATCGCGTTGCCCTGAGTCTCGGTCGAACGCGCCTGTTGTTGTTCGGCGTTGCCAAGCGTCCCCATCAGGTCCTGGACGTGGTGCCCGACCTCATGAGCGACAACATAGGCCTCGGGAAAATCGCCCGGAGCGTTGAAGCGGGTCGCAAGCTCGCTGAAAAACTCGGCGTCGAGATAAATGTGCTTGTCCGTCGGACAATAAAAGGGACCCATCGCCGACTGGGCCGCGCCACAGCCTGACTGATCGGCTTCCGAGTAGAAATGAAGGTTCGTTGGCGTGTACTGGATGCCCTTTGGCTGAAGAAGCTTGGTCCAGGTATCTTCGGTCGAGCGAAGCACCTGGAGCGTGAAATGCTTCGTGGTCGGATTGAGATTTCCTTGACCGGTCGCTGACTGGCCGACTTGTGAGGAGGGAAGCGGACCGGTGCCACCGCCGCCAAGACCGCCAAGCGAACTCAGGATGAAGTAACCAATCAGGAGGACGACGACGCCGCCGACCCCGAACCGGCTGGCAATCAAGGGAACGAGACAGCCAAGCCCTCCCCCGCCCAATCCGCCGCCGCCGAAGCCCATTCCGCCCCGTCCGGTATCGTCCGTGAAATTCGTACTCTCGGGTTCGTCGCCGAAGCGCATGCTGCTCTCCTGTTGCAAGGCCGTAATGCTTGGCGGCGAGCGCGGTTGCAATTCGCCTCCGCGCCCGCAAGGAGCATTGATCCAAAGGAGATTCGGTTCATGGTCCTTCAGGGCAAAGTCGCACTCGTCACGGGCTCCACTTCCGGGATCGGCCTCGCCATCGCCAAGGCACTCGCGGCCGAAGGCGCAACGCTGATGATCAACGGCTTTGGCGACCCGCACGACATCGAACGCGAGGTGAACGAACTCGGCGCGGTCCACGACGCTGCCGACATGTCGAAACCCGCCGAGATCGAGCGCATGATGAAGCGGTGCGCCGATGAGCTCGGCGGCCCCGACATCCTGGTGAACAACGCGGGCATCCAGCACGTATCACCTGTAGAGGACTTTCCCGTCGACAAGTGGGACGCCATCATTGCCATCAATCTGTCTTCGGCCTTCCACACGACGCGCCTTGCCGTTCCGGGGATGAAGCAGAAAAAATGGGGCCGGATCATTAACACCGCGAGCGCGCACAGCCTCGTCGCATCCCCCAACAAGAGCGCTTATGTTGCCGCCAAGCACGGGATCGCGGGCTTTACGAAGACTATCGCGCTCGAGGCGGCGCGCGACGGGGTCACGGCCAATTGCATTTCGCCGGGCTACGTGTGGACGCCGCTCGTCGAAAAGCAGATTCCGGATACGATGACGACACGCGGGCTAACCCGCGAGCAGGTGATGAATGATGTGCTTCTTGCCGCTCAGCCAACGAAGCGCTTCGTGACGCCCGAGGAGGTCGCCGCACTCGCTGTCTTTCTGTGCCGGGACGAAGCGGCATCGATCACCGGTGCGAACCTCAGCATGGACGGAGGCTGGACGGCCGCTTAAGCTTCTTTTCGATGCCTCGCGCCGCCCTTCTCACCTTCGCGCTTCTTGCCACCGGTTGCGATGTCATCGAGCAACCGGCGGGGCTGATTCCGCGCTACACAACCGCTTACAAGGAAGTGATCAGCGAAAACGACCGCGTTCGCCTGCGGGACTGGCGGCAAACATTTGAAAAGGCGCTCGAGGCTTCCCGAAAGAGCGGCCATGCGTCGGACGTAGCGCACGAAGGCACCCTTCTTGATCCCGACGCTGCTCTTGCGGGCCCGGCGATCCCCAACGGAATGTACCGCTGTCGCGTGATCAAGCTTGGAGCGAAAGATCCCGGCAATCTCGATTATGCGGACTATGGACCGTTCACCTGTCGTGTCCGCCAGGAGCATGCGTTGCAGCGATTGGGCAAGCTTAGCGGGCCGCAACGTTATGTCGGGCTGATCTTCCCCGGCGATCCGCTGCGAAGCGTTTTCCTTGGAACCGTCGTGTTCGCCGATGAAACGCGCGCCCTGCAATATGGCCAGGACCAGCTTCGTGATGTCGCCGGCTATGTCGAGCGGATCGGGCCCAATCGATGGCGGCTCATCATGCCCAAGCCAAATTTTGAATCCCAGCTCGATGTCATGGAGCTGGTTCCTGAGGGAGCAACGCATTGAAGAACATGCTATGGCTCGCAGCCGCTGCAATGACCGCGAGTACCCCTTTAAGCGCGGCAACGCTCAAGGACTCGATCCGGGCGGACATGCCAATGCTGCTCGACCTCTACCGCGATCTCCACGCCAATCCCGAGCTCTCGATGGACGAGGTGCGCACGCCGGCCCTGATGGCGCCGAAAATGCGGCAGCTCGGTTTCCAGGTGACCGAGCACGTCGGAAAAACCGGTATCGTCGCGGTAATGAAAAATGGTCCGGGACCTGTTTTGCTGGTCCGCGCCGACATGGACGCGCTGCCGGTGAAGGAGCAGACGGGTCTGCCGTTCGCGTCCAAGGCCATGGGCAAGCTACCGGACGGGACCCCAACGCCGGTGATGCACGCGTGCGGGCATGATACCCATATCACGACCTGGCTCGCGACCGCGCGGCGCCTCTCCGCGATGAAGGACCAATGGTCGGGCACGCTGGTGATGATCCTCCAGCCCGGCGAGGAGCGCGTAATGGGCGCGCAAGCCATGCTCGACGACGGGCTGTTCACGCGGTTCCCCAAACCCGACTACCTTCTTGCGTTCCATGACAGCGCATCCTTGCCGGCCGGCGTCATCGGCGTGACGCGCGGCTATGCGCTTGCCAACGTCGACACCGTCAACATCGACGTAAAGGGCATAGGCGGCCACGGCGCCTACCCCCAGAATACGAAGGACCCGATCGTCCTTGCCTCGCGGATCGTGATGGCGCTTCAGACGCTCGTCAGCCGCGAAAACGATCCACAACAGCCGGCCGTGGTGACGGTCGGAAGTTTCCACGCGGGCACCAAGAGCAACATCATCTCGGACGACGCAAAGCTCGCGCTCACGGTTCGAAGCTACACTCCCGAAACACGGAAGCTGCTTCTCGAGGGCATCCGCCGGATCGTTCGCGGCGAAGCCATCGCGGCGGGCATGCCCGAGGACAGGATGCCGACCGTCGACATCGAGCAGCCGTCTGCCGACGCGACGTTCAACACCGCGGCCCTGTCGGACCGATTGCTGAAGCTTTTCGGAGCGCATTTTGGCGATGCGCGCGTCGTCGAGACAAAACCGATCATGGCCAGCGAAGATTTCAGCCGATTCTGGCTTGCCGACAAGTCGAAGCAGAGCGTGATCTTCTGGGTCGGCGGAGTGCCGCAGGCGAAGTGGGACGCCGTGAAGGGCGATACGCTGAAGCTGCCGGCACTGCATAGCGCGTTATGGGCACCCGATGCCGATGCCGTCATTGCTACCGCCACCGAGGCGATGACGGTTGCCGCGCTCGACCTCCTCAAGAAGGGTTAGGCCGGCACGGCCTCAGTTGCGGAACTTGCTTCGTTGAGGCGTTCAATCTGACCACTGCTGAGTTCCAGGTTCAGCGCTATCGTCAGTTCGCGTAGCTGGCCAAGACTGGTCGCGCTCGCAAGCGTAGCA
>DASZBO010000043.1:0-12120 GCA_035944075.1 Sphingomicrobium sp.
TTCCATTCCTCCTTGGTCTGGCCGTCCTCCATGAAGACGTCAATATGTGGAATGACGTTGAAGGCGATCTGCTTGGTAAAGAAGACTGGCTCGTTCGAGTCGCCAACAAAAATGTTGCGAGACTGTTCGAACAGCTCGTCCATGCCCTTTTTACCGGCGCCGGAAACAGACTGGTAGGTCGAAACCACCACCCGCTTGATCGTCGCGGCGTCGTGAAGCGGTTTCAACGCGACGACGAGCTGGGCGGTTGAGCAATTCGGGTTCGCGATGATGTTTTTCTTGCGATATCCGCTGATCGCCTCCGCATTCACTTCAGGGACGATCAGTGGAACGTCGGGATCCATGCGAAACAGTGAGCTGTTGTCGATGACCGTACAGCCGGACTGCGCGGCCTTCGGCACATAGATCTTTGAGGCTTCCGACCCAGCGGCAAACAGAGCCATGTCCCAGCCAGCAAAGTCGAAGTGCTCGAGGTTCTTGACCTTGAGCGTTTCACCGCTGTCACCAAAGTCGATCTCGTTGCCAGTCGAGCGCGAGGACGCAACCCCTGCAACTTCGTCGAGCGGGAATTGGCGCTCGGCAAGTATGTTCAGGATCTCACGCCCGACATTGCCCGTCGCTCCAACGACGGCGACCCGGTAACCCATTTCAATCTCCGAAAAACTGCAACGGCGCGCCTATCGCAACGTCGCCTCGCAGGCGATATGGCTCGGCGTCCAGCGCGCACAAGGGGGGGCAGCATGCGACGCGACACGTTATTGGCGTTGGCCCTCATCTTTCTCGTGCTTTTGGCGCTCTTCGGGAAGTCATTGCTCGTCGCCTTGCCGCCGGTGCGGCATGTCGACGGTCAGTTTGATGCCGATCGGGCAAAGGCACGACTCGCGTTCATTCTCGGCGACCAGCAGCCGCATCCGGTCGACAGCGCGCAGGATGATGCAGTCCGCGAGCGGCTGGTCGAAACGCTGCGCCATATGGGCCTAAAGCCCGTCATCCGGGACCAGGTCGCGTGCAACAACGTAAGCAAGGCTCGGCTCATTGCGTGCGCCCGTGTACGCAACGTGATCGCTGCACTTGGTCCGTTGGGCGGCAAGACACTGCTGCTCAGTGCCCATTACGACAGTGTTCCCCTGGGTCCCGGCGCAGCGGACGACGGCATCGGCGTTGCGACACTCCTCGAGGTGGGCTCGATCCTCCGGATGCACCCGCCGAAACGGCCTGTCCTCCTCCTGTTCAACGAGGGCGAGGAACTGGGTCTCCTCGGCGCTCGCGCCTTCCTCGCCGATCCGTTGAGCCGCAACGTCGACAGCTTGCTCAATTTCGAAGCGCGGGGGGTGAACGGGCCGGTTACGATGTTCGAGACAAGCCAGCCGAACGGTTCCGCGATCGCAGCCTACGCGCGCTCGGTTGACCATCCTTACGCAAGCAGTCTCTCGACCGACGTCGCAAGGCTCATTCCGAACGACACCGATGTCACAACGTTCAAGGAGCGCCCCTGGATAACGCTGAACTCCGCAATTGTCGGAAACGAGACTCGCTATCACAGCGCCGGCGACAATCTCGCTGGACTGGAGGTCAGGAGCCTTCAGGACATGGGGAACGAGGCACTGGCGCTAACTGTCCGATTGTCGGCGGCCGTGCCCCAGGACACAGGCAACCGCGTATTTCTCGACATAGGGCAGAGCCACTTCGTCGATCTCCCCGTGACGCTGGCGGCGGTCTGGCTGATGCTCCTCCTCGGATCACTCGCCTTCCTTGCCATCCGTCGCCGGGTACTTGTCCGCGGGACCGCATTGGTGATTGCAGCACTCGTCGCTGCAAGTTCTCTGGGCTGGCTTGCGGTTACGATCATGGGGTTGATCCGGAAGGGCGCATATTGGCGTGCCCATGGCGAACTCACCTTCGCTGCCCTTTATGCGACGGTTCTCCTTGGCGCATTCCTGGTGCTGCGTATCGGGAGCGCTTCGTTTGCACTCAAGCAAGTGCGCCTGGCCTACTGGTTCACCTTTGTCCTACTCGGCGCAATTGTCGCGCTCGCCGCCCCAGGGGGTATCATCTACTTCCTGTTCCCCCCATCGGCGCTCCTTGGCGGAGTCCTGCTCGCAAGACGCTATCCACGCGCCGAAAGGGCTGGGGCCTGCCTTGCGATCCTGCTTCAGTATTTCACATGGGCCGAGCTCCTCGCGCAGATCGAAGCAATCTTCAGCCCTGGTCCAATCTGGCTGGCCGCCCCCGTCGCGGCGATCATGATTGCGCCCGTCTTGATCGAGGCAACGCTGCTCTTTCGCCGCGCCCGCCCTCGGATGCTGGTCAGCGCTGCAAGCGGGATAGTGCTCCTTTCCTGGATCATTGCCGGGACAGCGCCGGCTTATTCGCAAAACCAACAGGAACGATTCACAATCGAACATGTGACCGAGTTTCCGTCGGGCCGCAGCTCCTGGTCGGTACTGAATGACGGCGCGCGCCTCCCTGCCGCCTATTCGAACCTTGGACCTTGGAAGCGCCGCAGCTTCGATTTTTCCCAGCGCGAACGCTGGATTTCACCTGCTCCTTCGCTGACTTCGATCCGTCCGGCGTCGGCCAAGATTCTCAATAGCGTGACGAACGGCTCGGAACGATGGGTTAGGCTGCAGATCGAAGGCCATGGAGCTGAGCGCGTCCTGCTGGTCGCTCCGGCCGAGGCGCACATCACGGCGGCGGGCATGTCGGGTGCTATCCGGCACATGGGCGCTGACGACTCAACCGTCAGGTTCACGCTTTCGTGCGCAGGACGAAGCTGCAATCAAACCGAACTAATCATCGGCTTGCGCGAGACCGGACCGGTCACATTGACGATTGTCGGTTCGCGCAACGGCCTGCCGCCAAGCGCCGCGCAGCTGGTCCGGGCGCGACCCCAATATGCAAGGCCGCAATATGTCCCGGACGAAACGGTCACGGTCTTTGACGTCACCATCTGAAAATTCAGGACAGCGCGACCATCACGTGTCCGAGCTTCCACAAATGTTCGAAGTAGCGGCGGCCAAATTCATCGCGCTGGGCGGATGGGATTTCCTCAAGAGCAGGAACGTCGATGATGTCACCGATCGTACGGTTCCCGTCCGCGCCGTCCAACACGAACTGCTCGAGTTCGGTACAGCGAAGTTCGTACGGACCGCGAACAAAGAATCCCGGCCCTTTTCGTGACAGGCCCGGCGCATGATGAGGAACAAACCCGCGCCATTCGCTTGAATTGAAATCAACGTCGGCCACATCGGAATCGGAATGGCGCGCGACAAATGTGTGGGTTCCCGCCATTTGGCTGAGCAGTTCAACTGCCGCCCAGTGCTCGCGCGGCCGCAGTCCATCAACCGCATCGGCAATCGCGCTGTCGGGACCCCAAAATGCGTTCCGCCAATAGTTATGATTGTCGATCCACCCCTGAAACGCGAGCCCTGCACCTTCGACGAGATCAAGGAGCTGGGGTACGGTGAATGCGCGGTCCTGTGGGTGCAAAAACGTGTCGACAATCGCCGCGTCGTCTTTGAGCTCATGGGCTGCTCGGATATAGTCGTTCGCGTAGTGCCGGCTGGGCAAATCGCTGATGATTCGGCGCACCCGATCTACGCCTTCCGGGCTTTGCGCGATGTGCATCCGCCGGAAAGCATCCTGAAGCATGTAAACGCCAGTCCGCACCGTCTGCCCATAAAGCATTAAAACAATCACCCCGTCGGACGCGAGAACTGCCCGAAGCGCAGCAAGGCCGCGAGCGGGATCGGCCAGGTGGTGAAGGACGCCCGTGCACAGAACTACGTCGAAGGTCTGGCGAAGCTCACCGAGCTCGAGCAGGTCGCCTCGGTAGAGCTTGAGATTGCCAAGGCCGTGCCGCTCCTGAAGGAACCGTTCATGGGCCAATGAGGCTTCCGAAAGGTCGATGCCGACGATTGCATCATCAGGGTTCATGTACGCGGTGTAAGCGGCTTGGATCGTGCCGCAGCCTGCAACGAGGATGTCTAGCGGGCGTTTGGGCCGTCCTCGCGGCCAGATAACTGGGCCATAGAGCGCGGGATCGCCGAGCTGGTAATAACCCTTTTGGATCTCCTGTCTCAGATCCTCGACGGGCCGCGGATAGGCGAATGCCTCGTACTGCCGGGCAACCAGGTTCGACACGTCCTCCATTCATTCAGCTTAGCGAACCCTTTGCGATCAGGACAACGGTGACTGAACCTCTGACCGACTCGCTCGCACTATGGTATGGAGGCCTAGGCGCCCGGCGTTTGTTGCGCCGGACGGCACCATGAAGGAGGTGTCATGGCCACTAAGACTATCGCATCCGGGAAACCGCTGCGTGCATCCTCGATCCGGGTCCGGACGATCACCGATGAAGACCTCACGCTGTCCTTGAGACAGGGCCTCGATGATTTCCTCACGTTCCGCGGCGACATCGTTTTTGCGGGGCTCATTTATACCGTGCTCGGCATTGCGGCCGTCGTCATGACGACGAGCCAACCATTGATGCCCTTTTTCTTTCCGGTTGTAGCGGGCGTCGGCCTTCTTGGACCGCTCGCCGCAGTCGGGTTCTACGAGCTTGCGCGGCAGCGGGAGAACGGGAGACCCGGGATCCACTGGTTCAATTTCCTCGACGTACGGAAGCGTCCATCGGTTGACGACATGGGAATCGTCGCAGGGCTTCTTTTGGCGATCTTTTTTGGCTGGCTGCTCGCCGCCGCCGCGCTCTATGCCTTGCTGTTCGGCTGGGCGCCCCCCGGATCCATTCCCCAATTCCTCGCGACAATCTTCGGGACAGCTCGAGGGTGGGCGCTGATCGTCTCGGGTGCCGCGATCGGTTCAATTTTCGGCTGGATCGTGCTCAGCCTCAGTGTCGTATCCCTGCCGATGCTTGTCGATTGCGATGTCAGCGCGGCCGATGCCGTTTCGGCCTCATGGAGAGCCACGAACGCCAACCGGCGACCGATGTTGCGTTGGGGTCTGACGGTTATCGGGCTGCTGGTCCTCGGCGGTATCCCGGCATTCGTAGGGCTGGCGGTCGTCCTTCCCTGGCTCGGCTATTCGACGTGGCATCTTTACACGCGCCTCATCGACCGGAGCGCGATTTCGAGCCGAAGCGATTAATCGGGCCGCTTGCGAAGGACGTTTTTGTCGAGAAACCGCTCGATAGTGTTCTGGACGTCCGCCTGCCGCCGCTCACCGGCTATGCTGTGCGTTTGGCCGACATAGAACATCATGTCGAAAGGATGGTCGGCTTCCTGGAGCTCATTCGCGAGCATGGATGAGTTCTCAAAGACCACATTGTCGTCCGACATCCCGTGAAGCAGCAGGAAAGGTTCGTTGATCTTCACGGCATCAGCAAGGGCGTCCGACGCCTCATAGGGTTTGGAATCGACGGCTGGATTGCCGAGATACCGTTCCGTGTAATGGGTGTCGTAAAGCTCCCATTTGGTCACCGGAGCGCCCGCGACACCCGCCGCGTAAAAGCCCCTTGGGGCTTCTTCCAGCATCTTCAGCGTCATGTACCCGCCATAGGACCAGCCATTGATCGCGATCTTTTCAGGATCAACATACGGCTGTTCTCGAAGCCAACGCGCTCCCGCAGCTTGGTCGTCGACTTCGACAGTGCCCATCGCATGGTAAATCTTGTCCTCGAACGACTTGCCCCGGTTGTAGGAACCACGATTGTCGATCTCGAAATAGATCCAGCCCTTGCTTACCCAATATTGGCGCATTGGGTTTGCCCAGGCGTGACTGACCTCCTGGCTCCCCGGTCCTCCGTAATGCTGGAACATTACGGGATATCGCTTTCCGCGAATTAACGGCGGTGTGATCATTTCCCAGTAAAGGGCGGTGCCGTCCTTCGCCTTCAAGGTGCCAAAACGGATTGGTCGGTGGGCGGCTAGATACGGCGCATAAGGATGTGAGGCGTCGAGCTTGTTCTCCTCAATCCACGCGAGGCGACTGCCCGACGGATCGGCGAGATAGACCTGCGGCGGCTGGTCGGGCGATGAGCGGGTGACGGTGAGACGGGTGCCATTCTTGTCCATCACTCCGGCGTTCCAAAAGCCGGTTTCCGTGATGCGCCGGGGTTCGCCCGGCGCGAGATAGTCGACCCAATAGACGTGCTGCTCGAGGACCCCGTCCTTGTTACCTGTAAAGAAGAGCCGGTGGGTCGCCTCATCCACTCCGATGAGACCCGTCATTACCCAATTGCCCTGGGTAATCGGATGCCAGATTCCACTGGACCAGCGATAGAGATGGTGAAACCCCGTCCGCTCCGAACCCCAAATGAGACTGCCGTCGCCAAGCGATCGAAAATCATTATTGAGATTGATCCAGGTTTTCGCCGTTTCCGTGAAAACCATGCGGCTGGCGCCGCTCGTTGGATTAACCGCAATGAGATCGAGGCGCTTTTGGTCACGGCTTTCGCGCTGGACGAAAAGCGTTCGGCCGTCCGTCGACCAGTCGACTCTGGCGAGATAGATGTCGGGATCGGGTCCAAGATCAACCTTCACCCGCCCACCCGAGCGCGGATCGATTACGAACAAGCGGACTGCGACATTGGGCGTCCCGGCGGCGGGATAGCGCTGATCGAAAGTCTTGGTCCCGTTGGCCCCGATCGCCGCGCGCGTCACTACGGCAACTTTGCTTTCATCGTAGCATTCGACGGCGACTGCCCGGTCGCCTGGACTCCACCAGCTGCCCGTGCGGCGAGCCATCTCCTCCTGAGCGACAAATTCGGCGGTGCCGCAAGTAACATCGCCCCTGCCCTCGGTAGTCAGCGGGCGCTCGGAACCCGTCGCAAGATCGATAACGAAAAGGTTCTGGTTGCGAACGAAACTGGCATACCGGCCACCCTCTGAAACATGGGCGTCGATTTCGGTCTCTGGCGTATTGGTGAGGCGACGGATCGCGCCCGTGGAGACGTCGGCGAGGTAAAGATCACCATCGATCGGCACGAGCACCGAGTGGCCGTCCGGCGACCACTCATATTCGACAATCCCTTTCGACCCACCGACGCGCGCCCGTTCACGACGCATCTTCTCGGCTTCACTGATCTCGCCGCCGCCAAGCTTTGCCGAATCGACCAGCATCTTCAGCTGGCCAGTCCGCGTGTCCATTGCCCAAAGGTCAAAGCGCTCGCGGTCTGTGGATCGCGGGCGAAGGAAGCTCGCGTAACGCCCGTCGGGAGACAGCTTCAGGAGGCGCGGAGTGGCACCGGAAATCGGCGGACTTGCGAAGATCCGCTCGATCGTAAGCTTCTTTTGCAGAACGCCGACAGGCGGAGCGGCGGCGATGAAGAGCGGCGCGAGCGCGGCCACAAGTATGGAACGCATGCCGCTTTGTTAGCGGCTGCGCTCCATCCCGCAACTGCTGTAGTGAAGCCTTACGCTTCGGGCGCGTTCTCGGCCCGGCTCGCTTCCGTCTCGTTGCCCTGCCCACTCGGCACGTCGCGCTGGACGATTCGGCGCTCGGCGATACGGGCGGCTTTACCGGTACGCCCGCGCAGGTAGTAGAGCTTGGCGCGGCGAACGTCACCTCGGCGCACGACGTCGATCGAATCGATGATCGGCGAATAAAGCGGGAAGACGCGCTCGACGCCCTCACCGAAACTGATCTTGCGAACCGTAAAGCTGGAGCCCACGCCTTTGTTCGCGCGGGCGATGCACACGCCCTCAAACGCCTGCACGCGGGTTCGGTCGCCTTCGATCACCTTCACACCGACGCGTAGCGTGTCGCCGGGACGAAATTCGGGGACCTTCTTGTCAGCCGTGAGCGCTTCAATGGCTTCACGCTCGAGAGTCTCGATCAGGTTCATTTTGTATCAGCCTTCGTATCTCGTCGCCGCGCGCCAGAGGGCGGTGCCTGCGATGCGCCCCCGTGGCGCTCGATCAGGTCCGGCCGCCATAGCCGTGTATCTTCGATCGCGCGTTCGTGTCGCCACGCCGCGATCTTCGCATGATCCCCCGATCGCAGCACTTCGGGGATCGTGCGCCCTTCCCACGTAACAGGCCGGGTATAGTGCGGATATTCGAGAAGCCCCGTTTCGAAGCTTTCCTCCTCTCCGCTGGAGGCCGCGCCCATTACCCCGGGAAGCAGGCGTACGCAAGCGTCGAGGATGACCATCGCACCAAGTTCGCCGCCAGAGAGCACATAATCGCCGATTGATACGGGTTCGACGGCTCGCGCTTCAAAGATTCGCTCGTCGAATCCTTCAAATCGCCCGCACAGCAGGATGATCCCTGTACCACCGGCAAGTTCGCGTACTCGGGCCTGCGTCAATGGTTTCCCGCGAGGTGTAAGGGCAAGCATGGGTCGGCCGTCGGCAACGCTATCGAGCGATGCCGCGACTACGTCGGGTCGAAGGACCATTCCCGCTCCGCCTCCTGCAGGCGTATCATCGACGCTTCGATGCTTGTCCGATGCAAAATCGCGGATGTTCGAAACGGACAGACTCCAGATTCCGTCGCCAAGCGCTCGTCCGGCAAGACTTGCGCCAAGCGGTCCCGGGAACATGTCGGGGTACAGTGTCAGTACGGAAGCACAAAAGCCCATTGCGGAACCGCCGCTATCACAATCCATTGGGTGACGCATGGATGAACCCATTCTCGATTGCCTGATCATCGGCGGAGGTCCAGCCGGCCTTACGGCAGCCATTTATCTTTCGCGATTTCACCTTGGAATTCTTGTCGTCGATGGAGGCAAGAGCCGAGCGGCGCTGATCCCGTGCAGCCGCAACCACGCCGGCTTCCCCGACGGCATCAAGGGAACGGAGCTTCTCGAGCGCATGCGCGAACAAGCCTGCAAATATGGAGCGAAGATCGAGAACGAATTTGTAACCAAGCTCGAGCGCGATGAAGAGACTGGGCTTTTCACCGCGACCTGGGGGTCGGGTAAGGCCACTAGCCGAACCGTGCTCCTTGCAACCGGAATCTCAAACCGGCGGCCACCGATGGACGAGGACCTGCACGATGACGCGCTCGCGCGCGGTCTCGTTCGATACTGTCCGATTTGCGACGGCTTTGAGGTGACCGACAAGAAGGTCGGCGTCATTGGTAGTGATAGCCATGGCGTTGCCGAGGCGCTTTTCCTCCGGAGCTACACTGCTGACGTGACGCTGATCGCGCCGGACAAGGCGCTACGGCTGAACGGGGACGATGTGCGGAAGTTAAAAGACGCATCAATCGAGTGCGTCGACGGCCCCGCCCAGGCAGTGGCGATCGCACGCGACTGCATCACCGTGGACACCGCCGAAGGCCATTATACTTTCGACAGCATTTACCCGGCGCTTGGCAGCGATATGCACACCCAGCTTGCGGAAATGGTCGGCGCCAAGCTTGCCGCAGACGAGTGTATTCTCTGTGACAACCACCAGCGCGCAAGCGTGCCCGGTCTCTACGGCGCAGGCGACGTCGTCCACGGTCTTGACCAGATCAGTCACGCCATGGGTGAAGGGGGAGTGGCGGCAACGACGATCCGCAACGATCTGTTCGAGAACGAACCTTCGCTGCGGGAACCGACCAAGGAACGCATCAAAGCCGAAGACGGAACCTAGGCGAGAAACTCGGGATCAAGAAGAACGCGGCCGCCATCAAGGTCAGCAATTCCCGGCCGGAACGGAATGAGCGCGCGCTTGCCCGCGCCATCCTCGATTTCGACAAGGTCACCGGCGCCGTAGTTTTCAACGGAAACGACGCTACCGAGCGCATTGCCGTCACGGTCGACCGCGGGGAGCCCGATAAGGTCGGCGTGATAATATTCGCCCTCGGCGAGCGGCGGCAGCGCGGAACGGGGAACCTCGACCAGTGAACCGCGAAGAGCCTCGGCAGCTCCCCGATCCCCGACCCCCTCGATTTTGGCCACGGCCATCTTGCCCGCATCGCGAACGAAAAGGATCCGACGCTCAACGCCGGCGATGTACAGTTTCCTCTGACGCGACAGGCTTTCCGTGCTGTCGCTGAAAAGCTTCAGCCTTAGCTCGCCCTTGATCCCATGCGCGCCAGCAACGGCGGCGAGCGCAATCCTACGCTCGCCGTCGCCGCTCACGCTCAAGCCTGGGTATCTTCAGCAGCGCCCTCGGCGGGCTCCGGAGCCGACTGGCCTTCGGCGGTAGCTTCCGCAGCCTGCGGCGACTCACTGGTCGCGGGCGCAACGTCGCCGGCACCTTCCGCGGGTTCAGCAGTCGATTCACCCTGGTTGTCAGCAGGCGGGGTCTGCTCCGAGACTTCGTCCGCAACCTGCTCGGCTTCGGGCGTCGGCTCAGCCGTTGCCGCTTCGATTTCCGCAGCAGCAGTGGCTTCGGCGAGCTCTGCCTCGCGCGCGGCACGCGTTTCGGCGCGCTCCTTCGCCTTCTCGCCGGGCTGACCCTTGTTCGGGTTGTTGCGTGCGGCCCGCTCACGGATGCCTGCTGCGTCAAGGAAGCGCAGGACGCGGTCCGAAGGCTGGGCGCCGACGCCGAGCCAGTGGCTGATACGATCGGAGTCGAGCTTCACGCGCTCCGCCGAATCCTTCGCGAGCAGCGGATTATAGGTACCGACCTTCTCGATGAAGCGGCCGTCGCGCGGGCTGCGGCTATCGGCTACCACGATGCGGTAGTACGGTCGCTTCTTGGAGCCACCACGGGAGAGGCGAATTGCTAGAGCCATGACTTAGTCTTTCCTTTCAGTGTTTTCGTCTATCGTTTTGAGAATTTGTTGAAGCCGGGTGGAAGGTTGAATGGAGCCCCGCCGCCAAGTCCAGGGAGACCCGCTCCGCCCGAACTGCCGCCGGACAGCCCGCCAGGAGGAACAAGGCCCCCGAGTGCGCCTTCGAGCCCGCCCTTGTTAAACATTGCAGCAAGCTTGCCGAGACCGCCCATCTTCTTCAGCCGCTTCATTGCCGTCGACATCTCCTGGTGCATCTTCAGAAGCTTGTTGATTTCCTGGACCGTCGTGCCACTTCCCTTGGCGATGCGGATCTTGCGCTTGGCGCTAAGGATCTCCGGCTTTGCCCGTTCCTTCGCCGTCATTGAGGAGAGCATCGCTTCCATGTGAACAAGAGCCTTGCTGCTCTGCGCCTGGTCCATTGCCCCCTTCATGCCCTTAAGGCCGGGCATCATTCCGGCGAGGGCTCCCAAGCCCCCCATGCGCTGCATCTGTCGAAACTGCGCCCAGAGATCATCGAGGTCGAACTTGCCCTTGGCCATCTTGGCCGCGAGCTTCTCAGCATCCTCGACCTGGATCGTCTCGGCAGCCCGCTCGACGAGGCTGACAACGTCGCCCATCCCAAGGATTCGACCCGCGACCCGGTCGGGGTGAAAAGCCTCGAGCTTGTCGAGGGCTTCGCCGACGCCGGCGAACTTGATCGGCTTGCCGGTCACCGCCCGCATGCTGAGCGCAGCGCCGCCCCGCGCGTCGCCGTCCATCCGCGTCAGGATAACCCCGGTAAGCTCGACCTCGGCTGCAAAGCCCTTTGCGACGTTCACCGCGTCCTGGCCCGTAAGGCTGTCGACGACGAGCAAGGTCTCGGCCGGTGTGGAGGCGGCCGCAACCGCCTTCATTTCTCCCATCAGCTGATCGTCGACGTGAAGCCGTCCGGCCGTGTCGAGAAGCACGACGTCATAGCCCTGCAGTTTGGCCGACTGCAGCGCTCGCTTGGCGATCTCGACCGGCTGCTGACCCGGGACGATCGGCAGCGTGTCGACGCTCGCCTGACGACCAAGGACGGCGAGCTGCTCCTGGGCTGCGGGCCGAGCAACGTCGAGCGACGCCATGAGAACGCGCTTGCGGTCCCGCTCCGATAGGCGCTTGGCGAGCTTCGCTGTGGTTGTCGTTTTGCCCGAGCCCTGCAATCCGACCATCATCACGACGGCTGGCGGATTGACGTTGAGGTTCAGCTCGGCCGTATCCGAGCCGAGCGTTTCAATAAGGGCGTCGTTGACGATCTTGACGACCATTTGCCCCGGGGTCACCGAGCGAAGGACTTCCTGTCCGACCGCACGTTCCGTGACCTGCTCGACGAACGCGCGAGCTACCGGCAGAGCGACATCGGCCTCGAGCAAGGCCACGCGCACCTCGCGCATCGCCGAGCGGACATCGGCCTCGTTAAGGGCGCCGCGGCCCCTCAGCCGGTCAAATACGCTGCCGAGCCGATCGC
>DASZBO010000044.1:0-1566 GCA_035944075.1 Sphingomicrobium sp.
AGCGAGAAGCAGCTTAAGCCAGTCCATTCGAGCGACATGGGCGAGTTCGTGGGCGATGATCGCTTCCGCTTCGTCGGCCGCTTCGATGGCCCGATTATTAAGCAGGATCACCGGGCGCATCAGTCCCCAGCTGATGGGTGAGGCGAGTTCGTTGCTCGTGAGCAGCGCTGTCCCATGTTTAAATCCCATGCGCCTCTGCGCGCGCGCTAGGGCGCTTAGCCAATGGCCGTCCACAAGAACGTCGGCGCGAGAGCGGAGGGCAAACAATCTCAGGAGTGCGAGAAAGGTGATGATGAGCAGGATGACGGCAGGAATCGCGTAGAGGGCCGTCGCTGCAGCAGGGGCGTCAAGGGTTGGTATTCGCGAGCGGGCGTTCGCGGCGGCAACCTGTCGATCCGGCAGGAGACTCACGGGGGCACTCAACCCGTTCGTCGGCGAAGGGACGTTAGGGTTTGCAACCGCTTGAGTTGTGCGGCTGAAGGCAACCGGCGCTTCCACCGTCCACTTGGGCAGGACCAGTGGCGCGAAAGCCATAATCAGGAGGCCCAAGAGCCCGATATGCGCGATCCACGAGCGTTCGGCAGCGGAGCGACTTTTCATCAGCTCCAGAGCGCCAAGTGTAAGTCCGGCAATGAGCAGCGATTTTAGCGCGATCCCGATGAGTACGATCATCATTTGCCCCCTTTCGCTTTGCGTGCGCGGGCGATCATTTGCTCAAGTTGGTCGAGCTCGTCTTCCTTGAGCTTGTCCGACATGCCAAGCAATGCGCTTGCCGCGCTCGCGGGCGAACCGTTGAAGAATACGCGAACGATTTCGCTGAGCGCCGATTTTTTCGCGACCGTTTCCGAAACAACCGGGCTGTAGAGATAGCCGCGGTCTGACTCGTGTCGTTCGACGAAGCCCTTGTCTTCGAGTCGCTTGAGCATCGCTCGAACGGCGGAGCCGCTTAATTGCACCGGCAACGCGTCGCAGATGTCAGCAACAGCGAGAGGGCCTCTCTCGTAGAGGATGTCGACAATTTGACGTTCACGCGGTGGCAGCTTGCTCAGCATCCTCTAATCCTTCTGAACGTCGATTCTCTGCGCTACATTTGTAGAGTGCTACATTTGTAGCTCGGATGCAAGCCCGTTTGCCGTCGGTTTCAGCGACTGCCGGTGTCGCCGATCAACGAAGCTTGCTCGAACGCCCCAGCTGGTCAACAAGATGGTGGTAGCCAAGTCCGGGGGGATGACCATGTTGCGTCGAGGTTCGGTGTTGAACGGTATTGTCCTGATCGCGGCGTTCATCGCCACCGGAGGAACCGGGGCCACGACAGTGAAACCCGATTTTCGACACGAAGAATCGGAAATCGCGGGACTGAGACAGGCAAATAATGAGGCGATAGCCGCGCGCAATCTGATCGGCACGGTACAGATATTGGCTGACAATTATGCTGGCGTGGGCGGAAACGACGGGATCATACGTAGTAAAGAAGAGGCCCGTGCGTTTTGGTCCAAGGACTTCGCCTCAGTCCAACACCTCAACCAATGTGTCCGAAAGCCCTCCAAGATTAGGGTTGGCGAGGCG
>DASZBO010000045.1:0-12896 GCA_035944075.1 Sphingomicrobium sp.
CCTGCGGGACGACTCGAATGTTGCCATTCTTGACCGCCTGAAGTGCCGGGAGCGCAAGTTTGGGCGCGTCAACATACCATTGGTCGGTCAGCCAGGGCTCGATCACCACGCCGGATCGGTCACCAAAGGGTGTTGGAATGACGCGGTCCTCCACGCGGACCAGAGCACCCTCGTCCTCGAGCCGCGCGATAACGGCCTTGCGCGCATCTTCTCTCGAGAGCCCGAGAAGCTCGTCCGGGATGGCTCCATCCTGCGTCTGGACAATGTGAGCCTGCGCATCGAACATGTTGAGCATGTCGGCGGGCCGGAACCCCGCGCGCTTGCCGACCTCGTAATCGTTGAAGTCGTGTCCCGGAGTGATCTTGACGGCGCCAGAACCGAGCTCCGGGTCGGCATGTTCGTCGGCAATGATCGGTATCAGGCGCCCCGTAATCGGGTGCTTGATCTTTTTGCCGATCAGTGACCGATAACGTTCGTCCTGCGGATGGACAGCGACGGCCATGTCGGCGAGCATTGTCTCCGGTCTCGTGGTCGCCACCTGGATCGCGACGCTGGTATCCGCAAGCGGATAGCTCAGAGTCCAGAATCGCCCCTGAACATCCTTCGTTTCGACCTCGAGGTCGCTGATTGCTGTCTGGAACTTGGGATCCCAGTTCACCAGTCGCTTGTCGCGGTAGAGGAGTCCGCGCCGGTGCAGCTCCACGAACACCTTGGTTACGGCCTTCGAAAAACCCGGATCCATCGTGAAGCGCTCGTTGCGCCAATCGCATGATGCGCCGAGCCGCCTCAGTTGCCGCGTAATCGCGCCGCCGGAAGTCTCCTTCCATTCCCAAACGATGTCGAGAAAGGCTTCGCGGCCCAAGTTTTGGCGGGTTAATCCTTGGCCCGCGATCGTCCTTTCGACGACCATCTGCGTAGCAATGCCGGCGTGATCAGTGCCGACAATCCAGAGCGCGTCCTTACCCCGCATGCGCTCGCGCCGTGTCAGTACGTCCTGCAGCGTATTGTCGAGCGCATGGCCGATATGAAGTGAACCCGTAACGTTTGGCGGGGGCATGACGATCGTCCACGGCTTCGCGTCAGGTCGCTCAGGCCGAAAGAGCCCGCGGCTCTCCCAGTGGGCATACCAGCGATCTTCGATCGCACGGGGGTCAAAAGTCTTGGGAAGTTCGCTCATCGCCGCACGCGGTTAGCGATGCGGCGATGCAGCATCAACCTCGCTCTGGCCGCGCGGCTGCGGATGGCGCAGAAGGGGGCGCAGCACCGAGCTGCGCCGCCGGCTCGGCGCCCATCCATCGCGCCATCCAACCGAAGACTTCGTTGTACCACTGGACCGAGTTTCTGGGCTTTAGGACCCAATGGCTCTCGTCTGGGTAGATCAGGAGCCGCGACGGAATGTTCCGACGCTGTAGGGCCGTAAATGCAGCGATGCCCTGCGTGTAGGGAATTCGGAAGTCGTTCTCGCTGGTGATTACGAGCTGAGGCGTTTTCCATCTGTCGACGAAGTTGACCGGATTCCAGCGTTCGAACTCTTGAGGAGCCTCATAATAAGGGTGACCCCCATGTTCCCATTCGTCGAACCATAGCTCGTCGGTCTCATAGGCCATCGCGCGGGCGTCGAAGACACCGTCATGCTGAACGATGCAGCGGAACCGGTCCGGCCAGTTCCCCTCGATCCAGTTCATCATGTACCCGCCATAGGAGCCGCCAAGCGCGCATGCCCGGTCGGCATCGAGCTGCGGGTCGTGTGCCGTTGCATAAGCAAGGCCGAGCTCAAGGTCCTTGAGCGGCCAGCCGCCCCAGTTCTGATGGATCGCGTCCGTGAAGGCTTGCCCATAACCCTCGCTGCCGTGGAAATCGACGCTGACCGCCGCATAACCCGGCGCGATGAAAAGGCGCGGATTCCAGCGGTAGGACCAGCTATCCGAAAAGCTGCCTTGCGGTCCGCCGTGGACAAGGAACGCTATTGGGAGCTTGCCGGAAACATTCGCCGGTTTGAGGGTCCATCCCCACACTTTGTCGTTATTCGCTCCCGTAAAGCTGAACTTCACGAAGGTGACCGGATCGAGCTGGGCAAGGAGCTCACGATTGAGATCGGTGAGCTTTACGGCATGACCGCTCGGATCGATCCGGTACAGGTCGTCGGGAGCCGCAATATTGTTCATTGTCGCAAGAATTGCGCCGCCTGGGAGCGCGTGTACGTTGCCGTAAGTCCCCTCGCCCGTCAGCCGACTGACCTTGCCGGTTGCCGCATCGATCCGGAAGATCGGTTCTTCGAGCGTGTCATTGGTCGTAACGAGCAAACTCCGACCGTCTCGCGTCCATTCTATTGACCCGACGGACCGATCCCACCCCTGGGTCAGTGCATGGGTACGACCACTCGCAATGTCACGAAGCATCAGTACCTGACGGTCTGCTTCATAGGTCGGACGTGCCATGGCCGCGTAGGCAAGCGTACGGCCGTCGGGCGAAACGGCTGGCAGCGTGTCGGTTGCCTGGTTTTGAACGGTCAAGTCGACCGGAGCCGCGCTTCCGTCACTTGGCACGGCGAATATATCGAGGTTGGTGGATTTCGGTTCGAGCCGTCCGGCTTCCCGAAGAACGAAATAAAGCATCGTACCGTCGGGAGAAAAGGCGACGTCTTCGGAGCCTCCGAACGGTTTTGTCGGCGCATCGCCAACAAGACGCCCGTTGAGCGGAACGCCGTTTCCGACGAGCTTGCCGCCAGTCACTGCGAACCCGAACAGGCGCGATCGCACGCCGGGCTCAACCCAGCTGTCCCAATGGCGAATGAATAGCTGATCGAAGGTGCGACCAGAGCCTGAGTTCGGCTTGTCGGGCAGCCCAGCGCAATTGAGGTCGACGCAGCGAAGATCGCGATCGGCCCAGACCACCAAACGGTTCCCCGCTGGCGCCAGGCGAAATCCTCCGATGTCTCCCTTGAAGCTGGAAATCTGAACCGGTGTTCCACCGATTGTCATCCGGAAAAGCTGGTCCTGATTCCCGACGGGCATCAAGAACCACAAGCTCCCCTCGGGACCGAAGACCGCATCATGTGCCCTTGCCGCTCCGGTAACAGGCTGGGGCTTAGCGCCCGGTTTCGTCAGGTCCAGCAAGTATAGGGTGTTGACCCTCTTGTTCTTGCTCCAGTCGGTGGTGGATATGGTGAAGACGGCGTATCGACCATCGCGAGACACTTCGGGCGAACCCATTCGGTGCATCGACTGCATATCGGTCGCGGACATCGGCCGTGCGCTGACAGGGGAAGCGCCGAGCGAGGCAGCAGCGGCGGCGACGAGGAGCATGGATCTGATCATGCCGCAGGCGTAGCAAAGCCTGTGCGGCTGGCAAGAACTACAGTGGCCGGCCCGTAATTCGCGAAATCTCGCGCTTCACATGTTCATCGACCATTTGCGGCAGATGCTCGTCAAGCCACT
Source organism: Sphingomicrobium sp. (assembly GCA_035944075.1). Classification (GTDB taxonomy): domain Bacteria; phylum Pseudomonadota; class Alphaproteobacteria; order Sphingomonadales; family Sphingomonadaceae; genus Sphingomicrobium. The sequence continues at coordinate 3,438 of DASZBO010000045.1, forward strand.
GCTTGAGCATTGGTCGAAGCATCTCGCGAATGATTTCCTCGAGCGGATTTGCACTAGATGTCTGAGGTGGCACGGAAGCCGCGACGGTCTGGAGCTGCTCGAGAGCCTGGCGGCTCTTTCCTGCGGCGTGCTCATCGATCAGTGGCGGACCAAGGTCAACGCTGGGCGCAAGTGGTTCATCGAGTTCGAGAACATCCTCATCGGACGAGGCTGCATCGTCCCCCGCCCCCGATCCAGCCGGTCGGACGGTGGTACGGAGTTCCTTTTCCTCCGCGATCACTTTCTTGATCGAGGCGAGGATATCTTCCATCGATGGCTCGCGGCCGGCAGACTGCATGACGCCGGTGTATATTTAATGTTGCCGCGGAGTCACGCCCGGTGTCGTTTTGGATGCGGGTTCGCTCGTCGTCGTGCTCGTTGTCGTACTCATCGACGACCCTCCCGGGGCCACGGGCGGCGACGCGTCGACCCGGGCCGAATCGATTAGCGGCGTCACGACGGGCTTCGTGGGCATTTCCTCCGGGCTGACTGTCCGCGTTGCGACGGTTGGATGGCGCGGATCGCTGGCCCAGTCATTCCAGTTGTTCGCGACACGACGATAATTGCCGAGTGGATCGTAGAGCGGGCCGCCATCGAGCCCAAGATACTGCGCCTGCGCCTCTCCCATTGCATTCAACAGCTGAAAGCCCGCGACATAGGCGTCTCGCTTTGCACTCACCAATGCGACCTGTGAGTTCAGCAATTCCTGTTCGGCGTTCAGGACTTCAATGATCGTGCGCGTGCCGACGCTCTGCTCGGCACGGTTACCTTCGAGCGCGAGTTGATCGGCTTGGACGGCAACCGTTTCCGCCTGGATTGCGCGCTGGGCGGCATCGTAGCTCGCAAAAGCCGCGCGGGCGGCCTGGACAACGGCGCGCTCTGTGCCAACTACCTGCTCTAGCGCCTGACCCTGCTGCGCCTGTGCCTGGCGGATGCGCGCGGCGGGGAGTCCTCCTTGAAAAATTGGTACGCGTGCACTGAGTCCTATTGTGGTCGCATTGCCCGACCTTGGAATGAAGGGCCCGTTGTTTCCCGCGATGTTATTGGCGTAGGTCTCGCCCGCGACTGCGGACAAGGTCGGAAGACGGCTGGCTCGCGCAACGTTCACGTCATAGCCCGAGGCCATCGCCTGCCGTGCGGTGGCAACGAGATCGGGGTTATTCGCAAGTGCAATTCGTACCGCTTCATCGGCGCTGGTAGGTAGCGGCGGGAGGGGCGGCGGCGGCGCAAGTACGCCTGGCGCGTGCCCGACGATCTGCCGGTAGCTCGCCTCGCTCCCGGTGAGCTGCCCCCCAGCCGTCGCAAGCTGCGAGCGGCCAAGCTGCAGGCGCGCTTCGGATTGGGCGACATCGGTGCGCGTAAGATCACCAATCTGGAAGCGATCCTGCGTTGCTTCCAAGTTGGTCTGAAGCACTTTTACGTTGTTCTGGTTGAGCTCGACGATCGCGCGGTCACGAATGACGTCCATGTACGCGGTTACGGCCTGGGTGAAGACGTCCCCCTCAACCGCTTGGACGGTCGCGCGCCCGGCCTCGACGCGAGTCTGGGCTGCGCGGACGGAGCTTCGAACGGCACCGCCCGTGTAGAGCGGGTAGCTAAGGTCGACCGAAGCCGTGAGGGTTGGCCCCTTGCCGCCGTTGATGAGGACGCCCGACTGGGTGATCGTACGGTTGAGACCGACCTGCGCGCTGACTTGCGGTCGGCCGGCCGCCTTGGCAATCGCGACGGTCGCGTCAGTCACCTGCAGCGCCTGACGCTGCGCCGTCAGCGTCGGATTGCTCTGGTAGGAAGAGACGAGCGCGTCTCGAAGGGTGTCGGCGCTAGCAGCGCTGGCCATCAGCCCAGCGATCAGCGACGCGGAAAGAAACTTGCTGAACATGCCCCGCCTCTAAAAAGTGAATGCTTTCGGGCGACTGAAGCCCGGCAGCGCGGGTACGCCCGCGTCTGCGATCGAAAGAGTTCCGAATGCTCCTGCCGCCTTGCGGCCGACGACGAGCCGCGTAATTCCACGGTCGAATAAAGCCGTTCCAAGACGCCCACCGTTAGCGAGCTGTCCGATGATCGCCTCGGGAATATACTCAATCGCCCCGTCAATGAGGATCAGATCGTAGGGCGCGTTCTTGGGATAGCCGTCCGCAAGAGGCGCCTCAATAATTTCGATGCCCAGTTCCCGCGCCATCCCCGCAAGCTCCGGATCGCTTTCGACTGCAACGACCTCAAGCCCCATTGCGGTGAGCACGGCCGCGGAATAGCCACTGCCCGCTCCGATTACGAGAACTCGCTGTCCACGCTCCGGCATCATTTGGGTTAACAGCTGACCGAGCACGGCCGGTGGGGAAAGGAAGCGACCGGTGCCGACCGACACGGCCCGATCAACATATGCCAGCGGCCGCGTGTGCGGCGGAAGAAAGCGTTCACGTTCGATGCGACCCATCGCGTCGAGAACGGCGGGATCAGTGACGCCCTCAGGGCGCAGCTGGCTTTCGATCATCGACTCACGCGCGATTGCGAAATCGGGAATTGGGCTCTGCACTGTCATTGCTGTGGTATGCCAGTAATACACCTGTTGTTCAAGTCGTCCATATCCTCCGCATCTTCCGACGCCAACCGTCATTCATCGAAACATCGACCGACGAACGACGGCTGTCAGCCGACATGCGTGCAGCCCGAAAGGACTGTTCGACCAAGCACGAGGAAGCCGGAAACGCCAGCGGATCGCCAGCCCCTTCGTGGGCATCGTCGCCAACCAGAGCGCGTACGAGAGATCGCGATGGACGCGCGATCGACAGATCTCCAGCGTTCGTCAACTGCGCGTGTTGGCGCTGACCCGCCAGACGGTGTTTCCGGCATCGTCGGCAATGATGAGCGCCCCCGTTCGATCGAGTGCCAGTCCAACCGGACGGCCCCGAACTGTTCCGTTTTTGCCCAAGAACCCCGTCACCACGGGAACAGGCTTCCCGCTGGGCATGCCGCCAACGAATGGGACATAGATCACCTGGTAGCCGTTCAACGGGCTGCGATCCCAGCTGCCATGTTCTCCGATGAACGCACCGCTAGCAAAGGCGGGCGAGAGCCGCTCGCCGGCGCTGAATGCAATGCCGAGCGTCGCGACGTGCGAGCTCAGGCCATAATCAGGCTTGATCGCCTTTGCGACCATCTCCGGATTCTGCGGGTGAACGCGGACATCGACATGCTGTCCCCAATAGCTGTACGGCCAGCCGTAGAAACCACCTGGCCGAATGGACGTCAGATAGTCTGGCACGAGGTCGGGTCCAATTTCGTCGCGCTCGTTGGCGATCGCGAACAAGATGTTGGTTCCGGGTTCGAAGGCAAGGCCTGTGGGGTTGCGAACGCCCGAGGCGTAAATACGTTTAGCGCCGGTCAACCGGTCGACTTCGTAAATCGCTGCGCGACCCTGCTCGACGTCCAGGCCATTTTCGGTGATGTTGCTGTTCGAGCCAACGCCGACATAAAGCTTCGAGCCATCCGGACTTGCCGTCAGCGACTTCGTCCAGTGGTGATTGATTGGCCCCGCCGGCAGGTCGGCAAGGTGGACCGGTGGCCCCGTCAGCGTTGTCGCGTTCGGCGTGTAATGGAATGCGACGATCGAATCGGTGTTTGCGACATAGAAGGTGTCGCCAACCAGGACCATGCCAAACGGTGAGTGAAGATGGTCAACGAAGGTTGTCCTGACGTCGGGCTTGCCGTCTCCGTTCGTGTCACGCAGCAAGGTGATCCGGTTCGCCCCCTTTGCTGCGGCTCCGGCGCGCGCCTTCACCTTGCCCTGAATGTAATCCTTGACTCGAAAGGGTTTCGTGCCGGGTCCGTTCGTTTCGGCAACGAGGATATCGCCGTTGGGAAGCACATAGACCATGCGTGGATGCATCAAACCCGTCGCAATCGCTTCAATCCTCATTCCGGTCGGGACTGTCGGTGTCTCGCCTGCGCTCCAGCCGATCTCCTTCGGGACGCTCATGGGTGGTAACAGATATTGATGCGGCTCGGGCAGAACGGGATTGGGCCCGTACTGCTTCGAGGGGTCTCCCCCGCTCTTGGCGCAACCGCCCATGACGGCGATGGAAAGCAGGGCAAGCCCGATACGAAGCCGAGTCATGGGCGATCTCCCTCGTCGCGCGCGAGCGGCTCGAGCGCAACCGTCACGCTCCAACCTCGAACACCGACGACAAGCAGAAGCAGTGCGGCGATGCCGGACAGCCAGATCCCCTCGGGAACGACAGACGTCCATGCATCGCGGCTATGCACGAACGCATTGACGATGGAGACCACTGCGGCAACAGCCAAGAGAAGGAAATCAACCGGACTGATCGCCGTACCGCGCGCGGCCAATACATCAACAAGCAGCGCGATCGCGGCCAGCAACGCCAGCACCAATCCAACGGTGATCAGCCAATTCGATGCATTTGACCACTGCATGAGCGCCGTCTGAGCGTACATGACGTCGGTTCCAAATGCGGCGATCAATAGCGATCCTCCAAGAGAGACAAAGAAAGGGTGGATCAGCCATGGCCTCACGGACCCGAACCTGACGGACTTGTGGTTGGAGGAAATCATGGCGCCTTCCCTTGCCGAAAACCGAGGCTTCCCGAGCCGCCGGCAACTTGGATGCAGGCGTGTCCGATAACCTTCTTTAGTCGGAGAACCGTGCTCGTGCCTCCATGTTCCCACAACTAAAGGTCACTAATGGGTCACGGTTCGCTGCAAGGGAGCGCAGAAGAACAAAATGAAGCGGCGTCCGCACAAAAGCGCATTCGGGAACTCAGACCCCGATTACACCGACGGATTTCATTCAATCTCAGACAAAATGAAACGCGCTGTTCTCTTAGGACACGAAAAACGCCGCGTAACGCGATCCGCCGCCCAATCGTCAGTAGGCCGCGAGTTCCCGGGACAACGTTGTCGTATCGGTCGAGCGCGCCGTCGCCGCCGCTAGCCGGCGATAGATCCCTTGCTCTTCTTCCGGCGAGAAGAATTCCGCATAAAGCGTACGGCCAGCACTGCGATCGTCTCCCGCATATTGGCGGATCTTGCTCCGAATATCGGCGACATTCAGCCACATCAGCTGCGCGGGCGCATTCACGACCGGATTCATTTTTGGCGATCCAAGAGGGGTGAATCCCAGCATGGCCTGGTAGAAGCGGCGGTGCCTCGGGTTCACCTCGATAAATAGGTCGGTGCAGTCGTAGTGCAGCGAGCCGAAGATGAAGATTATGTGGAACAGGGCCGCGAGACGAGGCCTTGCCGGCAGTGAAGTGTCGAATGCGAACTTCGTAAGTTCGCAAAGGCTCGCACCGGGAGCCGCGCGGAAATTGTCGAGCTCGTCCTTGAAGAGGCGATCACAAGCCAAGCCGCCAGCCGAATCAACGGTCAATGTCAGTGTCCCGATCACATCTTCGTCGGCGGCGGCCGTGAACGTGACGCAGTTGGGGGTCGATGGAAGGGAATGGCTCGCGCCATATCCGCGCCACGAATACATGCGGCTGAGAAGCATATTTGCGCGGCTCCGCTCGCCGTCGCTGCTGGCGAGGCGTATCGTCATGGAGTCCCGCTGCGCACGACCGCGTGGCGCGAGGGCGATCGTGTGAATCTGTCGACCAGTCGCGGCACTCGCGCCATCATCGAGCAGTTGCTCGCCGATCGGCGACCCAACATCCAAGAACATTAAAACCCCACCCCGACGATGGCACATTGCCAACCGCAACACTCTAAGTGGACCTAACTAACTACTTAGATCTAAAGGGCGAGTAGCTTTTTTCATTCTGCGCGGCGAACCGTGTTCGTGCCGAGGCAAGCGGCGGAACATTTGGGTATTTGCCTGCCCCATCAACCAAATGTCCCGATGCGTCAAAAAAATCTGTCCCGTGATGGGACTCAAGGGAACCAGCACTTCAACCGGGAAGTTGTGGCGGGGTTAACGTGCTGTTAACCACGAAAAAAGGGATGCGTACTTATGCGGAGGTACTTTTTAGCGCTCGCGGCGATCGCGATGTGTCCAGCAGTCGCAAATGCGGCAACAGTCGTTGTATCGCCTGGCACCAGTGTCACCGGACCCGCCGTTCTGACGGGAAGCGCATCCGGTACTCTCGGTACCGGTCAATCGATCTTCTTCATGGTTTCGCCGCAGCTGACGCCTTCGTCTCCGCCAACCCTGGTTAGCGCGACCTTTGGTGACACCGGCATCCCGACGGGGAACTTCACGGACATATTCACTTTCCAGAGCCCGTTCCCAGCGACCGGCAGTGGATCGGTGACGACGTCGCTGGCTTCCCTCGCCTTTGGCAGTGCCATTGATACCGACCTTCTGTCCGTACTCTTCAACGGCATGCCCGCTCCTGTCATCTACAGGGATGCCGCGGGGAATGTCTGTCCGACAAAGGGCGTTGGTTCGTGCGGCGCGAGTACGCAATTCGCACTCACAAACGTTCCAATCCTCTTCGGACCTGGCAACTTTAACACCATCACCGTTAATGGCCTTTCGCGCGGAAACGGCTCCTACGGCGGACAGGGAACGCTGGTCCCGCGCGCTGTTCCTGAGCCCGCGACTTGGGCAATGATGCTGCTCGGCTTCGGAGCGATCGGGTTCTCGATGCGCCGCCGTCGTCGGCCTGTTCTGGCTCAGATCGCCTAAAGCCTTTTAGAATGCGCAAGAGGGGCAGCCCTGACCTCCGGCTGCCCCTCGCAATTGCATATACATTTCGCTGTTCCTTGTAGCGAAACGGACGCGCAGCTAGACCACCTTTGCTTGGCCGCGGTTATTCGCTGCCCGATGCAATTTTCTTTGGCGAACTTCAGCGCACCGATTGCCTCGGCCGGACCCGTGATAATCGCTTTTGCGGCCGAGCGTCACACCCACTATATTCCCTCTGCCATCCGAATTAGTCCCGCACGTGCTCTTGCAAATTGAGGTCGACCGCGACGCGACTGTTGAAAAAGTACGAAAGCGCCGTTGACACCACTCAGGAACCCGGACAGATCCGCCGCTCCGGCCCGATGGCGGAGTGGTTACGCAGAGGACTGCAAATCCTTGCACGCCGGTTCGATTCCGGCTCGGGCCTCCATACTCCAGATATAAACTTTTGTTTTCAATAGCTTAGATCTTGGTTATCCAATTTGAGATGCGATCGGATTCGCACCTTTACCGAAGCCCAGTCCGGAGCTTCAAGGGTGCGCTCGTCCGGCCGCGGCTTCCTCGACTTGTCTGCCAGGAAGCGACTTGAGGACTTCAAGATCCTCCGGATGTCGCTCCATCAGCTCGAGCAGCGCGACCGCCGCATCCGATGGCGGAGTTTTTCCAGTTTCATATTTTTGAAATGCACGTTTGCCGCCGCCCAATACGCGCCCAGCCTCTTCTTGCGTCAGATTCAAGCGTAGCCTCAACGAACGAACCTTCTGACCGTAATCGGCGCGCATCTGGCGGTAGACTTCATTCCACTCGGCGAGATCCTTTCCGGTGTGAATGGCATCGCCATCTCCTTCGGGATACCAGCCAGGGACATCGATCACCTTCGAATAAATGGCGTAGGAGACTGTCAACGGGCGCACACCACGCCGCAGCGTTTCACCAGTCTCCGGATGGATCCTCGTCTTCTCGGCCATCATCAAACCTCTTTGAACGATACGAGCGTAACGTCGATCAGCGTTTCACCCGCGAACTTGAGATACAACCACATTCCGTCCATCGGCGCCTTGTACGTGTCATGCCAAACTTTCGAATTTGGCGGCGAGTGCTGCGTTTCAGATTTCACAAAGTCGCGCTTCTCGAGCGATTGAACGACATCGACCACATCCTCCAGTGAATAGCCAATCGCATTTGCGGACCTGATCGCCGAACTTGTGATCTCGAGACTTTCAACATCAGCAAACCTGGCCTGAACGCCCGAAAGAGAATGATGCGGCGCGTTTACCTTTGACGGATCCCGATCCGAAGCTCCGGAAAGTAGGACAGGAAGCCACTTCACGGGGAGGCCATTCCCCTCCCGGACGACCCTATTTCCCGCCGTGGGAAAAGTTTCTTGTTTCCCGTGATGGGAAATGATAACCGACACCGATGAGAATCATTGCCCGGAACAAACTTGTCGCGTTCTGGGAAAAACATCCCATGACGGAGCCGTCGCTACGACACTGGCATGAGGTTGCGGCCGCAGCTGACTGGCGAAGTCCGCTGGATGCAGTGTCCGACTTTTCAAAGGCCAAAGCTCTCAATGGTGAACGCATTCGCTTCGAAGTGGCGGGCGGCGATTACAGGATGGTGGTGGCATTCGACTGGAAACGGACGATCGCGTTTATCAAATTTCTTGGCACCCACGCCGAATATGACCGGATCGACGCAGTCACCGTGAGCTTGTTTTAGTTACCAAGGAGTTGATTAAATGCAGATCCGACCGATCAAGACAGACGAGGATCACGAGGCGGCACTGCGCCAGATCGAGATGCTGTGGGGCGCTGCAGAAGGCACGGATGAAGGCGACCAACTCGATGTGCTCGTAACACTTGTTGAGGCATACGAGCGGGATCGCTGGCCGATCGACCCCCTTGATCCAGTGTCTGCTATCGAAACGGCAATGAAGATGAACGGCTATAGTCGCGCTGATTTTGCCGCCTTGGTGGGCCAATCTCGGGCAACAGAAGTCCTCGGACGGAAGCGCGCACTGACGTTGCCGATGATCCGGAAAATCGCACACGCTTGGCACGTACCCGAAAGCGTTCTGGTACAGGAATATCGACTGCACGGCTGATTGGAACGAGGGAGCGGCGGCTGCGGCGAGACAGCTCACCGTAACACGCTGCGCTGGGTTATCCAGGTCGATGAAGCGTGGTTCCGGAAGACTACGTATCATAAACCAAGGCGCGACGTGGGATGATGCAGCATGGATAACGATTCCCGATATTACTTCCAGCGCGCGCGTCAGGAACGAGAAGCGGCAAGAAGCGCAGCTGGACCGGACGCCCGAGAACGCCATGAAGAGCTCGCGGCCGCATATGAGCTCCGCTGCCGCCTTATCGACGAGCGATTGAGAACAACCCAACAGCAACGGGTTCAGGAATTATCGGAAGTCTGAGCGACTAAATCCCTGAACGGAGACGCCCGACACATTTGAGGGAGAGGGTGACCCGCGCGGATTCAATCTGCGAAGCAATATTCCCTTCCGGTGCGCATGGTCTCTCGCCTTTCGAACACCCAGTCCATTCCCGAAAAAAGCATTCGCTCAACGCAACCCGTCATCCGCGTACAGTTCGCTGATCGAAAACGCCGAAAAGAAGCGCGTTTGGGAGCATGGAGAAGCTTCAGCTGGTTGCGCTACAAGTGCTTGGGACTATGGTCTTCTTTCAAGCGGCGAACAGCAACTTTGCGTCGTTACCCATCAAAGGAGCCATGCCTATGGCTTTGGACGCATCGTCAAT
>DASZBO010000046.1:0-44094 GCA_035944075.1 Sphingomicrobium sp.
AATCGAGCTGTACGTGCCGGTCAGCAACCCGTTCGTGCAATCCAATCCCGCGCTGCTTTCGCTAATCAATTCCGCCTATGGCGGGGCAGCGCCCCCGAATGCCACGGTCGGCCTTTCAAAGTTGATGTTCGGCTGGGGCAATCGCGTCGAGAAATTTAAGTACGACGTCTGGCAAGGGCTTGGCGGGTTGAAGGGGGATATCCCGGGGACGAGCTTTACGTTCGACCTTTACGCTTCGTATGGCCGCAGCTCGTACACCAGTCAGGCATATGGCGACATCAGCCTATCTGCCATCAACAATGTGCTCGCGCACGAAGGTGTTGGCGGATGCACGTACAATCCCTTCGGTCAGCAGCCCGTTAGTGCGGCATGCCTGAGCTATGCTGGACGGACGGACATAACCACGGACGCGCTGACGGCAAAAGATGTCGAGTTATCGGTTCAGGGGCCGCTCTTCCCACTTCCCGGCGGCACGGCGCAGATCGCGCTCGGAGCTGACTATCGCGCTTCATCGTTCGATTATCATCCTGACTCGATCTTCATAACTGGGGACACCCTTTCCTACGGCACGAGCACGCCGGCGAACGGCTCACAAAATGCCAAGGAAGCCTTCGGCGAAATACTGCTGCCGTTGGTCAAGGACTGGACGCTCGCGAAGGATTTCTCGTTAGACCTTGGCGCTCGCTATTCGAAATACAATACGTTCTCCGGCAAGAGCACATGGAAAGCCGATGCCAGTTGGACGGTCGTGAATGGCATCCGGATCCGCGGAGGTTATTCGTTCGCGTTTCGCGCACCAAGCCTTGCTGACCTGTACGCAGGTGCAGGCGTTGGGCAGGAGAGCCTCAACGGTGGAGATCCCTGCGATGTCCTGAGTGCCTTCAGGACTGGAGCAAACGGCAGCCAGGTGCAGGCTCTGTGCGCGGCGCAGGCATCGCCTGCTGGATCGTCCAGCTACTCGTTCGGTGGCGCTAATGTCACGGTCCCGGTGCAGACGGGCGGTAATAGTCTTCTCCAGCCGGAAACCGGAAGAACTTGGTCCATCGGGGCCGTGCTGACGCCTCTGCGCGGGCTCAGCCTCTCGGTCGATTACTATAATATCGCGATCTCAGGCGCGATCTCGAGCCTTTCGTCTGGCCAGATTCTCGCGAATTGCTACGGTCCAGGGGCGAACCCGAGTTTCTCGGCAGCGAACCCCTTCTGCCAACGAATCCGGCGCGATCCAACGACCGGCCAAATTTCGCTGCTCACGTCAGGGCTGTTCAATTTCAACAAGTTCAAATTGTCCGGTGTTGATACGCAGATCGACTATCGCCTTGGACTTGACCAATTGGGCATGCCTTCGAGCGCCGGCGCCGTTAAGCTCGGGTCGATAATCACCTATCTGCGCAAGTATGTCGTCACGCCTTCGGACGGGACCGCATCGACCGATTACGCCGGTGCGATCAGCGACACGTTTGTCACTTCGGACGGCGAGAACCTCTATTCTCATCCCCGCTGGAAGGCGAACTCATACATCAGTTATCTGAACGGGCCGTTCGTCGGAACCCTGCGCTGGCGGTATATCGGCCACATGGCCAATCTTGATGATCCGACACAGCGTGTGCCGGCGGTCAGCTATTTTGATTTCGATGCCCATTACACCATTGATCACCGATTCACGATCAGCGCGGGCGTAACCAACATCACCGACAAGCAGCCCCCCTTCATCGGAACACTCGAACTGCGAACGGACGCTGCAACCTACGATGTCGTCGGACGTACCTGGTTCGTTGGAGCAAAGGTAAAGCTCGGCAGAACGGCGGCTCCGCCTCCTCCACCGGCATTCCTTCCCCCTCCGCCACCGCCGCCGGCTACGCAGACTTGTCCGGACGGTTCAGTTGTCGCCGCAACCGCAGCTTGTCCGGTACCGCCGCCGCCGCCACCGCCCCCTCCTCCTCCGGCGGCGACTCCTGAACGGGGTTCCTGATCTGAACCGCGCTCTGGCGGACTTGGCGCCGCCAGAGCGCGGGCGAGACTGTCCAAGGACAGGCGAGTGATCTCAATGCCGAACCGTGTCGTTGAGAGGGCGCTTGAATGGAAGCGTCAGTACTATGATCACTGATGCGCGCAGCGGTCCCAATCTTGAGAACGAGCGGCTGGTGCAAGGCTTAGCGCTGAAAAAGCTCTCTGCTGAAATCCTGAATGCCGCGGGGCTTACGACATCCGACGCAGAACTCGTCGCGGACACGCTCGTCCAGTCCGATCTTTGGGGTCATCAATCGCACGGTGTTCTCCGGCTTCCCGCATACGTCGCGCGCATTAAGTCCGGCGCGGTCAACGCGGCGGGCAAGCCATTAATATCGCTCGACCGAGGACCGATCGCTGCAATCGACGGCGCGGGCGCAATGGGTCAGGTCGTAGCCAACACGGCGATGCACCTGGCATCGGTCCGGGCAAAAGAGTTTGGCGTCAGTGCAATATCGGTTCGCAACTCGAACCACTTTGGCACTGCCATGTACTTTACACTTTCAGCCGCTCGGCAAGGCTGCCTCGGATTTCTGGCGACCAATGCGAGTCCCGCAATGCCGCCGTGGGGCGGAACAAGGAAGGCGGTCGGTACGAATCCGTGGTCGTGGGCCGCTCCTGCGGGCAAGCACCCGCCGATGGTTCTCGACATCGCGAACACGGCGGTCGCGCGCGGCAAAATTCATCTCGCGCGACAACGGGCAGAGCCAATCCCATTCGGGTGGGCGCTCGATGAAAATGGACGGGCCACGACGGACCCTGAGGCGGCTCTTCGAGGAGTCACACTGCCGATGGGTGGTCATAAGGGCTACGGCATCGCTTTGATGATGGACGTGCTTTCCGGGGTACTTTCCGGGAGCGCTTTCGGAAGCGGCGTTGCAGGCCCTTTTCAAAGCGAGAAACCGGGCCAGGTCGGCCACTTTGTGATCGTCCTCGACATCGACGCCTTCATCCCTCTGCACGAGTTTGAAAACCGTCAGGAGGAACTTATCGCGTCGCTGAAGCAGAACTCGCTCGCGGATGGTGCCACTGAAATACTTTATCCGGGCGAACGGGAGGCAATTCTCGAGGCCCAAAATTTGGCGGTTGGAATCAAACTCCCCATGGAGACCGTCAAGGCGATCGACATTCTATGTGATGAATTCGATTTGGCGAATCCGATCTCGTCGTGACGTCACCGTCGCCTCCTAACGGGCTTCAGCTTAGCGCGCACATTGGGTATCTCTTTCAACACCTGCCGCTCGAAGCGCGTTTCGCTGCGGCACGGGAGGCGGGTTTTCGGGCAGTCGAGATTGCGGATCCCTACGCTCTTTCGCCGTCTCGATTTCAGAGCCTTTGCGAGCAAAACGAGCTCGAAGTTGCGCAGATTGCGGTGCCCAATGGCGTTGCCGGTGCGTCGAAAAAGGGGCTTGCTGCATTGCCTGGGCGAGAGTGCGAGTTTTGCGACGCACTTAAGCTCTCTATCGAATTTGCGACCGCGGTGAACTGTTCATTGATCCATCCCATGGCCGGCATCCGGGCTCCTCTAGAGCCTTCGCCAGATTGGAAAGTGTACCTTTCGAACCTCGAAAAAGCATGTTTCGCAGCGGCGGACGCGGGACTGCGCATAATTATTGAAGTGATCAGCGCGGATGCGACGCGCAATTATTTCCTGAATTCGTTCGCTCAGGCATGCGCGGCAATTGAACAGCTCGATGCACCCAATCTCCTGCTGTCGATCGACACCTATCATGCTGCGGCAATTGGGGTGCAAATCCCGTCATTCATCGTCAACAACAGCTCTAAAATCGGACACGTGCAGGTTGCCGATTGGCCCGACCGAAATGAGCCCGGTTCGGGCCAAATCGCCTTCAACCCGATTTTCGGAGCTCTTAAGCTTGGCGGATACAAAGGCTACGTGGGGTTGGAATATCTTCCATCCTCCGATCACGCGGCAACATTTGATTGGGCTCGGTTGTTTGAAACCTATCTTGAGCCCCTGCGCGCGACGTCCATTAGCTCTCGCTCCTAGGAGTTGTTAGATAGGCGGAAAGGGCCCTGCCTAGGTGCCGTCGTTTCCCGTCGGAGATAATACAACGAGACGCGGACGAGATCCTCGGTGCGCATTCAGTTCTCAATGGCTAGCGCTCACCATTACCTTCCGTAGATACTGAAGGCTGCGATTGCCAAGGTGACCGTGATAGCTCCGCCAATCCGGGTTGCTACCTGGGCAAACGGCATAAGCACCATCCGATCACAGGCTGAGAGAATTGCGACGTCGCCCGTGCCGCCTTGGGATGCGCGGCACGCCGCGACAATCCCGGCCTCAATCGGATAGAGTCCGACGAGGCGTCCGACGTAGTACCCGGTCGAGGTAAGCGTCATCACCGTTGCCAGGATGGTGACAATCTCCGCAGTGTTGAATGCGTGGATCAGCTTTTCCCACGGTGTCATTGCGACGCCGATGGCGAACAGCAACGGATAGGTCCCCAGAACCGCAAAGAATTGGTAGTTCTTGAAGGCGCCCTCCTCGATCCGGGGTGAAACGAGCCACGCCAATTTGATGATCACCACCAAGGCAAGCATCGTGACGGGTGCTGGAAATTTCGTGAGCTGCTGAACGATCACTCCTATCGCGTAGAGGCTTGCGACAAGGATCATGCCAGCACCTACCGAAGATAGATCAGAAGGCAGGCGCGGGGCGGCTGCTCCCGTCAGGGGGAAGTCCTCTTCACCCGGCTGAATGCGCCCGTTCCCTGTCAGATGGGGTCTCAGCCGGCCGATCCAGCTCAGCCCTCCGGCCAACAGAATCGCTGCAAGACTCCCCAACATGACCGCAGGGAGAATCTCGGCGAAAATAGCCCCGCTCGGCTCCCCGGAGACGGCAGCATAGCCGATAGAAAGTGGGAGTGCTCCTTCACCGACACCACCGGCCATTACCGGAAGAACGACTTTGTACGTTGTGTAATTAAAACCCAGGCCAAGCAAAGTGCCGACCGAAATGCCAACGATGAGGCCCGCAATCGAACCGCACGTGATTGGGACAACGATCTTGAGGAAGCCGCTAATGAGTGTGCGTCGATCCATTCCCAGAATTGAGCCAACAATCACTGAACTGATGAACAGATACAAATAGTTGCTCTGTGTGGTGAATGTGGTGACCGCGGCCTTCAATGGTCCCGGTATTGCGTGCACATAAACGAGGTAGGATGGAACGAAGGTCGCGAGTATCGCCGGCGCGCCAAGCTTACGAAGCACCGGGATATATTTTCCAATCTGAGCGCACGTGAATCCGCCAAGAATGAGCACCAAAATAGCGGTCGAGAGATCCGACGGCACTTTATGAAGTGCAACGAACGTTCCGATCAATGCGTATCCAATGATCAAGAGTGGAAGCGGTACCACTCCAACATTGGCGTCCATGATGCGCCACCACCACGCCATTTTCGCTTTGCCGACCGCGAGCTCGGCTTCATGTTCCGCTATGCCGGTATCGATGACGTCGGCGCGGCGATCGGCCATGTAATTCCCTCCTCAAGAGCCGCGAAAACTAAGCCTTGTCGATCAATGGCGCTCTGAGACAACGACAACGCGGAACGTGCCTGATTTCGCTGTCGGCAGATACTTCTTGCCTGGTTCCTGCTTGGGCCAGATCAGGTCTGCCGTGGAGGAGAAGACACGATGCATGCCCGGATCGAGTGCGACCGTTTTTGCATAAGGGTCAATCTTCAGCGTTTCGGTTACGGAGTACCGGTTCCTCGCTCGCTGTGCGACGATCGTCCAACCTCCGTCGCGGTTTGCAACGAATAAGCGTTTCCTGGCAGGGTCAAACACGATCCCGTCCGGATCGCCGCCGATCGGCACCTTGCTCAGCGTTTTGCCCGTGTCGGCGTCGGCAACGATCATTACCCTATTCCCGCAGCCGGTGAACAGAACACGGTTCGCGCCATCGAACGCGAGAGGTGCAGGATCGTCGCAACCGGAGAGCGGAATGGAGCGAACGAACTTCATGTTCTTCGCGCTGATCTCTGCGATGGAACCCGCTTCGCCCATCGTGACCCAGATCCTGCCCTTGCCGTCCGTCTGCGCCGACTCGGGATTGCTCGGCAATTTAACGCGGCCGACGACTTCCCCAATTGCGGGATTGATCACGGTCACATCGGACCCTTCACCGTTAAACGCGAGGACCCTTCCTGAAGCAGGGTCGAACAGGATGCTATCGGGCTTCTTCCCGGCAGCGATGCTTTTCTGTTTACGGCCAGACGCGGGGTCGAACATCACGACAGCATTCGGCCCACTATCGGTGACGAACGCGCGGCCGCTTACTGGGTCGACGGCAACACCATGGGCGTCCGTTAAATCCGTCACCTCGGCGAGTTCCTTGAGAGATTTGAGATCAAGGATGTGCACGCGGGTGCCGTGCGTGACGTAGAGCCGATTGCCCGCCCGGTCCGCGGTCAGAAAATCACCGCGGCCTTCTCCAGGAAGAGCAATTTTCTGGATAACAAACCGGGTACGATTTGTGGCGGGGCTGGTGACTGAACTTGCGGCGCTCACGTAGGGAACAACTGCAATCTGGAACGCGGCCACAAGCGCGGCGCCAATTACTTTCTTCGCGATTCTACTCAACTTGATGCCCTCCATGAACGCTTGCCCGCAGCCAGCCTAACCAGTCTAATTGCTGTTCTGTTCGTTGTCCCCAACAGACTCAGGTCCGCTCAAAATCACTGCGGTGTGCTCCACTGTCGGAGGTGCTGCGAATGTGTGACCTACGAGTGATCGCCAGAGCTGGAAGTCTGGCGAGTTCCTGAAGTCGAGTACGTGGTTCTCGACGGTTTCCCATCCAACGACCAGGCGGTACCGGAGGGGTGTCTCTATGGAGCGCTCAAGGCGAAGTGACTTGTAGCCTTTCGCGCGACTGAAGACGGGGAGGGCCTTTGCGACCCCACGTTCAAATTCTTCCGCCCCACCGGGTTTGATGTCGATGATTGCAACTTCAAAAATCATATTCCCGTCCGGGGATTCTCAGTTTCATCGACTGGCGCCGAATGCTCGTCGTCGATACGGCGGGTTTCTCCGGTGGCGATGATCGTTCGATCCGCGTCCACGGAAGCATAGGTCCAGAGGATCTTCATTTCCTCGCTGTCAGAGACATTCCTGAAACGATGATGCACACCTTCCGGAATTACGGTGACGTCCCCTGAGGTGACACAATGTTCTTCGCCCGCGATTTCCGCGACGGCATTGCCCTCGAGCACCAGGATACTCTCATCGCAATTATGCTTATGAAGCGGAACTGATCCGCGGGGCGGAAAAATGGTCATTCCGTTGATAAAGCTCCTCGCACCCGTCTTCCTCGTCAGCAGAGGGATGGTCTTCACACCACCGCCTCGAGATACGGCGGGAATTTCTGACGGGCGAAATACCTTGGGTTCCGGTTGCGGCATGTGGGACTCCTAATGCGCCGCCCAGTTAAGCGGCAACCAATCCAGACCGTCTTGGTGTTCGTGAATTCGCGGGTGCCACAAGTAGCTGTTCACCGCCGAGCCCCGACCTTTCGATGCACCCGAATGGAAGCCTCGAAGTGGACATGATGACGCCGTTTCGAGTCCCGTGAGCCCAAGAATTAGCCGGAATTAACATGATCGCGCCGCGCCGGAGCGTTCGGGCACGTTCGCTGGTCGGGGACGACCACGATCCTTTATGGCCTCGACAACCGAATTCGCGAATTCGTCGGTCGTACGCGCTCCGCCGATATCACGTGTTCGGAGCGTTGGGTTTGCCAAGACAGAACAAATCGCCTGTTCGATCTGTATGGCGGCTTCCAGCAGCTTTTCGTCGCCATCTTGTTCTCCGCGCCATCGCAACAGCAAGGCTGCTGAAAGAATGAGCGACGTTGGGTTCGCAATATTTTGGCCTTGGATGTCCGGCGCCGATCCATGCTGCGCTTGCGCGACGCAAACTGAGTCACCCACATTGATCGAAGCGCCGAGGCCGAGGCTCCCGCACAATTCTGAGGCCTCGTCCGAAAGTATATCGCCAAACATGTTCGTTGTGACGATTACATCGAATCTCTCCGGTGAGCGGATCAGCAGCGCAGCCGTCGCGTCAACGATGAGTTCTTCGAGTTCGATCTGCGGATATTGCTTTGCAACGCGGCGAATCTCCCGAAGGAAGAAGCCGTCCGTGATTTTGAGGACGTTCGCCTTGTGAACGGCGGTGACTTTCTTTCGTCGGCCTTCAGCGAGCTTGAACGCGGCGTGCGCGACGCGTTCACATGCGTTCGAGCTTATCTTGCGGATGGATAGTGCGGTGTGCGCGTCGGGCATGAATTCCGCAGTGCCAAAAAACATGTTCCTGTCGGCGTAGAAGCCTTCCGTGCACTCTCGCACGATGATCAGATCCATCGGCGTTCGAAGGACCGTCAGGTCGGGATAGGAACGGCACGGGCGGATATTCGCACCGAGTCCAAATCTCACCCGCAGCTCTGCCGAAGGATTGATTCCACCCTGATCGCGGTCTGGATAGCTATAGTGTGACACCGGACCAAGAATGACCCCGTCCACTTCTGGAATTCGCTCCAAGACGCGATCAGGACAGGTCGATCCGCTCAACTCGAGGCTGGCCAAGCCGATGTCCATGACTTCGAAACTCAGGTCCAAATTCAATCGTGCATCGACAGTTCGCAAGACGTCGAGCGTGGCACTCGTGATTTCTGGTCCGATACCGTCGCCTGGAAGGACAAGAATTCTCATTTTTCGTTCGAGCTTTCGATTTTGAAGCGGAAGACGCTCGTTCTTTTGGCTGGCAAGACGTTGCGAGCATAATTGGAAACGGAGGGTGATGTTCGGAGGACCCCAGCGAGGATCTTTCGCGAGCCTCGCCAAGCTTTGTTCCGCACCATCAGGCATCCCTTTTTTGGAAAAATGTCCAGCGCGATCGCCATCAGTGCATGACGTTTGGTAAGGTCGGTCTCGGTATCTTGCAATACAAAATGCCAAACCTACTTGGCGGGAGAAACGGAAGTCCTTAGGAAAACAGGATGACGGCCCCCGGACCCTCTCCAGCGCCACAGACGCCTTTATCGCAGCGTCTTGCGGCTCAAATTGCCCAGATTATACGATCGGAAAATATCGCCGCTGGCGCCCGGTTGACCGAAAGGTCGCTTGCAGAACGGCTGCGGGTCTCCCGTTCACCGGTGCGAGCCGCGCTGCGCCATCTGGAAACGATTGAAGTTGTCAGTTCCGCTGGCAATCGCGGGTTTGTGGTCAGCAATCCCAGCAAAAGCGCAATGCTTCTTGAAGCTGATGGCGCGCACGAGGAGGAAACGTACCTTGCGATCGCGCGGGATCGCCTCGAAGGCCGAGTTCCTGACCGAGTCACTGAAAACGAGCTCATGCGCCGTTACGGACTCAGCCGCAGCCAATTGACGCGTATGCTCCATCGGATCGCTGGTGAAGGCTGGGTTGAGCGACTTCCTGGGCACGGCTGGGAATTCCTGCCGATGCTGACCTCTCTTCAGAGCTATCGAGACAGTTATCGCTTCCGACTGATTATCGAACCCGCTGCAATTCTTGAACCGAACTTTGTGGTGGATCGACCAGGTTTGGAACGCTGCAGGGACCAACAGCGCAAGCTCATCGCAGGCGATATCTGGACGATCTCCGGCGCCGCGCTCTTCCAGCTCAACCGCGCGCTTCACGAAACCATTATTGAATGCAGTCAAAATCCCTTTTTCATCGAGAGCCTGCGGCGCGTCGACCATCTAAGACGACTGTTCGAATATAAAGTGGCGCTTGATCGCAAACGGGCTGCCCATGCGTGCCGCGAGCACATTACACTCGTCGATCTCTTGCTGGACGACCAGAGGGAGGAGGCATCGGCTTTCATGCGACGGCATCTTTCATCCGTGAGCGCGGCAAAGACGAGGGGGGATGCCATTTAGGCGCACATCGTCGATTTAGACGGAGAAAAGGGATAGCGAATGTTTACATCGAGATCCCGGCTAACAAAGGATGGCCATCCTTGGTAGTTCGATCCGTACTATGACTCATCGCCATTGGGTATATCGCGACACGCTTGAACTCGTCCTGCTATGCCGCCGGTGGGGGATGGGGGTGCTCGCGAGCCTGTTCTTGTGCAGTCGGGCCGTCGCCGCTCCGGAAGAGATCCAGGTGTACATGGATGAACTCAATCAACCAGGCGATGTGGGCCTCGACATCCACAACAATTACGTACTGAGTGGCGGCTCCGGAATCGGTTACGAAGGAGAGCAGCCATCGCTCCACCGCTATCGTTTGACCCCGGAATGGTCGTTGGGCCTTACTCACTCGCTAGAGCTTGGCGCTTATCTTCCGCTGGCGACGATCGGTCATGGTGACCTCTTCGTACAGGGTTTCAAGGTTCGCCTGAAATGGGTCGCGCCAAAGATCGCGGGGCGGAATTGGTTCTGGGGAGCGAACTTCGAAATGGGGCGCGAGGATCATCGCCTTGATGAGAACCCCTGGAACGCCGAGCTCAAGGGCATTGTTGGTGTCCACTCTGGCAAATGGACGGCGGCTGCAAACGCCAATATCGATTTCAAAGTTTCCGGTCCGGCGCCAGCGCCGGCAACGCTCGAGATCGCGACAAAGTTAAGTTACGCGATTTCTTCCCACACGGCGCTCGGGATCGAAAATTACAACGGGAGCGGGAAGATCCGACGCATTGGCCAGTTCGAAAGTAGTGAACAATCGACGTATTTCACGGCTGATACTTCGGTCGGCAAATGGGATCTGAACCTAGGCTTGGGCCACGGATATGGCAGCAACTCCGACCGCTGGATCGCAAAGGCCATAGTGAGCGTGCCGCTCGATTGGTCGATGAGCCGGTACCGCCGCCCACAGTGAAGAAGCCAACGAGCCCAGCCGGTCAGTTGATGGAGTCGCGAAGCAACGCGCTCGATCGAATTAAGCTACCGTGATCGAAGCGGAGCCGATGAACGGCTGATCGGATTTTCGCTCGGCGGGATTTTTCGGCCTTCTTGGCATGCTCTGCCGCCTCAAGCGGAGAGTGCAACTCCATCAAGCTCCGCTATCCGTGGCGAGGCACCGAAGAAGAGCTCGAAGGCCCGCGCGGCTTGACCTACCAGCATGGACATCCCGCCGATCCGTTGCGAACCTCCCGCCGACAGGAAAGTGGTTGTGACCGGATCATATACCATGTCGAAGAGAACCGCAGCTGGATGGTCCTTCACGGCTACGATGACCTTGGGAGACATTTCGGGACATCCGGACATTCCAAGGGGACTAGCGTTGATGACGACTTTCGCTCCCTCCAGAAACTTCGAAGCCTCATTGATTGCACCAATGTTCACTACACCGGCCGCGGCAAGCACTTTCAGTTTTTGCGCTCGGTCGGGATCTCGGACGAGAACGTTGATAGCGCTCACCTGCTGCTGTGCGAGATAGATGACGGCCGCACGCGCCGCGCCGCCGCCTCCCACGATCGCTACCGTCGCTTGATCGAGCACAATTCCCGAGAGGGCCGCGGCGACGCCATCCACGTCGCTGTTATAGCCAAACAGTCCCTCAGCGCGGGGCACGATGCAATTCACGGCGCCGACGGCATTCGCTGTGGGCTCGAGCGCACTCAAATGCTTTAGCGATGCCTCCTTGTGGGGGATTGTGACATTACATCCCCGCCAATCGGGGTCATGCCGCCGTTTCTCAAAATAGCCCGAGAGCTCATCGGCGCGAACCTGGGTCGCGCGATACTCACCTTCTATACCCAGGCGCGCCAGCCACTGGTTGTGGATCAAGGGCGACTTCGAGTGAACGATCGGGTCACCGATCACCTCAGCATAGGGCAGACCCAAATCAGTCCGCCTCGTCAAGAAACGCGGCAACATCAGCAATGGCAACCTCGTGGTCGACGAACGCCCGACCTATGCCGCGAGCGAGGATGAATGCAGTTTGTCCGGCTATCCGCTTCTTGTCCTGTTCCATGTGGCGCGCGAGACGCAACCCTTTCCCGTCCATGCCGATATCCTCGAGTCTGGTCGGAAGTCCGACTGCCGCGAAGTGATCCCGAACGCGCGCAGACTCCGCTTCCGAGCACAGACCCCGTCTCGTCGAGAATTCGAAGGCGAGGGTGCAACCAAGAGCCACGGCCTCGCCATGAAGGAGGTGGGCCGAATAGCCCGCTTCCGCCTCAAGAGCATGGCCGAAAGTATGACCAAGGTTGAGAAGTGCGCGTCGGGCACCGCTTTCGCGCTCGTCCTGTTCGACGATTTGGGCCTTCCCCGCAATCGCTACCCGGATCGCATGCATGCGCGCCGCAGGATCGCAAGCAAGCACCGACGAGCCCTCACGTTCAAGCCATTCGAAGAATTCGATGTCTTCGATCAGCGCATATTTGACGATCTCTGCATAGCCGGCCCGCACTTCGCGGGCGGGCAATGTGTCGAGCAGGGCTGGATCGACGAGCACCAGCGATGGCTGGTGAAAGGCGCCGACAAGATTCTTGCCGAGCGGCACGTCGATCGCCGTTTTGCCGCCCACGGAACTATCGACCTGCGCAAGCAAGCTCGTCGGGATCTGCACGAAATTGCAGCCACGCTTGACGATGGAAGCCGCAAATCCTGCGAGATCGCCAACGACGCCGCCTCCAAACGCAACGATATGGTCGCTGCGCTCGATCCCCGCAGCGAGCAGCCACTCGACTACGGACTGAAGTCCTGCCCAGCTCTTGCTTTGCTCTCCGGCTGCAACCAGGAACGGCACGGCCTCGATTTCGCCAAGACCCGCGATGAGCTGCGGGCCAGCGATTTTCCAAACCGTCTTGTCACTGACCACTAACAGTCGGCTTGCGCGCGCAAGCGGAGCGAGATGCTCACCGGACCGTCCGACCAGCCCGTCCTCGATTCGGATATCGTAGGTTCGCGCGCCGAGCGCCACATGCACTACAGCCATGTCGTTACCCGCACTGCGCGCGGTGCAGCAGCTTCTGGTCGGCAAGCACGAGCGCCATCATCGCTTCAACCACGGGGACAGCTCGAATGGCGACGCACGGGTCGTGGCGGCCCTTCGTGGAAATTTCGGTCTCGTTGCCATCCCCGGTAATTGTTTGAACGGGCAGCAGGATGGAAGAGGTCGGTTTGAATGCGACGCGCGCGATCACCGTCTGACCCGTCGCAACGCCGCCGAGAATCCCCCCCGCATGGTTCGAGAGAAAGGTTGGCCCGGCGCGAATGGCATCGACGTTTTGCTCGCCGCGGAGCCTTGCGGCAGAAAAGCCGTCGCCGATTTCAACCCCTTTTGCAGCGTTGATCGACATGAGCCCGGCCGCGATTTCTGCGTCGAGCTTGGCATAGACTGGTGCGCCCCATCCGGCGGGCACACCATTTGCGATGCACTCGACGACCCCTCCGACGGACGAACCTGCCTTGCGCGCCGAATTGACGATCTGTTCCCATCGTTGGGCGGCCTCTCGGTCCGGACAATGGAATGAATTTTTTGCGATCGCCGATGAGTCGAAGCTCAAGCGCTCGATGGGATCGCCGCCAAGTTCTACAAGATATCCCTGAATTTCGACTTCCGGGATGATCAGGCGAGCGATCGCTCCGGCAGCAACTCGCGCCGCGGTCTCCCGCGCCGAGCTCCGCCCGCCGCCACGCCAATCGCGCAGTCCGTATTTCGCCTCGTAGGTAATATCTGCATGACCAGGCCGGTAAGCACGGGCTACGTCCGAATAGTCCTTGGATCGCTGGTCTTGGTTTTCGATTAGCAGGCTGATCGGGGTTCCCGTTGTTCGACCCTCAAAAGTTCCGGAGAGGATGCGCACTTCGTCTGTTTCACGCCGCTGCGTCGTGTATCGACTGTTGCCAGGACGGCGTTTGTCGAGCCACGGTTGTATGACCGACTCGTCGAGTTCGAGACCGGGCGGACATCCGTCAACAACCGCACCGATGCTTGGCCCATGGCTCTCGCCCCAGGTCGTTATTCGCAGCACGCGGCCGAAGCTATTGAAGCTCACCGGTCTCTCCGGGCTGCAGTGCGAACAATCCTCACGAGATTTGTGCTCCGATCGAATTCATGAGCGGCGCGAAGCCGGGAAAACTTGTCGCGATCATTTCCGCGCCGTTCACCCTGACGGATGAGCGCGAAGCAAGGCCAAACACAAGAAAGCTCATCGTGATTCGATGATCATGGCGCGCATCGACTTCGCACCCCCCGCGAGCAGCCGATCCGGCGCCTTCGACGATCAGCGTGTCCCCTTCCGCGTACGCGTTGATGCCACAGAGCGTCAGTCCTTCGATAATTGCCGCGAGACGATCGCTTTCCTTTACGCGAAGCTCGCCAATTCCGTGCATTACCGTTCGTCCCGAAGCGAATGCCGCAGCGACAGCAAGGATGGGATACTCATCGATCATTGAGGGAGCACGCGCGGATGGAACCTCGATGCCGGCCAACGCCGACGCTTTCACGCAGAGGTCCGCGACCTGTTCATTCCCGTCGAGCCGTACGTTCTCGATCGCAATGTCGGCTCCCATTTCCCGGAGCGTCGTGACGAGGCCCGTTCGAAGCGGGTTCACCATAAGGTTGCGAAGCGTCACTTGAGATCCCGGAACGAGCAGAGCGGCAACAATGGGAAAGGCCGCCGAAGACGGATCACCCGGAATGTGGATAGTGGTTGCCGTGAGGCATCGTTGCTTGCCGAGCCGCACACTTTCACCCGCGACCTCAATGTCGCAAGCGAATGCGCGAAGCATATTCTCAGTGTGATCACGGCTCGGGGCAGGTTCGACGACTTCGACGGACCCGGACGCGCGGAGGCCAGCGAGAAGGATAGCTGACTTAACCTGTGCCGAGGCGCGTTCGTTGACGAAGCAAATGCCCTTAAGATCACCGCCGTGGATGGTTACCGGGAGCGTACTGCCTTCGGTGCGAACTCCCATCTGCCGAAGGGGGCCGAGCACCCGCTCCATGGGCCGGCCGCTTAGCGAAGCATCGCCCGTGAACGTTGCGTGGAGGGGGAAACCGGAAGCGGCGCCCATCAGGAGCCGCGCTCCAGTGCCACTGTTCCCGCAATCGATCGGCCGTGCGGGGCTGCGCCATTCATGTCCTTCGACGCGCCAGCGTCCGTTGCCAAGACGTTCAACATTGGCCCCGAACGCTCTTACGGCATCGGCTGTGTGCAGGACGTCATCACCTTCAAGCATCCCACTGATCGAGGTTTGCCCTTTGGCAAGTCCGCCAAGGATAAGGGCTCGGTGCGACATGGATTTGTCGCCGGGGACCTCGATTGTTCCGCTTAGCCGCCCGGATCTTGAGCCCGTCAAATGACCGACGCCGTTTCCGGAGGTCCTCGGCAATTCTCGGGATTCTGCGTTCGACACGACGGGTCTGTTTCGGAAGGGCCAGTTCATGTCAATGTCGCCCGAATAGCGCTGCAATGGCTTGCGGTTACTTCGTTCTGTGTACGTGGCGGAGTGCCGAGCTTTTTGTTCAAGGCACCGGTTGACCCTTTAGCCGGCCCGTAGCATGCTAAGGGCAATGGTTCAGGTTTTCTCTGCGCAGGCTTGGTGGTGGTGCTGGTCTCCAGCCACGGAATCGGCGCGCCTGACGAACGAGTAATCGGAAGAACCTCACTTCCAATCACGTTTCAGGACCCGCCGCGACCCGGCGGGTTTTTTCTTGCCCTCGATCCACGGACATCATGCCATGATCATCGTTCTTAAGCCTGAAGCAACACAGGAAAATGCAAAGGAAATTCTCGATCGAATCGAAGAGAGGGGCCTGAAGCCTCTGTACATGCCCGGCACCGAGCGCGTGGTGCTTGGGGCTCTTGGGGACGAGCGCATCCTTTCGCAGCTCGGCCTCGACGGCCACCCGATGGTCGAATCGCTGAAGCCGATCCTCTCGCCCTACAAGCTCGTCAGCCGCGAGATGCACCCGCACGACACGGTCGTGCGCTTCGGCCGGGCGAACATTGGCGCAAGCGGTTTTGCGGTGATCGCCGGACCCTGTGCGGTCGAAACGGAGGATCGCCTGCGTGCGAGCGCCATCGCCGTTCGCGCTGCGGGAGCGGTCGGCATTCGCGCCGGAGCGTACAAGCCGCGCTCAAGCCCCTATTCCTTTCAGGGTCATGGGCCGGAGGGCCTCACAACCTTGCGCACCGTCGGTGATGAGCTTGGTCTGCCGGTGGTCACCGAGGTCATGGATACGGCCGATGTCCCCGCTGTCGCAGAGCAAGCTGATATGGTGCAGATTGGAGCGCGGAACATGCAAAACTTCGCGTTGCTGAAGGCGGTGGGCAAGATTGACAAGCCGGTACTGCTGAAGCGGGGCCTTGCGGCAAAGGTCGAGGATCTCTTGCTTGCCGCAGAATATCTGCTGGCCGCCGGTAATGAGCAGGTGATCCTGTGCGAACGCGGGATCCGTACCTTCGAGACGGCAACCCGCAACACCCTCGACCTGAATGCCGTCGCCTATATGAAGCAGAAGACTCACCTTCCAGTTGTCGTCGACCCATCGCACGGGACGGGCGTTCGTGATCTTGTCGTTCCGATGTCTCTGGCAGCGGCGGCCTGCGGCGCGGATGGGCTCCTCGTCGAAGTTCACGAGAATCCGGTTGATGCCTGGTCGGATGGAGCGCAATCGCTCTATCCGCATCAGTTCGAGGCGCTGATGAGCGCGCTTCAACCGGTCCTTGCGGCCGTAGGTCGCGAGTTGGCGTGAATTTCGTGGAGAATGTCGAACGCGCCACGGTCCACGCGATCAGCCGGCGCTTGCCCGCGCCCGTTGATCCGCTTGCCCTTTACGCCGCGCTTACCGACAACGGGTGCCGCTGCGATACGGCGCTCATCGAGACTACCGCTGGGAAGACAATCATTCTTGATCGCGCAGCGGTGCGCATCGAATGCCGCGCCGGAAGCGTCATTCTCGACGCGCTGTCGCCGACCGGGGAGCCCGTTCTCGAGGTCGTTGAAAAGAAGCTGCATGAACGCGTGATTTCTCGCGTCCCGGGGCAACTCGTTGTGCGCTTCGCACGATCACGGGAAGTGGATTCCGATAGCCGGTTGTTCGATGCATCGCCTTTCGATGTTTTGCGAACCATCATCGAATGTTTCCATAATCGCACGCCTGAAGAGGCCATGGCGCTTCTCTTGTTCGGCGTAATCGCATTTGATCACGTTGATTTGTTCGAGGAGTTGCCATCGAACCTCGAAGACCCCACCGCTTTTCCCGACTTTGTTTTTTGGCTGGCAGAGTCTGCCATTGTCGCCGAACCGCGTCTTACGCCTCGCCTCATCTGCAGTGCGTTCGGCTCGGGAGATGACGACAAGGATCGACGAAGCCTCAATTCGGCGATCGATCGGCTGCGCGACCTCGCGTTCCGCGCCTCCGACGTCCGCACCTTCAAAGCGCTTCCCGGCTCGCCTGCGCCCGTTTCTGTCGATCTCTCGGATGAAGAGTTCGTCAGCGCCGTTGACAAGCTCAAGGAGCATATTCGTGCAGGCGACGTCTATCAAATCGTCGCGTCACGAACGTTCCGCGCTTCCTGCGCCGACACACTCTCCGCATTCGCACGCGTTCGCTCGCTCGATCGCAGTCCATACATGTTTTTCGTTTCGATGCGCGATTGCACCCTGTTCGGTGCCTCGCCCGAGACGTCGGTACGTGTCTTCGATGGCAGCAACGCCAGGATGGTCGAAGTGAAGCCGATCGCCGGAACCCGGCCACGGGGCAGTGACGAGGACCAGGACAATCGAATGGAGACCGACCTACGCCTCGATGCGAAGGAATCCGCTGAACACATGATGCTCGTCGATCTCGCGCGCAACGACGTCGCGCGCGTAAGTAAACCCGGCACGCGCCACGTGTCGCACCTTATGAGCCTCGAGAAATATGCTCGCGTCATGCACCTGGTGAGTTCAGTCCAAGGCGTGCTTGCCGAGCGTTTCGACGCCCTTCATGCGCTGCAGACCTGTCTTAACGTTGGGACGCTTTCCGGCGCACCCAAACTCAAGGCAATAGAGTTGCTGCGGGGCTACGAACGAACACGACGCGGTGCCTATGGGGGCGCCGTTGGGTGGCTCAATGGAGAAGGTTTGCTGGATACCGGTGTCGTCATCCGATCGGCGCTGGTGAAGCAGGGCATCGCTTATGTCCGAGCGGGTGCAGGTGTGGTCTTCGATTCCGATCCCGTCGCCGAGGCCGATGAGACGCGCCGCAAGGCTTCAGCCATCCTTTCCGCAATTACTGGGGAGGAGGTCCGATGATCCGCAGCGTGCTGCTGATCGACAATTACGACAGTTTCACGTTCAATATCGTCGAAGCGCTTGAGCGGCTCGGCGCCTCCGTCCGGACGGTTCGCAACGAGATTGCTCCCGAGAAGGCACTGGAACTTGCGCTCGACGCAAGGGCAATGATCCTGATTTCGCCCGGCCCGGGTCGTCCGGAGGATGCACGAAGCTGCCTCGACATCATCGCACTCGCGAAAGGCAAGGTACCCCTATTCGGAGTGTGCCTTGGACAGCAGGCGATCGTGCTCGAAGCCGGCGGCGCGGTCATTCGTGCACACGACGTCGTGCATGGCAAGGCGTCCCTTCTTGAGCACGACGGTGACGGGCTTTTTGCGGGGCTTCCGAACCCCATGAAGGTGGGCCGCTACCATTCGCTCGGAACGCCCAATCCGCCGGCCCGCTTTCGGGTTCATGCGCAACTCGACGGCTTGGCGATGGCAGTCAGCGATTACGCAGCCAAGCAGGTCGGGGTCCAGTTCCACCCCGAGTCCGTCCTGACGCCAGCCGGCCAGCGCTTGTTTGAGAACGTGCTGCAGAGTTTCGACTAGAGACGCTCCAAAGCCTCGATGATTTCGACAATCGTCAGCGTCGGATCGTTTTGCGCGTTCTTTATGTGCAGGTTCGCCTCGGCATAAAATGGACGCCTTCGGGTCCAGAGGTTGCGCAAGCGCTTAGCGCTGCTGTTTGCGGCAATCGGGCGGTCGGAACATTGCTCAAGACGATGCTGAATGGTTTTGAATGGGGGGTCGAGCCAGATCGTGTACGCGCTCGTCGCGAGAGCAGCCCGCGTAATAGGATCGACGAAGGCTCCTCCTCCCACGGCGATGATCCGGGGCTCCCCTGAAAGGAGACCGAGTATCAGTTCACGCTCTGCGCTCCGAAACGCCACCTCGCCCTGGTCGCGGAAAATTTCGGCAATGCTCATGCCGAACCTCTTTACGATCACGGCGTCCGTATCAACGAAGGGAACCGCCAACCGGTCGGCGAGCAGCATGCCGACCGTCGACTTTCCGCTTGCCATAAAGCCGACGAGGACGAGCGGCTTCGTTTCCGCCTCGCTCCTCGCGCTCACCGCTTCGACCTGGTCGCGATTGAAGTGCGAGCGCATTCCATTTGATGTGAAGATCGGAAACCATGCCGAACACTGGCCATGCTGGACCGGAATCTGACTCGAAGCCGGTTACAAATCTCGCGGCAGCCCGGATCAACGATCCCGAGCCTATCGATCCCAAAGAGTCGCTCCCCCAGCTCGCCAGGCTGTGTGAGGCTAGGACAAGTGCGGTGATCGACCGAAGGTAGTGCAGGCTGATCTGGCAACGAGCTGTGAACTCCAGACAAGGACCTCTCGTGTCGTGGATCTGGACAACAATGACAACAGAGTGGCGAAATCGACGCCTGAGCCGAGGGTCTCCGAGGGCCTCAACCGGAATTCCTGGTCCGGTGAACGTGTGGGCGCTCGTGAGCTTGGCGACACACAGCTGCCCAAGGTTCGTCGTGAACCGATCTTGTATCTGCATGCACTAACGGATGCCACCGGGAGGCGCGCGAGTTCGTCCCAGGATTTCACGAGATGCGTCTCGGTGCACCATCCAAGGAGCAATCCGATGACAAAAAGAACCCTATTGATTGGCGCAGCGGCAATGGTGCTGACCTCCACTTCTGGTCAAGCCCAGACTGCACCGGGTCAAGGTCAGTTCAATGGTCAAGGATACAATCACCTGAACAGCGGTAATGCGACGGGGCAGCCGAACCAGAGCTGCCAGGACTTGGTAGCGAGCGGTATGGGCGCCTATCCGGGCAATTCGTCAGCATCACCGGGGGCTCCTTTTAACGAGACCAGCGGGCATGCGGGGGGTCAGTATGCTGGCTCACAGCCCCAGAACAGTCGCAACACCGCATCGGTATCGCAGTACGACATCGCCTGCGCGAACCAGCCTCAATAGCTGCGAAGCAGTGCCACGGGTCGGTCCGCAGGAGACGGACCGACTCTGGTCTACTGCTGAATTCTCCCCGGTCTCGCTCTGGAGCCTCCGGCGTCTGTGCCGATTTCAGGCAGCTCCGAGACGATCAGACCGATTGAGCTTCCCCAGCTGATGCTTTGCCGTGCCATGATTGCAGTAGCCAGCGGCCATGCAGGCCTCGGGGAAGACCTCCCCATCAAACAACGTGCAGCAGCAAGCCCGGCCGGACGTCGGCTGTGAGTTTGGAGGGATTTGCTTCCTCGCATTGAACGGAACCGACATTCAAATTACGCACCAAGAGGCGGCGCATCGCCGCAGACAGGAGAGGGATATGATGGTTCGTATGATTTTTGCGAGCGTCGCGGCACTTGCACTTGCGACAAGTGCGACCGCAGCGACCAAGACTGCAGCGACCAAGACCACCGCAACCAAGGCCGTTCAGTGCAAGGACGCCAAGGGCAAATTCATCAAATGTCCGGCACCGGTTGCGAAGGCCGTTTCGAAATCTCCGGTTGCGGTGGCAGAGAAGAAGACCACGGCAGTAAAGAGTGCAGCAACCGCGCAAACGAAGCGATGCCGCGATGCGAAGGGTCGATTCGCGAAATGTGGAACGCCTGGCGCGAAGTAAGGCACTAAAAAAGAGCGGGCGCAGTTTTGTCGCGCCCGGCTGTACAGACACTGGCAGCTGTCGCCAGCTTGTCGCCATCTGCCCAAGCGGGGTTTTGACGGCGACGATCTTGAGCGCGGCGTTTTGCTTTACGAAAAGCGACCCGGAGCCGACTGAAATCGGCGCCGGGTCGCGGCCCGCTCACTTGGGCGTGAAGGCGGGTTGCAGAGCACCTATCACGAACGCCGAGGGGCGAAATCCGCGGTTGAAGCAGGTTCCCCCGGAGAATGGACGTCTGGCCGTTAATGGGTGTTGCTCCCGCACGATTTCGACGGTTTGAACTGTTTGCGATGATTCCCTGTCGCTGGCCGCTGCTCTGGAGGCGTGAAAGATCGTGTCGAGCAACCGGTTGAGCTTCGCCGCAGGCCGGCTATGGGCTCGGTCATGTTTCGACTATCGATAGCACTAGTAGCGCTTGTTTCTATTCCTGCCACAGCACAACCGCTCACGGCGGCCGAGAGAGGCCGGATCGATCAATTGGTCACCAGCGCGCTTGCGAAAAGTGGAGTGCCGTCTGCAGAAATCGCCGTTGTTCGTGATGGGCGCATCGTCCTCGACAAGGCGTATGGCAAGGCGAACGAGCGGCTCCCTGCGACTTCAGCTCTTCCCTATCAGATCGCGTCCAATTCCAAGCAGTTTACCGCAATGGCGCTGCTTCTGCTTCGCGACGACGGCAAGCTCAGCCTCGAGGATCCTGTCTCGAAATATGTCCCGGGGATTACCGACGGTAATAAGGTCACTATTCGCCAACTCCTCAGCCATACGTCCGGCCTCGAGGACTATTGGCCCCAGGACTACATGTTCGCCGATATGACCGTGCCAACGACTCCGCAGCACATCATCGACAATTGGGCCAAGCGGCCCCTCGACTTCCAGCCGGGCGACCAATGGCAATATTCAAATACCGGCTATGTCGTCGCCGGAATGATCGTCGAGAAGGTCAGTGGCGAGCCGCTGATGAGCTACCTTCGGCGCAAGATCTTTCAGCCTCTCGGGATGGCGAGCGTGCGCGATCAGGACGACACAAACACGCCGATCTTTCCCGCGCCTTATACGCGTTACGCACTCGGACCGGTTCGGCAGCAAGCGCCGGCGGCGCACGGCTGGCTCTTCGCGGCCGGCGAGCTTTCCATGACTGCCGCGGATCTCGCGAAATGGGACATTGCCCGCATGAACCGCGCGGTGCTTCCGGCGCGCGACTGGCAGGAGCAGGAGACAGAGGTAAAGCTCAACGACGGCAAGGGCACGAACTACGGACTCGGCGTGTTCGTTCAGCCGGGTCCGCGTCGCTCGGTGAGTCATACCGGCGAAGCGGTCGGCTTCCTATCCGTTAACACCGTCTATCCAGACCAGCACGCGGCCGTCGTCGTCCTTACAAACAGCTGGAACACGGGCGATGCCTACGCGCGCATTGCTCGCGACATTGCGGATGTCATTTTGCCGCCGGCGCCCGCCAATGGCGCGACCACTCCACAGGCTGCGCGGGCTCGCGTTCTGTTCGACGAGCTGCGGCGAGGTGTGATTGACCGATCGCTCCTAACTCCGAACGCCAATTTCTACTTTAGCGGCCAGGCCTTGGCGGATTTCAAGGATAGCCTCGGGCCACTGGGGGATCCGAGCTCGTTCGAGCCAAAGGGGAGCCCGGTCCTGAGAGGCGGGTTCGTTATTCAGGGCTACACGGTGACATATCCGGACAGGAAGCTCTCGATTTCGACCTTTTACGAACCGGGCGCGAATGGCCGCGTTGAGCAATTCCTGGTTTCACCGGCATCCTGAGCGCTGCAGGGGCCTGGCCTTAGTTAACGCAGACTTCGCTAGACTGTAATCCGCCGATGATTCACGTAGGCAGATCCGTGCGCATTATTGAGCCTCCGATCAGCGCCGCGATCATAATCTTAGCGGGGTCGGGGTGGAGAGCGTCCGGTCGACGCTAAACTTCACAATGCGAACATGGCAATCGCGGCACAGGCCATCACGGAAGTAGCGAGCCAACCAAGAGTCCGTTGCAAAGGGGTTGCTACGAATACGCCCATTTCGTCCCGACGGCTGGCCAGAAGCATCATTGCGGCCATGATGGGGACGGCTATTATCCCGTTGATGACCGCACTCCAGAACAGCGCCTTGATCGGGTCCAGCGGCGAGAATAGCACGGCAATCGCTGCGACCATGGATAGGATGATCACGCCGTAAAAAGACCTCGCTTCCGCGAATTTCTTCTCGAGTCCCTTGTTCCACCCGAAGGTTTCCGCCGCCGCATAGGCCGTTGAACCAGCAAGTACAGGGACGGCGAGCATTCCTGTCCCGATAACACCGACGCTGAAGATGACGAATGCCCAAGGACCAACAATCGGCCGAAGCGCTTGAGCAGCCTGAGCAGAAGTCTGGACGTCCGTGATCCCGTGTTGATGGAGCGAAACGGCGGCAGTCAGGATAATGAAGAAGGCGATGAGGTTCGACACGCCCATTCCAACGATCGTGTCCGTGCCCATCCGCTCCAGCTCGTGACGAGCCGCCGGAGGCGGAGCGTCAGTCAAAGGCGGCTTGTCTTTCACCTCCATGATCTCAACTTCTTCCGCGCTTTGCCAGAAGAATAAATAGGGACTGATGGTCGTGCCAAAGACGGCAACCAGCACGGTGATCCAATCGGATGTGCCGTAGATCTTTGGCAGGATCAGACCATGGGCGACGTCGGACCAGTTGAGCTTAACGGTAAAGGCGATTGCGACGTAAGCGATCAACACCAGCGTTAGCCATTTGAGCACACGCACATAGCGCTGGTACGGAACAAGCACCTGAAGCAGAAGCGAGATAGCCGCGAACAGGATGGTAAATAGCATTTGTCCGCGGCCGGCGAGGAGTTGGGCCGATGCTCCCATCGCTGCGATGTCGGCGCCAATGTTAATGGTATTGGCGATGAACAGCGCAGCGACGAGCAGAATTACCGCCCAAGTCGGCAAAACCTGTTTCAGATTGTAGGCGAGGCCTTGGCCGGTAACGCGCCCCACACGTGCACTGATCGCCTGGACGGCGACCATCAGGGGATAGGTAAACAGCACAGGCCAGAGCATGTTGAGCCCGAACTGAGCTCCAGCCTGTGAGTAGGTTGCTATCCCGCTCGGGTCATCGTCTGCGGCACCGGTGATAAGCCCCGGCCCGAGTCGCCCCAGACCGACGATAATGCGCCGCTTTGCATGCGTAGCGCTTGGCAGCTCCGGCATGAGCTCGCCCAGGGGA
Source organism: Sphingomicrobium sp. (assembly GCA_035944075.1). Classification (GTDB taxonomy): domain Bacteria; phylum Pseudomonadota; class Alphaproteobacteria; order Sphingomonadales; family Sphingomonadaceae; genus Sphingomicrobium. The sequence continues at coordinate 24,137 of DASZBO010000046.1, forward strand.
TGCTGGTCATCCATCCGTGTTTATGAGCCTGATGGCAGCGTGAGCATCATGTTCGTATCGGTCAAAAATGATGCGTGCACAGTGCAAGGAGCAAGATGATCGGAAGCGGGATGCCGATGAACCAGAGCAAGATCGAACGCATGGACTGGACCCCTAATATTGCTGGTTCAGGCGCAAAGCGCTGAGCGCGTTCGATGGTTCCGTCAGCGTCACGGAGTTAATGTTCGAAGACGGCGCTTAGTTTCCGTCAAAAAGGGGACGAGGTGTCCCGAGGCCGTTGGCACGGTCGCCCGCGATTGCGGGCGTGCGGGGAAGCCTAGACTCGTGAACGCGACCGCGCCGATGAAAGATAGAAGCCGAGTGGAAGCGCGAGCAGCAGCTCGACGATCAACCGCCGTCCGCCGAACGGCTCGCCGAGATGGGAGATAAAAAGAAATAGCGCAATCAGAGCGGGTGCAAGGGCGCCGACAAACAAGGATGGAGGTCTCACGCGACGTTCAACTCATTCACTCGATTCGATGGAACGGCGATAGCAGAACGATTAAAACGCGTGGACTTGTCGAAGGTTAGTGTCGATCGTGCAGCGCCGCGGGTCGGCGGCCGACCCGCGAAATCATGCCTTCCAGCACTCGATCAGTGTGTCATCTTGGGGAGAGCAACTTCATCGGCGGGCACTGTTCCGCTGGCGTTCGTCCCAAGAATTGCGCGGGTTGCGGTGGGGGGCAGTAAGAATTGAAGCGGTACCGACACGCGCGACGCCCAGCTGATTTCGTTGTGCTTCTGTCCCGGGAAGCTTCGCGTCAGCCAGTTGACCCCTTGAACATAGCCACGTCGCGCGACAACCGCGTCAACCCGTTGCTGGTAGCGTGCGTAGATGGCGTCCAATGTTTCGCTACCATGATCGAAGTAGAGCCGGTGCGTTCGTGGATCAGGCAATCCGGGCGCGAGATAGCGTTCGAATGCTGAAGAGACGGCCTCATATTCCGCGTCGCTGACCGATTTGCCATCGGGCTTCATGAATAGCGGCCAGTGCGTCGACATCATTCCCGCCGCGCCGAACACTCGAGGATATTCGTTGATTGCGTAGAGCGACACGAGCGCCCCCATGGATGAGCCCAGCATTGCGGTGTTTTTTGCGTCGGTTCTAACGTTGAACCGTCGATCGATCATCGGCTTGAGCTCGCGCACAATGAACTTCAGATAATTGTCGGACAGGGGACTGCCACCATAGAGCGCGCGGATCTTGTCGCGATATCCATCGGGAAGGCCATCGAACGCTTTTGAGGGGACATACTCCTGAAGTCGTTTTGGCGTGTTCCAAATCCCGACGACAATCGTCGGACGAACTTTGCCCTGGCGGATCAGCGCATCGAGATGCTCGTCAATTTCCCACTCCATTCCGTAGCCCGCCGTCTTCTTATCGAAGAGATTCTGGCCGTCGTGCATGTAGAGCACGGCGAACTTGGGACCGTTTTGCCGATAGGTCGACGGCAGCCACACCTGAACTCGTCGAGGATCGGCGTACTTTGACTTGATCACCCCCAAGTCGACGAGCGTGCCAGCGCTTACCTGCGCTTCGGCGGGAGCCGCAATGAAGAGCAAAAGACAAGCAGACAGAAGAGCTTTGATCATTGAGCCTCCGCAAGGCGCTTCAACGCCTTGGCATGGGATGGGAAATTCATTGCGCAACCGCCAACGAAATGGTCAATTTTCGCCATGTCGATCGACCCGATATCGGGCCCGGGCGGCTTCAGTAACATCTGATCGGGAAAGTTGCCGTATCCGGCGAGCATGCAATGCCAGGATTGCGGCGGGTAAATTCCTGCAATCCCTTGCTCGAGCACTTCGCGCTCGAGGTCAGCGCCGGTGAACCATGCTGTAATGATGCCCTTGAGGCTGTCCGAGAGGTCGGTCATCCTCCCGGCATCGCGCCAGTAATCCGTGTCGCTGCGAAGCGCAGTTCGATAGTGACAGACGAGATAGTCCCGGATCCCTTCGTAGCGCGCTGCGATGGACCGATTGAAGCCGTCGCTATCGTCCTTCTCCCAAGCTTCGAGAAAGCCCTTCACGCTCGCAAGCACGACATGCAGTGCTGTCGCTTCGAGCGGCTCGACGAAACCCTGCGCCAGTCCGACTGCAAGGCAATTGCGCACCCAGCTGCGAGCGATACGGCCGCACTTCATCACGAGACGTCGCAGCGGCGCATCCTCGCAAAGACCGAGGTGCGCGCGAAGCTCGGCTGCGGCCGAGTCATCGTCGATGTAACGCGACGAATAGACGTAACCGTTGCCGGTGCGGTTTGTGAGTGGAATTTTCCAGGTCCAGCCGGCTGACATGGCCGTCGACCTTGTGCAGGCCTGCGCGCCTGCAACGGCTTCGGTAGGCGCCACAACGGCGCGATCATTGAACAGATTCCCGGCGAACGACCGATGCGGTTCCTTCAATGCACCTTCGATGATCGCTGCTCGGAAGCCGCTTGCATCGACGAAGAAATCGCCCTCAAAGCGCCTGCCATCCTCGTTAATCAGCGCTGCGACATCGCCGTTGTTTCCGACTTCGACCGAGGCAATGCGGGCTTCGATATGCTCGATGCCCCGTCGCGTCCCAAAATCACGCAAAAAGGCGCCGATGAGGTGCGCGTCAAAATGATAGCCGTAACTGACAAAGAAGGGGAAGTTCGGTGGAGCGATTGGCGCTCGCCCCTCGCGGGCGATGCGCGTCGCAATGTAAAAGGGATCCGGGTGCGCTGGAACGTCGCGGCCGGTGCGGCGCGCGCGCGTTGCATAAAAGAAACGCGGCTGTGTGAAAGGGTCGAGGTCGGTTGGAAACGGATGAAAATAGCGCTCGAATCCCGGTCGCTCCGACCAGCCGGCAAACTCTATGCCGGCCTTGAAGGTGGCATTGCAGCGAGGCATCCACTCGGCTTCGCTGACTCCGAGATCGTCGAAGAACACCTTGAGTTGGGGAGTCGAGCCTTCGCCCACGCCGATGATGCCAATGTCAGGCGATTCGACGAGGCTTACGCGCGTGCCCGCTTTCCCCCAACGTTGATGCAGCAGGTTGGCCGTCATCCAGCCCGCGGTGCCGCCGCCAAGGATGATCACCGACTTAGGGGGGCGGGCCATCTGCGAAAACTAATCCGGGAGAATCGATCAAGCGAGTTGTTCGATGACGGCCGCCCAAGACCCCAGATGCCGGCCATGCACGTCGCCAAGAACAATCAATTGTCGTTCTTCTGAGCTCGCACGCGTAACGGCGGATCGCGAGAGATTGAACGAACAGCGCAAATGCTCCGCACCGTCTATACGATCGAAAACGAGCAGCTGTTTGCCCGCTTCGTGAATATGCATCGTGCCGTTCCGAAGTGCAGCATGTGTCTTTCGAAGTTCGAGGCATGCTCGCGTGAAATTGAGCATGGAATGATCGTCCGCGACCTGGCGCGAAACCGTCATTGTTTCGTGGTTCGTTCCAAGCGGCAGCCATGGGCGCACTTGGGAGAAACCTAGGTACTTGCCTTGGTTCGACCAGGGCATCGGCGTCCGCGCACCATCACGACTTAAGGTGTGCGGCCAGTTCGTGATCGCCTCGGGGTCCTGGAGCTCATCGAACGGCACGTCGACCTGCGACAGACCAAGTTCCTCGCCCTGATAGAGGATGATCGAACCGCGAAGAGTGCACAGGAGAAGAGTCTTCAATCGCGCGACAAATTCGCGATCCGCCTCTTCGGCCCAGCGCGAAATGGCACGCGGAGCGTCATGATTCTCGAAGGCCCAGGTCGGCCATCCGGTATCCTCGGGCCAGTTGCTCGCAACCGAGGCAACGAGCGTTGGTGTAAGCTCGTCGGCATAGAGAAAGTCGAATCCGTAAGCGCTGTTAAGGCGCTCATCTCCCGCAGTGAACGCGTGCATTTCGGGTAGTGATTGATCACCCCCGACCTCCGCAAGCATGAACCGTCCGCCACGATTGTCGGTAAGCTTCCGCAGCCGCTCGAGAAACTTGACGATATCGGGGTGCGATTGATTGTAGATATGTTGCTGGAAGTCGAATGGCCTCGCGCGTTTTCCGCCGCTTGGTGCCGGCGGATTGTCGCGCAACGCGGGATCATGCATCGCGAAGTTTATGGCGTCGATGCGAAAGCCATCAACTCCGCGGTCGAGCCAGAAATGGGCGACCTCGAGCAACGCCTCCTGCACCTTTGGGTTGTGGACGTTAAGGTCGGGCTGTTCCGGAAGAAAATTGTGCAGGTAATATTGGCAGCGACGTGCATCCCATGACCATGCCGGCCCGCCAAAAACCGACTGCCAGTTATTTGGCGGCGATCCGTCGGGCTTCGCATCCGCCCAGACGTACCAGTCAGAGCGTGGATTGGATCGGTTCGCGCGGCTTTCCTTGAACCAGCGATGCTGATCGGAGCTGTGGGAATAGACCTGGTCGATGATGACCTTGAGCTTCAGCGCGTGCGCCCGTTCGATCAGCTGATCGAAATCATCGATTGTTCCGAACACCGGATCGACCGCACAATAATCGGCGACATCATAGCCAAAGTCGCGCATCGGCGAGCGGAAGAATGGCGAGAGCCAGATTGCGTCGACTCCGAGCGCTGCAACATAATCGAGTTTGGCGGTTATTCCGGGAAGGTCGCCGACACCGTCATCATTGGAATCGGCAAAGCTTCGGGGATAGATCTGATAGATGGCCGCGCCTTTCCACCAGGGAACGGCCTCAAGGCTCGCAGCAGCGGCATGCTTTGTTTCAGTGAGCATAGCAGACTGCATAAGCTAGTGCGGGAAGGTCCACGGTCACTGTTCCCGGTGCATCGGACTGTGCGGCGCAGCGGCCTGCGAGCGTTTCGAAGTTCGTCGATCGCGTTTCGACCCGCACGCGCTGACGGACTGACGCGTCCGAGCTGTTGAACAAAAGCAGCATCTCGCGTCCGTTGGAAGGATCGAACCGCGAGACTGCGAACAGACCGGGCTTGTCCGACGAGTAGCGAATGAGCTGAAGGCCGCGCGTCAGTGCAGGATGGCTCGTTCGGATGTGCGCAAGTTGCGCAATCTCCCGGTAGAGGGGGTGGTTCGTATCAAAGTTTTCCTGCGCGGTTGTCGACTTCGTGCCAAGCAATTTGTCCTGATTGTAGCTCGCGACCTTGCTCGGGAACATGTCTTGACGAGACTGCTGGTCGCCGCCCTTGCCGACGAACCCCTGTTCGTCCCCATAGTAGATCGTCGGAACGCCGCGAAGGGTCAGTAACATCGCGTGACCGAGCATGTCACGGCGAAGCAACTCCTCGTCGCCGAGCTTGGGCACAAGCATGCGCAGCAGCATCGGGAAGCGGCCTGCGTCATGATTGCCGAGGAACGTCGGCAGCCTCAGGGCGCCGGCAGCACCGCCCTCGTAAAGCGCGTCGGCGCGGAATAATTTCGCAAGCTCGTCGGTACCCGCCGCTCCGGAAACGACATCCACGACGGCTCGCATGAACGGGAAGTCGAGTACCGCCGGGAGCTTGTCGACGCGCGTATTTACCGCCGTATGTGCGGGATCCATTTCACTCGTCGAAACCTCGCCGAAAATGTGAAAATTGGGGATCCCGCGCGCACGCGCCCGCGCGATCATTGCCGGTACAAACTGCTGCCAGAATTCGGGGTTGACGTGCTGGGCGGTATCGATGCGAAACCCGTCAATCCCATATTTGTCGATCCACGCGCCATAGATGTCGATCATGCCGCGGACCACACGCGGATTCTCAGTGAACAGGTCATCAAGTCCGGAGAAATCGCCCATTGTGCTCGACTCACCGCGAAAGGAGCTGTTTCCCCGGTTATGGTAGTAGATGGGATTGTTCAGCCATGCGGGAACCTTGATGGTTCGTTCTTTTGGCGGGACTTCGACCGTATAGGCGTAATTGGGGTTGGAGAGCTTGGCAAAGTTTGCGGCCGATCCGTCGCGCTCGCCGGTGAACCCCGAGTTGATTCGAGCACCTGCTATCCCGCCCAGGCGCTGATAGGGGTAATCCGCAATGCTCCGGTAAGGACATTGACCCTTGCCGATGCACTCCTTGAACTGGATGACATCGGCCGTGTGGTTCACGACGATGTCCATGTAAACTTTCATTCCACGCGCATGCGCCGAGTCGACGAGAGCCTTAAAATCCGCATCGCTACCGAGGTGCGGATCAACATGGTTGAAGTCCGTGATCCAGTAGCCGTGGTAGCCAGCGCTCTCGTTACCCGGCGGACCCTGGACAGTCTTGTTCTTAAATATCGGTGTGAGCCACACCGCGGTTGCCCCGAGACCCTGGATGTAGCCGAGCCGGCTCGTGACACCTTTGAGATCTCCGCCATGAAAGAAGCCGGTCGAACTGGGATCGAAACCGGTGACTAAGCGATCGCCGGAAAGGCCGCCGCGATCATTTCCTCGGTCACCGTTCTGGAAACGGTCCGGGAGCACAAAATAGATCACTTCGTCTTGCGGAAGGCGAGCTTGGTAATCGCGGGTGGCGGCAGGAGCAGTCGTCGCCAAGGCAGCGACCCCGGCAGCGAGGACCTGCAGGATGACCGGTGCCCGACGCCGCACCTTGTTCATTGATGTTCCTTCAGTTCATCGCCCACCATCGCAGTGACGAACTGTCGATGCGTTGGAAGGGACTCGGCGCGGACGCGGTAGCTTCGAGCGAGGCTTTCGAGAAACGGACCGATATCTTCAGCAGGTACATTGTCCGCAAGCGGCGACCAGCTTTCGGGCATGATGCCCTGGCCGATCATTACTTCGCCCCAACTGTTATCAAGGAAAAGCTCGTCCTCTTCGCGCATGAACATTCCGGCCTCGCGAAACAGGTCAATTTTCTCCTGGAGGGTATCCGGCAGTTCCATGCGCCGACAATGTTCCCAGAACTCGCCGTCGCGCGCGTTTGCGTAATAGTGAAGAGTAATGAAGTCGCGAACGCGTGCCCATTCGACGGTAGAGAGATGATTAAATATCTGCCGGGCCGAGTGAGACCGGGCCAAATCGCCTGGAAGGACGTTCAGAAGGCGCCCGATGGCGGATTGGACGAGGTGGATGCTGGTTGACTCGAGCGGCTCCATGAACCCGGCTGAGAGCCCCAGGGCAACGCAATTGTGCGACCAGAATTCACGACGGCGACCGCTTGTAAAGCGAATGGGCCGGGGGTCTGCGAGCGCCGTCCCGTCGAGATTGGCGAGGAGAGTTTCGGCGGCCTCATCATGAGAGATGAAGGCATCGCAATAAACATGCCCATTGCCGGTCCGATGCTGGAGCGGAATGCGCCATTGCCAACCTGCGCGCCGCGCCATGGCTTGTGTGTAAGGGCGGAAAGCATCGCTTGACTGGCACGCAACAGCGAGGGCCGAATTGCAGGGAAGCCAGTTGCTCCAGTCGAGATAGGGTACGCCCAGTGTCTTCCCAAGAAGGATGCTGCGAAAGCCGGTGCTGTCGATAAAGAAGCTTCCCGCAACACGCCGCTCTCCATTGAGAAGCAGCGCCGTAATGTCGCCATTGTGAGCGTCGCGCTCGACGTCGGCGATAAGTCCTTCGACGCGGCGGACTCCTCGTTCCTCGGCGTAATTGCGAAGCATCGCTGCGAACAGCGAAGCGTCGAAATGATAGGCGTACGATAGGTCGGGAATCGTGCTGGTCCCGGCGTTTTTCGCCATTCGGCCAAGGCGCGCAGCCGCGATGTTGTAACTGTAATCGCCATAGTCACCGGCGACCCCCAACGCGCGTCCGCGGAGCCACAATTGTCGAAACGGGATCAGCCCAACGCCGCGGCCCGTCGTACCAAAGCTGTGGATGAAGGAATGACCCTCACCCATCCAGCCCGCAAATTCGATGCCAAGCTTGAAGGTCGCATTGGTGCGCCGGACGAAATCACTCTGGTCGAGGCCCAGACCAGTGATGAGATTGTGGATCTGCGGGATTGTCGCTTCACCGACTCCGACCGTTCCAATCTCGTCGGACTCGACCAGTGTGATCGACGCGCGATTGCCGAGAAAGCGGGCGAGGGTTGCAGCCGCGACCCAGCCCGCCGTCCCGCCACCGGCAATCACGATATCAAGAGGCGGTAAGTCGGCCATCAGATCAAGTGTCGTGGAAGCCCGGCGGGGACGCAGCCCCGCCGGGCCCGAGGTTCAGAAACCGCGCTCAGGGGCCGGGGCTGGCGGCGGCGGAGGCGGCGGTGGCGGCGCGGGGCAAGTCGCCGTTGCAACGATCACCGATCCATCGGGGCACGTTTGGGTAGCCGGGGGCGGCGGTGGTGGCGGTGGTGGCGGAGGGGGCGGAGGCGGCGGTGCAGCGCGCGCGCCGAACTTGTAGGTTGCGCCAATCAGGTAGCGACGACCGTAGGTCTGATACTTCAGCCACGAACCGGGGAGATTGATCACGCCGATCGTTGCCGACCGCTCGTTCGTGAGGTTCTGCCCCTGAACGTAGACCGAAAGCCCCGCCAGGAAGGAGTCGGGCTGGAAGTCATAACCGACCTGGGCGTCGTAGATCGTTTCTTGCAAGACGTATTGCTGCTCAGGCGCTCCGTTGAACGACGGGAATTCGCCGAGGAAGCCGGACCGGTGCCGCATACTGCCGCGGATGCTGAAGCCGTTCTTCTCGTAGAAGGCCGTCAAGTTGGCGACGAACTTCGAGTAGCCCGGGATTTGGGTCCTCGTACCGTTGAAGCGAAGAACCTTCGACTTTGTATAGCCGACGCCGCCAGTGACTCCGAAGCCCGACAGTGCAGAGGTGATCGCGTCAAACGGCAGAGTAGCAGCAAGTTCGCCGCCGTAGAGGTACCCGCCATGCGTGTTCACGGGTCCGCTGAACGTTCCAATTGGGGACGTGGGAAGGGTGACGCCGACCGGCTTTGGATAGTTTGTGAAATCGAAGTTGGGGTCGGAAGCCTGTGCGTCGATATAGGTGTCGATGTGCTTGTAGTAGGTCTGAAGCGCAATGTAGCCCTTAGTGCCAAAATACTTCTCGATGTTGAGGTCTAGAGCCTTGGCCTCGTAGGGACGAAGGAAGGGGTTGCCTCCGCTCGCCGTATATCTTGGCGGCGTCTGCGTGTTGTCCACGCCGACCGGCACCCGATTGTTGAGCTGATCCATCCGCGGCCGCATGAATTCTTTGGATGCCGCAAAGCGCACAACCACGTCATTCGGGAACCGGAAGTTCAAGTTGAGGCTCGGCAGCCACATCCAGTAGTGGTCTTTGAGCGTCGGCTGAATTCCGCTCGATTCCGTTGAGGTATGAACTGCCTGGAGCCCGATATTGCCGGTCAGCTTGGCGGCGCCAAGGTCACCGTCAAGCGATGCCATCGCGTAGGGCGACCAGACGTTCTCGACGTCATGATAGTCCTGCCCAAGTCCCCCGCTGGGATTGGGAACGTAAACCAGGATCCCGTTCGGCACGAGGACGCGGGGATCGTAGGAGAGAATGGGGCCCAAGCCTCGGTCGAGCGTGAAGCTCGGTTGAAGGATGTTCGTCGGGATAGCCGCCTGTGACGCGCCGTTCGGGGGCGCGAGGAACGCTTCATCCTGAATGAGCGTCTTCGTTCGATACGTGTGATCCACGCCGAGCTTGATCGACTTGATCATGCCGCCGACGTCGCGTTCGATCTCGGCACGGGCTTCCTTCAGATCGTCTCGGACATGCTTGATCTTGTCATAGCCAGCCTGAACGGGCGAATTGCTCCACCCTTCAACGTCCGTCAGGACCAACGCGGGATTTGCCCCGTTGTAATTGCTGATGAACTCGGGTCCGTGGTCCGTGAAGGTGTAAGAGACAGTGGCGGTCGGACCGGTCGATTGATGGCCGTTGATGAGTCCAGCTGTCGTCTCGAAGCGATCATCGAGACGGGTAGTGCGTGACCAGCTGAGATCGGCCATTGCACGCCATCCGTTATGGCCGTCCCACAGGGTGTTCCAGCCCGCCGAATATTGCTTGATGTGATCGTCTTCGCGATAATTCTCGATCACCGGCGTGCCGGCCATGGTCGCCGCAGTGATAAGACCGTTGGTGACCGTCACGTTCGAGATTGCGTCATGTCCGCAGCCACCACCGCAATTCATCGGCATTTCCCAACCCTTCTGGTCGGTGCCGTTCTTGACGTCCGAATAGAAGCCGTCCCACGTCATCGTGAGATTGTCACTCAGTCTCGACTGGATCGTTGCGTTACCGCCGAGGCGTTTGAAGAGGCTCGCTTCATACCAGCTCTTGACGCCGTTCATGCCCTGCGCACCGGGCACCGAACCAAATCCGCCGTAGCCCCAGGCGTTCCAGTCGCGTGTTTGATACGGGTCCGTCGAATATGCCGCGGAGAGCGAAACGCCGAGCGTATCGTGGGCAAACTGGTCGACGAAGGTACCGAAGACCCGACCACCCTTGTCCTGGCTGCCGGGAATTAGTTTCTCGTCCTCGTACACGCCCCGAGCGCCGACGGCGAAAACGGGCTTGCCATAATCGAGAGGACGAACTGTCTTAAGATCGACGCTGCCGACGAGGCCACCCGCGGTGTGGTCGGCTTCGGATGTCTTGTAGATGTCGACGCCGGTCAGGATTTCCGAAGGATACGTATCAAATTCGACAGCACGGCTGTCGTTGCTTGTCGTCTGCTGACGTCCGTTCAGTGTGGTGGTCGAGAAGTCCGGCCCGAAGCCGCGAATGGAAATGACGCTGGCGCGACCGTGGTCACGCTGCGCCGCAAGGCCAGGAAGACGGGCTATCGATTCGCCGATGCCGTTGTCCGGTAATTTGCCGATATCCTCGGTACTGACTGACTCAACGACCGTTTCCGAGTTCTTTTTCTTGGCGGTTGCGCTTCTTAGCGAGGCACGAAACCCGGTCACGACGATCTGCTGCGACTGATCCGTGTTCTGCGGATTCGCGGCCGTATCGCTCGGTGGCTGCGTGGTTTGAGCGGCCGCTGCGGTTGCGGTGCCGGTTACGACCGCGCCAGCATTTGTTGCCTCGGCGCCAAACGCTGGCGTTGCTGCGATCACAAGTGCCAACGGGCTAACCGCTGCCGCATACCGCCAACGCGAAGAATTGCTCTTCATCAATCAATCCCCTTTATTCGTCCCCGCGTCGGGACGACGAAAAATATGCAAGGGGTTGAAGCCCCTCTCCCGCCGCAAGGGATATCAGAGCTTTACGGCAGCGAAACGGGGGCTAACGGCTATACATACGTATTCAAGGCGGTAAGAATTCGATTTGATGACGCAGAGGCGGCCGACCTCATTCGACATCGCAGCGCTTGCTGGGGTGTCCCAGCCGACGGTTTCGCGCGCGCTCTCGGGTAGCGCGTCGGTAAGCGCGCAGACCCGGCGGCGCGTTCTCGAAGCGGCGGAGCAGCTCAACTACAAGGTGGACAAGAACGCCTCGGGGTTGAGGCGACAGCAGGCGAAGACGCTTGCGCTCCTGTTCTTCGAGGAGTCGCCCGGAGCGGCGTTGCTCAATCCCTTCTACCTTTCCCTTGTTGGACCAATGGTCCGCCGCTGCGCGCAGCATGGCTATGATCTGCTTATCTCAATCCAGCAGCTCTCCTCGGACTGGCACGTCGATTATGAAGACAGCCGCAAGGCCGACGGGATTATCTTGCTCGGCTATGGCGACTACCTCGAGTATCGCCCAAGGCTCGAAAAGCTCGTCGCGAGCGGAGCGCATTTTGTCCGCTGGGGATCGGCGGCAGCGGGCGAAATCGGTGCAACCGTCGCTTCCGACAACGAGCAGGGTGGGTTCGACGCAACGTCGCACCTTTTGCAGCAGGGCCGCCGAAGGATCGCTTTCGTCGGCACCGTCGATCCGGGATCCCCCGAGTTTCTTCAGCGCTGGAACGGTCATCGAAGAGCGCTCGCTGCCGCGGGAATTGAGCTCGACGAGCGACTTCAAGTTGATGCCGATCCCCGCGAGGAGGCGGGACGGCGCGCCGTTGAGCAGCTGATTGCTCGCGAGGCTGAATTCGATGGCGTGTTCGCCGCTTGTGATATCTCGGCGATCGGCGTCATGCATGCGCTGCACGCAATCGGACGACATGTGCCGGACGATGTCGCCGTTGTTGGTTTCGACGATATTCCCGCAGCCCTTCTTTCGAGCCCGCCCCTCACGACGGTGGCGCAGGATCCACACCAGGCAAGCGATGCGTTGGTGGATGCGATCGTCACATCAATCGAATGTGGAACCGCAACGAACCATGTTCTTCCGGTGCGACTCAAAGTGCGGGAATCGAGCCTCTCGCGCTGAACGAACTTGCGAATGGAGAGCCTTGCGTATTCGTATGCAGTGGCCGCTCAACCGTTGTGCGGCCTGCCGCCATCTGCCAGCGTGAATTCGGGAGAGTGATCAATGGAGAAGGCGGTCCTGAGTGGAAAGCCGAGGCAGTCCCTCGCGGGGCTGTGGAATATCTCGTTTGGCTTCTTTGGAATCCAGATCGGATTTGCTCTTCAGAACGCCAACATGTCGCGGATCTTCCAGTCGCTTGGATCGAGCGTCGATAATCTCCCCGCTCTCTGGATCGCCGCTCCTTTGACTGGGCTTCTGGTGCAGCCGATCGTTGGACATCTGTCGGACCGAACCTGGCTTGGAAGGCTCGGCAGAAGGCGCCCCTATTTCGTCGCCGGTGCTCTCCTTGCCGCAAGCTCGCTGTTGCTGATGCCGCTGGCGGGCCAGCTTCTCATGGCTGCCGTTCTTCTTTGGACGCTCGATGCGAGCCTCAACATTTCGATGGAGCCATTCCGCGCGTTCGTCGGGGACATGCTATGCAAGGACCAGCATGCCGCCGGGTACGGCGTTCAAACAGCATTTATCGGTGCGGGCGCCGTAGTCGGTTCGATCTTCCCGTGGCTGCTGGATCGGCTCGGAGTATCCAACGCAGCAAACGCCGGAGCGATTCCGGACACAGTCCGCTACAGTTTCTGGTTCGGCGCAGCGGCCTTATTCCTCGCCGTCGCATGGACCGTTCTTAGCACCAAGGAATATTCGCCCGGGGAGATGGCGTCGTTCGGCGAGGAGCGGGAGCACCCCCAAAATGACGAGCAGCTTGCAGCGCTCGCATCACGAAGCCTCGCGCCGAGCTTTGCCTGGATCGTCGCCGGGCTCGTCGTCATAGCTGGCGTTTTGGTTCTCAACCTCCAGAAGGAAGTTTACCTTCTCGGCGCACTCGTTTTCGCCTATGGCGTGGCGCGCCTCATCGCGATCCGGCTCGCGAAATCAGGCAATCGCACCAACATGCTTGCCCATATCGTCGGCGATTTCGCGGGCATGCCTCCGCTCATGAAGCGTCTTGCCGTGGTCCAGTTCTTTACCTGGTCGGCGCTCTACACGATGTGGGTGTTCACCACTCCCGTCGTGGCGCAGGATTTTTACGGCTCGGCGGATCCCGCAAGCGCCGGCTTCCAGAGCGCCGGTAATTACGTCGGCGAACTTTTCGCGATTTACAACGGCGTTGCCGCGCTAGCGGCGCTCACTCTTCTGCCGTGGCTCGCTGCAAAGCTTGGAAAGGCGCTCACTCACGTAATTTGTCTGCTTGCTGGCGCGGCCGGCTACGCGAGCTTCCTCGTAGTCCACGATCCACGAATGCTGGTCGTTTCCGAAATCGGAATCGGGATCGCGTGGGCTTCGATCCTTGCCATGCCGTACGCAATTCTCGCGAGCAGCCTCCCGCAGCGAAAGCTCGGCATCTACATGGGTCTGTTCAACGTCTTCATCGTCGTTCCTCAGCTCCTGGTTGCTACCGTAATGGGCTCGGTCATGAAGGCGTTTTTTCCGGGGCAACCCGTGTGGACGATGCTGATTGCAGCGCTGGTCATGACCATTGCGGCTCTCGCGATGCTGGGCGTCGAAGTAGAGTCGGGATCCATCGTCGAAACCGGTGGCGTACTTGGCGCCGCATTAACTCTAGAAAACGGAGAACCTAATTGAACGTGGCGCGGTTCGTTTTGGGCGTTGTTCCTGCCCTATCGCTTTTCGGGTCGCCTGTTCCGGCGCTTGCTGCCGCAAGGCCGCCTGTTGTCCCGACCGCAGCTCCGATCCGCCATCTTCGTGACGGGGTCGAGGTCTGGAGCAGGGCAGGACATTTGAAGATTACCGCGCTCACGGACGCGACTCTCCGCGTGCGGATCGGCCGCGCTAGCGCGCTTGGGGAAGATGCGAGCTGGGCTGTCCCGGCGAATATGCGTAGTCGAAGCGTTGCCGTTGAGCCGACCAAGAGGGGGTTCCGGACAGGTTCCATAGAGGTTGCGGTTGACCCCGCGACCCTAAAGCTCGAGCTTTTCGACCTTAACGGCCAGCTCATCAACGCCGACGCGTCGACGATCCGATTCGACGGCCGGTCCTTCGAGCTGCGCAAGGCCATGCCGCTTGGCGAGCACTATTTCGGCATGGGCGACAAGACGGGCGTTCTTGATCGACGCGGCTACACGTTCGTCAACTGGAACAGCGACACGTACGGTTTCACTCCGTCGACCGACCCGATTTACAAGTCGATCCCTTTCTACATTGCGACCGGTGGACCGGGCGGAGCCTACGGTCTTTTTCTCGACAACACATTTCGAAGTACATTCGATTTCGGCCACAGCGTCGCGGACACGCTGCGGATCAGTTCCGTCGATGGACCCGTCGACTATTACCTGATTGCAGGACCGAGCGTCCGGCAAGTGGTTCGGCACTACGCTGACCTCACTGGCCACGCTCCCCTCGCTCCGCTCTGGGCGCTCGGATATCAGCAGTCGCGGTATAGTTACATGAGCGATGCCGAGGTGCGGCAGGTTGCAGCCACGTTCCGGGCCGACCGTTTTCCGCTCGACGTGATCTGGCTCGATATTGACTATCAGGACCGAAACCGGCCTTTCACGGTCAACAAAACGACCTTCCCCAACATGCGAGGCCTCGTCAGCGATCTCGGCGAGACGGGCATCAAGCTGGTGCCGATTACCGATCTCCATGTCGCCTACTTGCCAAACCAGAATTACGCCCCTTACGAAAGCGGAGCTGCGGGCAACAATTTCGTGCACGACGCGGCCGGCAAGGTCTATATCGCGCCTGTCTGGCCCGGCCCTTCGGTTTTCCCCGACTTCACGCGGGCCTCGACACGGACCTGGTGGGGATCGCTTTACAAGGATTTTATCGCCGACGGGTTCGCCGGCTTTTGGAACGACATGAATGAGCCGGCTGTGTTCGACACGCCAGGGCACACGATGCCGAATACGAACCTGCATCGCATCGAAAGCGACGATTTTGCGCCCCGAACCGCCGCTCATGGCGAGATCCACAACGTCTACGGCATGGAGAAT
Organism: Sphingomicrobium sp.; assembly: GCA_035944075.1. Taxonomy (GTDB): domain Bacteria; phylum Pseudomonadota; class Alphaproteobacteria; order Sphingomonadales; family Sphingomonadaceae; genus Sphingomicrobium. The sequence goes on from DASZBO010000046.1 coordinate 39,427, forward strand.
ACGCGGGGCACGTATGAGGGCATGCTGCGCCTCAGGCCGGGCATCCGACCCTTCGTAATGACACGAGCCTCGTATGCGGGTGGCCAGCGCTATGCCGCGACATGGACGGGCGACAACAGCTCGACCTGGGATCACCTGCGGCTCTCCGTCGAACAGCTCATCAATCTGGGGCTCTCGGGCTTTTCTTACAGCGGTTCCGATGTTGGAGGTTTCACCGGCGGCCCGAGCCCCGAACTGCTGACGCGCTGGTTCGAGGTTGCCGCCTTCACTCCCGTGTTTCGCGATCACTCGGCGAAAGACACGCCGCGGGCGGAACCGTGGGTCGACGGTCCCGACCAGCTCGCCATTCGCAAGCGTTATGTCGAGGAGCGGTATCGGCTTCTGCCTTATCTCTACGCGCTCGCCGACGAGAACGCGCGGACCGGGGACCCCCTCATGCGGCCGGTCTTCTATGATTATCCGGACGCACTGAACGGAGACTGCGATCGCTCCTTGGCGTTCACGCTGGGTCGCAGTCTGCTCATTTCAGGACCACCGAAGCCCGAGTCTCCAGAGCCGTTCGACATCTGCCTGCCGAAGGGAGGATGGTATGATTATTGGACCGGATTGCCGGTCACGCAGACCAAGCTGACCGAAACTCCGAAGCTTGACGTGTTGCCCGTCTTCGTGCGCGCCGGGACCATTCTCCCGCGCCAGCCCGTGGTGCAGAGCACTTCCGAGACCCCGCGCGGCCCATTAAGGCTCGATGTTTATCCTGGAGAAGATTGCCGCGGTGAGCTCTACCTTGACGACGGCGTGAGTGTTTCGGGGCCGAGTCTTCGCCAGGAAGTCCGGTGCTCGGTCATGCCCGACGGCGTGGTGCTAGACTTTGGTCCAAGGAGTGGTTCCTATCATCCTTGGTGGAGCGAAATCTCGGTAACGGTGCACGGTTGGAACCATGCAAAGGCGCGCCTTTCGGATGGACGAGAGCTAAGCGCTGATCCGCGTTTGAAAAGCATCAACTTCCTAATCCCGGACCAATCTGGTCCGGGGCGGTTTGCGATCCGCTCGAATTAAGGACCGCCCGGCGATTGATTGTGGCGGTCCGAAGGCTCCAGTGACCCTTGTTTGAAATCTCGGCGGCTGGTGTAAGGCCTTGCCGTGATTTCGCGGTCTGGAGGAATGTATGGCGCGCGCGGAAGATCCCGTCCGACGGGTAACGATCGTTGGAGGGGGCACCGCCGGCTGGATGACCGCGGCGGCTCTTTCGAAATGGCTCAGCAAGGTTGAGATCCGGCTAATCGAGTCGGAAGAGATCGGGACGATTGGCGTCGGCGAGGCGACCATCCCTCACATTCGCAACTTCCTTCCGCTCGCCGGGATTGATCCGTTGAAAATGATCAGCGAGACGAAGGCGACCTTCAAGCTCGGGATCCAATTCGTGGACTGGGGCGCGCCGGGCGAAACGTACGTCCACGGCTTCGGCAAGATCGGTCGCGACATGTTGTGGCTCCACCCGCACCAGCTCTGGCTCGCATCCCGCGCGCGCATGCCGGACAAGACTCTTCCCTTCGACGCCTATGCAATCAATTGCGCGGCTTCCCTCAAGAATCGATTCTCCTTCCCCGACAAGCGCAATCCCAATTCTCCGCTCGGTGACATGGATTATGCGTTTCAGTTCGATGCTTCGCTCTTTGCCAGGTACCTGCGCAGTGAGAGCGAGGCGCGCGGTGTCACGCGCGTCGAAGGGCGAATCGTCGAAGTCGTGCAACATCCGGAAAGCGGTTTTGTTGAAAAAGTTCGACTAAACGACGGCCGTGAGGTTGAAGGTGATCTTTTCGTGGACTGTTCGGGCATGCGCGCCCTGCTGATCGGCGATGCGCTCGGCAATGCCTACGAGCATTGGAACAAATGGCTTTTGTGTGATCGGGCCCAGGCTGTGCCCTGTGCTAGCGTAGAGCCGTTGACACCCTACACGCGTTCGACCGCACGCAAGGCGGGCTGGCAATGGCGCATCCCCCTCCAGCATCGGATTGGCAATGGCTATGTCTATGCATCCGAACTCATCGGGGATGAGGAGGTCGCCGATCTGCTGCTCGGAAGCATTGACGCCGAACCATTGGGCGATCCTCGCCCGGTGCGCTTCGCGCCGGGTCGGCGGCTGAAGTCGTGGGACAGGAACGTCGTCGCAATTGGGCTTTCATCAGGCTTCCTTGAGCCACTCGAGTCAACGAGTATTCACCTGATCCAAACTGCCATTCACCGTCTGCTGGCGATGTTCCCGTCGACTGGTTTCTCCGCGCCGGACATCGATGAATACAACCTTCAGGCGCGCACAGAATATGAAGATGTGCGCGACTTCATCATTGCGCACTACAAGGTGACCCGCCGCTCGGGCGATCCGTTCTGGGACTACGTGCGAAACATGGATGTCCCTGACAGCCTTGTCGCGCGGCTTGAGTTGTTTCGCTCGTCAGGCCGGTTTTTCAAACACAATGCGCAGGAGCTTTTCGCTGAAGAGAGTTGGGTCCAGGTCTTGCTTGGGCAGGGGTTCGACATGCAAGCCGACCCGGTTACGCAATTTGTCGCCGACGACGACCTTGCCGCCTTCCTTGGGGACCTTGCCGAAGTGATCGAGGACGTTGCTGCAAAAATGCCCGATCATGGCGAATTCGTTCGGCAGTTGCCGCCCAAGACCGAGGAAGCCCGCGCGCAGCAACCGGGAATGACACCGGTCCCAAACGTGGATTTCGCCTTGCGTTATGAGCGGGGCGAAGCGGCCGGCTGACAACCGCCGTGGCGCCGAAGCCACAGCTAATGGAAACCTGCAGTACTCCACGCGAACCGTGGATTGACTTGGCGCCGTCGAAGGCGTTTCATTCACGGCCGAGAAACAGTTCTGTTCGAAATGCGATGTAACCGGTTACACCACCGGGCCTTGGGAGAGGGGAAAAGGGTGAATACGAAGTTGAACAAGCGCCAGCTGACGTCTGGTATTTCGGCCGTCGCAATTGCGGTGGCGATAGGATTTGCTTCACCTGCGCATGCGCAGCAAGAGTTCGCGACCCTTCAGGGGCATGTAGATGGGGCGAGGGCCGGAACCGAGGTTGTCGCGGTCGATACTCATACGGGCCAGAGAAGTGTCGGCCGAACGGACGCCAGCGGCAATTATTCGATTCTCGGTCTTCGTCCATCCCAATACGATGTCTCGGTGGCTGGAAAGCCCGGGCAGACGGCGACATTGCTCGTGGGCCAAACCGTTGAGGTCGATTTCGCCGAGGTTCGGGCAGGCCAGATCGTCGTCACAGGTCGGCGCTCCGCGCAGCCCGTTCAGTCGCAAACCGTGGCGACTAACATCACAACCGCGCAAATCGAGAATCTACCGCAGAATACTCGCAATTTCCTAAGCTTCGCGGCGCTTGCTCCGGGCGTACAACTCACCTCCCCGAGCGGAGCGCAGCAGCTTCAGGCTGGGGCACTCAGTCCGTCTGCTGTGAATGTATTGCTTGATGGAATGAGCTTCAAGAATCCGATCAATCATGGCGGCATATTTGGGCAGAATTTTGGTATCGGAAATCCTTTCCCCCAAATCGCAATCCAGGAATATCAGCTCGAGACCCAAAACTTCGGCGCCGAGGTCGGGCAGTCGGCTTCGGCTGTTCTGACGGCAATCACGAAGACGGGAGGAAATCACTTCCACGGCTCCGCTTTCGTTGACTACCAGCCGAAGAGCTTCATCGAGCAGCCATACTTCGACAAGAAGAACCACGTTCCAAAGCCTGACTATAAACGCTATCAGTTCGGTGGAGATCTGGGCGGCCCAATCATACCCGACAAGCTTACCTTCTACGTGGCGGGTGAAGGGACGACTGAGAGTCTTCCGACGACAACTGGAAACGTCCAAGGCGTTCCGTCCGCTCTCGCGTCGCAAATCAACATCTCGCACACCAAAAACTTCAAGCAGGGTCTCTATTTCGGTAAGCTGACATGGTTCGCGACGCCCGACGATACCGTGAACGTGGAAGCGTTTATCCGGCGCGAGAACAACCTTAGCGATATCGACTCCAACGCGACTTCCAGTCACGCGCGCACGATCCTGACTCACCAGGATCGCTATCAGCTTCAATGGCGGCACACTTCTGGCGACTTTTTGAACTTCCTCAATGTCGCCTACGACAAGTCAACACAATCGACGCCTTCCGTCGGAACCGGCCCCGAATTCAACATTTCGCGACCCTTCGATTCCCAGGCAAGCTGCATTGCGAACACGCCGAGCGCACTTGTTCAGGCGGCGAACTGCGGCGCGACCGCAGGCACCTCAGGTGGCTACCAGAACCCGGATTTCTCGGTGCTGGCCGAGACAGGTGCTCACTTCTTTAATCAGGGTGACACAGACAAGTCGTGGATCATCAAGGATGACGCGACGCTCCGCCACGGAGAGCATACGTTCAAGGTAGGCGGGCAGGTAACCTTCTACAATCTCGCTCGGACCGTGAACAATGCGTTCAACGGTCGCTACTTCTACTTCAATCCGGGCCCGAGCGGCTCGTTCGATCCTAACACGAACACTCCATATGGCGCACAGATCAACATTCAGCCGTCGCAGACCTTCAGCGGCAAGGACGCGCAAATCGGTCTGTATATTCAGGATGAGTGGAAGCCGGACACGCACTGGACAGTCAACGCTGG
>DASZBO010000047.1:0-88759 GCA_035944075.1 Sphingomicrobium sp.
GGTCCGTTTTCACGCGCTCGCAGCCATTGCAGACATCGAAACTGCCGTTAGGCGTCTGGTCGTACCGGGGGTCAAACGCATGCGTTTCCACCTGCCCAAGCCGCTGCACGGCTGGCGCGAGTTCATCCGCGAAGTCGGGATCCTTGTTATTGGTGTGCTTACTGCACTTAGCGCTGAGCAGATGGTCGAAACGCTGCGCTGGCGGCGCGAGGTTCAGCAAGCTTGCAGGGCACTGCGTCAGGAAATCGCAAACAATGACCCGCCGCGCGCAAGTACACCGGTCTTGCCTGCACGCCGGATGGTGGCATCGGCGTCGTGACGCCCATCCTGGACGCAGAAAACCGTTCGCGGATTTACCTAGCGGCCGCTCGAGCCCTCCCGCTGAGCCGCCTCAAGCGGGGGATTTCATCCTGCCAATCCTGTCCGAGCAATTATGCTCTGTAGATGATCGAACTTTTGACCATCCGGTTTTTGCGGCTAGGCGATGAGCCCATGGATCGCTTCCACAAGTGAATCCATCTCGGTCATTCGCGTTGCTAGCGCTGGAGTGACCCGCACGCACGACCCCGAAGCAAGGCCGTCGCGGTGCACAGTGAAAATACGATACTTGTCCAGCAAGCCTTTCGCGAGCGCGACATTCTCGTCATGAGAGGTTCGTCCGCGAAGCCTGAACGAAGTAATCGCGCCATAGAGGCTCGAATCGTCGGGAGTCAGAATTTGGACTTGCGGCAGATTGCGGAGCGGGCGCACCCACCGATCGCGCAAAGCTTTCAGCCTTGTCTCGCGGCGCAGTCCGCCGATCGTCGCCTGAAAGCCTAGCGCCACGGGGACAGTAAGCTGCGCTGCATAATCTACGGTGCCGGTATGAACGCGTGCGGCGATGTCCGTACTCCGCGGACTTTCTGCAGGATCCGGATCAATTTGACCGATCCGTTCACGGCGAATGTATAGCGCCCCTACTCCCAACGGCGCGCCGATCCACTTGTGGAGGTTCATTCCCACGAAATCAGCCTTCAAGTCAGGCAAGCGGAAATCCAATTGACCAACGCTATGGGCCGCATCGACGAGCACGTCGATGCCGCGTTCGCGCGCGATTGTCGCAATTTCGGCAACGGGCAGAACCAGCCCTGTCCGGTGGCTGACATGCGTGAGTAGCGCCATCTTGATCGCCGGGTTCGCCTTGAATGCGGCTTCGTAAGCGTCAACCAGTGACTGGCGCGTGGCGGGTTCGGGCAGCGCGATCCTTATTACATGCACACCGCGCCGAGCCGCGAGTGACTCCATGCTCGTTTGCATGCTGTCGTAGTCGAGATCAGCGTAGAGCACTGCATCGCCGGGCCTGAGGCGATTATATTGGAGGATAAGCGCCTTCATTGCCTCGGTCGCGTTGCGGGTGAAGGTGAGCTCTTCAACTGCGACACCCACCGCGTGCGCTACCGCAGCACGAGATGCCTCCAAGTCGCCAACCATTGTTCGTCTTGCATAATAGCTGGTATCGCGATTCACGCGCTCGACCATAGCCCGATACGCGGCAATCACGGGTCGCGACATCATTCCCCAAATGCCGTGCTCGAGCTGGATCACCTCGCGCGTTACGTCATATTCGCGCGCGATACTCTCCCAGTCATCCGTCACGGGTGCAGCCGCGAGCGCTCCCGTGGCGAACGGCAAGGCGGCAGCGCCGAGCAACGTTCTGCGGTCGATCTCCATGCATGGCCTTTCTTGGCAAGTTCGGAACACGGCGAACGTAGCGCGCCTCTTGCGCGTGTCGACGATCTTTTCGCACACTTCGCTAACCGCCCGCGGTGAAAGGCGGACCTCGACTGTGCTTGAGGAAATGTCCGCTCCTTCGACCATTGAGGTTCGACAATCTCGGGTCCTAGCGCGCTGCTGGAACCGGGCAGCAACCTTGGGCGACTGTGAGCGCCGCGTCTCGTCGACGTTGGGATGACCGGCTGAAACGACAGCACACTGCGGACAGGAAGGTCGGGCTGCGTCGGCCGGGTTTTGTTATGATCTTCGGTTCAGCGTGAGAAAAAGCTTTAGCGATGTTTTGCCGCCGCTCCTCAACTTTACCTTGAACAAGCCTGTGTTTGCGTCGCGAACGACCGATCCAACCGATCCGCCCTGGGCCCGTGCGGTGATTGGCGATGCCGCGTAGCCGGTGATGGTCAGTTCCCTTTCGTTCGCTGCACTGGAAATCTCGAGTACTGCGCCGCCGGCGATGTCACGATACGCGGTGACGCGCTTGCGACCCATGGGCACAAACTTGTCGAGATCACCAATGAGCGCGATACCCGACCGGGAAATTGGCGCGATGATGCGGTAGGCGTAGGCGTCCGGTCCCGACAGGCTGCCGGAAATCGTATCGGCGGCATTCATCGTTGCCAACGTCTGCGCCTGCGGATCGAACACGGCCACGCGGTTCTTGAAGCCCAGCTCCGCAGGGCTAACCGAAAAATCCGTGCGCCCCTTTTGCGGATTGTCTGCAAAAGCGAGAAGGTAGGCCGTGGTGCGATTCCCGTGGCGGGTAAAGGTGGAGGCGAGGATCGGTTCGCCGGTCTTTCGCGCCTGCGACACGTAGCTGCGCGCAAGCGGTGTAAGCGGTTCATCCGGTTTGACGATTTCGCCGTCGGCCCGCGCGGCCTTCATAATGTTGGCTCTGTCGAGCTGTTCAAATGCGTCGCCAACGCCAACCGGACCCGCCGACAAGGTAGCAAAGAGCATCGCTGCCGTATCTCCCGAAGGCATTACGTCGGTAGCGGGCCAGGCACCGACTTCGCGAATCAGGCGTGCGTTGAAGGCGAGCTGAGTCCACTTCGAGCGCGTCAGGCCATCGCCCGCGGCGCGGATCGTCGTAAGGTTGGGATATTTCGCGCCCTGCAGGATGTGCAGCGGAAACGGCATGCAATATTGCATCGTGATGCCGCGCGCGGCCATCGCTGATGCCATGCCATCCGTGAACGCCCGACCCTTCCCCGCGAGCGCATGAAGCTCGGGCGAGAAGTTGTAGATCGCACTCAGCCAATCCTGAAGATAGGTCGCGACGCCACTATCGGACGCATAGCGCGCAAGCTCCGTCCAATAACGCCGGTCGATCCCCGCCAGGCCGGAAATCGCGAAGCGTTTATGATAGGGGCTGTCTTTGTCGATGAACCGATTGTGCGCAAGGAATGGCATCCTCACCCGTTTGTGAAACGCGGCCATGCCGTCTGGGAAGACGCCGGGGTCTGCCTTCCATTCCAGCAACCCGCCGTACCGGTTCCAGGCCTGCGCGGGCAGCGCCGGATTTTTGACTGATTTGATCTGTTCCTGCGGATTCCAGGTGCTTTTGGGATACCACCAGCTGTCGAGCTGCAGCCAGCCAAAATGCACGCCGGACGCCCGGGAGCGCGCAAGGAAGCGCACCAGCGAGTCCTCGTAGTTCAGGCCATCGGAGTAGTCGTAATTGTAATAATAGTGGCCGCCGGCATTGTCGGTCAGCACGCCTATGTAACGCAAGGTGGCATCCGCATCGGCGGCGGCGGGTGTACGCGCGTAATTGCCGCGCAAGGCGTTGCCCCAGGCATCATAGGCGGGAACGATTCCCGGCCCAGCGGCCACAAGCGCCCGTGCGGTGAAACCTGCCGGAAGGCTCCGGACCTGCACATTCATGCCGACGGCCACGCGTGTTTTCGCGTCACCTCGCATGCTGGCAAGAAAGACGTCCGAGACCGGTGAAATTACAATGGCCTCGCTTCGGTCGCGGAACAGCAGCCACGGCGTCGATACGTTCTGGGGATCATCGAATGCGGGCGGCGCAAAATCTTCCGATGCGAAAGTGAATGCAATCCCGCTGGAACCTTGGTGAACTCGGGAAAGTCGGGAGGATTCGTCACGGGCTCGTGACCGATATTGGTCCAGCTGAAGAAGAACGCTGAGGCATGGCCCGGAACTGGTTCAACGCGCGCTTCGATGTTCTGTGCAAGAGGAAAGCGCAGTTGCGCACCCACCTTCGTCACCTGCAAAGGACCGGCAGGCATGTGGCCGCCGAAGTGAAGCACGCCCGCATCAAGCGCATAAGCGCCGGTCACGTCGTCAATCGAAAAGATAAGTTCACCGCTTCGCGTTTGGTAGCGTGCGGCTCGGGAGGGTGTGCACGGGATTAGGATTGCCAATAATAACCCAAGCCAGAACGCGCTCGACAACGAGGCAAACCTACGGTGCAACATCGCCTGAAGGCTAATACAGACGATCTATCTGGAGACAAACGCTTGCGGTGCGCAAAGCGCGATTTGCCCCCAAGCCCGGACAACCAGCCTTCGGTACTATTCGCCGATCCGCGCGATCCTCGCGAGGCCATATGCTTAGAAGTTTGCTCCGACTTAGTGTCGACGTTCGGGCAACTAGGCGGCCAGGCGTTCGAGTTGCTCGTTTGCTTCCAACCATGCCGCCTCTGCAGCCTTCAGTTGAGACGCCACCTCAGCCCGGCGCTTGCTCAACTCGCTCATGGGCATGTTGGCGAACTCGTTCGGCGAATTCGTCGGATCGAACATCGCACGATCGAGTGCCGAGCATTCCGCCGCGAGGCGGGCGCTGACCGCCTCCGCGTCTGCAGCGGCCTTCTTGAGAGCGCGCGCATGTTCGCGCGCCTTCGCGGCCGCCTTGCGATCGTGCCGCTGCTGCTTTGGCTTCTCCGACGAAGCGGGGCCTCGCCCAAGGACAAGGTCGATATAATCGTCCACGCTGCCCGCGTACTCGGTTGCACAGCCGTTCTCCACAAGCACCAGCCTGTCCGCTGTGAGCTCGATCATATGCCTGTCGTGGCTAACAATGATCACCGCACCTTCATAGCCGTTGAGGGCCTGGACGAGGGCTTCGCGGGAATCCACGTCGAGGTGGTTTGTTGGCTCGTCGAGGATGAGGAGGTGCGGCGCGTCGCGCGTGATCAACGCCAATGCCAGTCGGGCGCGCTCGCCTCCGGAAAGCTTGCCGACGAGAGTCGTCGCCTTGTCACCTGAGAAGCCAAAGCGTCCAAGCTGTGCGCGCACGGCTCCCGGACTGCTTCCGGTCATTGCGCGTGTCATGTGCTGAAGGGGCGTGTCGCCGCCGTGCAGTTCTTCGACCTGGTATTGCGTGAAATAGCCGACCCGCATCTTGCCGGATGCACTAACCGCGCCCTCCATCGGCTGCAGTTGCGCCGCCAGCAGGCGCGCGAGGGTGGTTTTGCCGTTACCGTTGCGGCCAAGAAGCGCGATCCGATCGTCCGGGTCGACCCGCAGATTCAGGCGCCGTAATACCGGCCTTTCGGCATAGCCCACTGCCGCCATGTCGAGTGTGATCAGCGGAGGTTTAAGCTGCGAGGGGCTTGGAAAATCAAAGCTGAGACTGGGATCCTCGGCCAGCGCTGCAATCGGCTGCATTTTCGCGAGCATCTTGGCCCGCGACTGCGCCTGTTTCGCGGTCGACGCTCGAGCACTGTTGCGCGCAATGTAATCCTGCAATCGCGCTCGTTGTGCATCCTGGGCAGCTTGCGCAGCTGCAATCTGAGCGGCGCGTTCGGCACGCTGGCGCTCGAAGCTGTCGTAACCGCCGGAGTAGAGGGTGATCTTGCCACGCTCCAGGTGCAGGATGGTGTCCACGACATTGTTCAAAAGGTCCCGCTCGTGACTGATGACTACCAAAGTTCCGGCATAGCCCTTTAGAAAATTCTCAAGCCATAGAGTTGCTTCAAGGTCGAGGTGGTTCGATGGCTCGTCCAGAAGCAGCACGTCCGGCTCCGAAAATAGCAGGGCCGCGAGTGCAACCCGCATTTTCCACCCGCCGGAATAACTGTCGAGGGACCGGGACTGCATCACCTCGTCGAAGCCCAGCCCCAAGAGGATACGTGCCGCGCGCGCCGGAGCCGTGTAGGCGTCAATCGCCAGCAGGCGATCGTGGATGTCGCCGAGCCGATGCGGATCGGTGCAAGTTTCCGATTCCTCCGTGAGTGCGGCGCGTTCGACATCGGCAGCGAGAACAGTTTGAAACGGAGTTGCCGTACCAGCCGGCGCCTCTTGGGCGATATAGCCAAGCTTCGCACGGCGAGGGAGGTCGATTGAACCCTCATCAGGATCGATCAGGCCGATGATGGCTTTCATCAAGGTGGACTTTCCGGCACCATTGCGGCCGATCAGGCCAACATGGGCTCTTGGCGGAATCGCTGCCGATGTGCGGTCAAGTATCGTGCGTCCGCCAAGGCGAACTGTAAGCCCATTGATTGTCAGCATGGGCACGCCCCTAGCAGCCAATCATGTCCTTCCCAAGGCTGACCGCGTCCAGGAATGGTTCGCGCGAGCGACGGCGGTAGTATTCGACTGTCCGGCCGTGCCGTAGTTCAGGGGCGGCGGCTACCAGAAGCGCTGAATTGCGATCGCGGGGGTTACGGACGGCGACGTATTGTGGCCTCTTGGCACTATCCAGATACCGAATATGGCACCGGCGCGGTCACTCCAATTATACTCAATCGCCGGTGCAAAACCGACGTCCCAGCTTGTCGCAGTGGTCTGGCTTACAAGTGCTCCGCCAGGGTAGCGGCCGGAGACCCGCGTTCTGCCCCATTGATCGCGTTCGACGTCGAGCGCCAGTGCCCATTTGGAGGTTAAGCTGTATTCGACCGCCCCGATCGTCGTTGTCTTCGAACCCGGCCGGGCATGCCCTTCGAACCCAAAAAGAGTCCCGTACACGCTTCTGCCGGATACACTGGTCTTCAACGGGAAATTCCTGAGGAAATTGAAGCGCGCACGTAGCAGGCGACCGTTCTTCAGCAGAAAATATTCCTGGACGTTCACGCCGATCTCCGGCGCGAACGAACCGGTACCATGTCCCTGCTTCATTGCTCTTAGGTTGTCATCTTTCGCGGTCGGCACGGCCATGTTCATCACGAGCGCTATCGAGGGTACGCGATGCGCAGGCGTGAAATGGCTGAGACGCAACTGCGAGAGCAGCTTGAAGTCGCCGATCGCGAAATCGCGATTATCCTTCCGGGTTCCAAGTGAGAAGAAAGGCTGAACACCGACGGTGTAGTTGTTGAAAAGCCCGTATTGATAGAAGCCGCTCGATCCCGGGTTGTGCTGACCGTTTGCGATCACATCAAAGAAATATGGCTCGGTGTAAAAGTGACCCTGGGGCACGGTTTCAGCGGTCGAAGCAAGCAACGGCCCCGTCCAGCGCGCCGAATTCATCGCCGCACGCCATCGTTCAGCGTCCCACGTTTCGGCATTCGCGCGGATCGATATGGAACACGCTAGAATGGCGGCAAGCGTCGCCACGACAGCCTTCATGGAAACCCCTTTACGTCCGCGCATAACGGCCGCCGCTACGCATAGTTTTCGTCCGCCGCTTCCTGTTTCCGGCGGTCAAACTTGCCGGTCGATAAGCAGGCCGAACTGTCGTTTGGCCAATAAAATTTTGCGGGGCTGTCATAAGCCTCGGTATCTGCGCGGCTCGATGTTTGGGCGCTCGCCTTTGCAGACACAGACGGCAAACAGATGCATGAGCCGGCCGCGGTGGCGCAGTACAGGCGGCCCCCAGGATCGCTTTCCGCTGTCGTCGAGCTTGGGACGGTCGGCGGTTTTCCTTCCACTACCATCCCAGTCGATGGCGAACGGCCGCGGGCGACATGCGCACTTGCGTCATTGGCCGTTGGCCGATTAGTGCAGGCCATGTCGCGTCACTCGAACGCTCACCGGATCGTCGATCAGCTTGCGGCTATTTACGACGAGTCCGTGGCGAACCTTCGCCAAGCCCTGGCGCGATATGTCCACGATCGCACCCCACCAGCCGGGTCAACGCGCAAGCAGGGGGCGTTTTCTTATCCCGAACTGCGCATCGACTTCGCAGGGAAGATGCCCCGCGCAGCTCCGACGCGTGCTTTTGCGCGGCTGAATCAGCCGGGTACATACGCGACGAGCATTGCACGGCCCGAACTGTTCCGTGAGTATTTGGTCGACCAGCTTGACCATCTCGACCGCGATTACGACGTCCTGGTTTCGGTCGGGCGGTCCGCAAGCGAGATCCCGTATGCCTACGTGATCGAGAATAGCGGGATCGAGGTCGGAGACGTGTCGACGACCGAATTGTCGCGTTTCTTTCCGTCCAATGAGTTGGTCCATCTTGGCGATGAAATTGCCGATGGTGTTTGGATCAATGCGCAGCGGGAGAGCCGTCCCCTGGCGCTGTTCGACGGGCCGCGCACCGACTTTAGCCTAGCGCGCCTCAGGCACTACACGGGAACGCCGCCTGAGCATTTTCAGCAGTTCGTTCTATTCACCAACTACGTGCGCTATGTCGATGAATTCGTCGGGGTCGCGATCGATACGCTGCGGCGCAAGGACTCGCGTTTCACCGCCCTGTCCGTGCCCGGCGCCGTATACGAGCGCGGCGACCTCGTAGACGCCGAGGCGCAGATAGCGGCCGGGCAATGGCGAAGGCATCAGATGCCAGCGTATCACCTCATGGCAGAGGGACGCAGCGGAATTACCCTGGTAAATATCGGTGTTGGCCCCTCGAACGCCAAGACGATATGCGATCACGTGGCCGTCCTGCGGCCCGAAGTGTGGCTGATGATAGGGCACTGCGGCGGATTGCGACCAAGTCAGACGATCGGGGACTACGTCCTTGCGCATGCCTATCTTCGCGACGACCATGTGCTCGACGATATGCTTCCGCCGGAGGTACCGCTTCCGGCCATCGCCGAGGTTCAAAGGGCGCTTTTCGATGCGACGACGGCGATCACCGGCGAGGACGAAGACAGCGTCAAGCGGCGCCTGCGCACAGGTACTGTCGTAACGACGGACGACCGCAACTGGGAGCTGCGCTACGCGGCGTCGGCGCTGCGCTTCAACCAGAGCCGCGCCGTTGCAATCGACATGGAATCCGCAACGGTCGCTGCACAGGGCTACAGGTTTCGCGTACCTTACGGCACGCTGTTATGCGTTTCGGACAAGCCGCTCCACGGCGAGCTCAAGCTCCCCGGCCAGGCTAATGCATTCTACGAGCGCGCCGTAAGCCAGCATCTGCGCATCGGTATCGAGGCGCTCAATCTTCTGCAGCGCGAAGGCGAAGGTCTCCACAGCCGGAAATTGCGCAGCTTCGACGAGCCCCCGCTGCGCTAGTGCATCAAGCAGGGTCCGACGTTCGTGTAGCGAAGGGCATGCTCAGCAACCGGTGTCGCTCGAATGCTCAATTCGACTGATCTTGCACTGCAGCGTTCGCCACGAACGCTCAATGCTCGCCGATTAAACGGATCCGGTTTGGAATTGGCGGACTCCGGCCAGGAGCAATCCATTCAACGAGCGCGTCGAGGTCAATAATGTCCTTATCCACGATGTCCGTGCCCGCCGTGAAGCTGCTCAGGCCATCGCCGCCCGATGCCAGATAATTACTTACTACTGCGCGGTAGCGCGCATCCGGCGCAATTGAGTTCCCATTGAGCCGGATTTCAAGGACACGATTGCCGGCCGGGCGGTGCAGGTCGACCGCGTAGGTGAAACCCGCCGAACTTGCGAGCGCATGTGGCCGCTGACCTGCCGGCGGCGGCTCCCCCCCATATTGCTGTTCTAACGCGGCCTTCAACTGCGCGCCGGTTAGTGTCATCACGACCAAATTGTTGCCGAACGGCATCATCGAGAAAGCGTTCGCGTATTTGATGTCCCCGGCGGGAAGCGAAATCCGAATGCCGCTCGCGTTGACGAGGGCGAGCTGCGCGCCGCCGTTATCCGGAACGCGCGTCGCAGCGAGCATTGAATCCGCGACGAGGTCCGCCGCCGGGCTCTCGCCGTCGTCCTCGGCATTCGGCGCCGATGCGGTCAGATGACCGATTACCCGGTTTGCGATCGGCGCTGCCGCGGCAGCATAGCGCTTGACGAGATCCGTCTCCGCGGCATCCTCGCCGCGCTCGCCATTGCCGACAATGATATTGTTGGCATCCTGACTGATCAGCCGGTGCGTCGTTGGATCGAATTCTAGCCGAAGGTTCGTGACGAAATAGCCATATTTTCCGGCGCTCGTGAGAAGGCGGCCGGGGCCGACGGAAGCCGGCGCGCCGCGGCAGACATAGGCCCAATGCGTATGTGCCGAGACTATGGTGGATATTGCAGGATCGAGCCGCCGCACGATTGGCAAAATCTCACCCGTGAGACCATCGCAGCCGTTGCCGACCCTAAATTGTGGCGTCTTGCCGCCCTGATGGATGAGCAGGACGATTGCGTCCGCTCCCTCCGCTTTGAGCGCCGGCACCAGTGCGTTGGCCGTTTCCGCCTCGTCCTTAAACGTCAGCCCACGCACGCCGGACGGCGTGACCAGGGTCGCGGTTCCCTTCAGTGTCTCACCGATGAAACCTACCGTGATCGTTCCAGCCGATGTCGGAAACCGCTTGATCGCCGTCGCCGGAAAGATGGTCGTTCCGTCGCCATTAAAGACATTTGCGGCGAGGTACCGAAACTTCGCTCCTCCGAATTGCTCGACCGCGCACGGGGTTCGATGGGTGAATTTGGCACAGCCCCCTGATTGCATCCGCTTCAGTTCGTCGGCGCCGCGATCAAATTCATGGTTGCCAACCGACCCGATCTCAAGATGCATGAGGTTCATGGCATCGATCGTCGGCTCATCGAGGTAATTGGCGGAAATGAGCGGGGAAGCGCTGATCGTGTCCCCCGCGGAAACGGTGATCGTGTTCGAATGGCCGACGCGTAAGCCGGCGAGCGCCGCAGCAAGGTGCGACGCGCCGCCCGTTACGATCCTTTCTTTCTGTCCGTTGGAGCCCACGACTTCGATCGGAGGAGGCGTTTCAATGTTGCCATGGAAATCGTTGAACGCGAGGATCTGCACTTCAACCGGCGCTCTTGGCGCGGCACCCGCAATTGACTGAGGTGGGGCCACGTGAACCGTGCACGCGGCCATGCCGAGCGCTGCAAAGGCCGTGATGATGTGGCGGGTCATTGGTGGCGGGACTTGGCGGTGGGAGCGCGCGGTTCGTCGAAAATGGCGTTGAGATATGCCGCAAGACGAATTCCGGCTTGGCTTAACTGCCGTTCCATCAGCGGCGTGAATTTGTAGACGTAAGAGTAGGAGAGGTCCGCCACACTAGGTGATCCATCCTTCACCGTCGTGCCTTTTCCGGTCACCGACGGCTCAGGATACAGGGTGTCACGGATTTGTGCGCTCTGTGCGATCCAGTCCCGGGGATTGGTATCCCACCATGCGACGACATCCTGCGGGCTTATGTGTCGCTCGAGCTTTACCGCAAGCTCGCTGAAGGAAAGCTGCTCTTCGTCTACAAGTTGCGAGTCCCATACCGAGTGCAAATTGGTCGGTTTTCCAAACCACGTGACTTTCACGTCGTTACCGCCTCGGTCGCAGCATTTGCCCACATGAAGCGGTTGGTGGAGGTCGCCGACGAGATGAATCACAAAACGCAGCGCAAGCTGCTTGTCGGCTCGACTCGCGCCCGGATCCTCGAGCGTTCGGCGAAAGCGTTCGAGTGCCTCAAACGCGTCACCCTCGGGTGGCGCATGATCGTAGGTGGGCCCGCTCAGCGTCACATAATGCCAGGGCGTCGCTCGCTTTTGCCAGAAGTCGTCCGGCGCAGCTCGCATCTCGTCGGGCCAGTTCGCTGCCTCGTCGAGGCTTTCGCCGGGCGCTAGTATCTGTGCGATCTGCGCGCGCGCCAGGCCACTGAGCTGCGTATCCGCGATCGCAGCAACGACCCGGTGCCCGGTCTTGCCCCACGCGAGCGCGGGCGAAGGTATGAGTGCCACGGCGGAAATGAGCGCGGCCAAGATGTGGGAACGCATGCGACTCGATACTCTTGTTTTCGACATGGCTGGCGCATGCCTCGCGAAGACGATTAGAGACAAGAGGATGACCGAGGAAGAATTGATCGCACTTGCCCGGGCGGCGTCGGGAAAAGCCTACGCCCCTTATTCGAACTTCCACGTCGGCTGCGCGGTGGAGTCCGTGGACGGAGAGGTCGTAACCGGAGCGAATATGGAAAATGCCTGTTACCGGCTCGGAATCTGTGCTGAGCAAAGCGCACTCGCCGCCGCGCAGCATGCGTTCGGACTGCACAAAGTTGCGAAGGTTGCCGTCGCGGGCGGTGCCGACTCGACCGTCTGCACACCATGTGGCGGTTGCCGCCAGGCAATCCTCGAAGCGGCGCAGCTGAGTAGCCGTGATATTGTCATCTTGTGCGCCAGCGGTGACGGCTCCGCGCTCGAACGGCGAACGATCGGTGAGCTCCTACCGCTAGGTTTCGGACCGGAAAACCTTCGGATCAGGTGAGCTTAATCTCCCGTAATCGCTCCTGCAGATACTCGTTGGCAGTGATTGGCGGCCATTTCGGACGTTCATCTTGCTCCAAGGTTTGCGGCAGTGCTTCAATCAGGAAATCCGAGCGGAAATGCAGGAAGAAAGGCATCGAGAAGCGCGCATGGCTCGCGCGCTCGGGAGCCGGATTGACGACGCGATGAGACGTTGAGCGCAAGACGCCGTTCGTCAGCCGCTGAAGCATGTCCCCGATATTGATCACGAGTTCGCCGGGCTTGGGCGAAACTGGGATCCATCGACCGTCGCGCGTGAGGAGCTCGAGCCCGGCTTCGTCGGCGCCGAGAAGAAGGGTGATTGCGTTAATGTCTTCATGGGCGCCAGCGCGGATATGCTCGCCAGTAGGTTCGGTCTGGGGCGGATAGTGAAGCGCTCGAAGAACGGAATTGCCGTCGCGGACAGCGTCATCGAAATAGTTGTCGTCGATGGCGAGATAGCGGGCGATTGCCCTCAAGACCGTAAGGCCGGTCCGATCGAAGGTCGCGAAGAGTTCCTGGAATGTCGTCTTAAAGCTTTGAACTTCGGACGGCCAAAGATTGTCCGGCATATGGTCCCGGAACTTGTGCCCGGGCGGCAGGTCGCGGCCGACATGCCAGAATTCCTTGAGGTCGTGGGCCTTGTGACCCTTCGCAGTCTCGATCCCAAACGGCGTGTAGCCGCGTGCTCCCCCACTGCCGGCGACGAGATACTTGAGCTTGACCTCTTCCGGGAGCGCAAAGAACGCGCGGGCCTTTTCTTCAGCGCGATGGATGAGTTCCTCGGGGATGCCGTGGTCGGCGATGATTGCGAAACCATATTCCTCGAAGCTGTGCCCAAGCTTTTGGGCGAAGGCGCCCGGATCGCGTTCCGCGTCCTTGAGAGAAACGGACGCAATACTGTTAGCAGTCATCGTTGCCATGCTCTTGTCTTAGCAGAGGAAATGCCGTCAGGGCAGCATCAGCGAAGCAAGCGCCGCGCTCATCAGGTTGGCGAGGCTGCCGGCGAGAAGGGCTCGGATTCCGAGCCTTGCGATTACCGAGCGCTGGTTCGGCGCGAGACCTCCGGTCACCGCCATCTGGATTGCAATCGAGCTGAAGTTCGCGAAACCGCACAAGGCAAAGGTGACGATCTCGCGGCTGCGCATGCTGAGAGTCCCGGCGTCCATTTTGCCAAGCTCGATGAACGCAACGAACTCGTTGAGGACGAGCTTGGTCCCGAATAGCCCACCCGCCGTGATTGCCTCCCGCCACGGGACCCCGATCAGGAACATGACCGGTGCGAAGAAATAGCCAATGATCCGCTGGAAGCTGAGTTCCGGGATCCCGATCAAGTTGCCGAACCCGCCCAACAGTCCGTTCGCAAGAGCAACCAATGCCACGAAAGCGAGGACCATTGCGCCGACGGCGACGGCGAGCTTAACCCCAGTCTGCGCGCCTTGAGCTGCGGCCATGATGATGTTCGCAGGTTTTACGCCTTCCTCGAATGTCTCGGCGACATCGACCTTCGCATCCTCGGCTGCATCGCTGTCGGCGGGGTCGTCGGGCATGATCATCTTGGCCATGAGGATCCCGCCCGGAGCGGACATGAAGGCGGCGGCGAGCAGGTAGGGCAGATAGCTCTGCCCAAGAAGGCTCGCATAAGCGGCGAGAATGGTTCCCGCGACTCCCGCCATGCCGACGCACATCACCGTGAACAAGCGAGACGGCGGCAAGGCTGCGAGATAGGGTCGAACGACGAGCGGCGATTCGGACTGGCCAACGAAAATATTCGCCGCGGCCGACAGGGATTCGACTCGGCTTATGCCCGTCACCCAGCCAATTGCACCCCCGACCCAGCGGACAATCCGCTGCATGATCCCGAGATAATAAAGGATTGAAACGAGACTTGCGAAGAAGATGATTACCGGAAGGGCCGCAATCGCGAAGCTGTGCGCGAGCGGATTTGCAGCGCTCGGCCCGAAAAGGAACTCGGTTCCCTGGGTTGCGTAGCCGAGGAGGTTTCCGACACCGTTCGACAGCGTCTGAATGCCTGCCCGGCCCCAGTTCGTATAAAGCACCAGGAACGCGATCACGGCCTGGAGCGCGAAGGCAGCGCCAACCACGCGGATCCGAATGGCGCGGCGGTTCGTCGAGAGTGCGAAGGCAATGCCAAGGATGACGATGACCCCGGCGATGCCGAGCAGCTTTTGATTCACGGAGCCCCTCCCCCGGGCTTTACCTACCAGACCATGCCCTGCGTAGCGGCTGTTGCGGCTTCGTCCAGCAATTCAAGCGCCTGTTCCGGTGTCTCCGCAACGAGGAGTTGCGCCCGGCGCTCCGGGGACAGGAAGCCGCTTGATGCGGCATGATCGATAAACGCGATCATGTGGTCCCAATAACCCGCAACATTGAGCAAGCAGAATGGCTTCTTGTGATAGCCAAGCGCATTCCAACTCCAGGCCTCGAACAATTCGTCGAGCGTGCCGATGCCTCCCGGCAGCGCCAGAAACGCGTCGGCAAGTTCGGTCATCTTCGCCTTGCGCTCATGCATCGTTCCCACGCGGTGCAGTTCGGTAAGACCGGTGTGCGCGACTTCAAGGTCGACGAGCGCCATGGGAATGACGCCATAGACGCGACCACCAGCCGCGAGCACGCTGTCGGCAATGAGGCCCATAAGCCCGAGCCGCCCGCCGCCATAGACGAGGTCCACACCGCGGGCCGTCATTGCCGCCGCCGTCGCCCGGGTCGCATCAGCGAACAGGGGCTCGGATCCCGGGGCGGAGCCGCAGTAAACGGCAAGACTTTTCACGTGTCTCATAGTCCAACTAGTGCCTTCAGATCAGCTTCGGGGCGCGCGCCGAAATGCGAGATGACCTCGGCGGCGGCAAGCGCCCCGGTCTCAAGACACGCCTTGAGCGGACGTCCACGACAGCGCGCAGCTAGGAAGCCGGCCGCGAACAGATCTCCGGCACCAGTCGTATCGACAACATGTTTGACGAAGGCGGCGGGATTGTGGACCCGCTCCCCGACTTCGACGGCAAGAGCGCCCTCGGCTCCGCGCGTGATCACGAGCGTAGATACTTGCGGCGAGAGGAACGCAATGCACTCGCCAAGACTGTCGCAACCGGTGAGATGCCGAACCTCGTCCTCATTGCCGAACAGAATGTCGACGGCTCCGCGTTCGATCATCCCGATCACGCCTTCACGCCGGTCGCCGATGCAGAGGCTCTCCGACAGTGTGAAGGCCACCGTTCGTCCAGCCCCGTGCGCGATTGCGGCCGCTTCAAGCATTGCCGCTCTTGGGTATTCGGGCCCCCACAGATAGCCTTCGAGGAAAGTCACGCTCGCAGATCGGATGAGCTCGGGATCGAGCGCGCTGGGCGTTAGGTGATGGCTTGCTCCGGGGCAGGTGTTCATCGTTCGCTGAGCATCAGGAGTGACAAGGATCAGGCACCGCCCCGTCGGCGGACCGCCAGCGAGCGGCGTCGTGTCGAACTGCACGCCGAGCGAGCGCATGTCGTGTGCAAAAATCGCTCCGAGCTGGTCGTCGGCAACTTGACCGATGAAAGCCGCCCGAAGGCCGAGCGCTGCCGCACCCGCCATGCTGTTGGCAGCGGAGCCACCGCTGATCTCGCGCGCGGGGCCCATTGCCGCGTAAAGCGCATCCGCCGCATGGGTCGTCAGCAGCTGCATCCCGCCCTTTGGAAGGCCCTGCTCCGTGATGAATGTGTCATCGCAGGTGGCGATAACGTCGACGATCGCATCACCGATCGCCACAATGTCGAGGCTGGAGGAAGTCACGGAGGCGCTCGCTAGCCGGAGCGCGAACTTCGGGTCAACGCTGGTTGCGCAGGCTGACGGAAGCGTTACCCATCACGCACATGACTGATCAGACGCGCTCCGTGCCGCTTTCGCTGCTCCTGCTCTCGATCTTTTACGGCGGCATGGTGTGCATTGCCGGCGTCCTTGGCAACAAGCAGGTCGCGCTTGGGCCGCTCGCCGTCGAAGCCGGAATTTTCGCGTTCCTGTTGCTGGTCGTGACGTCGAGCTCGGTCGCCGAGCTCCACGGACGCCCGATGGCGAATCGATTGGTAATGATCGGTTTCGTGCCGCTCATCACCTCGCTCGTCCTCAGCCTCATCGTTCTCGCGCTGCCACCGTCGCCGGAAATGGACCCGAACCGCCTCTCGGCATTCCGGACCATGATGAGTGGCACGCCCAGAATCTGGCTCGGCGGCATCTTCGCCTACGGCGTCTCGACGTTTCTCAACGTGACGATCTTTAGCCGGCTCAAAGCACGCGAAGGAGCCCAACTCCTCTGGCTGAGAGCAGGCATTGCGAGCGTGCTCAGCCAGATCGTCGATACGCTGATCTTCATTACCGTTGCCTTCTACGGCGTGTTTCCGATCGGCGAACTTCTGCTCGGGCAAATGCTCGCAAAAGTGACTCTTTCTGCGGTGTTGGTGCCGCCCCTCGTCTATCTGTTCGTGGGGCTCGGGCGACGCCTCGATACTGGCGCCGACCGCTAGCGAGTGGCAAATTTGCAACGGTCGTTAGGAATCCTAAACCTCGCGGCGTCCGCTGTAACATCCGCGCCTTAATCCGCTAATAGCGGGACCGGGGAATCACCAAACATCCAGTGTTCTGCGGGGGAGTTATTTCCGTGAAGAAAGCCTTTTTGCTGCGCTCTTGCGCGGCCTTTTTTGTGCCAGTCGCCGCAGGGACGATGGTTGCAACTCCTGCCATCGCTCAGGAGACCACGTCGTCAATCACCGGTATTGTTACGTCGAAGGGGGCACCAGTTCCCAACGCCGCCATAACGATCACCCATGTGCCGTCAGGCACGGTTTCACGGGTCACCTCATCGGCCGATGGCGCATTCTCGGTGCCCGGTCTGCGCGTCGGCGGCCCATACACGGTCGACGTTGTCAGCTCGGCGGGACACACGAGCATTACCGACGTTTACACGGTTGCTAGCCAGCCCTTTAACCTGCCCGTCGAGATCGCGCCGCAGTCGGCCGAGATCGTCGTTACGGCATCGCGGGTGAGGGGTGCGGGTGTCATTGGCTCGGGTCCGTCTACCGTTCTCACCGCAAACGACATTTCGAAGGTTGCCTCCGTTAACCGCGACATTCGCGACCTGATGCGCCGCGACCCGTTTGCGACGCTTGACACCTCGCAGTCGACCGGCCGTCAGGTGACTTTCGCCGGTACCAATCCGCGCTTCAATCGCTTCACGGTCGATGGCGTGCCCATCACCGATAGTTTCGGCCTTAACCCCGACGCACTGCCGTCGCGCCGCGGCCCGGTGCCGCTGGACTCTATTGGCGAGTTCCAGACCAAGGTCGCGCCGTATGACATCCGCGAAGGCTTTTTCCAGGGCGGAGTCATCAACGCGATTCTCCGCTCGGGCACCAATCACTTCCAAGGTACCGGCTTTTACAGCGTTAATACGGACGGGCTGACGGGCTCTCACTTGAAGCCCTATATAACGAACCCCACAGGCTTCGTTCCGCAGCCGAAATTCAAGAGCCAGGACTACGGCATCGAGTTGTCCGGACCGATCTTCAAGGACCGGCTGTTCTTTATGGTGGCGGCCGAGCGGGTGCGGGCGAACAACCCGTTCAACCTCGCCACGACGTCGATCACGCCGGATACGTTCAACCAGATCGTCAGCATCGCCAAGTCCAAGTACGGGGTGGATGCAGGCGGAACGCTCACCAATCAGGGCGACAAGGACGACCGTGTGGTCGGCCGCATTGACGCCAACTTGACGGACAAGCAGCGCCTTTCGGTCACGGGCATCTACACGAAGGACCAGATCAACACGCTGGGCTTCAACACTCCCACATCCCAGTCAACCGAATCAAACGACTATGTTAAGCCGGACCGCCTTGTCGCCGGCGTCGCCACGCTGAACTCGACCTGGTCTGACGTGCTCTCGACCGAGACCCGTGTCATGTACAAGGACTACAAGAGCGGGCAGAACCCAATCCTCGCGAAAACCGCGCTCGCCTTGGTCTGCAGCGACCCGGGAACGCCAGCGGCGATCACGATCGGTAATGCGACACAATGTTCGTCAAACGTGACTTCGCTTGCGATCGGACCGCTGGGTTCGGCGCAGACGAACGTTCTCCACACCAAGACGTTCGACGCGCAGGAACTGGTTCGCTTGTCGTTCGGCGATCACAATGTGCGATTGCTCTACGATTATCAGCACGTTTCCAATTACAATCTCTTCATCGGGCAGACGGCAAACCCCGGGAGCACCGGCATCTCGTCCGGGGCCTTTGGTGCTTATTATTTCGACTCGATCGCCGCGTTCCAAGCGGGGACCGCACAGGAGTTCGGTTACGCCAACGCGACGACCGGAAATCCGAACGATGCCGCCGCAATTTTCAGCTATGCAACGCACACGGTCGGCCTCCAAGACGACTGGCGAGTCAAGCCGAACCTGACGCTTACCGCCGGGATGCGTTTCGACGTTTACGCCAGCGGCAGTCGTCCTCTTTTCAATCCGGCCTTCGCCGTTCGCGAAGGTTTCGCGAACAATGAATTCATGGACGGCCGCGGCCTGTGGCAACCTCGCGTTGGCTTTGACTGGAAAGCCACCCGCCGCTTCGATCTGCACGGCGGTGTTGGCATTTTCGGCGGCGGAACGCCGGACGTGTACATAGGCAACAGCTTTTCATCGAGCGGCGTGCAGCCGGTGCTGTTCAGCACCGCCGCGGCAGGTAGTCCGTTCCTGACCAATGTGAGCCTCACTCAGGTACCTTCGGGCGCTACCGCCGCTCTTAAGGGAACACAGAATGCCCCCGTCGCGGCGATCGACCCGAACTTCAAGATTCCGTCGCAGTGGCGCGGGTCACTGTCGGGAACCTACGACTTCAACTTCGGTCCGCTCGGCGATCACTGGATCTTCGGTGCCAATGTGCTGATCTCCAAGACCCGCGAGGGCATTTTATATCGAGATGGCCGCGATCACCCAATCGTCGGTGCAAGCGCGCTGACGCCGGACGGCCGCCAGCGGTACTTCGATGCGACGCCCGCGAGCCAGGGCGGCCCGTCGGGCAATGCCGACAGCATTCTTGGCAATACTTCGCGCGGCCACGGCTATATCGGAGTCGTCAGCCTCAGCAAGAAGTGGGACTTCGGCCTCAGCGCGTTTGGCAGCTTCACCTACCAGGACGTTCGCGACCAAGCGGCGGTAACATCCTCGATTGCTTCGTCGAACTACGGCAACACGGCCTATTACGACGCGAACAGCGCCGCTTTCGGTCATTCGAACGACGAGGTTCGCTACTCGTTCAAGTACGACCTCGGCTTCGATCATGCGTTCTTCGGCAATTATCGGACCCGGATTGACCTCTTCGGGGAAACCCGAATCGGATCCCCGTTCAGCTACACCATGCAGGATGCGGCGACGGTTGGCGGTCGCAGCGCTGTCTTCGGATCAGCCGGCAACACCAACCGCTTCCTGTTCTATGTCCCGACGGGCCCCAACGATCCGTCCGTGATTTATGACAGCGCGGCCACGCAGACGCGGATCGACCAGATCATCAACTCGACGGGTCTGAAGAACTACCGGGGTAAAATAGCGCCGCGTAACGCCTTCAACTCGAAGTGGTTTACGAAAATCGATCTTCACCTTGAACAGGAAGTTCCAGCGGTCGTTGGCAAGTCTCGGATATCGTTGTTTGCTGACATCGAGAACCTGCCGAACCTCATCAACCACCATTGGGGTGAGCAACTGCGCAACTTCTTCCCGTTCACCGATGTGGTCACCAAGGTGTCATGCGTTGCGAGTGGGGCGAACGCCTGTGCACAGTACAAATACTCGGCACCGAGCAGCGACTCTTTCCTCGCCGATCAGCTTATCACCGTGAACGGTTCGTCACTTTACTCGATCCGCATCGGGGCTCGTCTAAGCTTCTAATTGAAGCATTCGGAAGCAGGCCAAGGCCGGGCGGGACAGTGTCCCGGCCGGCCTTCTCTTTTGTGTGGCAGACCTAACGTCGCTAGGGGCGGCTCCATGCCCTTATACAGTCTCGGTAAACGCGGCCCGCTACTCGCAGCGAATGCGTGGACCGCACCGTCCGCCGATGTCATTGGTGACGTCAGGATCGGCAAAGGAGCAAGCGTCTGGTTTGGCGCTGTCGTTCGTGCCGACAACACGTTCATCCTCATCGGCGAAGACAGCAACATCCAGGACGGCTCGGTCTGCCATTCCGACCCGGGATTCCCGTTGACGATTGGCGCGCGGGTTACCGTCGGCCACCAGGCAATCCTCCACGGCTGCGTAATTGATGACGACTGCCTGATCGGAATGGGCGCGCGGATTCTCAACGGAGCCGTCGTTGAGCCGGAGTGCATCGTCGGCGCTGGCGCGCTCATTACCGAAGGAAAACACTTCGCGAGCGGCAGTCTCATCGTCGGTGCACCGGCTCGCGTGGTCCGGCACGTGACTGACGAGGAAAGAAAGATGCTGCGGGCATCGGCGGCCCACTACGCCGAAAAAGCCGCTCGCTATGCGGCGAGTCTCAAGATCCTATAAGGGCCTGCAGTAACGCTGCTGTTCTTCCGGCGAGGAACGCAGTCGCGTTTCGATATAATAAGCCGCAGCCGAGCGAACATAAGTTCGATGCGCCCCGTCGATGAACTTCGCGGCGTTGCGCTCCCATCCGTTGATGCAAGTTTGCTTGGGTTCGGTTGAAAGACCACACGAGATGAACGCGTCAAACGCTGTTCTCCAGACAAGAAAATCAGCGCGGCCCATCGGCTCTCCGTGACCCGGTATGAGGGTAGCAAACGGCACGGCCGCGATTGCTTTCAAGGCATTGCTCCAGCCGTTCGGGCAGGCGGTGTCCATGAACGGCACAAGACCCACGACCAGATCGCCGACGATCGCAGTCCGGGTCTTGGGGTCATAGATCCATACGTCACCTTCCGTAGCCGCAAACTTTGCCAGCCGCACCTCCAGTCTGCGGCCGGCAATCATCACCCACGCGGATCGCCTGACCGGCAGGGTTGGACGCAGAGTGTCGGGATGATCGACCCGATGGCGACCGCGGAGCAGCTGGGCCTTCTCGCCTTGCGACGCAGTCGGATCGGCAAGACGCTTGTCCTCGGCGCTCCGCCTTTTGTTGAGAAAGCCGACAAGCGCGCCCTCTATTGCGGACGACGCATAGACCGCCGCAGCGGGATAGACCTGCCGGATGTCATAGTTCCCCGTCGTATGATCGAGGTGCCAGTGAGTATTGATGATTGCCGCGATTGGCCGATGTCGCTGCGCCGCATAGTCGAGAATGGCTTGGGCATGGGCTGGTGAGCGACCCGTGTCGACGACAATCAGGCTTCGCTTCCCGTCAAGGATCACAGTGTTTCCATCCGGCCCCTGCCAGTCGAGCGGCACGCGCCCCGCGATGAGATGGTACGGTTCGCATGCGGCGGCAGACGCAATGAAAAAAACGAGACTGGCTACGACGCAGCGCATCCTTGGTCTCCCGCTCCGAGGAGAACTTCAATAGCGATGCGCCTGAAAAGCTCGACGGAAGATCGTCAGTCGCTTGCGGCTGATCGATAAACCGACAAACGGTGGTTCAGTAAACCCGCGCTTTGGGCTTTATGTAATCGATGTCTCCCGTCAGGGTGAACTCGTGGACAGGGCGGTAGTCGATCTTGACCCCGCCTGAAGGCCATTTACCTCCCCACGTGTCGAACCATGCGACAGTATGCTTCATCCAGTTCGCGTCATCGCGCTTGGGATAGTCTTCCTGCATGTGCGCGCCCCGGCTCTCCTTGCGATTGGCCGCGCAGTGCATGGTGACCACCGCCTGGGACAGCAGATTGTCGAGCTCAAGCGTTTCGACGAGGTCGCTGTTCCAGATCATGCTTCGGTCGCTGACGTTCACGTCGGCCATGCGCTGGAAAACGCTATCGATCTTCGCCACGCCTTCGTTAAGTGTTCGGTCAGTACGGAACACCCCGCAATCCGACTGCATCGTACGCTGCATTTCGAGCCGGATCTCGGCCGTCGAGCTTCCGCCCTCAGCGTGGCGGAAGCGGTCAAGACGCGACAGTGCAAACTCGGCCGAATCGTTCGGCAGCTGCGCCTGAATGGTTCCGGGTTTTACGACGTCGGCAAGCCGGAGGCCCGCCGCGCGGCCGAATACCACAAGATCAATGAGGCTGTTGGATCCGAGACGATTGGCGCCATGAACGCTGACGCACGCCGCTTCGCCGACGGCGAACAGCCCCGGGACGACCGCGTCCGGATTGCCATCCTTCAGCGTCACGACCTCGCCATGGTAGTTCGTCGGGATACCGCCCATGTTGTAGTGAACGGTCGGGACCACCGGGATCGGCTGGCGGGTAAGGTCAACGCCGGCGAACGTCTTCGCGGTCTCGGTAATGCCCGGGAGCCGCTCGGCAAGAATCTTTGGATCGATATGGTCGAGGTGTAGAAAGATATGGTCTTTGTGCTCGCCGACGCCTCGGCCCTCGCGAATTTCCATGGCCATGGAACGGGACACTACGTCGCGACTGGCGAGATCCTTCGCATGCGGCGCATAGCGCTCCATGAACCGCTCACCCTCGGAATTTGTGAGATAACCCCCTTCGCCCCGCGCGCCTTCAGTGATCAGCACTCCAGCACCGTAAATGCCGGTCGGATGGAACTGGACGAATTCCATGTCCTGGAGTGGTAAGCCGGCGCGAAGGACCATCGCATTGCCATCACCTGTGCAGGTATGGGCTGAGGTTGCCGAAAAGTAGACCCTTCCATAGCCGCCCGTCGCGAGCACAACGGCCTGCGCGCGGAAGCGGTGGATCGATCCATCGTCAAGGCACAGGGCAATGACCCCGCGACACACGCCATTCTCCATGATGAGGTCGATGGCAAAATATTCGACGAAGAAGTCAGCGTCGTATTTGAGGCTCTGCTGGTAAAGCGTGTGGAGCATCGCATGGCCGGTCCGATCCGCAGCCGCGCACGTGCGCTGGGCTGGCGGACCTTCGCCCATGTTTTGGGTCATGCCACCGAACGCGCGCTGGTAGATCTTGCCTTCCACGGTGCGGCTGAACGGCAGCCCGGCATGCTCAAGCTCGATCACCGCTGCCGGGGCTTCGCGGGTCAGATATTCAATGGCGTCCTGGTCGCCGAGCCAATCGGACCCTTTGACGGTGTCGTACATGTGCCAGGTCCAATGGTCCGGACCCATGTTGCCAAGGCTTGCTGCAATCCCCCCTTGAGCAGCGACCGTGTGGCTGCGGGTCGGGAAGACCTTTGTGACACAGGCCGTCTTCAGTCCCGCGCCGGCAGATCCCATGGTTGCTCGAAGGCCCGCGCCGCCTGCGCCGACCACGATGACATCATAGGTATGATCGATAATCTGGTAGGCGGTCACGCGACGGCTCCAAAGGCAATGCGGCCCAGCGCGAAAAGCGCAAGCGCTCCCCCAGCCAAGGCAAGGAAGAGCAGCAGGGTGTTGATTGCGAAGTTGGTGCCCGGCTCGTGCACATAATCGTCGATGAAGACTTTCATTCCGTCGAGCGCGTGGCGGAATGCGAAAACGATAAAGAGCGCCATCGGCACGGCGCCGCTCGGCGCATGAAGCCATTCGATAAGCGTGCGCTGGTCAAGCTTGGGCAGGAACAACAGGGAAGCAACGAACCAAATTCCGAGCAGTAGCAGGGCAATGCTGGCGACGCGCTCGGTTAGCCAATGCTCTCCTCCGTGGTGGGCGGAGCCGAGACCGCGAACCTTTCCGATTGGAGTGGAACTGTCGCCGAGGCTCATTTCGCCGCTCCCAAGAGATAGGCCCAGAAAAGAACGGTCAGAACTGCGCCCCCGAGAAATGTCAGAATCGCCGACGTTTTGTTGATCCTGAGTTCGAAGATCGCTCCCGTGTCCATGACGAGGTGGCGAATCCCAGTAAGCAGATGCTGAAAGAAGCTCCAGGTGAGCCCAATCAACACGACCCTTCCAACAAGGCTCGTCGAGAGGCCGCGGAATCCTGCGTACGCATCCGTGCCGTTCGCGAGGGCAAGCAACCACCAGGTCAGGATGGCTAGGCCTGCGACCGATAGCGCAATGCCGGTTGCTCGATGGATGATCGAAGCGACCATGTTGGGACCCCATCGCCAAATGGTGAGATGGGGCGAGAGCGGGCGGGATCGAACGCTTGCCATAGGGGTGCCGCTTAGGGCGCGACCCGGCGACAGGCAAGTTTCGGGAGAGCCCCTAACCGGCTCTTAACCAATCGTGTCGCAGAACTCGCCGGAAAGAACAGCAGTTTACGACGGAGAGCGGACGGATGGGTGGCGAGACGGGTCAGCTGCAGCGGCTGACGGAAGAGCAGATGAACGCACGGCTCGCTGCCTATAACGGCAATGGTTCGCTCGAGCGCGACATGCAGCTGCTGCGCGACCATGCAGCCAATCTCGTCGCCACGGAAGTGCATGCCGCTTTCGGTCCGGAACGGGCAAAGCGCTACGCTGAGGTTCACAGCGGGAACGCGGACATCCGCTGGATACAGAACGTGGCCGAGTATGGCCGCGAAATCTATCAAGCGGGAACACCGGTCCCCGCCTATGTCGCCGCTCGGACGGAGGTCGCAAGCCGCGTCTTGGCGAGGCTTGTCGATCAGTTCTGTGACGATCCACAAACCTTGAGAGATTGCGCAAGTGCGTTCATCCGGCTCAACACGTTCGAGACCGAGATCGTGCTCGCCCAGGTCTCCATCTTCGAATCGAACGATGCAGCTGAACAGCGCGGGCGCGAGAACGAGCAATTCGAGCGACGTGTTTCCGAACTGGTCCGCGCAAGCACGGAACAATCGAAGGCGCTGACTGACCGGAC
Organism: Sphingomicrobium sp.; assembly: GCA_035944075.1. Classification (GTDB taxonomy): domain Bacteria; phylum Pseudomonadota; class Alphaproteobacteria; order Sphingomonadales; family Sphingomonadaceae; genus Sphingomicrobium. The sequence goes on from DASZBO010000047.1 coordinate 25,159, forward strand.
CCGATCAACGGCGGCCTCGGCTCGTGGGATGCTCGGCAAGACGAGCGAAGTTGCGGCCGCGGCGGAACAGTCCGCAGTTGCAATGCGTGAAGCGGCCCAGACGGCGGCCGGCCTGATTCGCGCTATCGAGGATGCCCGTGCGGAAGTAGAAGTTGCAGCCGACGTTGCGACCCGCGCCGGAGATCAGGCTAGCCAGGCCGTGAAGGTGAGCCAGGCATTGTCTGCGCACGTCGAGGCGATCGAGTCGATCCTTAGCCTCATCCGCGACATCGCCGGCCAAACCAACCTGCTTGCCCTCAATGCAACCATCGAGGCGGCACGTGCCGGCGACGCCGGTCGCGGGTTCGCGGTCGTCGCGCAGGAAGTGAAGAGCCTCGCCTCGCAGACGGCGCGCGCGACCGACGACATCACGGCCAAGATTACCGCGATCCAGCAGGCAACCCGTCAAACCGTCGAATCGAACGCGTCGATCCAGGGCACGGTCGAGGAAGTACAGACCTCCGCTGACCGCATCCGCGAGGCCATGGAGCTGCAGGCCCAGACGGTCACGATGATCACCGCGGCCGTCGACGAGACTGCGCTCGCTGCCGACTCGATGAGTTCCACCATCGCGGCGATCCGCAGCGACACCGAAAATGTCGCAAAGGACATCGACCAGGTCGAGCAGGGCTTCGGGCGGTTCAGCGACCAGATCGCCAATTTCAAGGCGAGCGCCAAAGCCTTCGTGAATGGAATGGCCGCCTGATAGCGTGACGTAGAGCCGGGCTGCCGCTAATCGGCAGTCCCATGAACATTCTCATCACCGGCGCAAGCCGCGGCATCGGCGCGGCTGCCTACGCGCTTCTCAAGAAGGATGCGCAAAACGTCGTAGGTCATTGCACAAAGGGCAGTGACATCCTGATCGCGGGCGATCTTTCGCAATCGGCGGCTCCTCGCGACGTCTGGGAAACCGCGATGGACGAGCTCGGCGGGCGGATCGATGTGCTCGTCAACAATGCCGGCGTTTACGAATCGGTCTCAGACAATGCTCCTGATGAGGAATGGCATGCGGCCTGGGCCCGGACAATGACCATCAATCTCCAGGCCGCGGCCGACCTCTCGCGCCTCGCGGTTTCACATTTCCTCGATCGCGGCGGCGGAGGACGGATCATTAACATCGCAAGCCGTGCGTCCTATCGCGGCGACAGTCCGCATCACTGGCATTACGCCGCGTCGAAAGCGGGCTTGGTCGGGATGACCAAGACGATCGCCCGCGGCTACGCCAACGAAGGCATTTTATGTTTCGCCGTAGCGCCGGGATTTACCGTATCGGAAATGACCGCCGAATATCTTGAGGGTCGTGGCGGTGCCCAGATCGTCGCCGACATACCGCTCGGACGCGTAGCATCGACCGACGAAGTTGCAGAGGTAATCCGCTGGCTCGCCGCCCGGGCGCCGGCATCGGCCACCGGCAGCGTCATTGACGTCAACGGCGCAAGCTATGTTCGCTAGCCTTTTTGGGCCAGCCGTTCTTGCGGCGGCACAGCTCGTTATTCCTTTGGGCCATCCCAAGCTGATCGAACCGCCGCGAGCGCCAATCGAAACGGCAGGCCCCCTTTGGGTCGCACGGTGCAACGGCTCGGACGACTGGACCAAGCCGGCGCCGCCAGTCCGCATCCACGCAAACACTTATCTCGTTGGAACCTGCGGAATTTCGTCCATTCTTGTCGTGGGCGATCAGGGCGACGTTCTGATCGATGGCGGCCCTGCGGAAGCAGCCCCTCTCATCGCGGCCAATATCGAGGCCCTCGGTTTTCGCGTCGAGGACATTCGTTTCATCCTAGAGACCCACGAGCATCCCGATCATATCGGCGGAATTGCCGAGCTGCAGCGGATGAGCAAAGCGACGATCGTCGCATCGGCTCCGGCAGCAAAGGTCTTGCAGACGGGCAAACCCAGTGATGCGGACCCGCAGGCGGGAACGCTGAAGGACGTGCCGATCGCGACCGTCGGGCGGCTTATTGCGGATGGCGGGGAAGTCCGGCTCGGCAATCTCATGCTGACGGCAATTGCAACGCCGGGCCATACCCCGGGCGCGCTCAGCTGGCGCTGGACCAGCTGCGATGGCGGCGTTTGCCGGACCATCGTTTATGCCGACAGCCTGTCACCGATGAGTGGCCCCACGTACCGCTTCAGCGATCATCCGGCCTATCTCGCTGCCTTCCGCGCCTCGATCGCCAAGATAGCCGCGAGTCCATGCGAGATCCTCCTCACACCGCATCCCGGCGCGAGCGACTTGCCCAAGAGACTGGCGCTCGGCGAACCCCTCTTCGACCCGGGCGCCTGCAAGAACTACGCAGCCCAGCTCACGCGCAACCTCGATGACCGGATGTCAAAGGAGAGAGCGAAGTGACGTGGCGCGCGACGGTCCCATGCAGCCGCGTTCAAGGAGAGGCGATCGCAGAGGCAGACCTGTTTTCCTTGGACGACGGCGCGCCAGTGCTCGTCGCCGATGAACCCGATCCAGCCGCGCCGGACGCCTGGATAATCCACGCCTATTTCGACCATTCTCCCACGAGCGAAGAGATCGCCATGGTTTCCGGCCTCGGCACCGGTCCGCTGAAGATAGAGCAGGTCGACGAAAGGGACTGGGTGACGATGAGCCAGGCTGGGCTTCAGCCGATCCGTGCCGGCCGTTTCCACGTCCACACGCCGACGTACCCTTCGGATCCCGAGTGCATCAATTTCGAGATCGATGCGGGGCTCGCTTTCGGTACCGGCCAACACGCGACCACTGCCGGCTGCCTCGACGCGCTCGACGGGCTCCAGCGGGAAGGCGCCCGTTTTCGGAATATCGCCGATATCGGAACGGGCACAGGTCTGCTCGCTTTTGCCGCGCTGGCGCTCTGGCCCGAAGCAAGGTGCATCGCATCGGACATCGACCCCATCGCGGTCGATGTCGCGCGCGAGAATGCCGCGATCAACAGCGTAAGACTTGGACACAAGCAAGGCGAGCTGCTGCTTGCGACCGCCGATGGAATCGACTCGCCGCTACTTTCTGCGCGGGCTCCATTCGACCTCATCATAGCCAACATTCTTGCCGGTCCGCTGATCGATCTCGCACCTAACTTCGCCAACGTACTCCTCCCAGGCGGCACGATTGTTCTGGCGGGGCTCCTCACCAACCAGGTCGGTGCTGTCTCGCGGGCCTATGAGCGTGAAGAATTGGAAATTGCGGCGCAGGGGATCGGCGAATGGCCAGTGCTCGTCTGCACGCGCCCGTCCTAACCAGCGCCTTTAGCTTGCCGCCTCGCCTCCGGGCTGCAACATCGCCCGATGAAGTCCGCAGCAGCACTCGTCATCGCTATCCTCGTCGCCTCCACGTCATCACCGGCACTCGCCGCATCTTTGCATCCCTCAAGAACGCCGGCAGCGCATCCGCCAAGGGCGGAGGGCGCCCCCCAAAAGGAAGGCGACGCCACCACCAAAGAATTCTTTCATCCGACCGAGACGCACTCGAGCGGGACCGTCACTATTGGCGGACAGGCGATCCCGTATGACGCAATAGCTGGAACGCTTGTTGTCCATGCAAAGGAGTGGGAGGACACCGACAAGTTAGAGGCGGACTCGGAAGGATCGAACGCCGACAAAGACAAGAAAGCCCCAAAGCCGGAGGCTTCGATCTACTACACGGCTTATGTCCGGCAGGGCGCACCGGCAGCAGGGCGGCCGATTACCTTCTTGTTCAACGGTGGCCCTGGCTCATCCAGCATCTGGCTACACATGGGAGCCTTCGGGCCAGTCCGGGTGATCACCATGGATGCGAAGCACAATCCGCCTGCGCCCTATTCGACAGTCAACAACGACGAGAGCCTGCTCGACGCCTCCGACCTCGTATTCATCGACGCCCCGGGCACCGGCTTCTCGCGCATTGCGGGAAAAGACAAGGAGAAGTCCTTCTATGGAGTGGACCAGGATATCCACGCTTTCTCCGACTTCATTACCCAGTTTCTGACCAAATACGGCCGCTGGAATTCGCCCAAATATGTGTTCGGCGAGAGCTACGGCACGATGCGCGCAGCTGGTCTGGCGCTCGCGTTGCAAAAGGCCAACGTCGATTTGAACGGCGTGGTGCTTCTATCGGACATTTTGAATTGGGATTTCATGCCCGACGACCCACAGCTGAACCCCGGAATTGACCTGCCCTACGTCGTGGCGCTGCCGACCTACGCTGCCACCGCGTGGCACTTCGGCAAAATCCCCAGCCGTCCCGCCAACCTGCAGACGTTCCTGGCTGAAGTCGAGAATTTCGCGACCGGAGACTATGACCAGGCTCTTCTCAAGGGCAATGCGCTCACTCCTGGTGAGCGGCAACGGATCGCGCAGACGCTTTCACAGTATACGGGCCTCCCGGTAACCTACCTGCTCAAGTCTAACCTGCGCATCGAGTATGGCGCATTTCAGAAAGAACTTCTTTCGGAGCGCGAGCTGACCACTGGCACCCTCGACACGCGATTTGTCGGCGCGACGCTCGACCCATTGGCTAAGGTTGCGAGCTACGACCCCCAGAGCGCCGCCCTCGGCGCTGCTTATGTCGCTGCCTATCAAGGCTACGTCCGTGATCGTCTGCGTTACGAACCCCAAATCCAGTTCAAGTCGGGCATCCCGATCTATTCGAAGTGGGATTATAGGCACCAACCGCCGGGTGCCGACAAACCGCTCGTCATGCTCCCCAATGTTTTGCCGGACCTCGCGCTTGCGATGAAGACAAACCCGACGCTGAAAGTGATGGTGAACGGCGGCTATTTCGACGTCTCAACGCCCTATTTCGAAGGCAAGATGGAGATGCGGCATCTTCCCGTTCCCCCGGATCTGCAGACCAATATCGAATATCATTACTATGAGTCGGGTCACATGGTTTACGTTCGCCAGCCGACGCTGGTTCAGCTTCACGACAATGTCGTCGAATTCATCCGTCGCACCGCAGGAGTTCGGTAGCTCTGGACGAATGACTAACGCTCGAGACGCGCCTCCGAGCGCCGGGGACCAGTGTGATGGGATCGGTCAATAGCGTGGGATCCATGAATCGATCTTTCCCGCAGCATTGATGAGAACGCCGACGCAATCGCGTTATGCCCGGTCAGGCTGCGGCCACGATTGTCGCCCACTCCGCTTCGCCGATCACGCGAACTCCGAGCTCCTCCGCCTTTTTGAGCTTCGAGCCGGCTCCCGGTCCGGCAACGACGAGGTCCGTCTTCGCACTGACCGATCCGGCCGCTCGTGCGCCGAGGCGCTCCGCCTGCGCCTTCGCCTCGTCACGGCTCATTGTCTCGAGACTGCCAGTGAAGACGATTGTCTTGCCGGTCCACTCGGTCTGTTTGGAGTCGCTCACAAAAGGTCGAGGCTTGATCTCGAAGAGAAGGTCCGCGAGCACTTCTTGATTATGGCGCTCGCTAAAAAAGTCGACGAGCGCTTCCGCCACAACAGGACCAATTCCCGGGACGGCCGACAGCTCAACCTCGCCACCGACAGACTGCGCAACTTGCCTTAGTTCCTCAACCGTCCCGAAGCATTTGAGTAGGTCCCTTGCTGTAACAATGCCGACGTGGCGAATGCCAAGCCCAAAGAGGAAGCGCGGCGACTCCGGCTCCCGTTTGGCCTCGATGGCCGCAAGAAGATTGTCGACCGATTTCTCCTTCCACCCCTCACGGCCCAGGAGTTCCAGGCGGTGGTTCCAGAGGCGGTAGATATCAGCGGGGGAGTGCAGCCATCCCAGCGCGATGAACTCGGCAATGGACTTTTCGCCCAAGCCTTCAATGTCGAGTGCGCCGCGCGAAACGAAATGCCTGAGGCGCTCGAAACGCTGAGCGGGGCAAATGAGACCGCCGGTACAGCGAACGTCGACTTCGCCTTCCTCCGAAACGGCTTCGCTGCCGCATTCCGGGCAAAGAGAAGGGAAGTGATAGGGTGCACGGTGCTCGTCACGGGTCAAGTTCTCGACCACCTGGGGAATGACGTCGCCAGCGCGCTGAATTCGCACGCGATCGCCGACCCGCAGTCCCAGCCGCTCGATCTCGTCTCGGTTATGAAGCGTGACGTTGGCAACGATCACTCCACCGACACCGACCGGCTTGAGGCGCCCGACCGGCGTCAGCTTCCCCGTTCGACCGACCTGGATGTCGATGGCCTCGAGCGTCGTTTCTGCCTGCTCTGCTGGGAACTTGTGCGCGAGGCCCCAACGCGGCGCTCGCGCCACGAACCCCAGGCGCTCTTGAAAATCGAGACGATCGACCTTGTAGACGACACCATCGATATCGAACGGCAGATCCGCCCTCGCATGTTCAATGGCACGGTAATGCGCGAGCATTGCCTCGAGGGTGTCGCAGCGAGCGAGAAGTTCGGCAACCGGAACCCCAAAGGCCGCAATTTTCTTCATTGCGTCGAACTGGGAGCCATCTAGCGGTTCACTAATTTCTCCCCAGCCGTGCGCCAGAAAACGGAGCGGCCGCGCCGCAGTGATTGTCGCGTCCTTCTGCCGGAGAGAGCCTGCCGCAGCGTTGCGGGGATTAGCGAAGATCTTGCCGTGCACGGCCTCCTGACGTTCATTCAACGCTTCAAAGTCCGCCTTGGACATGTAGACCTCGCCCCGCACCTCGAGGACTTGGGGAGCGCCTTCGATTCGCTCCGGGATATCGGATATCGTGCGGGCGTTCGCGGTCACATCCTCGCCGACGTTGCCGTCACCGCGGGTAGCAGCAAGGACGAGTTCACCTCGCTCGTAACGCAGCGAGCAGCTCAGCCCGTCAATCTTGGGTTCGGCTGTGAACGCGACGAGGGTTTCTGGTGGAAGCGCAAGGAACCGCCTTACACGGGCCACGAACTCAGCAACCTCTTCCGCTGAAAAGGCATTTTCCAGGCTGAGCATGGGGCGCGCGTGTGTGACCTTCGCAAGCGCCGTCGTCGGCGCCGCGCCCAGGCGCCGGGAAGGCGAATCCGATCGAACCAAATGCGGGAAGCGTTCTTCGAGTTCGCGATTTTCCCGGACCAAAGCATCATAATCCGCGTCGGAAATTTCCGGCGCGTCCCGGTCATGGTAAAGCTTGTCGTGCCGCGCGATTTCCCTGGCGAGCCGCATCAGGCGGTTCGCCGCTTCGGCCTCGCTCAGCGCACTTCCCCCTGTCAGCCGAACAGCTCCTCGAGCAAGTTGATAAAGCTTGTCCACGACCGCTCCGCCGCAAGCGTATTGTAACGGACGCCCTCAATCTGAAGCTCGCTTGCATGGGGATTGGTAAAGCCGTGTCCAACGTGGCCATAAGCGTGAATTTGCCAGTCCGAACCCGCAGCCGTCAGTTCCTGGCCAAGGGCCACGACCTTTTCAGGTGGGACCATCGGGTCATCCCAGCCGTGGAACGCCACGACCTTCGCCTTGATCTTCTCTTCCGGAAGTCCGGGCGGATCGAACAGTCCATGAAAACTGACGGCAGCGGCAATGCCTACACCGGTCCTTGCAAGGTCGAGCGCGCACAGGCCACCGAAACAATAGCCGGCAACGACGATCTGTTCGGACCTCACCTCGTCGAGGCCCTGCGCAAGTTCTAACACGTGCAGCAAACGACGCCTGAGTGCCGCCCGGTCGTTCTTCAGCCGGTTCATCTCACCGAACATCGTGTCCCGCGGTGCGCCGCGGAATTCCTTGCCGAACAGATCAACGACGAACCCATTGTAACCGAGCTCGACGAGCTGGCGCCCGAAGCCAATTTCCAGGTCGGTAACACCCATGACGGTTGGAATGAGAACCACTGTCGGCCGAGGCTGGCCGTCACGGCGTCCGACAAGAACGCTTTCGAGCTGTTCTCCTTCAAAAACATGGGGGATCGTTCGGTCCTTACTCATCACATCTCCCTTGCAAGCTCAGCAAGCCTGGCCACTGTGTTCATGTTGCGCGCCGTACCGGTTTCTGCCGCCGGGATATGCAATCGCGATCGGCCGATACCTCTTTCGCCATAGGCGACATAGACCTCACGAGTGCCCGTTGCGATGCGCTCGTCGTCCCGGATCGTCACCGTCTCGAGAAGGTTGGCGGGCGGCGCTTCATTGAGGAAGAAGACCTGCACTGCGCTCGAGGCAACGTTTGTGAATGGATTTCCTGCAACGACGTTTTCCAGCGCGTCGGCTGTTCGAAGCACGACCCGCACGTCTCTCGCCATATGCTGCCGGAGGTGCTTTTCGAGCTCATTTCGAAGGGAATCTTCCGTGCGGTTGCTCGTCAGCAAAACGTTTCCGCTTGCGAGGAAAGTGCGCGCGGCCCCGAGGCTGAGTTCATCCGCAATGGTCTTGAGGTCGATCATCCTCAAGGGGCATCGGCCCCCGAGATTGACGCCGCGCAACAGTGCCACGTAGCGGATCACGCGGTATCGAGCAGCCGGGAGGCCTGCGCCCTTGCTTCTTCGGTGATCAACGAGCCTGACAACATGCGCGCAATTTCTTCTCGGCGTTCCTCGCCGGTCAGCTTTCGGACCGTCGTGCGAGTGCCCGCACCATCATGGCTTTTCTCAATCCGATAGTGACTGGTTGCGCGGGCGGCGACCTGCGGAGAATGCGTCACGACCAAGACCTGGCTCTGCCGGGCGAGCCGGGCGAGCCGCTCGCCGATTGCGCTTGCGACAGCACCGCCGACGCCCCGATCGACTTCGTCGAAAATCATCGTCGCCGCGCTGCCCGCTTCCGCGAGCGCTACCTTGAGTGCCAGGATGAACCGCGACAGCTCTCCTCCCGAAGCAATGCGGGCAAGTGGGCCGAACGGAGCGCCCGGATTGGTGGAAACTTCGAACTCCACGTGATCCACGCCCGAAGGCCCGGGCTCGGCAGGAGCAATGGACGTACGAAAGCGTGCGGCGTCGAGCTTCAGTGGCGCGAGTTCGGCAGCAACTGCGCTGTCCAGGCGCGCAGCGGCGGTTCGGCGAAGTTCGGAAAGACCACTGGCTGCGGCCGCATAGGTCTCGCGTTCCGCTATGAGTTCCTGTTCAAGCGCCGCAATGCGCTCGCCGGATTGTTCGATCGCGGCGAGTTGACCGCGCATCTGAGCTCCAAGCATCGCGAGCTGGTCGGGATCGACCCGGTGCTTGCGGGCAAGACCGCGAATGTCGAACAGTCGTGCCTCAATCTGCTCGAGGCGCGCAGGATCGAATGCGAGTATTTCAGCCGCCCGCGCGATCTTGTCCTCGGCTTCGCTTGCTTCGATCAGCGCACGGTCGAGTGCGGCAAGTGCCTCAGCGAGGAGCGGGTGGTCTGCGGCTCCGCGGTCAAGCCGGCGCGCCGCTTGCCGCAATTGGGAAAGCGCGCCCTCCGAGCCGCCAAGAAGTTCGTCGAGGCCGGCCAAAGCTTCGCCGGTCTTGAGGCCCGCCTGCATCCCGGCGCGATCTTCGGCGAGCTGCGTCTCCTCACCCTCCATGGGAGACAGGTCCTCAATTTCGCGTGTGGCGTGCTCGAGCCATTCACGGTCACGCTCGGCGGCTGCCGCGGCGCCTCGCGCCTGAAGCAGCGCTTCCTCGATGCGCGTAACTTCCTCCCAGGCGAGCTTAACGGCAACGCCGTCGATCTTGCCGAAGCTGTCAAGAAGGGCGCGATGCCCCTTCGGGTTCATCAACCCCCGGTCATCATGCTGCCCATGTATTTCTACTACGAGACTGCCGATCTCGCGCAGCAGGCTCGCTGGAACACTTGAACCGGAAACGAAGGCACGGCTCCCCCCGTCGCTCTTGAGTGTGCGCCGTACGATCAGCGGCTCGCCCGCATCAAAGGTCACACCCTGACTGTCGAGAAGCGGTATGACGGGATGTTTGCTCGGCAGCTCGATCTCGGCGGATACGGATGCTCCGTCTTCTCCAGCCCGAACGAGGTTCGTGTCGGCTCGTGCGCCGAGCGTTAGTCCGAGGGCATCGAGCAGGATCGACTTTCCCGCGCCCGTTTCGCCGGTGAGCACGCCGAGCCCGGGCTCGAACTCGAGCTCAAGCCGGTCAACCAGCACAATGTTTTGGATGGCGAGCTGCCTCAGCATGTGAGGAGCACTCGCCGAAGATTCACTTCCGGGAAGCCGTCCGCCGTCCGGCCAGCTTGTTCTCATGGCCGAGAAGCTTCAGCGACTGCCGATACCACCAGGACCCAGGATAATTCCGGCCGAGCACGGCGCCGGCCTTCTGCGCCTCTTGGGGCATGCCAAGAGCCAGATAGCATTCGACCAGCCGTTCGAGCGCCTCGGGAGTGTCCGTCGTCGTCTGGTAGGTATCGACGACGTTGCGAAACCGGAAGGTAGCGGCAAGCCACTGGCCCGAGCGCTGGTAGAAACGCCCGATTTCCATTTCCTTGCCCGCAAGATGGTCCTTGATGAGGTCGACCTTCAGCCGCGCGTCCTGCGCGTAGCGCGTATCCGGGTAGCGACGGATCAGCTCGCCGAAGGCGTCCGAGGCCTGTTGGGTCGTCGTTTGATCGCGCGTTACGTCATCGATCTGCTGATAATAACTCATCGCGATCAAATATTGCGCGTATGGAGCCTCCTCGTTCCCCGGATGAATCGTGAGGAACCGCTGCGATGAATTGATCGCGTCCGTATACTTTTTCGCGAGATAATAATTGAAGGCGCTCATCAGCTGAGCGCGGCGCGCCCATACCGAATAGGGGTGCTGCCGCTCGACCTCGTCGTAAAGCTTTGCAGCCTGCTCATGGTCCCCAAGATCCTGATATTTCTTGGCGGACGTGTAGAGCGAACTCACATCTCTAGCGACATAAGCCGTGTCCACCTTGTTCTTGCCGCCGTGTGCACAGCCGGCGAGCGGGAGGACCGCGGCCGCGACAGGCAGCAGGATGATGGACCGGGAAAACTTCAGCATGAGGACCTCATTAGCGTGGGCTCCGGGGGAGGCCAAGAAGCGCATTGGACCGCGAAAGATTGGCCTTGGCTGAACAGCGCATCAGGCCGGTTGGGCCTCGGGCATGTCCTTGTCCTCGGCCTTGAGAAAACTGTCCGGTTGCACACCGAGCCAGACCAAGACCGGCGCAGATATGTAGATCGACGAGTAGGTTCCGATCACGACACCAAGGAAGATCGCGATCGCGAGACCGAAAATCACTTCCGGTCCGATCAGCATGAGAACGCCGAGTGCAATAAGAACGGTCAATGACGTGACGACCGTCCGGGCGAGCGTTTCGTTGAGTGAAAGATTGAGAAGCGGAAGTATCGCCATTTTCCGATATTTCCTGAGATTTTCGCGAATTCGGTCGTAGATCACGACGGTGTCGTTGAGGGAGTAGCCGATGATGGTGAGGAACGCCGCAACCACGTTGAGATCGACGGGAAGGCGGGTGAAGGCAAAGAATCCCAAAGTCATTGCCATGTCGTGCGCCAATGTCAGCAGCGCACCGACGCCGAACTGCCACTCGAAACGAAACCAGATGTAGATGGCGATGCCAAGCATCGCGAGCGCGACGGCGAGCGCGCTGTCCTTAGCAAGCTCCTCGCTGACTTTCCCGGACACGGACTCGCCCGCATCGACCCGTGCGCCGGGATATTGCTGCGGGATTGCGGTGCGAAGCTTGCTGACCATCGCGTTCGAGGCAGCTTCGGCTCCCACCGGTTTGGGAAGGCGAATCTGGTACGTACGATCATCCTTGCCAAGAGCCTGAATGCTAGCATTGCCGACGCCGAGGCTGTCGACCCGATTGCGCAAGTCGTCCGTGCGGACCGGCTGGGCAAATTCGGCCCTGACAACCTCACCGCCAACAAAATCGATGCCAAGATTGAGCCCGCGGTAAATCGTGAAGGCAACCGAAGCGATTGTCACCACGAGTGAGAGCACGAGCGCAACATTACGCCAACGCATAAAATCGAGGTTCGTGTGATCGGGGACCAGCTTCAGCAGCTTCATCAAACAAGTGCCCTAAATGTGGAGCGCACGGGGTCGAGCGCTGCGAATCCACAGTGCCACGAGCATGCGCGTGAAGTAGACGGCGGTGAACACGGACGTGACAACGCCGATCAGAAGCACGACAGCAAAGCCGCGTACCGGTCCTGAACCGAAATAGGCCATGATCGCCGCGGAGATGACATGGGTCACATTCGCGTCAAAAATGGCGCGGAACGCTTCATGATAACCCGTCTCGACGGCGTCGATGAGGCGGCGCCCCCGCCGTATTTCCTCGCGGATGCGCTCGTTGATCAGCACGTTGGCATCAACGGCGGCGCCAATGGTTAGGATGAAGCCGGCGATTCCGGGCAGCGTCAGCGTGGCGTTGAACATCGCCATGATCCCGAGAATCAGGAACGCATTCACGACGAGTGCTACCGTCGCGTACACGCCGAAGCGCCCATACGTGACCAGCATGAAGATGATTACGCCAAGCACCGCGATGACCGACGCCAGCACACCCTTGTGAATGGAGTCCGTACCCAGCTCAGCGCTGACGGTCCGCTCCTCCATCACGTTGAGCTTCACGGGCAACTTGCCGGCCGCAAGACTAACCGCAAGATCGTGCGCGCTCTGCACGGTGAAACTGCCCGTGATTCGGGCCTGCCCCCCGAGGATCGCCGATTCGATCGTTGGCGCTGACAGCACCTTGTCATCGAGGATGATTGCGAAAGGCTTGCCGACATTCTCCTGTGTCGCTCGGCCGAACCTCCTTGCTCCAGCGGAATTGAACGTTATCTCGATATCCGCTGCGCCATTTTCGTCGAAGCTCTGGTTCGCCTTCGAGATCTGATCTCCCGAAACCATGACGCGCCGCTTCACGGCGATCGCTCCTTGGCCATTGGCCATCGGCAACACCTGGCTTCCCGGGGGTGCACGGCCCTGTTGCACGTCGGCCAAATTCGCGCCTTGGTCGACGAGCTTGAACTCGAGACGCGCAGTCTGCCCAATCAGGCGCTTCAGCGCTTCGGGGTCTTCGACCCCCGGCACTTCGACAAGAATGCGATTCCCGCCCTCGGTGACGACAGTAATTTCCTTGGTGCCCGACGGATCAATGCGGCGGCGAACAACGTCACGCGCGACGCCCATCGCATCCTTCATCGCCTGCGCTGAGCCGCTGGGTGTAGGAGTAAGAACAACGCGGGTCGAATCGACGACCGAAACGTCCCAGTCTCGATTGCCCGTCAGCGCAACCGGACGCGTGAGATTACGCATCCGCTCAACGGCGGCATCCACCTGCCGGGGGTCTCGGACCATGAACGACAGCCGGCCCCCAGCCGTCGAAATGTCGCCGACATCGATACGCGGGTCGCGTCGCAATTCGGTCGCAACCGAGTCCTCCATTGCCTGAAGCCGCTGCTTCTGTGCGTCCGCCGCATCGGCCTCGAGCAGGAGATGGCTGCCGCCGGCAAGATCCAATCCCAGACTAATCCGGTCCTGCGGCAACCACTTTGGCCAGCTGCTGGCTAGGGGCGTTCCCGCGATAAGGCTCGGGATCGACAGGAAGATGCCAGTCGCTACGACGAGCGACACCAGCCACACTTTCCATTTCGGAAACTCGAGCATCAGTCGTTCGCCGGTTTCGCGTTTTTGGTCAGCACATTGCTGATCGTCGATTTCACGACGCGGACCTTCACCCCTTGCGCGATCTCAACCTCGGCCTCGTCGTCGCTGACCTTGGTGACGCGCCCACGAATACCGCCGCCGGTGATCACATCATCACCCTTCTTGACGGCGGCAATCCGCGACTGATGCTCCTTGGCGCTCCGCTGCTGTGGACGGATCATCAAAATGTAGAAGATCCCGAAGATCAGCAGCCAGGGAGCGACGCCGAGCAGCAACTGCGCCATGCCGCCACTGCCGCCCGACGGCGCGGCCTGGACCATGCTCATAAGAAGTGTTGGGCTGGACATCGACGACTTGCTGCTTTCCTTGAAGATCCGATCGAGAGACAGGGGCAATCCCCCGACTGCCAACTGCATCGATGGTCGGGGCGACTGGATTCGAACCAGCGACCTCCACACCCCCAGTGTGATGCGCTACCAGGCTGCGCTACGCCCCGACTTGGCAGCGGCATCTAGGCAGCGGTACCCAACAAGGCAAGGTGGCAGGGGACCCGATTGGCCCGACGCAGGCGAAAAGGCAAACCAGGCAAGTGGGTTGGCCGACTTCTGACGGTCTTTCTCGCTATGCCGGCGCTCTATCTCATTGGCGCGCTGGTTGGCTCTACTATTCCAGTAAACCCCCGATGGACCGAGCCGGGGGACGGGACGACTATATACATTGCAGACAACGGCATTCACGCCGACGTCATCTTGCCCGTGCGCGCGGAGGGACTGGACTGGTCCACGCGCGTTCGGCGAGCGGACTTTGGCGGCGGAGCCCAAACCGCCGCATGGATCGCCTTCGGATCGGGCGAGCAGCATGTCTATTTAAACACGCCCAACTGGTTGGACCTCACCCCAACAACAGTTTGGGCGGCGCTCGCAGGCGGACCGCGGGTCATCCACGTCGAGTATGTCGCAAGTCCCTACTACGCGTCCCGCGAAATTCGCCTGCGACCGCAGGAGTATCGGCGACTCGTTGCCGCGATTTACGCCGACTTCGCGCGCGATCCCTCAGGCCAAGCTCGGCCCCTGCGTCACCCCGGATACGGCCCGTCCGACGCATTTTACCAGGCAACGGGCAACGCCAACGCGCTGCGCACGTGCAACGTTGTTGTTGCCCGCTGGCTAAAGCTTGCTGGGATCGAGGCGAGCATCTGGCCACCATTCATCCCGGGCCTTGTCTGGCGCTATCGGAAAGCCAGGGCCTGACGACTATTTGGGTTTCTTGCTCGTTTTCGTCGTGGTTGTCTTGCTCGTTGTCGTCGTCTTCGCGGCGGACTTCGCGCTTGCTTCAAGCTCTGCTTTGGTCATGCTGATCACGAGTCCCTTGCCGTTTTTCGCAAAGCTCGCCACCGGAATGGCCGCACGGGTACCGCCGGCGTTTACGACCGCATTGGCGCCGCTGACGGATTCCACCTTTCCGACAAGACCGCCGTGCTGGTCGTATACCGAAAGGCCCGATTTAACGTCGGCCGCTGTCGCGACTTCAACGGCGTCTGCGCTGCTCGTCGTGGTAGTGCTCGTCGTCGAACTCTGGCTCGGTCCAACCGGACTGCCGGTCACATCGGTCGGGGTCGTTGCCGTGCTCCGGGTCGTAGTAGTCTCACTCTGGGCCGGAGTGGCCGGGGTCCCTGGAACGACTGTTGTCGTGCTTTTAGTGGTCGTCGTCTGTGCCTGCGTCGGGGTCTGCTGCGTCGTTGTCGAGATGGTTTGCTGCGCCGGGGCGACTTGGGCGAAAGCGGCGCTCGATAAAGCAAGTGCTATCAATCCGCTGGCACCATTTCGTTTATACTGCATGCGATTTCCTCCATATCTGATCGAGTTGCAGACGAAACGAAGACGGGAGGGTGCGGATGCGTGCGGTTCGGCCAGCCGTGTCGGCTAACCGACAAGATGCGAGAGACGGCGGTTAGAGAACGTAACGGCTGAGATCGGCGTTTCGAGCGATGCCGCTTAGCTGTCGATCGACAAAGGCCGCATCGACTATGAGCGTTTCGCCGCGGCGATCTTCCGCCTCGAAACTGACCTCTTCAAGAAGCTTCTCCATCACTGTCTGAAGACGCCGTGCGCCGATATTTTCTACTGCCTCATTCACTTCTGCAGCAATTCGCGCGAGCGCTTCGATCCCATCCTGACCAAACTCGACGGTTACGCCCTCCGTACCGAGGAGCGCCCGATACTGTTCGGTGAGGCTCGCCCGCGTCGCCGAAAGAATCCGTACGAAATCCTGCTGGGTCAGCGCCTGGAGCTCCACTCGGATCGGCAGCCTTCCCTGCAGTTCAGGGAGAAGATCCGCCGGCTTGGCGATATGAAATGCGCCACTCGCGATGAACAGGATATGGTCGGTCTTCAGCGGGCCGTACTTGGTTGCGACCGTCGTTCCCTCGATCAGCGGAAGTAGGTCGCGCTGGACACCTTCGCGACTGACTGACCCGCCCCGTACATCGCTGACGGCGATCTTATCGATCTCGTCGATGAAGACGATTCCGTTTGCCTCGGCGTCGGCGAGGGCGCATCGATTGATGTCATCCGGGTCCAGTCGCTTGTCTGCTTCTTCGTCGGTAAGTCGCGTAAACGCTTCGGGAACCTTGAGCTTGCGACGCTTACGTGGCCCTTGCCCCATCGCCTTGCCCATTAGCGACTTCAGGTCGAAAACCTGCGCTCCCATGCCGGGTATCTCGAACGGCATGGATGGCGCCTCGTCGACCTCGATCTCCACTTCGGCCTGCTCGAGACTTCCGTCCGTGAAACGCTGGCGGAAGCTTTGCCGGGTAGCTTCGCTTGATCCCTTGCCAGTAAGCGCATCAAGGAGCTTCTCCATCGCGGCTTCCTCAGCTGAAGCGCGGACCTTGGCCCTTCGGCGGTCTCGTTCAAGCCGGACGGCTTCCTCGACGAGGTCGCGAGCAATCTGCTCGACATCGCGGCCGACATAGCCGACCTCGGTGAACTTGGTCGCTTCGACTTTCACGAACGGCGCGTCCGCAAGCTTCGCCAATCGTCGGCTGATCTCGGTCTTTCCGCATCCGGTGGGCCCAATCATCAGGATGTTCTTTGGCGTGACCTCCTCGCGCAGCTCAGCACCGAGTTGCTGGCGCCGCCAGCGGTTGCGCAGCGCGACAGCCACCGCTCGCTTCGCATCATCCTG
This sequence comes from Sphingomicrobium sp., assembly GCA_035944075.1. GTDB lineage: Bacteria > Pseudomonadota > Alphaproteobacteria > Sphingomonadales > Sphingomonadaceae > Sphingomicrobium. The sequence continues at coordinate 41,850 of DASZBO010000047.1, forward strand.
ACCAACGATATGGTCGTTCAGTGCAGCGACGATCGCTTTGGGTGTGAGTTTGTCTTTCAGCACTTCGGCTTGATCGCCCCCGCTATGAGGCACAGTCGTATGATAATTCATGTCGGACGCAATGTCGGGACCGGTTCGAGGCACTTCAAGCGGTGCAGCGGAAGCTGGTGAAGAACCGCTTGTGATTGGCAATTATGCGGGTGATGGTTTGCGGATCCGGCACCGTATCCCACTGGTCAACCTCAAACGTTCCTCCAAGCAGGATCCCATCCGCCCGCGGAAACATGTATCCAGGCCCGCCCGTCACCGCGTAACGGATTTCCGGCTGCGGCTCGAGGATCGCAAGCTGCCCTCGCGCCGGGTGCAGGTCCTCGTCATCAAAAAGCGACCTGCTGCCAAGCCCCGTGCAGTTGAATACGAGCGGCTCCGGTAGAGCCGCGATTTCCGCGGGCGAGCTGAATTTCCTGACCTGGATCGTAGCGCCGGCCATTTCGATGTCCCGGGTCAACTGGCGCAAGTATCGGCCGACTTCCACGTACATCGTGTCGTAGCGCAGCGTGCCGGACCAAGGGAAAGGGTGTTCCGATGCCGCCAACATCCGGTTGACGGGCGGGAACGTCTGCAGCAGCTGTGCCTCGGGCGAATCGCGTTCGACGTAGGTCGGCAGCCATCGAATGCCGTAGTCGTCTCCGACCATGATCTGGAAGCGTCGCCAGCTGTAATCGAATGCCCGCGTGAACTGAGCCATGAAAGCAGGCGTCACGTGGTCTCGGTCAAAAACCGCATAGGGTTCGATTTGCCCGCCAGCGATGTTCGACGTTGTCTCTGGCGGGAGGGCCGCCGCATAGACGGTAACCGGCAATCCCGCTTCCTGAACAAGACGGGCCGTCGCGAGCCCGACAGCACCCGAGCCAAGTACCGCAACGGCGCCGCTGTGACCGGGGAGGCCAAGTTCAATGGCCAGTTTCGAGGTGCCCCAGCTGAGCGTGATACCTCCGCCGCCATGTCCATAATTATGGACGAGCCGCTTGTCACCGAGCGGTTCGGTTCGAACTACAAAGCCCTGTCTCCGGTAAGGTCTCAACCCCGCCAGCGTCCGGATGAGCCGATTTTGATCGGCGAGTACGGGAGGTAGGGGCGTACAGCCAGCAACCCGTCCGGCGGGCAGAGTTGCACATCCCGACAGCAGCGTGATGGATCCGGCGGCGAAGGTTCGGCGGTCAAGCAGCATTGATCGCTTCCAGCGAACAGTGTTGAGCACGATTGTGCAAGCGCATTGTGGATGCGCGTCCCGCAACGCGGAACTGGCGTTCAGCTTTCGATTGTTTCAATGGTCAGGCGGTCATTCGTAAACACGCAGACTTCCGACGCGATCTGCATGGCGCGACGAGCAAGCACTTCGGGGTCCTGCTCGTAGTCGGCAAGCGCCTTGGCCGCGGAAAGGGCATAATTGCCGCCGGACCCGATCGCCGCAATTCCGCCTTCGGGTTCGAGGACGTCGCCGTTCCCGGTTAGGATTAGCATGATCTCCTTATCGGCGACGATCATCAAGGCTTCGAGATTCCGCAAATATCGGTCCGTGCGCCAGTCCTTTGCGAGTTCCACGGCGGAGCGCATGAGTTGGCCGTTGTACTGTTCAAGTTTGCGTTCCAGTCGCTCGAACAGGGTGAATGCGTCCGCGGTTGCACCGGCGAACCCTCCGATTACCTCCCCCTTTTCGCCGATGCGCCGAACCTTGCGTGCATTGGGCTTCATTACCGTGTTGCCCATGGACACCTGACCATCGCCGGCGATCACGGTCCTGCCGCCTATCTTGACGCCAAGGATCGTTGTTCCGTGCCAGTTTTCCAAAGTCGTCTCCTTTGTAAACCGAGGTGGGTGGCACCTTGGCTGGTTGCAAGTTTCGTCCGGGGAAGAGCGAACTGAAGGCTTCTCTTTGGATGAGTAACGTCAGTGCTGCCTGTCCAACGTGAACGTCGGCCGGCCATGCTGTCCACCAACAGTAAGTCATTCCATGTCGCAATCTCGTCGCGCGTTACGAACCGGTTACGAGGGTTTCGTCATGGTGCGCCGGGACGTTCGAACCGGCGATCGGGGGCCAGCCACAGAATCGCGACAACCAGGTAAAACAGGATTGAGATGTACGGCGAAACGAAGGCGCCCGGCACGGCGGCGAGGTACAGGACGAAGCTGATGCGCTCCTTCGTGCCGCCGCCAAGCGCGCGCCGCACGGCGGAGCCATCGCCCTCGGCGCGGATCAGAGCTCGCTCCAGTAGCAGGTAGCTAGTCGATGCGCCGACCAACACCAACCCGAACGATGCCACCGGAAGTGCCGTGATCCCAGCTTCGTCTATCCATCGGATCATCAGCGGAAAGAGTGTCAGCCAGAACAACAGGGAATGGTTAGTCCACAGCACTGAGCCGGTTACGCGATGCGCCGAGTGCATCATGTGATGGTGATTGTTCCAGTAGATGGCGACATTGACGAACGCGAGGAGGTAGGCAGCGAGAAGCGGGAGAACGGCCAGCACTGCTCCAACAGTCGCGCTCGCGGGGAATTTAAGCTCAAGCACCATGAGGGTGAGCACGATTGCGACGACACCGTCGGTCAGTGCGTTGAGACGGCTCGGACTCATGCTTCCCCCGCGGCTTTGCCTGTTACGAGATTCGCTAGAACCCTGCGACCTTTGTCAATCTTTGGTCCCCGTCAACGAAGGCTCGCGCAATGTACGGCATTCGGCAGCGAGAATGTGCGTGTTTTTACCGATCCGGTTCTAGGATTTACCTTAGTTTTAACCAAGTCTCGTGATGACGTCTCAGGCGTCCGACGTTAGCTGTCCCTCATGAAGTTCCGATCCACATGGGCGCTCGGCGCGATTGCCCTTGCGTTGTCGAGCCCGGCGACCGCAGCGCTCACCCCCGCCGAGCAGATCATGGTTCGTACCGTCGATGCCGAACAGGCTCGGACGGTCGGCATGCTCCAGCGTTGGGTCAACCAGAACAGCGGCACGATGAACCTCGATGGAGTGGACGCTGTACGCCGCATGATCGAGCCGGAGCTGCAGCAGCTCGGTTTCAAGACCCAGTGGATCGACATGCGAAAGGTTGGCCGCGCGGGGCACCTCGTTGCTCGTCACATCGGCAGCCGCCGCGGCAAGAGGCTCCTCCTGATTGGTCACCTCGACACGGTATTTGAGCCGGATTCGCCGTTCCAGCACTTCACCGTTGAGGGAGATCGTGCCCGTGGGCCGGGTGCAGGCGACGACAAGGGCGGCGATGCGGTGATCATTGCCGCGCTACGCGCGATGAAGGCAGCGGGCACGCTCAAGCAGGCGAACGTCACCGTGTTCCTGACGGGCGACGAAGAAGACGCCGGACGCCCGCTGTCCTTTTCCCGCGCCGACCTCGTAGCCGAGGGAAAGCGGGCCGACGCCGCGTTCGATTTCGAGGACCTCGCGGTGGTCAGGGGACCGGCCGGTCCGGCGGACATGGGGTCAACGGCACGGCGAAGCGCCGGCAGCTGGACGCTGAACGTCACTGGCCGGAGCGCCCATTCCGCCGGTGTCGGCCCAGGTGACTACGGTGCCATCTACGAGCTCGCGCGCATAATCGACTCGTTCCGACGCGAGCTTCCCGAAGACAAGCTGACCTTCAATGTCGGGCTGATCGGCGGTGGCCAGACCGCGGAACTCGACGCGGGCAAAATCCGCATTCAGGCAACTGGCAAGACCAATATTATTGCGGACACTGCCGTTGCCCGGGGGGATCTTAGAGCAATAAGCCAAGAACAGATCGACCGCGTCCAGGCGAAGATGCGCGCGATCGTCGCCGAGGCGCTCCCGGGCGCAAAGGCAGAAATCAGCTTCGAGGCGGACATCTACCCGCCGATGCCGCCAACGAAGGGTAGTCGCGAAATCCTTGCCAATCTCAACGCAGTCAATCGCGACCTTGGCTTGGCGGATATGGCCGAACTCGATCCCGCAGAGCGCGGTGCAGGGGACATCAGTTTCGTTGCGTCCGAAGTGAACGGTCTTGCCGGTATGGGGCCCTCGAGCTCGGGGTCACATACCGTTTCCGAAAGCATCGATCTCGCTTCCCTGACCAAGCAGGCGAAGCGCGCCGCAATACTCATAAGTCGCCTAGCCAGGTCGCCCCGCGAGGCCACTCCACGTTCCAATACGGACAAAAGGCTGTAGTTTGCTGCAACCGCACGCAGTCTTGCGGGTTGAGCTTGGAGCCTGGGCGATGCGCGTCAATCTTGGGTTGGAGCAACGCTGATGGCGGGGGACGCGAACGTGATGGATCAATCGGTGACGGACGCCCCTTTCAGGCTGCTCGTGCAGTCGATCGTCGACTACGCCATCTACATGCTTGACCCGAACGGGTTCGTGACGAGCTGGAACGCGGGCGCGGAAAGGATCAAGGGCTTTCAGACCGAGGAGATCATCGGCCAGCATTTTTCGGCTTTCTATACTGCGGAAGATCGGGAAGCGGACATGCCCAAGCACGTGCTGGAGACGGCGCGACGCGAGGGCAAGTTCGAGGGTGAAGGTTGGCGAGTTCGCAAGGACGGCTCCCGGTTCTGGGCCAGCGTCGTTGTGGACCGGATCAACGATGAGACCGGCAAACTCGTGGGTTTCGCAAAAATTACCCGGGACATGACCGAAAAGCGAAAAGCGCACGATGCACTGCTCGAGGCCGAGCGGAAATTCCGCATTCTCGTCCAGGGTGTGACGGATTACGCAATCTACATGCTTGATCCCGACGGCCGGGTCACAAACTGGAATGCGGGCGCAGAGCGCATCAAGGGCTACACGCCGGACGAGATTGTCGGCGAGCATTTCAGCCGCTTCTACACACCGGACGATCTTGCGGCTGGCGTTCCGAAAAAGGCGCTTCAAACGGCGCGAGAGACAGGGCGTTACGAGGCGGAGGGATGGCGCATTCGTAAGGACGGCACACGCTTCTGGGCAAGCGTAGTCCTCGATGCGATCCGCGATCCTGAAGGAACGCTGCTCGGTTTCGCCAAAATCACGCGCGACATGACCGAAAAACGAGAAGCGCAGAAGCGGCTCGAGGAATCGCGAGAGCAGCTGTTTCGCGCACAAAAAATGGAGGCTCTCGGCCAACTGACCGGCGGGCTGGCCCACGACTTCAACAACCTGCTGACGGCGATTCTTGGAGCTTGCGAGCTTGGCCTGCGCAATCTTCAGGATCCCGAGAAGCTCAAGCGACTGCTCGACGGCGTCCGCGGTTCGGCCCAGCGCGGAGCGGGACTGACCAAGCAGCTCCTCGCCTTCGCCCGGGCGCAGCAGCTCGAGATCCGACAGATCGATCTTCGAGAATTCTTCGCGGAAGTCACCACCCTGATACGCCCTTCGCTCCGCTCGAATATCGAACTTTTCACCGAGCTTTCCGATCAGCTTTGGCCGGTCGACTCGGATGCCGGCGCACTCGAACTCGCGATCCTCAACCTCGCATTCAACGCGCGCGACGCCATGAAGGACGGAGGGAAGCTAAGAATCAGCGCTCACAATGTCGTACTCAACGGCAAGCCAGACGGGCTCAAGGGAGAACATGTCGCGCTCCAGGTGTCCGACACCGGAGTGGGGATGAGCGCTGGCATGATGGAACGCGTGTTCGAGCCCTTCTTCACAACCAAGGGTTTCGGCGAAGGCACTGGCCTCGGCCTGAGCCAGGTGTTCGGATTTGCGAAGCAAATCGGAGGCGCTGTGACGGTGGAATCACGAGAGAGTCGCGGCGCAACGTTCACGATCTATCTACCGGCAAGCCGTGGTTCAATGGCCGTGCAAAGCCCGATGAACCGCGAAAACACGATTGGGCACGCCCTGATTGTCGAGGACGACACGTTAGTCGCCGAGCTTGCAGCCGGAATGCTGACCGAACTCGGATTCGAGTGCACCGTCACGCACAGCGCAAAGGAGGCGCTCGAGCGTCTCGCGGCAGGCGAAAAGCCAAGGATCATCTTTTCCGACATTGTCATGCCGGGCGGCATCAGCGGCGTTGAGCTCGCGCGAAAGGTACGCGATCGCTTCCCCGAATTGCCGATCCTGCTGACGACGGGTTACAGTGAACAGATTGGCGCCAACCATGGCTTCCCGATCCTTCAGAAGCCTTACGAAATGGAAAAGCTCGCTGCGGCGCTCAGCAATCTCCTGAAGCTCGAAATCAGCGCGAATTGAAGGACTTGACCCTGTCCCATTGACAAGGGGTGGCGATTGGGAGCCTCATCCGCGCCGCCGCGCCTGATGCGGCGCGGTCGTGAAGGGGGAATCCAATGGCTACGACTGCACAAACGCGTACACCGGTGCACTTGTGGATCGTGGGCGCTGTAGCTCTGCTCTACAGCTGCTTTGGCGCTTACGACTATGTCATGAGCCACATGCGCGACCTGCGCTACATCGCGAATTCCATGCCGGGCGTTGATCCGAACACGGCCCTGGCATGGATGGATAGTTTTCCGGTCTATGCGAAGATCGGCTGGGCACTTGGCGTCTGGGGCGGTTTGCTCGGATCGGTTCTGCTCCTTACGCGCAGCCGTTATGCGGTCTGGGCATTCGCGGTGTCGATGATCGGGATCATCCTGAGTATCGGTTACCAGCTCGCGCTCGCACCTGTTCTTCAGGGCGCAGAGAGTGCGGGTTACAGACTGATGCCGTGGGTCATCATTATCGTCGGCGCGGCATTGCTCGCTTATTCCCAGGCAATGGTGAAGCGCGATCTGCTCCGGTGACCCTGATTAGCGGAGCGATCCGTCAAGGCCGCTCCGCTCACTGAACTGTTGCGCAATTGCTGCACTCATCCTTGCACCGCTGGATGGCGGCTCGCGCCTACTTGCACTCGTGTCGATAATGGCGACCATGGCAGCGCGGATTGAATAAGGGGCTGGCGCCCTTCCGGGGGGAGACGATTATCATGAAAACTCGCTACTTTGCGCGTGTGCTTGCTTGCGCTTCGCTACTGTCCATTGCTGGCATGCCGTCCGCCGTCGCGGCACAACAGATCAGCCGGATCATCGTGTTTGGCGATTCGTACGCGGATACCGGCAATGCCCTTCGCCTAGCCGGCATCAACCCGATCACCACCCAGATCTATACGACCGGCCGATTTTCGGGGGGTAGCAACTATGTTGATACGCTCAGCAGCATCCTCCAGGTCCCGCAGTTCAATTTTGCAGTCGGCGGCGCGAGCACGACAGGAAATGGAACGCCCGGACTTCCGGGCTTCCCATTCGAGGTGCAGGAATTCCTCTCGGGCGGCGGGACACTTGGATTCCCCGCCGTGAATACGACGCTCAGCCGCAGTGACCTCGTTGCCATTTCCGTGGGCGGAAATGACTCTCGTTACTTTCAACAAGGCGGAGGCACGGTCGCCAGTGCTCCCGCGGCGGCAGCGGCGGCGGTGACGAGCTTCCAACAAAATTTCGATCTCGTCATGCAGAAGGGCACGCCAACGATCAGCTTTTTGGCTGGCAATGCGGCCTTGCTTCCAGAGGTCGCCACGAACCCTTCGGCGCAGGCCATCCGCGCGGCATTCTCGAGCGCCTATAATAATGGAGCACAGCAAGTGCTCGCCGGCTACGCGAGCCGCGGTTCCATCGTTCATTACCTGGATCTCACCCAAGTTGCGAACAACATCAGCGCAAACCCTGGGGCTTACGGTATCAAGGGCATCGTCTGTCCGGCCATCCCGGATCCGACCTGCATCGCCAATTCGAACGCTCCCTACGTTTTCTATGTCGACAATTTACACCTTACGTCAGCCGGATTCGCGATTGTCGGCGAATATGTTGCTCGCCAGCTCGCAGCACCGCTCACCCTTCAAGCACCCTCGGACATGGGCCTTGATGTTGCGCAGCAGTGGGGCCGAACGCTGTCGAGCCGAAGCGACCTCTACGGGCGCGGCATCGGCCCGGAGGGCATTCGGCTCTATGCTTTAGGTGACGCACTGCAGCATGACGTATCGTCGAGCGATACCAACAGCGCGTTCGACGTGCGTACGGTCGGCGCGACAGTCGGCGCGGAGTACAACGTGGCAGGCGGCACCGTCGGGATCGCCGGCAACTACTCGCGGCCCAAGGTCAACTTTGGCAATGACGCGGCCCGCATCCGTGGCAATAGCTGGCAAATTGGCGCGTATGGAAGTCTTTCCGCCGACGGTCTCTTCGGCGAGGCCTATGTCGGCTATGGTAAGGATCATGACCGCATCAGCCGCGCAGGCGTCGTCCAGGGCATGACGGCGCGTCCAAGCGGCAGCCACACTCTCGCCGGCGCAAAGGGGGGATACCTCATGCGTTTGGGGCCACTGGACGCCGGGCCGATTGTCGCGCTCGACTACGCACGGGCCAAGGTCGACGCATATACGGAAGCCGGGGATCCCGCGCTGACGCTCAATGTCGGCCGCCAAAGTCTCAGGTCGTTCACCGGCCAGGCCGGCGTTGAAGTCCGCGGTTCCCTCGCCGGGCTCCGGCCGTTCCTCGATCTCACAGCCGAACGCAATTTCACCAGCAATGATCAGCTGATCACGTTCGATGAGACGAGCGCTCCGGTAATTGTGAATAGCTGGGCAGTGCGTCGGGGGAAGGAGACCTACGGTCGGCTGTCGGCAGGAGCGAGCGCAGACCTGTTAAGCGGGCTAAGCGTGGATGTCTTTGCTTCTACGACGCTCGGACGCGACCATGGACAGGAACTGGGGGGCAATGTCGGCGTCAAGGCCCGATTCTAGCCGAGGCCGCGTTTTCCACCAAAGCGCGTGCGCTGTTGCTTCCCGAAGCGACCCTTGCGCGTGCCGGGTTTGCCCTCGCTCGAGTTTCCGAGCGGTCGGGGTGCGACGCGATCTCCTTGCGGAATTCCAAGGTCGTCCTCCTCGAGGCGTCGGATCTCGTCGCGCAGCCGAGCAGCCTCTTCGAACTCGAGGTCGGCGGCGGCTTTACGCATCCGCTCCTCAAGATCGGCGATGTAGGCCTTGAGGTTATGGCCAACGAGATGCGCGCGCTCCTCGTCGCCGGTGTCGACGAGAACATGATCGCGCTCGGATACGTCCGCGAGGAGGTCGGCAATGTTGCGCTTGACGCTCTCAGGCGTGATTCCGTGTAAGGCATTATATTCGAGCTGTTTCTCGCGGCGACGGCCTGTTTCCGCGAGCGCACGTTCCATCGAACCGGTCACCCTGTCGGCGTAGAGGATCACGCGACCGTCAACATTGCGCGCTGCCCGTCCGATCGTCTGAATGAGTGACGTCTCGGACCTTAGGAACCCCTCCTTGTCCGCATCGAGGATTGCGACCAGGCCGCATTCGGGAATGTCGAGACCTTCACGCAAGAGGTTGATCCCGACGAGAACGTCATAGACACCGAGGCGCAGCTCCCGGATGAGCTCGATACGCTCAAGCGTCTCGACATCGGAGTGCATGTAGCGCACCCGCAGACCGGCCTCGTGCAGATATTCGGTGAGATCCTCGGCCATGCGCTTGGTCAGCGTCGTCACCAGCGTCCGGTACCCCCTCCGGGCGGTCTCTTTGGCCTCGTGGACGAGGTCATCCACCTGGTCTTCAACCGGCTTGATCTCGACTGGCGGGTCGATGAGTCCGGTCGGACGGATCACCTGCTCGGAAAAGACACCGCCAGTCTCGTTCATTTCCCACGGTCCAGGCGTTGCCGAGACGAATACGGACTGCGGACGCATCGCGTCCCATTCGTTGAACCGAAGCGGGCGGTTATCGATGCAGCTTGGCAAACGAAAGCCGTACTCGGCGAGCGTGATCTTCCGCCGGTGGTCCCCTCGCGCCATCGCGCCGATCTGCGGCACGGTTTGATGACTCTCGTCAATGAACAGGAGGGCATCATCGGGAAGGTATTCGAACAGGGTTGGCGGGGGTTCGCCCGGGAGGCGACCGGTAAGAAAACGCGAGTAATTCTCGATGCCCGCGCAAGAACCCGTCGCAGCAATCATTTCGAGATCAAAGTTCGTTCGTTGCTCGAGCCGCTGGGCCTCGAGCAGGCGGCCTTCGCCCGTCAACTCCTTCAGCCGCTCGGTAAGTTCGTGCCGGATCGCCTCCATCGCCTGCTTAAGGGTAGGTCCGGGCGTTACATAATGTGAGTTCGCATAAACCTTGATGCTGTCGAGGCTCGCGATCGTCTTCCCGGTGAGCGGATCGAACTCGCTGATGTCCTCAATCTCGTCACCGAAGAAACTGACTCTCCAGGCCATGTCCTCATAGTGCGAGGGATAGACTTCAAGATTGTCGCCGCGCACCCGAAAATTGCCTCGCGCGAAACCTTGGTCGTTGCGCTTGTACTGCAGTGCGACGAGTTTTCGAATGACTTCACGTTGATCCTCGTGGCTCCCCTTCTTCAAGCTGAAGGTCATTGCGGAATAGGTTTCGACGGACCCGATACCGTAGAGGCAGGAGACCGACGCCACGATGATCACGTCATCCCGCTCGAGCAAGGATCGGGTTGCCGAATGGCGCATCCGGTCAATAGCCTCGTTCACGCTCGACTCTTTTTCGATATAAGTGTCGGTCCGCGGTACGTAGGCTTCGGGTTGGTAATAGTCGTAGTAGCTGACAAAATATTCGACGGCGTTTTCCGGGAAGAAGCTCTTGAACTCACCGTAGAGCTGGGCAGCAAGGATCTTGTTGGGCGCAATGATCAGCGCCGGCCGCTGCAACGTCTCGATGACTTTGGCCATCGTGAAGGTTTTGCCGGACCCGGTTACGCCTAGCAGCACCTGGCTTACTTCGCCATTCTCGGCCGCCTCTACCAATTCCTTGATAGCCTGCGGCTGGTCGCCCGCTGGTTCGTAATCGGCCACAAGTCTGAAGCTCTTGCCGCCTTCGGCCTTCTCGGGTCGCGCGGGTTTGTGCGGTACAAAGGCCTGCGAGGTCTCCGGCTCGGCAAGACTGGTGCGGATCTGAATCGCCATTGGTCGCTATATGGTGCTGCAATGGACTTCGTAACAGCCTGTTAAGCGCCTCGGTCTATGCTGTACGCGTGCAAGTTCACGGGGAAATGGCATGACTTTCGAGCTATCCGCGCGGAAAGGCGCCTTTGCCGACCGGAAACCGATCAATTCCGAGGAATTGCGCGCGCTGCGCAGCGAGGTCTGGGGAGATGGATCGGTCTCTGCCTCGGAAGCCGAGAAACTGTTCAGCATGAACCGTCTCGTTGAACCGTCGAGCGCGTGGACGGAATTCTTCGTCGAAGCGATTTGCGAGTTCATGCTCTCCCAAGGCGAGCCGCGCGGCTATGTCACTGAGGACGAGGCCACTTGGCTGCTCCGGCAAGTCAACTGCGACGGCCACGTCGGAACTCCCGCGGAGCTGGAGTTGATCGTGAAACTGCTCGAACGCGCAGAATATGCGCCCGGGTCACTTCGCCGCTTTGCGCTTGGCACAATCGAACAGACGGTGCTCACCGGCGAGGGCCCATCCCGCGAGGGCACGTCCTCGGATACACCTCGGATCGAGGATTCCGAGGCCGCCTTGATCCGCCGTCTGATCTTCGCACCAGCGAGTGATGGGCCCGCAAAGGTCAGTGCGACCGAGGCCGAGATGCTTTTCCGCCTGAAGGACGCGACCATCGGCCAGGACAACTCCCCGGAGTGGAAGAAACTTTTTGTCCAGGGCGTCGCCAACTATCTGATGGCACATCAAAGCTACCGACCTCCTTCACCATCCGACGAGGTTCGGCTGGAGGCTCGTTATGAATCACGCCCGTTCAACCACCTATTGGCTCACCTTCACGACGAGATCGCACGTCCGCGCGAGATTCGCGACGCCCTGTTTGGGGAGAACGAGGACGAAGCGATCGACAAGCTCAACCAGAAGATTGCTGCGGACGCCGCAGTCACCAGCGCCGAAAGCAGTTGGCTGAAGCGGTTGTACAACGAGGACGGAAAGCGCGATGAATTTGAGCAGGCGCTGCTCGACTTCCTCGCAGAGGACGGTGCTCGGCCGTTTTGACTCTTTCGTCCCCCTCACGGGACGGCTTGGTGACGGATAAAACAAGCGACCGCAGTTGGCTGTGCGGTCGCCCGATCGGCCGCCGTCCGGTGCCCAAGAGCCGCGGCGGCCGCACCACCGTTTCAGTCCACCCGATCTGCACCGCACTGTGCAGCAGACCTTTTCAAACGCCGAGCTCGCTCTTTTCGGAGAGAGCGTCCGCTGAATAAGAGCCGATCCGCGCGTTGGGCATTTCCTTCGCTCGATCGCGAACAAGGATCCGGAATTTCATGCGCCGATCCATCCGCGGCGCCGGAGCTGATTGAGCGCAGGCTTTATGCTAATGCTGCCAAACGAAGAGGGGCCTGATCATGAAACATCCTGTTCGCTTGGCGGCGTTCGTCATTGTCCTTGCTGGTTGCAACAAGGGCCCCACGGTCGAGCTGAAGAATGCGACCGCAAGCCAGGTTTCGCGCGCCGTGAAACAGTCGGGAGTCATGAACGCCGACACGATGATCGAGCCGGGCCTGTGGCAGTCGAAGGTCGAGGTTGCCGAAATGAACATTCCGGGCTTGCCGCCGCAATATGCCGAGAAAATGAAACAGAGCATGGCTGAGAGCCGCAATCACGCCACGCGCCACTGCATCACCGCCGCTGATGTCAAGAAGCCAAAGGAAGACTTCTTTGGTGCGGACAAATCCTGCAAATACCAGCACTTCACGATGGGCGGCGGGAAGATCGATATCCAGATGATCTGCGGCGAAGAAGGCGCGACGCAGACCACGAACATGTCGGGCACCTACACGCCGACGCGCTATTCGGTGAACATGTCTTCGATCGGGAGCGGGAACAAACAGTCCCTGATGAGCATGAAGATGCATGTCGATTCGGAGCGTGTCGGCGAATGCACCGGGACACAGGGATAGCAAACGGCAGTACGCGCGTTAGCGCCGGATCATGACGCGAGTCACCGTGCTACTCAATCGCGGCGGCGGCGCCGTCCAAACGAATCCCGATGTCCGAAACGACGTCGCCGAAGCTCTTCGCGCTGCTGGTCTTGAGCCCGATGTCGAACTTATTGCCGGCGACGAATGCGTGGAGCGGTGCCGGGCAATTTCGGAACGTGGTGATGAACTGCTGATCGTCGGCGGGGGCGACGGCACGATCAGCTCCGCCGCGTCGGCGCTCGCGGGGACGAAGACTCTGCTCGGAATCATGCCTCTTGGAACGCTCAACCATTTTGCGCGCGACCTCGGCATCCCGAACAAGCTTGACGAGGCTGCCAAGCTGATTGCGTCGAAAACAATGCGGGAAGTCGACCTTGGCCAGATGAACGACCGGATTTTTATCAACAACAGCGCGATTGGCCTTTATCCCTTAATGGTGCTTGATCGTGATCTGCAGCAAAAGAAGCTTGGCCGCAGCAAACGATTGGCCATGATCGTTGCATCGGTGCGCATGCTCGTTCGCTTCGGCCAACAGCGCCTTACGTTGACCGTCAACGATGAAAAGGCGCAGGTCGATACCCCCCTGCTCTTCGTCGGCAACAACGATTACCGTCTCGATCTGGGCGCTCCAGGCCAACGGGAGAGCCTTGATGATGGGGTCCTCAGCGTCTTTGTGATGCGCAAGAAGACGCGCCGCGGTTTCATCGCCGCGAGCGTCAGGGCGCTGTTCAATCGTCAGCGTGACGACGACATGGTTCGCCTTGAGCATGTTGAGCGTTTAAGAGTGGCGAGCTATCGATCGGCTCTCGCAGTCTCGCTCGATGGAGAAGTGGTGAGTGCCGCATCACCACTTGACTATAGAATTCGCAAGAAAGCCTTGCGCGTGATTGCACCATGACGGAACCGATGAACTCTGCACCGGGTTCGCGAGCCAACGAAGGGGGTGAGTTGGCCACGCAAGCTCGACATGGATTGTCTGAAGTCACGCGCGCAAGGGCGCTTCGGATAGCCGGGATCCTGATAATCCTGGTCGGGATTGCAGCAGCATTGCTTCCGGCCGGAAAGACCATTTCGTCGGACATGATCGGCGGACTTTTGATTGCCACCGGACTGATCGAAACACTAGCGGGCTCGCTTCGCCGCCAAACTCGTCCTTTTGTAATGGCGGCGGGCGCGGTGACCGCGCTCGCCGGCCTTCTGTTCGTAACGAACCCCGAAACCCACTTCTTCCCACGCGTTTGGCCCATCATTGGTTGGCTGCTGATCCGCAGCTTGATCCTCGCGGCTGCGACTGCCGAGACCCGCGGCTCGGTACGCCGTTGGACGGCCTTCTCGGCGGCAATGGATTTCTTGCTTGCCGTGCTGCTGATCGCGGGCCTGTCCATCTCTACGATCGTTGTCGACGTTTTCGGCCCGACAAGGGAGCTCATTGCAAGCTTCGCCTGGGTACTGGCAGCGAGTTTCGTCGCAAACGGGCTGCTTCAGTTGCAGGTCGCGAGCTGCGCCGAGGAGTCCGCAGGCTAGCAGCGACGGGAAGCGTCGTGCATAGCGCATTGCGTGCTGCAGTCGTCACCCGACCTCTCGGTCACTACGGTCGCCGAAATTGTGCGTATCGCGCTCGCGCCAGTGTTTCTGCTGAGCGGAATTGGTGCATTTCTCAACGTGCTCGCGTCGCGGCTCGCGAGAATCGTCGACCGTTCGCGTCAGCTGGAACCGCTCCTTTTAGCCAGCCGTGGAGGCGAGCACGACCGTTTCGCAAGCGACCTCAAGGTGCTTGATCGGCGGATGTCGCTTATCAGCTGGGCGACGGGACTTGCGGTTACGTCGGCTCTGTTCACGTGCCTCGTGGTCATTCTACTGTTTGCCGCCAACCTTATTCGAACTCACCTCGGCACCGAGATCGCCTGGTTATTCATGGCATCAATGGTGTTGATTGGGGGCGCCTTTGGCGTGTTCTTGATCGAAACGACCGTCGCTGCGCGGGCCGTGCGTGTCCGTTCCGAACTTCTTCAGCATCAAGCGGATGAGGCGTAACTGGACGCAAGGGCGGACCTACGGGCATAGTCTTGCTTATCTATGGGGGTAAATGAGCAATGATGGACTGGGGGATGAGGCGGCTGTCAGCTGCAGCGATGGTCGCACTATCGTTAGCGTCGACCTGTGCCCGGGCCGATGTCCGACCCAGTAACGCGACCGTGAACGCCAGGTCGGCACCAGCAGTACATGCTGCGAAAGCGCCGCCCAATTTCGATGCAATATTGGCAGCAATCGACAAGATGTTCCCGGCGCAACCTGCCCCGGACCCTGCGCGGCTCGCCTTGGCACGCATCTCGGTTCAGGCGATGTGGCCGGACGGCGCCTACGCGAAGATGATGAGCGGCTTTATCGGGAACATGTTCAACGGCGTCATGCAGATGAAGAGATCGGACCTTGCCGCACTCAACAACAAGGCGGGCAAAAATAATGGAGGGTCAGCCGCCAAGGACGAGGCGATCCGCGACGAGGCGGCGGCAAAGGATCCCAATTTCGATCAGCGGATGGCAGCGATGCGAAGCGTGGTCGATGAGGAGGTAGGCAAGATATCGACGCTCATCGACCCACGCATGCGCGACGGACTCGCGCATTCCATGGCCCGACGCTTCGACGATCGAGAGCTGGCAGATATCAATGCATTCTTTGCCACTCCCAGCGGGCATGCCCTCGCGAGCCAGTATATGCAGCTCTGGTTCGATCCAGACACGATGAGATCGATGATGGGCGCCATTCCAGAGATCGTGAAGCTGATGCCGGACGCGATGCAGAAGTTCAGGGCCGTCAATGAGAGGTACCCAAAGCCTTCAGTGCCGCTACCTCAGGGAAAGAAGCACTAGGCAAGGCGCCTCGACAACCCAATCCACCGACCTTATCGGCTGGGGTCCAGAACAGGGAGCCCAGCACTTATGAACCCCGCCAGCGGAAGCAACATCCTCGATCGCGTGCTCGTTCTCGAGATGGTCCGGGTGACCGAGGCCGCTGCGATCGCCGCTTCCAAACTGATTGGGCGTGGCGACGAGAAGGCTGCCGATGCGGCTGCCGTCGAAGCCATGCGTGGAGCTTTAAACGAACTTCCGTTCGATGGAACCGTCGTCATCGGCGAGGGCGAACGGGATGAAGCGCCGATGCTCTATATCGGTGAAAAGGTCGGGTCGGCCCAGGGCACCGGCCCAAGGATCGACATAGCACTTGATCCCCTGGAAGGTACGACGATCACTGCCAAGGCGGGACCCAATGCGCTCGCGGTGCTCGCCATCGCCGAGAGTGGTGGCCTGCTGAACGCCCCCGATACGTACATGGAGAAGCTGGCGGTCGGACCCGGCTATCCCGAGGGCACGATCGATCTTGCCCGCTCCGTTAGCGAAAATATCCGCGCGATCGCGAAGGTCAAAGGTGTCGAGCCCGGGGAAATTACTGCATGCGTATTGGATCGCGAACGACATGCCGGGCTCATTGCGGAGCTTCGCTCGCTAGGCTGCGGCGTGCGTTTGATTCCGGACGGAGACGTTGCCGGGGTGATTGCGACGGCAGATCCGCAAACGGGCATCGACGTCTATATCGGCACCGGAGGCGCACCGGAGGGCGTTCTTGCTGCCGCGGCGCTTCGGTGTGTCGGCGGCCAACTGCAAGGCCGGCTGGTGTTCCGCAATGACGACGAGGTCGCCCGGGCCCGGCGCTGGGGCATCGAGCACTTGGACAAGGTGTACACGCTTAACGAGCTCGCCAAGGGCGACTGCATTTTCGCCGCCACCGGCGTCACCGACGGATCACTGCTCAAAGGTGTGCATCGTGGCCGCGGTTGTACGACAACCGAGAGCGTGGTGATGCGTGCAAGTACCGGCACCGTTCGTCGGGTATCCACAGAATATCGTGATCGGACACACCGGGGACTCTAGACCTCACCGGCATGCTACCCCTATTTTCCCGCGATGGGGGCGGCATTCAATGTTGACCGATCGGTCACCGGACAGGCGTGGCGCTGGCGGAACCGGTCGGAACCGGCAGTCGGTATGGACAGCCTCGTCGACGAGCTCCTTCTTGCCCGAGGAGTGCCGCGCGACCAACTGAGGCTTCACCGCGAGCCGAAGATTCGCGACTTCCTGCCCGATCCAAGCTGCTTCAAGGACATGGATAAGGGCGCCCGGCGTCTTGCCGACGCGATAGAGGGCAGCGAGACGATCGCGATATTCGGCGACTACGATGTTGACGGGGCGACAAGTGCAGCGCTGCTGGTACTGCTGCTCCGGCAGCTGGGCTCGGAGCCCACGGTCTATATCCCGGACCGGCTGATTGAGGGTTACGGTCCCTCCGGCAAAGCGCTCTTGGAACTCAAGACAAAGGGCGCAAGCGTTGCGGTGTGCGTCGACTGCGGCGCGCAGGCCTTCGATGCTCTCGAGGAGGCCAAGGCGGCCGACCTCGACGTGATTGTGGTCGATCACCATCAGTGCCCGAGCCTCCTTCCCGTCGCGTATGCGCTGATTAACCCAAACCGGCTCGACGAGAGCGAGGACGGTGCCGCGCACGGTCATCTCGCTGCTGTCGGAATGGCATTCCTGCTCGGCGTCGCCCTCCTCCGCGAACTCCGCGGGCGCGGCTTCTTCGATAAGCTGGCGGAGCCCAAAATCATCGACCTGCTCGACCTCGTTGCACTCGGTACCGTCGCCGACGTTGCCCGTCTCAAGAGCCTCAACCGTGCATTCGTCGCACAGGGGCTGCGGGTCATGGCGACGCGTCAGAATATCGGTTTGTCGGCTCTCGCCGAGGCTGCTCGCCTGGTAAAGCCGCCGAGCTGCCGCGATCTGGGCTTCGCGCTTGGACCGCGAATTAATGCGGGCGGCCGCGTCGGCAAGTCGGATCTTGGCGTGCGCTTGCTGACTTGTACCGATCCGGAGGAAGCACAAACAATTGCCGAAGAGCTCGATCGCTTAAACGAGGAGCGCCGGGCGATTGAGATGCTGGTGTGCGAACAAGCCGAAGCGCAGGCGCGCGGTCAGGCGCACGCGCCGACCATCATGGTGATGAGCGCAGGCTGGCACCAGGGCGTGATTGGCATAGTTGCCGGGCGTTTGAAGGAGCGGTTCGGCCGCCCTGCCATTGTCGTTGCCGAAACGGAGGATGGCACCGGTAAGGGATCCGGCCGATCGATCGTCGGAGTGGACCTTGGCGCTGCAATTCTCGCGGCAAAGGAAAGCGGGCTTCTGCTCGCCGGCGGCGGACATGCGATGGCTGCCGGTTTGACGCTTCCCCCCGCCGGTCTCGAGCCATTCAGAAACTTCATCAACCAGCGTCTGGCCGGCGACGTCGAAATGGCCCGCGGTGATCGCGCACTACTTCTGGATGCCCTGCTCGCACCCGGAGGAGTCGCTGGCGCGCTGTGCGATGCGCTGGATACGGCCGGCCCTTATGGTGCCGGTTGGCCCAGTCCACGGGTTGCTGCTGGACCCGTTCGGCTGATTCGGACCGGGATCGTTGGCGACGGTCATGTGCGCGGCCTCGGCTGCGGCGACGATGGGAAAACCTTCAAGTGGATCGCGTTTCGAAGTGCGAACACACCGCTCGGGCAAGCCCTGCTCTCCTCTGCTGCGGATGCGCGCTGGTGGCTCGCGGGGACCATCAAGCGCGACGAGTGGAACGGCGGCAATGCCGCTGAATTGCACCTTGAGGACGCCGCGGTTGCTTGACGCTCGGAACCCCCTCGCCTAACGCGCTTTCCGCTTCCAAGCGGCCCCATCGTCTAGCGGTCTAGGACGTCGCCCTTTCACGGCGAAAACACGGGTTCGAGTCCCGTTGGGGTCACCAGTATGCAGGCGATTAGATGATGCGGATCCTCTTTTCGGAACATTCCGGCATTGCGGGGTCGCACTGAATTGGCTTGCGATGCGCCCCTCCCGGTCTGGAAGCTTGAAGCCGAACTTGGCGAAGGTCCGGTCTGGGTCGAACGCGACAACGCGCTCTGGTTCGTCGACATCAAGAAACATCAAATTCACCGTTACGATCCGGCGAATGGGGCGCATAAAAGCTGGAATGCGCCAGAGCAGGTGGGGTTTCTATTCCCGGCGGACAACGGCGGCTTCCTCGCGGGCCTCCAGTCCGGCCTGTACAAATTCGACGAAACCCGCGGCAGCTTCGACCTGATTGTCGAAGTCGAGAAGG
Source organism: Sphingomicrobium sp. (assembly GCA_035944075.1). Taxonomy (GTDB): domain Bacteria; phylum Pseudomonadota; class Alphaproteobacteria; order Sphingomonadales; family Sphingomonadaceae; genus Sphingomicrobium. The sequence continues at coordinate 60,947 of DASZBO010000047.1, forward strand.
ACCTTCCGAACAACCGTATCAACGATGGAGTGGTCGACCCGTCGGGCCGAGTTTGGTTCGGCACGATGGACAATGGCGAGCGGTTGAAGACCGGTGCTTTCTATTGCTTCGATCAGGGAAGGCTCACTCGCACGAAACTTGATGGAATCACCATCACGAATGGCCCGGCGGTCTCCCCCGACGGGAAACTCCTCTATTATGTCGACACGCTTAGAGGAACGATCGACCAAGCCGATATCCATGACGATGGATCACTTGGCGCGACGCGGCCATTCGTACGGATTGATCCCAAGGATGGTCATCCAGACGGGCCGACGATCGATAGCAACGGCTATCTCTGGATCGCACTCTACGCGGGCTGGGAGGCACGCCGTTATTCGCCTTCCGGTGATTTGGTCGAGAGCGTTCGCTTCCCCGTCGCGAACATCACCAAGATCGCGTTCGGCGGCGAGCTCTTGCGGATGGCCTATGCAACGAGTGCACGACAGCTTCTGACACCCGCCGACGTTGCCCGGCAGCCCCTGATCGGATCGCTGTTCGAATTCCCAGTCACCGCTCCCGGAATGCAATCTCCGCTTGTTCGTCTCTGAATAGCTGGGAAGCGAAGGGCGAACATTGACAAGGACAGACGATCATATGCAGGCTGGTGTGTCACGGACGTGATGGCGATCACCCGGTCGCGAGGACAGTATCAAGGCGAGTATTCCACGACATGGTGATGGTAGCGAAGATCGGCGAGGGCGAAGCCAACGTAAGTCCGCTGGAAATGCCCGAAGTGGGCGTCGACGCGCCCAACCTGCGGTATTTCGTATTCGCGCTGTTCTTCATCTTCGGCGGAATAACCAGTCTGAACGACGTGATCATTCCAAAGCTCAAGGAACTGTTCACGCTGAATTACGCCCAAGCAATGCTGGTCCAGTTTTGCTTCTTCACGGCTTATTTCGTTATCGGCGTTCCCGGTGCGCAGCTCGTCAAGAAGATCGGCTATATGCGCGGCGCAACAGCGGGCCTGCTGACGATGATGGTTGGTTGCCTGCTCTTCATTCCTGCCTCGTCGACGGCCACGTACGGCTTGTTCCTGCTCGCTCTGTTCGTACTGGCGAGCGGCGTGGTCATCGTTCAGGTCGTATCAAATCCGCTGATCAGCCTGCTCGGCCCGCAAAGGACGGTGCACAGCCGATTGACCTTCGCCCAAGCGTTCAACAGCCTCGGTACCACGATCTTCCCGCGCGTCGGCTCGGCCCTCATTCTCGGAGGGCTTGCGAGCGTTACGGCCGCCCAACTTACCGGCGCCGCTCTCGATCAGTACCGGACCAACGAAACGCGCGCGATCGTGCACACCTATATCGGGCTCGCTGTCGCACTTGCGGTGATTGCTGCAGTTGTCTGGATGTTTCGGAACAAGTTGCCAGGCGAAAAGCATGATCACAGTCCGCCGCTCGCAGGCTTTTCCCTGCTGAAGCGGCCGCGGTTCGGCTTTGGGGCCCTGTGCATCTTCCTCTATGTCGGCGCGGAAGTCTCAATTGGCTCGCTGATCGTCAACTATCTGATGCAGAAAGACGTGTTGGGCATTACCGACTCCGCAGCGGGCAAGTTGATCATGTACTATTGGGGCGGCGCGATGATCGGGCGCTTCATCGGATCCTACTTCCTGCGACTTATGAGCCCCGGCAAGATCCTCGCCAGTGTCGCCACGGGCGCGATCATCCTGATAATGATTTCGGCGAACACCACGGGAACCGTTTCGGCCTCAACGCTACTCGCGATCGGGCTGATGAACTCGATCATGTTCCCGACCATCTTTAGCCTCGCTTGCGAAAAACTCGGACCACGCGCAGCGGACGGCTCCGGCATCATCAACATCGCAATATTTGGTGGTGCAGTAGTCCCCTTGCTGACGGGCCTGCTCGCCGACAAGTCAGGCAGTCTGCATTTCGCGCTCCTGCTGCCCGCGATCTGCTACGCGACCATCGCGGGCTTTGGTATCTACGCCCGTCGTCCGGCCGAGGGACCGGTCATGGCGCCGCTGGCGGCGTGACCGAAGCGCGGCGTGCCGGTCACGTCGGCCCGCCAGTTGCCAGATCTGCAATGCACGCGCGGTGCTCTTGGCGCGCGAGTGTCAAGCAACGAATCTTGACCCCGGCTCTGTGCGATACCGGGCCTCCTGAACGGATCGCGGGACGCCGTAATGACGATGTCTCTGGCGCGCAATTTCAACAGAGTTCGCTGGCCTTAGCAGCGCGCCGGTACACCGGCGCGCGCGACATTCACATTCCCGTTGCAGCGAAGATGTGACCGTCCGGATCGAGTTCCCGAAGGTCGCGCCCGCGCGTTTCCTTTCCAAAAACGGCAACAAGGACCACCGCGGCGGCCGTTGGCACCATGATAATGAGGGCGACAACTGCAAGCGGAGGCACGAGCGCGAGAATCGCAAGCAGCTGTGCAATCATGCCTCCCGCTTTTGTGCAGGCGGCGACGGTGCCCGTGGTTCGTCCTCGGATGCGAAGCGGGAAGCTCTCGGCGGTATAGGGGAGGAGCATAGCGATGAGCGCGTTCGTCCCGATAATAAGAAGAGACACTGGGAGCACGGGACTGCCTGAACCCTTGATCTCGAGCCACAATACACCCGCCAACCCTGCCAATGTAACGGCGAGCGAACCGGCAAGAGACCATTTCGTGCTCTTGGCGCTGTACAGGTAAGCGACGATGAAGACGGTGGGGAATGCGATCAGCGCGGACTCGGCAAGTAGTCTGCTCGAAAGGCCTACGCTGTAGCCCTTGGCAATCAGGTCGGCAGGAAGCCAGAGCAGCAACCCGAAATTGACGAAACTGAAGCAGAGCCCCGCAAGACTGAGCGCGAAGAGCTTGCCCAGAAATGCGCCTCCCGTCAGCGCGGCAGACGAAGACGGCTCAAACCCCGTGCCCTCGGCAGCACCGGCCTGACGCGCTTTCGAACCGAAGCGTTCCATTACCTTGCCAGCTTCTTCGCGGCGGCCCCGGGCGAGAAGGAATTTTGCGGATTCGGGCATGAAGGCGCCCAGGACCACAAGCGAGAGCCCGGTCGGAAGATTGAGTATCCAGAGAATGCGCCAGCCAAAGAAAGGCTGGAGGATCGCCGAGAACGTGCTTGCCGCGAAATAGCCGCCGACAGCGCCAAGTCCACCAACGAGCACAAGCGCCCAGCCGCGATGCTTGCTCGGCATCATTTCAGCAAGCAGGGCGTAGGTCACCGGCAACATTCCACCCGCGGCGACTCCCATCATGAAGCACATTCCGACGTTCCAGGCGAGCGAAGGCATCGCTCCACAGATCGACGTTCCGACGAACATCACCGCGGAAAGGAGGATCGTTGCCTTGCGTCCATAGATATCCGCAAGAGTTCCCCAGATTACCGATCCCAAGACGGTCCCCACCAATGCCGAGAAAGGAAAGGACGAAACCGTCGCCTTGCTGACGTGATATTCTGACATCATGCCCGGCAGCGTGAAGCCGAGTGTTGCGGGCTTCATGATATCGATAACCAGTGCGATCACCAGCACCGCCATTAGTCCCCAGTGGGCCGGCCCGAGCGGCGCATCTTCGGGCGGTGTGACAATTATCCCGTGCTGCGCTGCGAGTTGGCTGGCAATATCTCGAGGAAGCAGGCCGTAGGCTGCGATGCCGCAGCCTGCGATGATCGCCACCATCCCGCCGATCATGTCCCAGCCAATCGGCATACCGGCGAGAACGAAATGATTGTGCCGGCCCATCAGGAACATCGGCGCGTGCATGAGAACGCCGACGGTTACGAAAAGGACCCCGACAACGAAGGCCCAAGTGCCACGGCGGTCTGAAAGAGTGCTGGTGCTGGTCATCAGAAGATTGATCTAGCGATGCGCCTTAGGGAAGAGTGCGAAGCGCGCGAACGATTTCCGTGACGATCGACCATGTCCGCCGAAGGGTTGGCTAAGGCCGGCGCAGCGACGCCGCGGATCGGGCACGGTCGCGGATTGTTGTCAGTTCGTCGCCCGGCTTCACGAACCATGTGCCGCCAACGCACAGCACCGGTTCCAGCGCAAGCCAGTCGGCGGCTGTATCGAAACGGACCCCGCCGGTCGGACAAAAGCGAACATCCCCGAACGGGCCGGCAAGCGCCTTCAATGCCGGTATCCCGCCCGAAGCTTCCGCCGGGAAAAACTTGAACCGGTCGAGGCCGGCATCGAGACCCCTCATGATGTCGGCAGCGGTCGCGATACCCGGCAGAAAGGGAACGCCTGCCTCCAGGGCAGCCTTGCCCAGGGGTTCTGTGAAGCCGGGCGACACAATGAACTGGCTTCCCGCTTCCAGTGCTCGGTCGAGCTGTTCCCCGTTAAGGACGGTACCCGCTCCCGCAATCGCTCCCGGCACCCGCGCCATTTGTCGAATGGCTTCCAGCGCAAGCGGCGTTCGAAGCGTGATCTCCAGCACAGGGAGCCCGGCCTCGACAAACGTTGTCGCCAGCGCGGCCCAGTCCATCTCCTCTTGAAGAACCAGTACCGGGATGACTGGCGCTGTCCGCATGATCGCGTCGATCGTGTTCGGTACGATGCTCATGAATGTTCTCGCGCGAATGCCGCGGCGGCGCCAAACAGCCCGGGCTCGGGATAGGTGATGAGTTTGACCGGCATATCGTCCATCCTCCGCTCAAAACGCCCCTTGGCGATGAAGCGGTCGCGAAATCCCGATCGGGGCAAATAGTCGGCGACCCGGAGACCAATGCCGCCGGCGATCACGACGGCAACGGCGCCCTGTGCCAGTGCCATGTCGCCAGCGACCGACCCCAACGTCAGGCAGAATCGATCGAGGGCGGCATTGGCGAGGCTGTCTTTGCCTTCAAGTGCCGCCGCCCAAAGCTCCTTGTCGTCGCGAAAGGTGACCGCTTTTCCCTCGATTGCGCCCAGCGCCTCGTAAAGGTTGGAGAGGCCTCGCCCCGACGCAATTCGCTCGACGGAAACGCGTCGGAAGTTTCGTCGCAGCTCGATCAGTATCTGATCCTCGAGCGTGTCGAGGGGCGCGAAATCGACGTGCCCCCCCTCGGTTTCGATAATGTCATAATGATCGGTCTTGCGCAGAACAGCGGCAACGCCGAGTCCCGTTCCGGGCCCAACTATGGAAATTACGCCCTCGGTCGGGAAGGGAACTTCGGGCCCGCAAACATGTCGGAAATGGTCGTTGCTCAGCGTTGCAACGGCGTACCCGACTGCTCCGAAATCATTGACGATGGTGAAGCGATCGACGCCGAGACGCTCTTTCATGAGTGCGGGACGAATAACCCACGGGTTGTTCGTGAGTTTGAGCACTTTTCCACCCACTGGCCCGGCAAAGGAGAGGGCAAGCTCGCTTGGGAGGTCGACGTTCTCGCGCCTCCCGAACTCCTCCCACGCGAGCTGGAAGCTGCCGTGGTCAGCAGTCTTGAGCTTTACCGGGTCACCAAGCGAAAGAACCCGCTTGTCTTCAATCTGGGCAAGCGCGAAACGCGCATGCGTTCCGCCGACATCGGCAACGGCGATCGTCCTCACGCTTGTTGAGCCTCCATTGCGGCGAGCATCGCCGAAGCGCCCGCCTCCGCTTCGTTCACGTGCATCCGCATCAGGGCGAACAGTTCGCGGCCCGTGCCCTCAGGCGGCTGGGGCGCATTTGCCGATGGTCGGGACGCAAGATCAACCCCGACCGCTTCAAGCGTTCCCAAGCGCGCATCGAGGCGAATGAGATCCCCGTCCCGCACGCGGGCGAGCGGCCCGTCGGGCAACGCCTCAGGCGACACGTGAATTGCGGCGGGAACCTTGCCGCTTGCACCAGACATGCGGCCGTCCGTCACGAGTGCGACGCGCTGGCCGCGATCCTGGAGTACACCGAGGGCCGGGGTCAGTTTGTGGAGTTCGGGCATGCCGTTGGCGCGCGGCCCCTGGAAGCGAACAACGACCACAACATCCCCGACAAACTCGCCAGCCTTGAAGGCCGCAAGAACCTCGTCTTGGTCAGAAAAACACCGAGCCGGCGCTTCGATCAGCCATCGATCCTCATCAACCGCGCTCGTCTTTATCACGGCGCGACCAAGATTGCCGCTTAGGAGCCGCAAACCACCGTCGGCCCGGAACGCCTCGCTGACAGGTCTCAGCATGTCGACATCGGCGCTCTCTTCGGTCGGCTTCCAGATGAGTTCGTCACCGTGCAGTTCGGGAGTGCCGATCCACGCATCGAAATCTGCCGCTCCCGCGGTGAGAGTGTCGCGGTGGATCAATCCTTCTCGGCCCAGCGTGTAGGTCACGAAGGCCATGCCGCCCGCGTCCTGAAAGTCATTTACGTCCTTGGACCCGTTCGGGTAGACGCGGGCGATCAGTGGGACCGCTGGCGAAAGATCAGCGAAGTCCTGCCAGTTGATCACGATCCCGGCCGCACGGGCAATGGCCGGCAAATGGATGAAATGATTAGTGGAGCCGCCGGTTGCGAGCAGACCTGCCATCGCGTTCACGATCGCTTTTTCATCAAGAACATGGGCGAGCGGTCGCTCGCCGGACTTTCCTAGCTCCGCCAGCCGATGGACCGCCGCGCGAGTCAGCGCCTGGCGAAGGGGCGTGCCAGGATTGATGAAGGCGGCGTTGGGAATGTGAAGTCCCATGAGTTCCATCATCATCTGGTTCGAATTCGCCGTTCCGTAGAAGGTACAGGTACCCGGCGCATGATAGGAACGACTCTCGGCCTTCAGCAGTTCGTCCTTGCCGACTTTGCCCTCGGCATAGAGCTGTCGGATCCGCTGTTTTTCCTTGTTGGGAAGTCCAGTAGGCATCGGTCCGCCCGGCACCAGCAGCACCGGCAGATGGCCAAACCTCAGTGCGCCTATCAGCAGGCCGGGCACGATTTTGTCGCAAATGCCGAGCAGCGCGGCGGCGTCGAACATGCCGTGGCTAAGCGCGATCGCTGTCGAGAGTGCGATGACGTCTCGGCTGAACAGTGAAAGATCCATGCCGGGCTGGCCCTGCGTCACCCCGTCGCACATTGCAGGGACGCCGCCTGCAACCTGAGCTGTGGCACCAACCTCGCGTGCAAAGATCTTCATCTGCTCCGGGTAACGGCCGTAAGGCTGGTGGGCCGAAAGCATGTCGTTGTAGGCGGTTACGATACCGATGTTGGGACCCGCGAAGTGACTGATCGCTTCCTTGTCCTCGCCTGCGGCGGCGAAACCGTGTGCAAAATTGCCGCAGCTGAGGCGCGGCCGATTGATCCCGCGCTCCTTCTGCTCGTCCATCAGTTGCAGATAACGACGGCGAGTAGGCTTGGATCGCTCGATGATCCGGTCCGTAACGGCCAAGACTGTCGGGTGCAGGGTCATTGCGCGTCCCTACTCGTGCCAGCTGACGCCGTCGCGCGCCGCCAGCGCAATTGCGGCGGACGGCCCCCATGTTCCGGCAGCATAGGGGCGCGGCGTCATGCCTTTTTGATTCCAGGCGGCGCGGATGCGGTCGATCCACGCCCACTGCGCCTCGACTTCATCCCGGCGAACGAAAAGTGTCGGATCGCCCTCGATGAGATCGAGCAGCAGTCTCTCATAAGCGATGCGACGTCGGTATTCGCTAAAGGCATTAGCAAGTCCGATGTCGAGCGGGATCTCCCGCAACCGCACGCCCTGCCGGTCGAGCCCGGGAGTTTTCGACATGAGGTGCAGGCTGATCGTTTCTTCCGGCTGCAAGCCGATGATGAGCTTGTTCGGACGCGTCGTTGCGCCCCGCGACGCAAAGATAGAATAAGGTACATCCTTGAACTGAATGAAGATCTCGGTGTCGCGTTCCGGCATTCGCTTACCGGTGCGCAGATAGAAGGGCACGCCTTTCCAACGCCAGTTGTCGATATGCGCCTTGAGCGCAACGAACGTCTCGGTGGAGCTGTTGCGACCGAGTTCCTCGAGATAGCCGGGCACCGGCTCACCCTTAATGGCGCCGCGACCATATTGGCCGGTCACGGTTGTCGCCTCGACATCGCCGGACGTGATCGGCCGCAAGGCGCGAAGCACCTTCACTTTCTCGTCGCGCACGGCGGTAGCGTTGAAATCGCTCGGCGGCTCCATGGCAACCAACGCGAGGAGCTGCAGCATATGGTTTTGAACCATGTCGCGCAGCGCACCCGAACCGTCGTAATAGTCGCCGCGGCCTTCTAGTCCGACGGTTTCAGCGACCGTTATTTGCACATGATCGATATGCGTGCTGTTCCACAGCGGCTCGAACAGCAGGTTGGCGAACCGCAAGGCGAGGAGATTTTGAACCGTCTCCTTGCCGAGATAGTGGTCGATACGGAAGGTGCGATCTTCCGGAAAATGGGCAGCGACCGCGTCGTTGATTTCCAGGCTCGACTCGAGATCGGTGCCAAGTGGCTTCTCAAGCGCCATCCGAACGGTTGGGCAGGCGAGGCCAGCGGCGGCGAGTCCATCGATAGTCTGCTTGAACAGAGATGGCGCCGTCGAAAGGAAAATTGCGACCCCATGGCAAGGATCACCAATGGTCGCCGCGAGTTTCGCAAAGCTCGCTTCGTCGGTGATGTCGAGCGGCACGTAGTGCAGCCGCCGGGCAAAGCGATCGGCTATCGCGGGGTCGTAGAAATCGGCAGGAAGATGCTCCTGCAGTGCCGAGTCGGCACGTTCGCGGAACTCGGCATCGCTAAGTGTTGTGCGTGCGGTGCCGATGATACGCAGATCGTCCGGGATGAGATCGTCAGCGTCGAGGCCGTACAAGGAGGGAAGCAGCATCCGTCGCGCGAGATCACCCGTCGCTCCGAACAGCACCAAGGTCGAGATCCGGTCAGCCATCGTCGAGAAGCGCTACAATGCGGGCCTCATCTGCGCAAAGGGCCAAATCGCAAAAGCGCAGACGTATTCATGCGGGCGCCCCTCAAAGCCTCGTCAAAGCCAACGTGATCATGAGGCCAAGAATGATTACGCTCGCCGCCATGGCGACCGCCGCCTGCGCCCCCTTTTGCCGTGCGTACACTAGCGTGATTCCGATCTTGACCGTCATGTTCACGACCGCGGTGCCGCAAATAGCCACCGCCGCCAGCACCGGTGAAATCGCCGTCGCTGGAAGCGCGCCCAGAGTAACGATCGCAACATCAACGTCCATGCTGCCGATGATCAATAGAAGGACGGCAATTCCGCGCTGACCAAAACTCCCCTGCGCCCACGCAGCAGCGATGGCGGCTATTGCAACGAACGCGACGAACCCCAAGGCGGGCAGAAGTGCAATCGGGTTTCCCGGTGGTGCTGGCGCATCGTTGCGGGGCGCCTTGCGTAGCAGCCACAGGCCCGCAGCCCAGGCGACTATCGCCGCCGGGAGAATGAGCACGAGGATCGGGGGAAGTACACGCGTGGCAAGGGCGCCAATAAGTAGCGGGATACGCAGGTACATCACGGCGCTCGCGAGGGCGATGCCGGCCGGCTCCGCGCCGCCCCGCTTCTGACTTCCCAGCCGCTGCGAGAGCGCCTGGGTCACTGCCGTCGAACTGTAGGCACCGCCGATCAACGCCGTCGCGATCGTCCCGTGGCGCTCGCCGAACAGCCGGTTCGCGACGTACCCCAGGAATGAAAAGCCGGTAACGAGGACCACCACGAGCCAAAGCCGCTGGGGGTTCCAGGCATGGAACGGCCCGTAGTGGCCGTTCGGCAGGAACGGCAGGACAGCGCCCGCAATGACTGCGTAACGCGCCAGAGCTTTCACATCGTCTTGATCGAGCCGGTCGATGAAACGATGCGTTTCTTCCTTGAGCGCAAGGATAAGCGTCACGACCGTCGCACCCGCGATCGCGAGACCAGGCTGGCCGAATCCTCCGATGAACCCGAGTCCGAGCGTTCCGAGCGCCGCAATGGGGGTCGTCGCATCGGGGCGCTCGGACACGTCCGCGCGGCGCCAATAACCGATCGCAAGCACGGCCGCTGCTCCGGTAACGAGCGCGCCTGCGACAAGCGTCTGCCCAGAGCTTGCGACGAGGCCCGCTATCCCCGCAACCAGACCCACAAGCGTGAAGGTTCGCACGCCGGCGACCCTCGTGCCTTCATGCTCACGCCTCAGCGTGAAGCCCCGCTCGATGCCGATCAAGAACCCGCAGGCGAGTGCTGTCAGGAGCGACAGCGCATCGCCATACGAAATTGCGTTCAGCGTAACCGTTCCCAATGCCAGCCCAAATGGTCGGCCATGAAGGTCGATATGAAATAATAACTGTGATCGTAGCCCGGTTGGCGCCGCAGCGTCAGCGCGATCCCAGCCTCGGCGCACGCAGCTTCAAGAAGCTGCGGCTGCAGTTCCTGTTCGAGGAACGGATCGGCCGTCCCAACGTCAACCAGCATTTCTCCAATGCGACACCCGTGACCGATCAAGGCGACTGCGTCATGGCGGCTCCAGGCATCCCGATCCTCACCAAGATAGCCCGCGAGAGCCTTTTGTCCCCACGGTACCTGTGTCGGAGAAACGATCGGTGCGAACGCCGAGACGCTGCGGAACCGGCCAGGAAAATTCAGAGCGATCGTTAGAGCACCATGTCCACCCATCGAATGACCGGTAATTCCCTGCCGCTCCATGTTGGTCGGGAACTCGTTCGCGACGAGTTCGGGAAGCTCTTGGGTCACATAACTCCACATGCGGAAATTTCGCGCCCATGGCTCTTCGCTGGCATCGACATAGAAGCCGGCGCCTTTGCCAAAGTCATAGCTCTCTACATCAGGAACATCATCGCCGCGTGGACTGGTATCCGGGGCAACGAAGACGAGTCCGAGCTCGGCACAGCGCGCGCGAAATTCGCCCTTCTCGGTTACGTTTGCGTGCGTGCAGGTAAGCCCAGAGAGATACCACACGATTGGTAGCCGACGTCCCTCTTCCGCCTGAGGCGGCAGGAAGATCGAGAATGTCATGTCGGTCGAGGTCGCGTTAGAGCGATGGCGAACAACAAGCTGCCGCCCCCCATGCGACCTGCTTTCCGCTATAATCTCCACTAGTCTGCGACGATCCGATGAAGGCCGCAGAGCTTGTTTCCGTCCGGGTCCCGAAGGTAGGCTAAATACAGCTGACCGAACGCGCCCTCTCTCACTCCCGGCGGATTTTCGATGGATTCGCCGCCAGTCTGAACGCCAGCAGCGTGCCAGGCATCCACCCTTTCCGGGCTGTCGAGCGTGAATCCTATCGTCGAACCGTTTCCCTGCGTTGCTTCCTTCCCGTTTAGCGGCGGTCGGACCATGAACATGGCGCCGTTGTGCAAGTAATTGACACCCTTGTCGTCGGTTCGGCCCGGCTTGGCGCCGATCGCCTCGAACAGCGCATCATAAAATGCCTTCGACCGCGCAATATCGTTCGAGCCGACCATCACATGACTAAACATTTCCGTGACTCCCCTAATAGATGACGACTGAACGGATGCTTTCGCCCGCATGCATGAGGTCGAATGCCTTGTTGATATCCTCGAGTTTCAACGTGTGGGTAATCATAGGATCGATCGCGATCTTCCCGTCCATGTACCAATCAACAATCTTGGGCACGTCGGTCCGGCCCTTGGCGCCTCCAAAGGCCGTGCCGCGCCAGTTGCGTCCGGTCACGAGCTGGAATGGGCGCGTGGCAATTTCCTTCCCCGCCTCAGCGACCCCGATGATGATGCTTGTCCCCCAACCGCGATGGCAACACTCGAGCGCGGTTCGCATTACCTCGACGTTGCCTGTTGCATCGAAACTGTAGTCTGCGCCGCCGTCGGTAAGTTCACCGATCCTCGCGACAATCTCTTCGCGCGACATTCCCCTGCTGTTGAGGAAGTCGGTCATCCCGAACTTGCGACCCCATTCTTCGCGGTCGGGATTGATGTCGACGCCGACGATCTTGTTCGCTCCGACGAGCTTTGCGCCCTGAATGACGTTGAGGCCGATTCCGCCGAGGCCGAAGACAACGACATTGCTGCCCGGCTCTACCTTGGCGGTTTTTACTACCGCCCCGACCCCCGTCGTGACCCCGCAGCCGATATAGCAGCTGGTCTCAAACGGCGCATCGGCGCGGATCTTCGCAACCGCTATTTCGGGAAGAACAGTAAAGTTCGAAAAGGTGGAGCAGCCCATGTAGTGATAGAGGGTCTGGCCTTTGTAACTGAAGCGGCTCGTCCCGTCCGGCATCAGACCCTTGCCTTGCGTCGCCCGAATGGCGGTGCATAGGTTCGTTTTACCGCTAAGGCAGGATTTACACTGGCGACATTCCGGCGTGTACAGCGGGATCACATGATCGCCCGGCTTAACGCTTGTCACGCCGGACCCGACTTCGCGAACGATTCCCGCGCCTTCATGGCCAAGAATGGACGGGAAGATCCCCTCGCTGTCATAACCCTCAAGCGTGTAGGCATCCGTGTGGCAGACGCCGGTAGCCATAATCTCGACCAGGACTTCACCTGCCCTTGGGCCCTCGAGCTCCACCTCGACGATCTCGAGGGGCTTCTTGGCTTCAAATGCGACGGCGGCCCGGGTCTTCATCTCTTTAGTACTCCACTTATGACGCGCCTCGCCTATGCCGCGAGGAAACGGCGTATCCAACCGGCGACGCGCTCATTGTCGTTTGGCGCATCAAGGGACGCCATCGCTGCCGCCGGGTCGGGAACAATGTCGAAGCGCTTCGCGATCAAGGCCTTCGCGAAGCGCGGAGCGAACTCGGGATGGAATTGGAAGGAGATTGCCGCTCGGTCCAGCCAAGAGAGGGCAGCGAACGGCGTAAAATCAGAGGTCGCGACGACCGTCGTGTTTGGCGGCTGAACGACGACCTGATCCTGGTGCGAAGCTGGAACAGCGACCACCTTCTCACCGTCCATCCACGGCTCTTGGCGAACGATCGTATAACGGTGCAGTCCGGCCCCCCAACCCTTTTCGGATTTCTCCACCTGGCCGCCCAGGGCCTTCGCAATGATCTGGTGACCGAAACAGATGCCGACCAAACGACTCATCTTTGCAGCCCGAATGAATTCTTCGAGCGGCCTGATCCATGGCAGTTCCTCGTAAACTCCTGCGGGCGAACCGGTGATCAAACACGCAGTATGTGTGTCCGGATCGACCGGCAGTTCACCCGACGGAACATCGAAGGTCTCGACTTCGAACTTCTCGCCAAGCATGCTTGCGAACATCGCCGGATAGTCCCCGAACTCTTCGGCGAGGGTGTCCGATGGCTGCCCGGTTTCGAGTATAGCGATCTTCATGCGTCATTGCCTTGCCACCTAAGGCCGCTTCGGCCAAGCAGGACTCGAGGGGTGTCGAAATGACCGCACAGGTTCCGCTTGCGGGGAGTCACGCACTGATCACGGGAGGTGGCACAGGCATCGGCGCCGCTGCCGCGGAACATCTCGGTCGTGCGGGAGCGAAATTATCGCTTCTTGGTCGGCGCCTTGAGCCGCTCCAAGCCGTATCCGATCGGCTCGGCGGGGTAGCGATCTCGTGCGATGTGACGGAACCTGGACAGATCCGCGCTTCGTTCGAGCAAGCTCGTGCTCAAAACGGGCCGATCAACCTTTTGGTCGTCAATGCCGGAATCGCCGAGAGCGCTCCCTTTCACAAGATGACACGCGAGAGCTGGGACCGGATAATCGGCACAAATCTCACCGCCGCCTTCGACTGTGCACGAGAAGCCGTTGAAGATCTCTTGCATAGCGAAAACGGGAGGCTCGTATTCGTCGCTTCCGTCGCAAGCCTGCGCGGTGTTCCCTATGCGGCGCATTATGCGGCATCCAAGCACGGGCTGCTTGGTCTAATGCGGTCGCTCGCCGCCGAATATGCGCGGACAAACCTCACGGTCAACGCAGTTTGTCCGGGATATGTCGATACGCCGATGACCGACCTGTCCGTAGCTCGCGTGTCAAAGATCACCGGCCGCAGCGAAGGCGACGCGCGATCGGCGATCACGAACATGAATGCCAGTGGCCGTCTGGTCGATCCTGAGGCCATTGCGACGGTCATCGCCACGCTCTGCATGCCGATCAGCCGGGACATTAATGGAGCAGCGATTACAATCGACGGAGGAACCAGCGCATGACGTGGGATGCAGCGGGCTACCGGCCCAAGCACTTCCAGTGGGAGTTCAGCGAGTGCGTTGCCACCGTCACTCTCAACCGACCCGAGCGCAAGAACCCGCTGACTTTTGAAAGCTACGATGAATTGCGCGACACGTTCTGGCAGCTGAAGCACACGCGAATGGTCAAAGCCGTCGTTCTTCGTGGCGCCGGCGGTAATTTCTGCTCAGGTGGCGATGTACACGATATCATTGGTCCCCTCACGAAGATGGACGAGGCCGGATTGCGCCGATTCACCCGGATGACGGGCGATCTGGTGCGGGCAATGCGTTCCTGCCCCCAGCCAATAATTGCCGCCGTGGAGGGCGTCTGCGCCGGGGCTGGGGCTATTCTATCCATGGCCAGTGACATCCGCTTCGCTCAGCCGACTGCGCGGACCGCGTTTCTTTTTGCACGGGTCGGGCTGTCGGGCGCTGACATGGGCGCGTGCGCCATTCTGCCTCGGCTCATCGGTCAGGGTCGCGCTGCGGAGCTCCTGTTCACGGGCCGGGACATGACTGCCGAGGAGGGTCTTGCGTGGGGCTACTTCGCCCGCATTGTCGAGGACGTCACGGCGGAGGCTCAGGCAATTGCTCGTGAGCTGGCGCACGGCCCAATGATCGCGCACGCACTTACCAAACGCCAGCTCCATGCCGAGTGGACCATGTCGCTCGATGAAGCGATCGAAATGGAAGCGCGGGTCCAGGCGCATTGCATGGGAACAAACGATTTCCGGCGGGCCTATGAGGCGTTTGTGGACAAGCGCAGCCCGGTGTTCGAGGGCGATTGAACACGCTTCGAGGAATCTTCCCTTCGGTCCTCCTTGTCGTTAGGCTTATGCGTCACGGCGTCGAGCGCTCCGGTGAATGTGCGAATTGGCAAGGCTACGGAACGCGCTGGTTGCAGGACATAAAGCGGGACTTCGGCTTTGACTGACCGCAACTTTCTCACCTGGCCCTTCTTTGATCCGAAGCACGTCGATCTTGCGGCGCGGCTCAACGACTGGTGCGCGTCTATGCCGCCTGATGCAGGCGATCTCGACGCTCGCTGTGAGAGCTTGGTCGAGAAGCTCGGGAACGCCGGGTTCTTGAAATTGTGCGTTGCCGACGGAGATCGACGGCCGGATGTTCGAAGCCTTGCTATCGCGCGCGAGATGCTTGCTTACCACAGCGGCCTCGCTGATTTCGTTTTCGCGATGCAGGGACTGGGGTCGGGAGCGATTTCCCTATTCGGCACCCTCGAGCAAAAACGTCAATGGTTGCCCAAAGTGGCTGCGGGCGAAGCGATAGCGGCTTTCGCTTTGACTGAACCGGAGTGCGGCTCTGACGCCGCGAGCATCACGACTTCGGCCGTACGCGACGCCAACGAATGGGTGCTTGTCGGCGAGAAAACCTACATATCGAACGGCGGCATCGCGGATTTTTACGTGACATTCGCCCGAACCGGAGAGGATGACGGCGCACGCGGACTGTCCGCCTTCATCGTTCCTGGCGACACCGTCACTGTCGTGGAACGGATCTCTGTCATTGCGCCCCATCCCCTGGCGCGGCTCCGCTTTGACCACGTCCGCGTCCCCGCCGACGCAGTTATTGGCGAGCCCGGCGAAGGTTTTCGAATTGCCATGGAGACACTCAACCTCTTCCGAGTAACGGTCGGCGCAGCGGCGCTTGGGTTCGCTAAGCGGGCGCTGGACGATGCTCTTCAGTTTGCCGTCAACCGCCGCCTCGGCAATGCGCGGCTTGCCGACAATGCGGTAACACAGGCCAAACTCGCCGACATGGCGCTTGCAATCGATGCATCCGCCCTGCTCATTTACCGTGCCGCCTGGCAGCAGGACGAGGGCGGTGCGGACAACCGGCGCGCTGCGGCGATGGCGAAACTTCATGCGACCGAAGCCGCCCAGCAGGTGATTGATGCCGCAGTGCAAATGCACGGCGGGGTGGGCGTCACGCGGGGAGCGAAAGTCGAAGAACTGTATCGTGAAGTTCGGGCCCTGCGAATCTACGAAGGTGCAAGCGAAGTTCAGCGGCAAGTCATCGCGCGCGACGTGCTCAAGGGATATTGTGCATGAAGGTTCTGCAGCCCCCCAATTGGCCGCGTCCCAAGGGTTATTCGAACGGTATCAGCGCCAAGGGCCGGATGATTTTCACGGCCGGGGTTGTCGGTTGGGACGAGAATGAACGCTTCCCCGACGCCAGTCTTCGTGGCCAGTTTGCGCAAGCGCTCCTGAACGTGCTCGAAATCCTCGCGCAAGATGGCGCGGGTCCGCAGCATATTGTCCGTCTGACCTGCTTTGTAACCGATCGCGGCGAGTACCTGCGCGAGCGGGGCGAGATTGGCACGGCCTGGCGCGAGATCATGGGGTCGAACTACCCGGCGATGGCCCTGGTTGAAGTCACAGGGCTGGTCGAAAACGCTGCCAAGATCGAAATCGAGGCGACGGCCGTGGTGCCCGATTGAGTTACGACGCCTTCGTTCGTCAACGCCTCCCACCGCCGGAACAGCTTCCGGAGTTTCGTTTCGATTTACCTGAGCTGCATTACCCTGAACGACTGAATGCTGCGGCGGAGCTGCTGAAAGGCGGTGCCCCGGAGGCCGCTTCGGTCCTTAGCGATCACGGCCGCTGGAGTTACGCAGATCTCGACGACTTCAGCGGTCGAATTGCGCGCTTGCTCGTGGAGCAGAACGGACTGGTTCCTGGCAACCGCGTCCTCCTTCGTGGAGCGAACTCGTACACGATGCTTGCTGCGTGGCTTGCCGTGGTGAAGGCGGGCGGGGTTGTTGTTGCCACGATGCCGCTCCTGCGTCCGGGCGAGATCGCGATGGCGATCGAACGCGCCGAGATCAGCCACGCAATTGTCGACAGCCGCTATGTCGGCGACTTTCGCTTGGCGGCTGAACAGACCCGCTTGATCAGGCACATCATCCTATACGATGGCGACTACGGCCACGGCGAGCTCGAAACGCTGACAAGTTCGTTACGCCCGCTCGACCCCGCAGATACGCACCGGGATGACCCCGCGCTCATCGCCTTCACCAGCGGGACTACGGGCGTTCCCAAGGGTTGCGTGCATTTCCACCGTGATATCCTTGCCCCGTGTGATACGTTCGCCAAGCATATCCTTGATCCAAAGGCGGGCGATGTCTTCATGACCAGCGCCCCGACGGCCTTTACCTTTGGGCTTGGGATTACGCTCCTCTTCCCGCTTCGGTTTGGGGCAACCGCGGCAACGCTCGAGCAGACAAGTCCACCCAAGCTCATCGCAGCGATCGCTAGGCACGGTGTCACCCATCTCGGAACCGCTCCGACCGCTTATAAGGCTTTGCTTGAAGAGCCGGATCTCGCCCAGGCCATGAAGAGCTTGCGCACCTGCATTTCAGCGGGCGAGCATTTGCCCGAGGCGACCTGGCGATCCTGGAAGGAACGCACCGGCATTGGGATTATCGATGGGATCGGATCGACCGAGATGATGCACATCTTTATCTCTGCAAGCGGGAGCGCGATCCGCCCCGGTTCGACCGGAAAAGCGGTGCCGGGCTATGACGCCACCGTGCTCGGCACCGACGGCAAGCCGATCACTGAAGGGGTCGGCCGGCTAGCCGTAAAGGGGCCGACCGGCTGTCGCTATCTCGATGACCTCCGCCAGCGCGACTACGTGAAGGATGGATGGAATGTGACTGGCGACACCTATCGCCGGGACGACGATGGCTATTTCTGGTACCTTGCTCGGAGCGACGACATGATCGTGAGCTCGGGCTACAACATTGGGGCTCCGGAGGTGGAAAACGCGCTCCTCTCGCACAAGGCGGTCTTTGAGTGCGCGGTCATTGGTGTGCCTTGCCTCGAACGCGGGCAGAAAGTGAAAGCCTATGTCGTACTGGCAATCGGGTTTGTTCCAAGCCGGGAACTGATTGCTGACCTCCAGGCACACGCCAAGGCGGTGATTGCTCCCTATAAATATCCGCGGGAAATCGAATTCGTTGATGCATTACCCAAAACGGCCACCGGCAAACTCAAAAGGAGCGATTTGCGAATGAAACGCTGACGAGCGCAGAGGCCAGATTCCGCTAAACCAGATCGTCCTGCACTTGATCGCGCGCCTCGGCCGCGGCTTCGGCGTCGCGAAGGTCCTGCACCTCGCTCTTGCGAAGCTTGAAGAGTTCGCGGTCCTCGGGGCCAAACCCCTTCGTCCACAATACCGCGCCGAAGGCGACCATAATGGCCGGGACACCAATAATTAGCTGAAGGATGCTGCTGAGGAAGTAGCGAACGGCAACGCCGACCGCGAGCCCGGCGAGGGTGGACCAGATCAAATCCCACCGCCAGCCTGAAATCGGCGCGGCGAGCTCGGTTCTTAGCAAACGCGACTTGGTTATGGACGAGAAGGCTAGCGCAATACACAGGCCAATTGCCGGCCCGGTGGCCTGGAAGCTGGGCGGCAGGCCTTGTGCCCGCATGATGAGGATGAGGGTTGCTGCGAGCCCTGCTTCAAGCGCCAGCATGATGATGCTGATCATCATGTTCTTCGTCCTTGCGACGTAAATGAGGGCAGCTTCGCTGACGACCGCCGTTGCGGCGATGACTTCGGCGACGAGAAGGAAGGCGAGCATTGCTGTGCCGCCCGTAAATCCGGAGCCGACGAGACCCATGACTTCGCGGCCCGGGATGCCGAGAGCAAGGGCGATCCCGAGTTGCGCGGCAATGATCCAATAGGTCACCTGCCGTACCTGCTTCGCCACTGAAACTCGGTCGCCGGCTGCAATCTTTCGCGCAATCGCCGGCCCAAGAACGGGCTCGAAGCTGGTTTTCAGTTTGGCGGGAATCGTCGCGACTTGCTGCGCAACGTAATAGATGCCGACGAAGGCCGCGGGCATGAACGCGCCAAGAACCGCAAGATCGATCCGCCGGGACGCCCATTCGACGGCGTCAGCAGCGGCGACGGGAATCGACTGCTGCGCGTGCAACCAGGCCGTCGCAAAGTCGGGCTTCCATCCACGCGGCAGTCCATAGCAGCGTACAAGCGGGATGAGAGCCGCAATGAGCGCCGCGACCATCGAGAAAACGTAGGAAATAATGAGTCCGTCATCGAGTGAGATGTAAGACCACAGGAATGCGACAATGCTGATCGTCCATGGTTCGACAACAGATCGAGCGCGGACGGTCGAGGCGACGTCGTTATGATAGGCGAGCGCGGCAAGAGCGATGTCGGTCCAGCTGATTGCGAGCACCGTGATGGCCAGCAGCCGGTCGAGACCATGAATCTGGGTTGTCGGGTACATGGCGCGCGGAAAAATGATCAGGATTGCCATGCCGATTGCCGAACCGACGGCGGCGACCAGCAACGCGTCTGCAACCACACAGGCGAGGGGCTTTTTCGCGTTCGCGAGAAGCTGCGCGAGGCCGCGCCTCAGGCCAAAAGCGGCGAGCTGCGCTGCAAACTCGACGGTCAACACCGCATAAGCAAAACGGCCAAGTTGGGCCGCACCGTAGATACGTCCCGCAATGAAGAGGAACGGCAGGCGCGCAGCGAGCCGCAACAGGAATCCGAAGATGTTGAGCCTTCCGCCGCGTGCGAGCGTCGCCATGTCGGCATCGTGTGGCTGCGCTTCGCCCTGTCCCCCAAGCATGTCCGTCAATGCGCTGCGCCCCAGTTCGCACCCCAGCCAATCTCAACGTCAAGAGGCACATCGAGCTGCATGGCGGGTTCAGCAGCCTCGGTCATGACCTTCCTGATCACGTCGGACGCGGCATTTTCCTGGCCTTGCGCCACCTCGAAAACCAACTCGTCGTGAACCTGCAGGAGCATTCTCACCTCGCCAAGCCCTGCGGTCGAAAGGGCCGCGTCCATCCGAGCCATCGCGCGTTTGATGAGGTCTGCACTAGTGCCCTGGATTGGCGCGTTGATCGCAGCGCGCTCGGCTCCTCCGCGGATCGAGGGATTGGACGAACGGATATTGGGCAGGAAATGCGTCCTCCTGCCGAACAAAGTCCGCGTGAACCCCTGCTCCCGGGCCAGAGCCAGGGTTGAATGGATGTAGGCACGAATTCCCGGGAACCGTTCGAAGTAACGGTCGATGATCATCTTGCCTTCGTCCTTCGTTACCCCGAGACGTCCCGCAAGTCCCCATGACGAAATGCCGTAAAGGATAGCGAAGTTGACCGTCTTCGCTTTGTTGCGCGAGTCCCTGTCGACGGTTCCAAACAGCTCCTCGGCGGTCAGGCTGTGAATGTCTGCGCCATTGCGAAAGGCCTCTTTAAGCTGGGGGACATCAGCCATGTGGGCGGCGAGGCGGAGCTCAATTTGGCTGTAGTCGGCGCTCAGGATGACATGGCCCGGATCGGCAACAAATGCATCCCTGATCTTGCGCCCGACCTCGGTTCGAATCGGAATGTTCTGGAGGTTCGGATCATTGGAGGAGAGCCGCCCCGTCTGCGCGCCTGTCAACGAGAAGCTCGTATGAACTCGCCCGGTTTCGGGATTAATGACCGCCTGTAAGGCGTCCGTATAAGTCGACTTGAGCTTTGTCAGCTGGCGCCAATCGAGCACTAGACGCGCGCAATCCACGCCTTCAGCGGCGAGACGCTCCAGTTCATTGACGTCGGTTGAGTAGTTGCCGTTCTTGCCCTTGCGTCCACCTTTGAGCCCGAGACGATCGTAGAGAACCTGGCCAAGCTGTTGGGGCGAGCCGATCGTGAAAGGTCCGCATGCCGCCTCGTAGATTTTCTCCTCGAGCACCTGAATGTCGCGACCAAAGTCGGCCGACAGCCGCGCGAGATAGTCTCGGTCGACCTTAATTCCGCGCCGCTCCATTCGCGCGATGACTGGAACAAGCGGCTTGTCGACCCGCTCGTAGACCCGCGCTGCGGCTTCGGCTGCAATTCGCGGCTTCAGTCGCAGCCAGAGCCGAAGTGCAATATCCGCGTCTTCTGCAGCATACTGTGTCGCGGCATCGAGCGACACCTTGTCGAAGGTGATCTGTTTCGCGCCGCTGCCGCAGACTTGCTTGAACGGAATGCATTCATGTTCAAAGTGGAGTTTCGCGAGCTCGTCCAGTCCGTGACCGAACGAACGGCCCGCGTCGAGGTCGAAGCTCATCACCATTGTATCATCGAGCGGAGCGACCTCGATCCCGGCCTTGTCGAACATCACCCAGTCGTACTTGAGGTTGTGCCCAATCTTCAGGACTGCTGGATCCTCGAGCAGCGGCTTGAGCTTCGTCAGGACGAGTTCGACAGGAAGTTGATCAGGAGCGTCGGAATAGAGATCGGCACCGCTGTGCCCGACAGGGATGTAGCAAGCTCTGTTCGGTGCCGTCGCAAGGCTGATGCCGGCAAGCCTTGCAATGATGCAATCGATGCAGTCGGTTTCCGTGTCGATGGCGACAAGACCGTTGGCGCTCGCCTCTGCGATCCAGCGGTCGAGTGCCGCTTCGTCGGTAATCGTCTCATACTTCGACCGGTCGACCTCGATCTGCTCGGCGGGCGCAGGGCCACTCGCCTTATCGTCAAGCGACGCGATGAGGCTATTGATGCCCCCACCGCTACTGCTGCGGCCTTGCGCCGGAGTGCTGCCGGTCAACCGGTTCAATAGGGACTTGAACCCCTGATCTTCAAGAAACTCCCGAAGTGGTTCGGGCGGAATACCCTTCATCGAGAGCCCTTCGAGGGGCTCGGGAAGCTTGGCGTCACATACCAGCCGCACCAGTTCGCGGGACAACCGCGCCGCGCTCGCATGCTCGATCAGAGACTGCTTGAGCTTGGGTTTTGATATCTGATCGGTACTGGCGAGAACCGTCTCGAGATCGCCAAATTGCTGAATGAGCTGACTTGCCGTTTTCGGTCCGATGCCGGGAACTCCCGGCACGTTGTCAACGCTGTCGCCCATGAGCGCGAGAACATCCCCAACCTTGTCGGGAGGGACGCCGAACTTCTCAAGAACCTCGGAGCGTCCAATCCGCCGATCGTTCATGGTGTCGAGCATGTCGATACCGGCTTCCTCGTCGATCAGCTGCATCAGGTCCTTGTCGGAACTGACAATCGTCACTTTCCAACCGGCCTGCTTAGCCGCAGTGACGTAACAAGCGATGATGTCATCGGCCTCCAGGCCCGCCTCCTCGATACACGGTATCGAAAAAGCCCGCGTCGCTACCCGGATCAGCGGAAATTGCGGAACGAGGTCTTCGGGCGGCGGCGGCCGATGCGCCTTGTACTGGTCGTACATGACATTGCGATGCGTCTGTTCCGACGCATCGAGGATCACGGCCATGTGGGTCGGTCCATCGGCCCGCGTGAGACCGTCGGCAAGCTTCCACAACATCGTCGTGTAACCATAAACCGCGCCCGCAGGCGCGCCGTGGCGGTTCGTGAGCGGCGGGAGTCGGTGATAGGCGCGGAAGATATAGCTCGAGCCATCGACCAAATAGAGGTGAGGGCGAGCGGATGGGTCGGGTGCGAGCATGAAGGCAAATGGTTTAGCAGGGTGGCGGAGCTATGGAAGCTTTGGGCGACATTCCCTGATAAGGGCGCGCTCGGCTTGAGATCAAAGCGCTGGGACGCTCAATCCGAAGAGATCGAGCCGCAAAAGTCCGGTGAGCGACGTGCTAGGACCCTAGGGAATAAGTATCGTGTCCTTCGCTTGGCTTAAGAGGCCCGGATAGTCGAGCGTGTAATGGAGACCACGACTTTCGTGCCGGCTGAGCGCGCTGCGGATGATGAGATCGGCAACTTCGACGAGATTACGCAGCTCGATGAGGTCCGGAGTCACTCGGAAGTGCCCGTAATAATCGGTGACTTCCTGCCGCAGCATGTCGATCCGATGCTTGGCCCGCTCGAGCCGCTTCGTCGTCCGGACGATCCCCACGTAATTCCACATAAACCGCCGTATCTCGCCCCAGGTCTGAGCGATCACGACTTCTTCGTCGCTGTCCGTGACGCGGCTTTCGTCCCAGCCGCGGATCTGCGGGATGTCAGCAAGCGATCCCCAGTTGTCAAGGATGTGCTCGGCCGCGGCTTCCCCGAAAACCAGGCATTCAAGGAGGCTGTTCGAGGCAAGGCGGTTCGCGCCATGGAGGCCGGACTGGGTGACTTCGCCCGCTGCGTAAAGTCCCGGCGCATCGGTTCGGCCGTGCAGGTCCACCACGACGCCGCCGCAGGTATAATGCTGTGCCGGCACGACCGGTATCGGTTCCCGCGTAATGTCGATCCCGAGCCCGAGCAGCTTGTCGTAGATATTAGGAAAGTGATTGCGAACAAACTCCTCGTCGAGGTGTGAAATGTCCAGGTGGACATAGTCGAGCCCGAGACGCTTGATCTCATGATCGATCGCGCGAGCGACGATGTCCCGGGGCGCGAGTTCCGCGCGCTCGTCAAAGCGCGGCATGAAGCGGATGCCTCCCCCCTTCACACCAGGAGGCAGCTTCAGCTGTCCGCCCTCGCCCCGCACCGCCTCGGTGATGAGGAAGTTCTTGACCTGCAGATTGTAGAGGCAGGTCGGGTGGAACTGCATCATTTCCATGTTCGAGACGCGGCAGCCCGCGCGCCAAGCCATAGCAATTCCATCGCCCGTCGCTCCCCTTGGAGCCGTCGAATAGAGATACGCACGTCCCGCTCCGCCGGTCGCGAGCATGGTCGCCCGCGCCGTCAGCGTTTCAACGCGCTTCTTCTTGCGATTATAAGCGTAGAGCCCGTGCACCGCCCCGCTCGTCGAGAAATGCGCAGCGTTCCGCCCGGTGACAAGGTCGATTGCCACCATATCGGGGATGAGCCGGATGTTCGGATGTTTGGCGGCAGCGGTTTCGAGCGCTTGCTGCACGGCGTAGCCCGTTGCGTCCGCAACGTGGACGATACGCCGGTGACTGTGCCCTCCCTCACGGGTGAGGTGTAGAGCGTCGCCTTCCTGCGCGAACGGTACCCCGAGATCGATGAGTCGCTGGATCGCGCGAGGCGCAGCGCCCACGACATGCTCGACTACGTTAACGTCGTTCAGCCCGGCCCCTGCAATCAGCGTGTCGTTGACGTGGGCTTCAAAGCTGTCGCCTTCTTCAAGCACGGCCGCGATACCGCCTTGCGCCCAGCTCGTCGCGCCTTCGCCTAGCGCACCCTTCGCGATCACCGCGACCTTGCGGGTCTCGGCAAGGTTGATCGCAGCGGTCAGTCCTGCAGCACCCGACCCTATGATGAGGACGTCAGCAGCGATGCTCACGCAATGTCCTGCGCTGCCGCCGTCAGCCTCAGGAAGACGTCTTCAAGATCGGGGTCGCGAGTGGACACGTCGATGATCGACAGCCCATCGGCGGCCAACGCTGCGAGCACCTGACCGGCGTTCACGCGGTCCTTGCGATACGTTATCTCGAGCGTTCGCTCATCGAGCAAAGAGATATTTTCAAAACAGTCGTTCGTTGGGACCGGGCCGATGTCCCGGTCGAAGGTAACGACCACCGCCTTTTCTTGAGCCTTGGACACAAGCTCGCGCGTCGGCTCATTGGCAATGACTCGACCGTGGTTGATGATCGCGATGCGATCACAAAGCTCTTCGGCTTCCTCCAGGTAGTGCGTCGTAAGCACGATTGTGACACCGCTCGAATGAAGCTTCCGGACATAGTCCCATAATTGACGCCGGAGCTCGACGTCGACCCCCGCTGTGGGCTCGTCGAGGACCAGGATCGGCGGCGAATGGACCATCGCCTTCGCGACAAGAAGTCGCCTTTTCATGCCCCCCGACAGTGTTCGTGAATAAGCGTTCGCTTTGTCGGTGAGGTGCATAGCGGCGAGGAGCTCGTCACTGTACCGCTCTCCGGGTGGGATACCGTAAAGTCCGGCCTGGATCTCAAGTGTCTCGCGCGGCGTGAAGAACGGATCGAAAATGATCTCCTGCGGCACTACGCCGATCGAACGCTTGGCGTTACGCGGATGCTCGTCAATGTCGAAGCCCCAGATCGAAACCTCGCCGCTCGTCTTCATCACCAAGCCCGCAAGGATGTTGATCAACGTCGACTTGCCCGCACCGTTGGGCCCGAGAAGGCCAAAAATCTCGCCACGAGGCACATCAAAGCTGACGTCGTTCAGCGCGCGCTGGCCTCCCGCATAGGTCTTCGACAGTTTGTGGATCAGGATCGCAGGGTCTTCCATCGCACCAAGCGGCATAGGGGTGGCTTTTCGACGCGACAAGCCGCCGAGGTTGAATGGAAGCCGGGGCGTTGCTACTTCGGCGCCATGCCAACACAGCCGCCGCCGGAAGTCATCCGCGTCTCGACCTTGCAAGTCGCCTGCGACGGCTCGGGTGAGGTCGCGCCCGTGCTCGGTCATCCCCGTGTCTACCTGCGCATCGAGGAGGACACAGGCTTCGTCGAGTGCGGATATTGCGACCGGCGCTTTGTCCTTGAAGGGGGACCTGCGGACAGCGTGTCGGCATGACCGTGCCTGATCCGCGGTGCTTCCTCTATCGAAGCCTCGACCCCGATACCGCGCGACGGCTCGCCGGAAGGCATCTTGGTCGTCACGACGACGGCGAACTCTATCTCCAGTATAGCGCAAGCGAAGCGTTCGGCTTCGACGATGGCAGGCTCAAGACTGCCGACTATCACACCTCGTCAGGCTTTGGCCTCCGCGGCGTGTCCGGAGAGACTACCGCTTTTGCCCATGCCAACGAGATAAGCGAAGCGGCCATCGCGCGCGCCGCCGCGACGCTCACGTTGCTGGACCCGGCAACGCGCGCGCCTTTCCCGCCGCCAGCGCGCACGAACCGGGCGATGTACGGCTCCGACGATCCGCTGAGCCTCGTTGCCTTCGCGGACAAGGTCGCGCTCTGCCAGCGTATTGATGCCGCCGCTCGCGCCCGCGATCCGCGTGTCGCCCAGGTAAGCGTTACGCTTTCGGCGAGCTGGAGCGTTATCGAGATTGTCCGTGCCGACGGGTTCGTCGCCTCCGACGTCCGACCCCTCGTGCGCCTTGGCGTCCAGATAGTTGCTGAACAGAATGGACGACGCGAAACGGGCTATCACGGGCTCGGCGGCCGGTACCTCTACGAGAGCTTGTTCGACGAGCCGCCATGGAATCGCGCAATCGATATCGCGCTCGCGCAAGCGCTCACCAATCTTGAGTCGGTCGCGGCCCCAGCGGGCGAGATGCCGGTGGTGCTGGGTCCGGGATGGCCGGGCGTCCTTCTCCACGAGGCTATCGGCCATGGACTGGAGGGCGATTTCAATCGGAAGGGAACCTCTGCCTTCACCGGGCGCATCGGCGAGCGAATTGCCGCGCCCGGCGTCACCGTTGTGGACGACGGCGCTATCGAGCGGCGCCGTGGATCGCTCACCATTGACGATGAGGGCACGCCCACGCGTCGGACGTGTCTGATCGAAGACGGGATCCTAAAGGGCTATCTTCAAGATCGGCTGAATGCGCGGTTGATGGGCATGGAGCCAACAGGCAATGGTCGGCGTGAAAGTTTTGCACATGCCCCAATGCCGCGAATGACTAACACCTTCATGCTGGCAGGTAAGGATCACCCGGGAGAGCTTGTCGAGCGAGTCAGCGATGGAATTTATGCCAAGAGCTTTGGCGGAGGTCAGGTCGATATCACCAGTGGGAAGTTCGTCTTCTCATGCACCGAAGCCTATCGCATCCGTAACGGCAAAATCGCCGAGCCAATCAAGGGAGCCACGCTTATCGGCGATGGGCCGACGGTGCTCACGCGCGTCAGCGGCATTGGCAATGACCTTGCTCTCGATGAGGGGGTCGGCGTGTGCGGCAAGGGCGGCCAGAGTGTGCCCGCAGGGGTCGGACAGCCAACTTTGCTCATCGACGGACTGACCGTAGGAGGCACGGCTGCTTGAGCCCGGACTGGCGGGACGAAGTCTGCAACTTCTGGTTCTGTCTCGGCCAGGATCGGTGGTTCAACGGCGATCCGACACTTGACCTGCAGGTCAAACAGAAATTCGTGACGTTATGGGCTGCGAAAAGGCAGCTTCCTGTCGAATCTTTCCTCGATGAACCGCTAACGGCACTCGCCGGCATCATCCTGTTCGATCAGTTCCCGCGCAACATGTTTCGCGGGAACGCCGAGCAATTTGCGACTGATAATTTGGCGGTGGCGATCGCGAAAGCAGCCATCGACAAGGGATTTGACGAGCAGTTCGCTCCCGACAAGCGAGCTTTCATCTATTTGCCGTTCGAGCATAGCGAGGACATCGCTGACCAGAACCGCTCGATTCTGTTGTTCACAGCACTTGCCGACCCTCGATACCTGAGGTTCGCCAAGCTTCACCACGACATTGTCCAACGGTTCGGACGGTTCCCCCATCGAAATGTGATGCTCGGACGCGCGCCGCGCACCGACGAGGAGAAAGCCGGCGACGTCGTGCCCTGGTAAGGAGTCGGGTAGGACGCGTCTTCGAGCTGATTGCCCCCTAAAGAAGATGCGCGATGGGGGCGGGATCGACGCCTGCTTCAATCAGCGATTGCCGCACGTCTTCCGCGGACGCGCCCTCGCCCCTCCTTGCAAGGGCAAGGGCCAGCGCCGAACGCGTGCCAGAGCGGCAGAAGGCCAGAAGCTTGCCGCCCCTCACCTCATTCAACGCTTGCCTCATCGAATGAACATCGGCCGGGCCTATGCCCCGCAGAATGGGGACGAAATAGTAGATAATACCCGCCGCTCCGGCAGCTTCCTCGATCTCGCTCGCGAGCGGCTGCCCGGGCTCCTCCCCATCAGGGCGATTGTTGACAAGTACCGTGACGCCCTGTTCCGCGAGAGCAGCAACTTC
>DASZBO010000048.1:0-21180 GCA_035944075.1 Sphingomicrobium sp.
TTAAGAACGAGAAGGGCGCGACCGCCATCGAGTACGGCCTGATCGCAGCTCTCATCGCCGTTGCGGCGATTGGCGCGATGCAGGGCATCGGCAACAAGCTGAACACGACGTTCAACAACGTGTCGAACCACCTGAGCTAAGACGCGACCTCTGACAAGAATTGGCGGCGGCGTTGATTATGCGCCGCCGCCATTTTGTCGTTCTGACGGCTCAGCCTGCCCTCGATGACTTAATCGCCGAGCCGGTTCGAGAGACTCGTTTCACGTAAGGCGCTCGCAACAATGATCCATAGCAAGGACTTGAGGGCTGAAGTGAGCGCCAGCCGACAGCATGGCCTGGATCTCGTCCGCGCGGCCGCCATCATTTTCGTCATGTTGTATCACGCGAACAACATGATGCTGATTGCGCGCGGTGGGTCCTCGCTCATTGCGTTTGGCTGGATGGACGTGGACTTGTTCTTCGTGCTGAGCGGGTACCTGATTGGTGGCCAGCTACTCAAGCAATGCACGAACGGTTCCAGGCCAGACTACTTTCGGTTTTTTACTCGGCGCGCGCTGCGCACCATCCCTGCTTTTGCGGCTGTGTTGACGGTCTATCTTTTGTTCCCCGCGCTCCGCGAGACTCCGAACCTGCAGCCGCTTTGGCAATACTGCACCTTTACGATGAACTTGGTTCCGGATTCCCGGCCGGGCGCTTTCAATCAGGTCTGGTCGCTTTGCGTCGAGGAGCACTTTTATCTGCTATTTCCGCTTGGACTCGTCATCTTGTCTAAGAAGCCAAGTGTGCGAACGACGTCTGCGGTCCTGTTTGGTTTGATAGCCGCGGGCATAGTCGTCCGAGCATTTCTTTGGCTCGCGCTCGTCGCGAAGAGCCCGTTCGACCCAGGATCTGTGTCGAACTGGCAAACCTATGTAACACTCATTTACCGGCCGACCTGGAGCCGATTGGACGGGCTGCTTGCAGGCGTTGCATTAGCAGCGCTGAAGACATTTCGACCACTGCTCTGGGCACGTTTCGTGTCCCGGCCGAACCTCATCCTTGCAGGTGGCGTTGCGGGGATCGGGTTGGCGATATCGCTTTTCAGCTCTTCATTGTCTCCCGTGGTAAGCGCGGCATTCGGTTTTCCGCTGCTCTCCGCATCAGGAGCACTTATTGTCGCGGCTGCGAGCACCGGCTGCGGAGCGATCGGGAAAATCCGCGTTCCCGGCGGCCAAGCGCTCGCGACAGGTGCTTACAGCCTTTATCTAACGCACAAATTAGCTTTCCACGCGACGCAAGTTTGGATTGCGCCTGCGCTCGGTGTTTCGGAGGCTGGCGCGCTTGCATTGGCTCTCATCGCCGCGATTCTGCTGGCGACGATCTTGTACTGGACGGTTGAGCGACCTTTCCTGATGTTGAGAGAGCGACTTGAACAGCGCGGCGCGGCCCGTCGGGGACGGAACATCGGGCAGAACACGCTCACCGACCTTATCCCAATTTTTCCGATCTCAGCTCGATCCCGAGTACTTGAACAGAACCCCGCATAGGGCTGGCGGGAACGAGATGTGAATGGCGATCGCGCGGTCGAGCCTAGAAGACACACGCGACCCCTTCGTGGCGATCCCGACGGTTCACCACTGTGCGGACAAGCGAGTTGTCCTTTAATCGATGCGGCACGTGAAAAGCGATCCCGTAGTCCTTCTTACGTCGGCACCATTGCGGTCATTCGACCCGAAGCTATTGTTGCTCTTCAGTGCGCGTTGGAGGCTCGTTGATTGGCGCCCAAACGTTGGATGGTTGTCGCTTGGGCCGCCATTTTGGCGGTAATCATCGGAGTGTCGGCAATTTACGGAGGACGGAACTGCGAGGCGCCGAGCGGCGGTCCGTTCCATTGGTTATTGCAAGGCCGCAGGTATGTTCCGACGCATTCGGGCAGGTTCGCTTGCAGAGAGGTGAAGTAACGTTCGCGTTCCGCGCTCTTCTGCCGTGATCCGTGAAAAAACTCGCCCACGAGGCGTCGTAGAGCGCGGATTTGGTCAGTGCCACCAGCGCCGAGCGGACCATTCGCGCTTCGCATTAGATCTCAGCACCTCAACACGCCGCCGGAGGCGACGTTGGCGAATTGCATTCGATAGTGTGCGTCGACCATGATGGCGGCCTTGTCCAATGCCTCCAGCCAGGTACGAAAATTTTCAGCCACTCCGGCGCAAGCCCGCGCTGGTGTGCGGCCTTTCTGGTTAGCGCTGCTACGGTTCTCCGTGGCGATATATAAGGCTGGCGAATGAAGAGCTGGATTCGGTCAATTCTGCGTCGGGTGTGCGTGCCAGCTTTCGCTTTCCTCAGCCTGGCCTCAGCTCCGTGCCGCGCTGAAAACGTCGCTGTTACGTTCGATGACCTTCCGACTTACGGGGTTCGCGGCGAGATCCTGGATGCACAAGCAACCACAGAACGCCTGCTGGCCGGCCTGAAGCGACATCACATCAAGGCGATTGGCTTCGTCAATGAGATCCAGCTTGTCGGGAACGATCGAAAGCAGCGGATCGACTTACTGGCTCATTGGCTGGAAGCAGGCATGGAACTCGGTAACCATAGCTATTCCCATCTCTCGCTCTCTAAGACGCCAGTCGACACTTACATCGCGGATGTCTCGCACGGCGAGGAGGTGACAAGTTCGCTAATGGCAAGTCGGGGACAGAAGGAACATTGGTACCGACCTCCCTATCTCGAAACGGGAGCTACCCAAGAGGCTCGCAGCCAGCTTGAAAAATGGCTGATTGGCCATGGCTACATGGTCGCGCCTGTGACCATGGAGAACAGCGATTGGCAGTTCGCAGATCAATACGACAAAGCGCTGGCGGCGAATGACCAGCAACGAGCCAACGAAATTCGGAAAGAATATCTCACCTTCTCAAACTCGATCATCGCTTGGTATCGCGCGGCTGGACTGCAGCTGCTCGGACGCCGTCCAGCCTTCGTTCTGCTGCTTCATGCCAGCCGTTTGAACGCGGCTAGTATCGACGAACTCGCCGACATCCTCCTGAGACAGGGCTTACATCCTGTGCCGCTGGAAACCGCGATGAAAGACCCGGCTTATCGAATTGCTGACACCTATGTGGGCGCCAATGGAATTGGGTGGCTGACGCGATGGTCGCTTACACTCCACAAGGACCTACCTTGGAGCAGCTTGCCCCATGTACCGGCTGACATCGAAATGCCTGCTGGCTGACCGATCCTACCCCCGGGTTGGGTTATAACGCGATGTCCCAAAGCTCAGCCTTTGAACTCAAGATCATCGTACTCGAAGCGACGCTTCTTCTCGCCTGCATTTAACCCGGGACCCGGCTTATGACCGGGGGCATATTGGCCGCGCGTTGGCGATCCAGGCGCCTGGCAGTGGGAAAGGCAAATCGGCGTACGCTGTCCAGCCCGCAACCCTCACACTCCCGTAGCCTGAGCCGAGATGAGCACGTCTTCCACCTCGAATCCCAGCTGCTCGCTCCCGGTGCATCGGACTGCCGAGTTAGCGTGTCGGCAACTGCCGTGATCTTTATGCGTTCAGTCAGTTGCCGGCTGCATTCACTTTACGGCCCTTCCCGAGCAGTCGAGCAACGGGGATGCGAGGGGGCCGGTTCTGGAGAATTCGAATGAGGATCAACAAATCAATCTGCATCGGCGCAGTGCTGGCGCTTGCGCCGGTCGGCGCTTCCGCGGCCGCCGCGCAAGATCAGCATCAGACTACGGTCGAGCGACACGAGACAACGGTCGACAGACACCAGGAAAGCAACATGAGTGATCGCGATCGCCACGACCGTAATTCAGACCGGGACGGGCGCAATATGCGAGACGACAATCATGGCCGCCATAATGGCTGGGCTCACGGGCGCGGTAATTGGCATCGGCATTGCTATTGGACCTGGCGTCATCATCATCACGTCCGCGTCTGCCGCTAAGGCTTAGTAGCAAGCGCCCGCTCACGCCTATGAAAACGGCGTGAGCGGGCGGATAAGCTTCGTCCATCGACCGACGCGCACAAACCGACGAAAGCTGAGGCGCGTGGTACTACTACCGCTTGCAGCGAGCGAGTTCGCCAGTTCGTCTCGAGGTTGAAAGTAGCCCACAGCGGTGGGTCCGCTTTTGAGGCCGTCGCCGGGCAAAGCTGCGTTAGTTGAGGGAAGGTCGGGCGAGAGGGCTTCGACCGAAACACAGAGATTAGGCGGACGCTCGACGCTGCAAACGCCTGCTCCTTTGGCCCCTCACTCCGCCAAAATCTTCGCCAATTTTGCTTCGAGCGGATGCGCGGCGCCATTCGTGTTGGTGAGCACGATGATGGTCAACCCTTCGTCGACATATGTCTGCATGACGCAATCGAATCCGGCTATAGAGCCGTCATGGCCGATGATCCTCCGCCCATTCCGTGAAAAATGGCTGAGGCCAAATGCGTAGGGTCCGGGGACGTAGCCGGACGGGGGAGCGAACGATTTTCCGCCGGGCCACGCGATCGCTGTCTGGTTCTCGGCGCCATTGCGGAGGCGCCCCGGTGCCAGCATTTCTTTCAATGATTCCGCCTTTAGCACCCGGCCCCCGAATAGAGCTGCATTCCAGCGGGCCATGTCCACTACCGTCGAGCGCAGTGCGCCTGCGGCATAAGGCACGCTCATGTCCGTGAACTCGGCGTTGCGAAACTGGCCCGAGGCGCCTTCAGCCAGGCTGTAACCCGAAGCACGCGCAGGAACGACATCGCGCGCGTTGTCCGCGGCCGTGTCACCCATGCCAAGTCTGTCAAATATTTGGGCCTTCAAGAAGGCGCCCCAGTTTTTCCCGGACACCTTCTCGATGACTGCGCCAAGAAGCGCATAGTTGGAGTTGCTGTACCACCAACCGGTTCCGGGATCGAAGTCGTAGAGCGGAGATTGGGCGGCTATATCGGCAACCAAATCCTTCACCGTCACGCCGGTCTTCGAGATCCTTTCGATCAACGGCGATTCAGTGAAATTGTGGATGCCGGATGTGTGGTTGAGCAGGTCCCGTAATGTGACCTCGTTTGCACGCGGGAAGTCTGGTAGGTACAAAGAGAGCTTGTCATCCGTGTTGAGCTTGCCCTGCTCGGCAAGGAGCAACACGCCCGCCGCGGTAAATTGCTTACTGAGCGAGCCAATTCGAAACACGGTCCTTGCGGTAACGGGAGCCGCAAGCTCCAGGTTCGCCCGGCCATAGCCATTGGCGAAGATCAGCCCTCCCTTGCGCAGGACAGCCACCGAAACGCCGGCCACGCGGCCGGAGTCGACGAACTGCTTCGCGGCGGCATCGATTTTCGCTTGTATTTCCGGAGTGAGCTGCGGAGGGGCAGCGTGAGCAAGTCCGCCAAATGCAAGCGCAGCGAAAGCAGCTGCGAGAAACCGTAGGAACACTTCGATACACTCCACCCCGGCTGCAGTGTCAGAACTGATAGAACGGATGGAACGGGCCATCAAATTAGAGGTGGGCGATCGTCGCCGCGAACTAACTGGCAAGCAACCTTCCAACTCTGCCGAAAGATCCAGTTATAGCCCGCTCCTTCAGGGTCCAGTGCCTTCTCGATAGAATCTGGGTTCAAAGGGAGCTGCCGCTTTTACCATCGGCGTCTGATTGTTTCCCTGGCGCCAAAAGGCCTAATGCGATGAAGCGCTTGTTCGATCAGCCGGGATCTGCTGACGATTTGCATCTCACCCCGTTTGAAACTGCTCGAGAACACTAAACCGCATCGCGGGAGGAGGCCGCCGCAAGAATACTCTTAGACCTCGTTGTACCCTAAGATTTGAATTCCGATCAAAGATGGAGCGTATTGGGCAGCGGCCCAGCGGGCGTTACGCAGCTAAGCTTAGTTCATCTGATTCATGCAGCGTATATCCACGCCCCCAGACTGTCTCGATATAATTTTTCCCCCCGCAAGCAAGAACCAGCTTCTTTCTCAGTTTACAGATAAACACGTCGACGATTTTGTTGTCCGGCTCATCCATGCCGCCATACAGATGGTTGAGAAACATCTCCTTCGTGACAGTCGTGCCTTTGCGTAGTGAAAGCAGTTCCAGCATCGAATATTCCTTGGCGGTAACGTGGACCCGAACTCCGTCGATTTCGACGCTTTTGGTATCGAGGCCCACAGCCAACTTGCCGGTGCGGATAACCGAATGGGCATGCCCCTTTGAGCGCCGGACGATAGCGTGCATTCGAGCGATCAGTTCTTCGCGGTAAAACGGCTTCGTCACATAGTCATCTGCACCGCAGCCCAAGGCTCGGATCTTCGAATCCTGTCCAACCGTCGCTGACAATATTATTACCGGCGTCGAGACTTTCGATGACCGAAGCCTTCGCAACACATCATAGCCATGCAAATCTGGAAGATTGAGGTCGAGAAGAATGATGTCGTAATCATAGAGCTTGCCGAGATCTAACCCCTCTTCCCCTAGGTCGGTGGTGTAGACATTGAAGCCTTCATTCCCAAGAATGAGCTCAATGCTCTTGGCCATCGTCGGCTCGTCCTCGATCAACAGCACGCGCATTTTGCTTCTTCCCTTTCAGTGGTTCGATCCGCTGCCGCGGAGCGCTCCTTACTCGCGCAATTAGGTTCCATTAACCATATCGGAAGACTACCATCGGTGTTTCTACGGTAATCGGATTGGCATCTTCGCCCTCGGCAGCACCGATCCGTTCAGTGGCAGTGCAGGCGTTAGCCGCCCTGGTGTTTCGTTCACGGAAACGTGGATGCAGTAGTAATACCGTCAGTAGAACAACGATCTAGGTTTCGTCCTTCCGGCACCGATACAATCCACCTCGAAAATCTCGCACGTGGATCGATAGCGATGTGGAACAAACTGAGTATGAGGTCGGGAGCAACCGCAAACATCATGCAGATGCAGGCGGTCTATGAGCGGCGACTTGATCGCTATGAACTCGAGGAGACGGTGTCGAAAATCATCTCCGCACGCCGAAATCGATCACTGCACTTCCCAGCGGGAATTTTTTCCGATCCGGCCTGGGACATTCTGCTTCAGCTGACCTTGGCGGAAAGTCGGTGTGTACGTCTCACGACCTCGAGCCTTTGTGATGCCATCGACGCGCCAACGACTACTGCGCTGCGCTGGATCGGCTTGCTCGCCGACGAGGGATTGGTCGTTCGCCACGATGACGTGAACGACAAAAGACGCACGTACATCGAACTCTCCTCCGACGCTTTTGCATCCATGAACGATTATTGTTCGACTGCCGATCTCCCGGGCACACTGCGGGTCTGACCAGGAAGAATTTCTGAGCAATGGTCGAATATTGGTCATGCCGGCGCAAGCAGGCGCTGCTGAATAGCCGTTACGCAGCAACAACTGAGGCACGTGAGATGTTTATTCGCGTTGCGGAGCATTGCCGAGCGCTCGAGAATTGGCGCTTGCCGTCTACGTTGAGCGCAACCCCCAATAGCGGAGCGAGCGGAACTCAGCGCGAGTCACTTCCAGAGTCCGTCGAATCCTAACCGAATGCGCCAGTCGCAAGTCGAAGTTTGGTTGGGGCATGGGGACCAGCTTGAGGTGCCGAGGGATCGGCGGCGATGTCGGCGCCTGCCGATGGCCGGATACGCCGCTCGGCTGGATGCACTTGGCGACCGCGGCCTTTGCGGAGTAATTAACCTTTCGGACACTGGCGCGCTTCTTCAGAGTAACATTCCGCTTTCGCGCGGGGATCCGGTCCGTATTTCGTTCGATTGCAAAAATTCACTGCAAGGACGGGTCGCTTGGAACGACGGAGGTTATGCTGGCATCCGGTTCCTCGTCCCGGTGGCGACCTTCGGCCTGATCGGCAAGCTCGCCAACGATCGTTGGACCGGTGTCGCTCGACCGCCACGCCTGACTATCAACGCCCCTGCCCTAGCGAAAAAAATGGGATCGACGTCCTTTCACACGGTCGTCGGCAACATCTCGCAGAAGGGTTTTATGATTTGGCATGCCGGGCAACTAAACCCTGATGACGATGTGCATGTGACGCTGCAAAACGGAATTAACGTGCACGGGACTGTTCGGTGAACCGACGAAACGTCAGCGGGAGTTGAGGTTCGAGGCAAGCTTACGATTAACCAACTCTCTAGTGAGATGAGTCTTTCGGAGTTGCGCCAAAAGTAATAGTCGAGAACCCGACACAAATACGCTGTACGAATTATGGGATAGCTCTTCGCTCAGCAAGATCATCCATTTTGGTAGGTAAATTTTCTTTCGTCGTCCATTTTATTCCGTTAGACGCGTGCCGAACGGAAGTTGTGCATGCGGATCAGGGAACGGCCGCTCTTTCGGCCTGAATATGTCTTCTGGATTGCGATTTTACTTCTGGCGTGTGTCAGTGCACTCGCTGTCGGCAGCACCTATCGCCTCCTGCAGGATTATTCTGCATCCACCCGCAGCGAACAAACTGTCTTGGAGCTCACCGAGTTTCTATCCGATCTCAAGGATGTAGAAACGGGAGCAAGGGGTTATGCGATAACCCGCGAACCACAATTTCTCGATCCATACCGACGCGCGACCGGGGATCTTGCGCATCGGATGAGCGCGCTCCGGGAACTCGCAAGCACCGAAAATGAGCTTGCGGCCCAATTTGGCAGTCTCAGTCAGGCGGTCCGCCAGCGAGTGACAGTCGCCGACAACCTTATTGAAACCGTATCGAGCGGAGCGGGACCGCGCGACCTTGTAACGAAAACCGAGCGCG
Source organism: Sphingomicrobium sp. (assembly GCA_035944075.1). Lineage (GTDB taxonomy): Bacteria > Pseudomonadota > Alphaproteobacteria > Sphingomonadales > Sphingomonadaceae > Sphingomicrobium. The sequence continues at coordinate 8,701 of DASZBO010000048.1, forward strand.
GCAAGGCTGCGATGGATCAGGTCCGAACACAAGTCGGTTCAATCATAGCCGCGGAGCAACAGGCGGAACTCGAGCGCCGGACAATGCTGCAACGACAGGCGGTTCTTGCAAGCGCCGCGATCGCATCAGGGGTATGCTTCAGCGTCATCCTGCTCGTTTGGCTATTCAATCGTCGCAATGCCGAGGCAGGGAGACGGCGCGAGGTTGAGCAGCAACTGCGCGAACTCAATGCAGAGCTGGAGCAGCGTATTCACAATCGGACCGAAGACCTGCAACGTGCGCGCGACCTACTCGACGCAGTCGTCGAAAACCTACCCGACATGGTCTTCGTCAAGGACGTCTCGGACCGCTTCCGCTATGTGCTGGTCAATGGCGCCGGCGAGCGGCTGCTCGGGCACAAAAGGAGCGACATTCTAGGTAAGACGGACCATGAGCTCTTACCGAAGGACCAAGCGGAGCAGTTCCTGATCGACAGTAAAGAGGCAGTTGCATCGGGCAAGGCGCGCGTTTTCCCCGAGCGTCCGATGACGAACGGTGATGGCACGCGTACAGTGGAAAGCCGCAAGGTACCGATCGCGAACGGTGACGGTTCGAAACCGCTCGTACTTGGAATTGTCCGCGATGTGACTGAACAGAGATCCCTAGAGACTCAAGTTCGCGAGATGCAACGACTGGAATCAGTTGGCCAGCTCACCGGCGGCATAGCTCACGACTTCAACAACCTCCTCGCCGTTATCATGGGAAGTATCGAGTTGGTTTGCGAGATGCTGCCTCAAACCTCCGAAAGCGCAGAAATCGCAAATGAGGCGCTAGAAGCTACCCAGAGAGGCGCGGAGTTGGTGCGCCGCTTGCTGGCATTTGCACGAAAACAACACCTCGAACCGACGTCGGTGGATCTTAACGACCGGCTCCCGGGAATCGTCCCCTTACTTCAGCGAACCATCGGCGAAAGAATCGCGCTTCGGGTAAATCCCGCCGAGCAGCTTTGGCACGCCCGCATCGATGCAACGCAGGTCGACGACGCACTCGTCAATCTCGCAATCAATTCACGTGATGCCATGCCTGGAGGTGGGACACTGACCATCGAGACAGCAAATGTAGTCCTCGATGATGATTATGCCGCTCATCATGTTGAAGTGACACCTGGGGAATATGTAATGCTCGCCGTGAGTGACACGGGAACGGGGATGCCTCCGGAAGTCGCCATACGTGCGTTCGAGCCCTTTTTCACGACCAAGGCGGAGGGTCAGGGCACTGGGTTGGGACTCAGCCAAGTATTTGGTTGGGTCAAGCAGTCGGGCGGCCATATCAAGATCTACAGCGAAGTAGAGCATGGCACAACAATCAAGCTGTACCTGCCGCGAGCTCGCGAAAAGGAACTGACGGAACATGCGCAGCCGAGCGAGGAGGCGCATGGCCGAGGTAATGAAACGATCCTCCTCGTAGAGGACAACCCCAACGTACGCCGGACAGCAGTGCGCCAACTGACGGATCTTGGCTACCTTACAGTTGATGCGCACGACGGTCAGTCGGCACTCGAGAAGGTCAGATCAGGGCTGCAATTCGACTTGCTTCTTACCGACGTGGTCATGCCTGGAGGCATGAATGGTTACGAATTGGCGGATGAGGTCGAAAAGTTGCGCCCGGGTACAAAGGTGCTTTTCACGTCCGGTTATACCGAACTGGCGGCCAACGAACTCCGCGCGGTTCGCAAAGGACCGCTAATCAGCAAGCCCTACGCCAAGCGCGATCTAGGTCGTGCACTTCGCTCGGCACTGGAGAACGGAATCAACGAGTGAGGTGAGCTTGCGATCGGAACTTTTATGAACGAACGACGAGCCTATATTGTGGACGACGACGCAGCATTGCGACGGACAATGTGCCGGATGCTCGCTGAAACTGGCATTTTAATCAAAGAGTTTGAATCGGCCGCGGATTTTCTTGAGGGATATTCGGCGCGACCGCTTGGATGCGTGTTACTCGATGTCCGGCTTCCTGACTTGAATGGCCTGGATCTTCTCGAACACATCGCTGACCTCCCACCTCACAACCCAGTTATCATGGTCTCTGGATATGGCGACATACCCTCAGCAGTCCGAGCCGTGAAAATCGGCGCAATCGACTTCATTCAAAAACCTTTCAGAAAAGATCAGTTGGTGGATGTTCTCAATAGGGGTTTCAAGAAGCTCGAGACGATCGCAATAGAAGATCGAAATTTTGAGACCCTCACGCCTCGCGAGCGCGACGTGCTCATGACGTTGCGCGACGGAGCGCCAAACAAGATTGCTGCCGCCGCGCTTGGCCTTAGCCCGAGAACTGTCGAAATGCATCGCGCGCGGATTCTAAAAAAATTAGGCGTGAACAATCTCACTCAAGCGCTGATGCGTGCGCGGGATGCGCGTGTAATTCCATAGTCTACGCATTCGCGTGAAGGGCCGCGTTTGCTCGTCGACCGCACCATTTCACGATATACTTAAACACGAGCAATTTTACGTGTTCAAAGTTTCGTAACACGCGAAAGTAGACAGGAAAATCCAGGACTTCGTCGCGCCAAGCGAAGCGATTTTGGCTTAGTTGCGCGAGTATGGCTTCGTTACTCGGGAAAGTAGTGCTTTCATGACGTCTTTCCGAGCGGGATCGACGGCAGGAACGGGCAAAACGCAGTACGACGTGGGACGCACTAAAACTTGTTAACGAATAGCGGTTAACCAATGCACGGTCGAACGAGGTCTTCAATGATGCTCAGGATTGTGCACGTCGTTGATGATGATGAAGCGGTGCGCCGAACGACGGCTCGTACGCTTTCTTCCGCTGGCTTTGTTCCAGAATGCTACTCTTCTGGGAACGAGTTTTTAGCCCGCCTCGAGACAGCTCAGCCCGGTTGTATTCTCCTCGATCTGCGAATGCCCGGCCTCTGCGGCTTATCGGTTCAGTCAGCGCTTTTGGATCGCCAAGTTGACTGGCCGATACTGGTCTTGACCGGCTACGCTGACCTTTCGGCCGCCGTAACCGCCCTCAAAAACGGAGCGCTTGAGTTCCTCCAGAAGCCGTGCCGAAGGGGCGAACTGGTGCCTGCCTTAGAGACGGGGTTCCGACTGCTCAAAGCGCGACTTCAACAGGTGAGACGCGTCGGCGAGGCCAAAACACAGATCTCGAGTCTATCGCCGCGGGAACTGAGCGTGCTGCATGCCCTTGCGGACGGAATGTCACACAAGGTCGTTGCGCATCATCTCGGAATCAGCATTCGAACAGTCGAAGTCCACCGCGCGCGGCTTCTCGCTAAGCTAGGAGTGCGAACGCTTTCAGAAGCTCTCCGAATTTCGTTTAGCGCGGCCATGCCTGCTCGACTGGGCCTCCCTGCTGCAGCGTTTGTGGATTCCCCTAACTAAACTTCGCCTACACTTAGAATTACTCTGCATGCCACAAGCGATCCGATGTCGGAATCGCCAGGATGCTAACGGGCATCTTAAGTGGGGCTGCATTGCATGAAACGGACAACAGCACCGAACCGAATTTGGCCGGCACCGGTCGTCGCTACTTTCGCCAGAGCAATTTCCGGAACGATCGCATTGGCCGCGCTGTCGTCGGCCGCTCACGCCGGTATTCCGCAAGCCGTCGCAAGGGAAAGTATCAGCATCGGCGTTTCGATAGCGCCACGGATTCAGGCTTCCACTGTTTCTGACATGCCAATGGCAAAAGTGGAGCTCCAGCGCGGACCTAACTCGGAGGATATCTGTATCGCGACGAGTACTGCGAGCGGGGCGTATAGCGTCACCGCCTTTGGCAGCGGTCGCGACGGCAACTTCTCGGTTTTAAATGGAAGCGGGTCTGAGATGCCGTACAAAGTTCAATGGGCCGCCTCGGGTCCGACATCACCTGCCATCCAGTTGGTACCAGGTACGGCCCTCTCCGGGCTCGTCAGTCGAGCGGGGCTCGCGGGCTGCAAATCGGCGTCGACTCCGCCATCGAGGCTCAGCGTGAGCCTTGCTGACGCCAGGGGAAGCTCGCACACCAACGGAGCGGCTGCCGGCGCTCTGACACTGATTCTTGCCTTGGACTAAGAAAATAGGATCCGTCGGGAGATTTTTATGAACCGCAATGCCATCAAGCAATCGCCAAATGCGTCCTTCCGCGAGAAGCGAGCTGACCATCGTCACATATTGATTCTGCGCGTAGGTGTTTTGGAGCACGAAGGAGGCTCATCGCTCTGCCTCCTAAAGAATATTTCCGCCGCCGGAATCCAGATCAGAGTTTATTCAAAGCTGTTGGTGGGCGGCGAAATATCCATTCGTGTGGCGGACGAGGAGGCGATTCGAGGCCAAGTAATCTGGACCGAAAAGGACATGGCAGGGATTCAATTTCTTGAAGACCTCGATGGCACGACATTATTGAGGGTCCAACAGAAGCTAATGCCTAACCGCCGGCGGGTGATGCCGCGCTTGGCTGTGCAGGGATCAACAACCGTTAGGTGTCGAGGCCTGACCTGGCGGGCCCAAGTGCATGATATATCAAATTTTGGTGCGCGAGTACGCTCGCCCTACACGCTCAGCGAAGGCGACCGCGCAATCATTGAGTTTTCCAATTTGCCATCAATCAATGCCTATGTGCGTTGGACCGATGGCGTCGACTGTGGTCTCAAATTCGAAAGCCCAATTCCGCTCGAAATCATCGCGCGATGGCTCGAACGGGGAGTTCCCCTGACTGCTTAGGCCGCGCATTCTTTGAGTTCGACAAAAGAAGCTTAATCGGTGGCGAGCGGCTACTAAAGTTGTTTGGCCGTGCAACTCGTGCCACGTCCATGAGGGATGGTGAAATCGGGCGCCACACGAAGTTGCTGCCCCTTATCCTGCTCTTCAGTTGCGATATTGCCTCAGCCTCGCTTGGCCAAAGCGATCATTCGATTGTTTAAGTCGGACCACCCGTCCCTAATTCTGGCGCCACAACCGTAATTGGAAGCCGCAGTAGCTTGTCGGTTGACAAGTCGCTTGTGGATCCGCCGATCGACTGTCTTGCCGCCACCGACACGGCACTCTCCTTGTAGTTTTGGATCATCATTTCCGCCTGCTCGCCGGTTTCGCGCACGCTTTTCGCACTGGCGGAAATGTGGATTCTCCTAACTGACCCCCAGGCCCCGTCTAACCTATTCTAGCTCGAGAAGCGGTTCCTTACCGGTCCCGCAAAACGTCTTCTGGCGTTGACTAAGGGCTTCGCGATGGGTCGAGTGAAATCACAATGGTCTAGCTCGCGCCGCATGGGTGCGCGGTTCAGGGCTGTCGCAATTTGCTCCATCTCGGTCTTGGCGGTAGTCGGCCCGGCCGCAAATGCGACTACCACAACTGGGGTCGCTTGCATTCAAGTCTACCAAACCGTTTCGATTAAAGCGGTGCACGGCCAGATGGACCAACCCCAAGTTTCGGCCCCTGCAGATACGGCTTTGCACACGAGAGCGCGGGATCACGAATGCCCGACCGGTACGTTGGCAGCAGGTAGGAGCGCAGTTGATAAGGCACCAGCGTGTCACGAGATTATCATCGAGCTGGAGTGAACGGCCATTTCCAGCCTTAGCCTCGAAATTTGCGGCCATCTTTTCCGTCACGGTCAACAATCATCGATGAGTGACACGGAGGCGTTTACAGCAATTGACCAGCACGCCATTGTCTAGGCCCCGTGACCTACATGTTCTTTTCTAGCTTCAATTGAATCGGGCGCCGTCTCATAATCTTATGAATTCATTCACTAACTTCCGGCATTGATGATCTAATGCAGAGCCGCGGAGTGATGACGTGCGCAATTCACAACTGCTGTTAACATCTTTTAGCATTTGTGGCTGCTTGCTTTCATCCTGCGGACGAAGCGGAAATCAGTATGAACCGGCCTACGCGGATCGGGCATCGCAGCCTGAAGGTTACAGCTTCGCGGTACATCCGCTCCACAACCCGGCACTGCTTCAGAAAACCTATGGCCCGCTTATTGACTATTTGAATGCGAACACGGGCGCGAAATTCAAGCTTGTATCGTCACGCGACTATTCCTCGTTCGGGGATCGACTTTCCTCCGGTGAATTCGATTTTGCTCTCCCAAACCCTTACGACACTGTTCTTGCGTCCGCGCATGGATACCGCATTTTCGGCAAGGTGGGTGGGGACGAGAACTTTAGGGGAATAATCATTACTCGCCGAGATTCGGGAGTCCGCACGCTTCAGGACCTTCGCGGCAAAGCCATTAGTTATCCCGCGCCAACCGCCGTCGCCGGGACCATGATGCCGCAATATTACCTTCAGCAGCACGGAGTTCCTGTCGATCCAACGACGGTCGTCTATGTAGGGTCGATGGAATCGTCCATCGAAAGCGTGTTAACGAGGTCTACGGTCGCTGGCGCTCTTTGGCCCGATCCGTGGCAGAAATACATTCGTTCTCACCCGGAAGAAGCGCGTCAACTTCGCGTTCGCTGGATCACCCCTCCCCTCGTGAACAACGGCCTCGTGGTGCGTAACGATGTTCCACCGGAAGTCGCTGAGCGAGTCCTCGTTGCACTTCGTCGGCTCTCAAAGAGTCCTGAGGGGCGCCATCTTCTCTTGCAACTCGCGATCACCGAATTTGAGCCCGCGAACAACGCTACCTACGATCCCGTCCGACGTTTCGTACGCCGTTTCTCTGCGACTGTGCGGCACGTTCCGATGGCGCGGCAATCATGACGATTGTCGAACGGGTCAAGCGCTATGTCGCCGGTTCGCTGGCGCGGCAGCTCGTGCTCGCGGTCGTGCTAGTCCACAGTGTCCTGATCGCAGTGCTCGTTTGGCAGCTCGTAATCAGCGAGGGCGATGCGCTCGAGAAACAGCGAATCACCCGCGCCCAAGGGCTTTCGACAATGCTCGCCGCAAGCGGCGGTCAGTCGTTGCTTTCCCAGGACACTGCCGCGCTTGGGGAACTCGTACGTGCGGCATCATCGCTCAAGGCGGTCCGCTACGCGCTGTTCACTGATTTATCCGGCCGTGTCCTTGCCCATACAGAGCCAAGACGCACCGGCAAATTTCTCGTCGACGCCCCCAGCAGGTCACTCAAGATCGCTCGGGCCGCCCCGCAAGTAGTCGCATCATCAGGAGAGATCATCGACATTGCAGCTCCAGTGCGCCTCGAGGGAAGGACGATCGGGTGGGCGCGTGTAGGCATAAGCCTTGCTGATATTCATGCAGCCCAGCGGACGCTCGCTCTAAATGCAATCACCTTCGGAGCGGTCGCCGTTTTGCTGGGGTGGTTGGTCGCGCTGCTCGTTGCCCGAACTGTAACCCGCCGGCTCGAGCACTTGGCGAAGGTCACCGAACGATTTCGACTGGGCGAGAGACAGGTGCGCGTCCGCGTCGCGGGATGGGACGAGGTTTCACTTGCCGGCAACGGCGTGAACATGATGCTTGACGCCGTTGAGGACAGCGAGCGGGCACTGACGGAAGTCCAACGTATCGCGAAGGTCGGTTCGTGGGCCTACGATCCTCGGAAACCGCAACTGTGGTGGTCGGACCAAGTCTTCGAATTGTTCGGCATGGACCCCTCAGCCGATCCTCCGACGTTCGAACAGTTTGTTACCTATCTATCTGAAGAACATCGGGCCATGATTTTGGAACTCGCAAGCCAAAACAACCACCGAACCATCTCCAGCTTTAACCTGACTATTCGGCGGCCAGACGGAACGGAGCGCATCTGCTGGGCTCAGGCCAAGGTCATTGAAAGACTTGCCGACGGAACCCCCGTACTTAGCGGCATCTGCCAAGATGTGACCGAACGCGAGCATGCCGCCGCACAGCTGCGCCAATCTCAAAAAATGGAGGCCGTGGGACAGCTTACCGGAGGCCTCGCTCATGATTTCAACAATCTCTTGGCCGTTATTGTCGGCAACCTCGACATTCTCGCTGAGAACGTGCCAGCGGACTCGACGAGCGAACTGATCTCGGACGCCTTGGAGGCCGCACTACGCGGATCCGAGTTAACCAAGCAGTTACTCGCTTTCTCGCGTAGACAGCCTTTGGCCCCGCAGACCATCGACCTCAACCAGCTCATGTCGGGCATGGCTTCCTTGTGGCGCCGAACTCTCGGCGACGCGGTGGAAGTGCGCGTTAATCTCACACGAGAGCTTTGGCTTACGCAAGCTGATCCTTCGCAAGTCGAGGCTGCCGTGCTTAACCTCGTGATTAACGCTCGAGATGCCATGCCGAGCGGAGGAGTGCTTAGCGTCGAAACACGTAACGCAACCGTTGACCCGACTGACGAAGAGAGTGCCGAACCGGACATGGAGCCGGGGGATTATTGTGTGATCACGGTGTCGGATACCGGCACGGGAATGTCCGCGGATGTTTGCGCGCGAGCTTTCGAACCCTTCTTTACGACCAAAGCCGTTGGAGAAGGGAGCGGCCTTGGACTCAGTATGGTCTATGGTTTCGCGAAACAGTCGCGTGGACACGTACGCATTTATAGCGAGCCAGAGCACGGCACTGCCGTCAGCATTTACCTGCCCCGTGCCGTGACGACTTCGGACTTTACCGACGAACCCAAGCACGAAACAGCGATGGCCCCTGCCCTCGGCGAACTCATCATGTTGGTCGAAGACAATGAAAGTGTCCGGAAGATCACCGCGCGACAGCTGACCGAACTCGGCTACAGAGTGCGGACGGCCGCTAATGGTCCCGAGGCACTGATCTTGCTGGACGAGCGTCCACAGCCAGACCTTCTCTTGACGGATGTCGTTATGCCGGGCGGAATGAGCGGCATCGAGCTGTCGGATGCGGCACTGGCAAGGATCCCTGGCCTCAAGGTCGTCCACATGAGCGGGTTCACGGCCAATGCAACCCGATCGCGCAGCGATCCGGGATCGTTCGGGGTGTTGCTCACCAAGCCTTTCCGAAAAGCCGAACTCGCCAGCACTTTGAGGGAAGCGTTCGACGGATCAGTCCAAGCCAGCGCGCGAGGGCCGGCATGAAAACTATGCTCATCGTTGATGATGAACCCGCGATCGCGCGCATGATCCAGAGAGTCGCTGAAGGTTGCGGCTATTCGGCAACCGTGACGACCCGATCGGATGAATTCATGGACCAGGTGGTAGCGATCGAGCCATCGGTGATCGTGATGGACCTCTCCATTCCCGCCGCGGACGGAGTTGAACTTATCCGCTTTCTTGCAGCGACCCGGTGCCGAGCAAAGATCCTTGTCATCAGCGGCGTTGATCCACGTGTCCTGGAGACGACGGGCGCGCTCGGAAGTGCCCTAGGGCTGCTAATTGCTGGAACGATCAGCAAGCCCGTTAGACTTGCTGAGCTCCGTGCGGCGATCGAGGGTCTCTGAGGCTCAGTATGTTGCGGAAACCTAAGAATGTGAGGGTGACACTCAGCGAGCTCCGGGCGGCCGCTGCCGGGGGGCAACTCTTCCTTATGTATCAGCCGAAAGTTGATCTCAGTTCTGGCGAGGTCAATGGTGTTGAAGCGCTCGCGCGATGGAACCATGTCAAGCGCGGTCCCATCGAACCAACCCAGTTCGTCAGTGAGGTCGAACGTGGCGGGTTGATCGATTGGTTCAGTGAATGGGCAATCCGATCCGCAATCAAGCAATCGGCGGCTTGGCGAGCTGAAGGCATCCATATGGGGATGGCCGTCAACATTTCAGCGCTGAACCTCGAGCACGTGGACTTTCCAGATCTGGTAAGCCGCATCTGCAGTGAAGAGAATGTTGAGCGCGATACGCTGACATTGGAACTGACTGAGACTGCGACGCAGGACACAACACGACTGATGGACACGACGATACGGTTCAGGCTCAAGAACATTGGCATTTCGCTGGATGACTTCGGCACCGGCTACGGCTCGCTGGTTCAACTTCGATCGTTACCGTTCACTGAGCTCAAGATTGATCGGAGCTTCGTCAGCGATCTCCTGCACTCCAAGGACTCGCGCGCAATTATCCGGGCGCTCATCCAGATGTCGCATGACATCGGCCTGTCCGTCACGGCAGAAGGCGTTGAGGACTATGATACCCTTGCAGCACTCACATTGCTCGGTTGCGACCGCGCGCAAGGCTATTACATCGCACATGCCATGCCGGGCGAACAATTGCCGCTTTGGATGCGAAAGTGGCAGCGTCGACAAGACGCTGGCGGGAACGAGAAGTTCTTGCCGGTTCATCACGCGGATGATGAGTGCGCAAACCACACGAATGACAAGCAGCGGAGGCGGATTTAAACGAAGAAGCCATCGCGTCGAATTGGCCGCTCTGTGCGCCTAGTGAATTAGCATTGCCCCGCGCGCAGGAAATCTTGGCCTGGCATTGAAAGCCTAAGGCAGAAAGCAAACGTCCCTGTCGAACTCAGCGCTGGAACAGCGGCGGGAGACCGGTACGAGCCCGCTATTTATCAGTTAAGGGTTTCGCCGAAGGCCTTGGTCATGGCCCGTGAACGGTACTGATGGCTTCGGCGAGTTGGCGCGCGAGAAATGGGGACGTTTTCCGTGCATGAGAAAGGAATCCAGCTTCAAGACTGATGACGACGACGTGGCGAGGTCACGAGCAACATTCGAATTTACCGCACAGCCTAGGAGATGCCCTTGGCCTCTCGCGCATCCCAGTTCTCTTAGCAGATTATATTGTTCCTCTGTTTCGATATGCTCTGCGACGCACGGAACCGCCAAGCTTGCGCAAAGTTCGATCACTCCCTTTAGCAAGCGGTAGCTGTGGACTGACTTAGTGGCGGTCTTGACGAGCGAGCCATCGATCTTAACCCCGTCGAACTGCATTTCTTGAAGGTATGAGATCGAGGCGTAACCCGCGCCAAAGTCGTCTACAACCACCCGGACTCCGCTCGCGCGAAGCTGAGCTAGATTGCGCCGAGCAGCGTCGAAATTTACCAAAAGGAGGGTTTCGGTGATTTCGACCTCGAGACGGCGGGGGTCCAATCCACTAGCAGCAATCTCTTGGAGCATATCTTCGGCAAGCTCGGGTGCGCAGAGTTGCGGCGCGCTCAAATTGAACGACAGTGATACCCAGGATGGCCAAGTTAACGCTTCGGACACGGCTTTCTTGAACAGGGCATCGCTGATCTCCTTGACGACGCCGATCTGTTCCGCCGCCATGATGAACTCCGAAGGTTCCACATCCCCCAAGTCCGGCAAATGCCATCTCGCCAATGCCTCGAAAGACGATAACGTGCCGCTCTGGAGTTGAAAGATTGGCTGGAAGGCTAAACTGATAAGCGACGTCGCAACCGGATCGCGAAGCTTCTCCTCAACGTTGAGGCGGCGAAGACGCGATATTTCCATTGCTGACGAGAAGATACCAACCGCCGACTTTCCGCGGTGCTTGCAATCATAAAGAGCAATGTCCGCCTTCACGAGCGCGTCCGAGGAATTGTCCCCGAATTTCAACATTGTCATGCCGCAGCAGCCCGAGATCGTGAATTCTCGGTTGTCGACTGAAATAGGATTGCTGAGGACTGAAAGCACCTTTTCGCCAGCAGCCTTTGCGCATTCGTCGCTTACGCAATCCGGGAGCAGCACGGCAAATTCATCACCGCCTAAACGGGCGCATTCCTGCGAGCTGCTGAGGGCCTCGGAGAGTCGGTTTCCGACCACCCGCAAGACAGCATCGCCCGCTCCATGGCCAAAGGCATCGTTGATGGGCTTAAACCCGTCGAGGTCGACAATTGCCAAGGCGCCTGCCGGTTGACCGCGCGTCCCTGTCGAAAGCCTTGCCTCAAGTGAAGCCATTAATGACCGACGGTTCGGCAAGCCGGTCAAGTGATCGAGAAATGCAATTCTCGTGGCTCTCGTACGTTCTTCAATCGCCGTGGCCTCAGCAGCCACGGCCCGTTCCCGTTCTTCTTCGGTCGCGGAGCGCGACAATGACAATTGTGTAAGCTCTTGGTCGTGCGTCGAGAGCACCTTTGAAACGAGCATAATGATGAGGAACAGGGCGACCCCAAGTCCGACATAGCCAGCTTGGGCCGTAAGCATTGCACCAATGGAAATTGGCAAACCAAGAACGAAGAGAGGAATACGAGCGGCTTTCGGGAAGCTGCTCAATCCATAAGCGCATCCAACCGATGCCAAGCTGCCGAATAAGACTACGAAGCCCGCATCTTCTCCATCGTATCTCAAAAGGTAAAAACACCAAACGCAAAACGAAAAACTGAAGAAAAAGCTAAATAGAAAAGTTCCCGTCAAGTGTTTTACAATAACTGCAGGAGGAATATTCAAATCCCTTCTACGAAACCAAGCAAAAAGACGGAAAAATATTAATAGTATAACAAGACCGATGGGACTTGTGGACTCAACCAGGGCTCCTGACGTCGCCAATTGTAATCCGACAAAGCAAGCCAATACGCTCAGATACAGCCGAGGAATTTGCTTTTGCAGGGATCGAAATCGCTGATTCAGAAGGTCGGCTCCGGCCCGAGTTGCCGGATCACCCACGTCCAACCATTTTATAAACGACCGAGAAAACGGGTAC
>DASZBO010000049.1:0-84919 GCA_035944075.1 Sphingomicrobium sp.
TGAAGTCGCCGAGGATCCGCACAGTCTTGTCGTTTACGGCGGGATCGGCCGAGCCGCCCGCAACTGGGAATGTTTCGACAAGATCGTGGAAACGCTTGAGGCGCTCGAAGCGGACCAGACCCTGCTGGTTCAGTCAGGCAAGCCCGTTGGCGTGTTCCGCACACACCAAGACGCGCCGCGGGTCCTCATCGCGAACTCCAACCTCGTTCCGAGATGGGCGAACTGGGAGGTTTTCAACGAGCTCGATCGCAAGGGTCTCATGATGTACGGCCAAATGACTGCCGGCAGTTGGATCTACATTGGAACGCAAGGCATCGTTCAGGGCACGTACGAGACATTCGCGGAGATGGGCCGGCAACATTACGGCGAGGACCTCAGGGGCCGCTGGATACTCACCGCCGGGCTCGGCGGAATGGGCGGCGCGCAGCCGCTCGCGGCGGTCATGGCGGGGGCACACTGCATCGCCATCGAATGCCAAGAGAGCCGCATCGCAAAGAGGCTTGAAACACGTTACCTCGATCATCGTGCCGAGAGCATAGACGAAGCACTTGCAATCCTTCGCGAGGCGCAGAAGCCGACCAGCGTCGGGCTGCTGGGAAACGCCGCAGAAATTCTGCCCGAAATGTTGGAACGCGGAATCAGGCCCGATGCGCTGACGGACCAGACCTCCGCTCACGATCCCGCCAACGGCTATTGCCCGGCGGGCTGGACCGTCTCGCGATGGCAGGAAATGCGCGAGCGCGATCCGGCAACCGTTGCCGAAGCGGCACGTCTCTCGATTGCGCAGCACGTCGAAGCAATGCTCGCGTACCGCGCAATGGGCGTACCGACCTTCGATTACGGCAACAACATACGCCAGGAAGCGAAGGACATGGGCGTGACCCACGCGTTCGATTTTCCCGGATTTGTGCCGGCTTATGTGCGCCCATTATTTTGTCGTGGCATTGGCCCGTTCCGATGGGCGGCGCTGTCCGGCGATCCCGCCGATATTTACCGGACCGATGAGCGCGTAAAGGAACTTATTCCCGACGACCCACACTTGCACCGATGGCTCGACATGGCGCGTGAGCGAATTGCGTTCCAGGGACTTCCTGCGCGGATCTGCTGGGTCGGGCTTGGGCAGCGCCATCGGCTCGGGCTCGCCTTCAATGAAATGGTGCGCAGCGGCGAAGTGTCTGCGCCGATCGTCATTGGCCGCGATCATCTTGACAGCGGCAGCGTGGCCTCCCCCAATCGGGAGACGGAACGAATGCAAGACGGGAGCGACGCGGTAAGCGATTGGCCGCTGCTCAATGCTCTCTTAAATACTGCTTCGGGTGCGACATGGGTGTCGCTCCATCACGGTGGGGGCGTTGGCATGGGCTACTCGCAGCATGCAGGCATGGTGATTGTTGCTGACGGCACGCAAGACGCAGCCCGCCGTTTGGAGCGCGTACTGTGGAATGATCCTGCGACGGGGGTCATGCGCCACGCGGACGCGGGTTACGAAATCGCCATTGACTGCGCACGGCAACAGGGGCTCGATCTGCCGATGGTCGCAAATTGAAGCTTGATCCGGAGAAAGTCGCCCTAGACGACTTGCGACAGCTCTGGAGCGGCACGAACGCAACTCTCGATGAAGCAGCGTTGACGCGGATCGCGCAGTCTGCCGATGCCGTTGAGCGCATCGTCGAAAGCGGCGAGACCGTCTATGGCGTGAACACTGGCTTCGGGATCCTCGCCAATACGCGGATCCCCAATGAGCGGCTGGCCGAGCTCCAGAGGAATCTCATTCTCTCGCACAGTGCGGGATTGGGTGACCCCCTTCCACGGAACGTCACTAGACTGATGATAATCCTCAAGCTGCTTGGGCTTGGGCGAGGCTACTCCGGGGTACGGCCCGCCGTGATCCATGCGCTTCAGCGCTTGCTTGACGGAGACGCAATGCCGGTCATCCCAGCCCAGGGAAGCGTCGGAGCAAGCGGAGATCTTGCGCCCCTTGCGCACCTAATCGCGGCGTTGATGGGCTTTGGTCGAATGGACTTCGGCAGCGAGACCGTCGAGGCCGCAAAGGGACTTGAGCGTCTCGGGCTCAAGCCGCTCGTGCTTGGCCCCAAGGAAGGGCTCGCACTCATCAACGGGACGCAGGCCAGCACGGCCCTCGCACTCGACGCACTGTTTCACGCCGAGCGGGTGTTCGCCGCGGCGATCGCTTCCGGCTCACTCTCGGTCGATGCACTCAAAGGCTCGGTCAAGCCGTTTGAACCCCGAATCTCGATCCTCCGCGGACAGCCCGGACAAATCCGGGTTGCAGCCGCTATTTCAACGTATCTGGACGGAAGCGAAATCGTTACCAGCCACATCCGTTGCAGCCGGGTCCAAGACCCCTACAGCTTCCGTTGTCAGCCCCAGGTCATGGGAGCCGCGCTCGACCTCCTGCAGAATGCCGCGCGCACGCTGACGATCGAGGCGGCCGCGGTCACCGACAACCCAATCGTTTTTGCGGACGACGACACTGCGATATCCGGCGGCAATTTCCATGCTCAGCCGGTGGCATTCGCCGCCGATACGATCGCACTTGCTCTTTGCGAGGTGGGTTCGATTTCCGAGCGACGAGTGAGCGTTCTGGTCGACCCGAAGATGAGCGGCCTGCCGGCGTTCCTGACACCCGATTCGGGGGTCAATTCCGGACTGATGATCCCACAGGTGACTGCCGCCGCCCTGGTCAGCGAGAACAAGACACTCGCTTACCCTGCGAGTATCGATTCAATCCCGACTTCGGCCGGCCAGGAAGACCATGTGTCGATGGCTCCGATCGCCGCCCGCAAGGCAGCGCAGATTGCGCGCAATGCCGCCGGCGTGATCGCGGTTGAGCTCATGGCCGCTGCCGAGGGTATCGATTATCACTTGCCGCTGAATACCTCGCCGCGTCTGCAGGCAGTCCATAGCGCCGTCCGACAACGGTCGCCGCACTTCACGGCCGATCGTTACTGGGCCGACGAAATGGCTTCACTTCAGGCAGCGGTGCTGGCGGGGGCTATCGGTCAAGCCGACTTCCTTACGACCGGGCATTAGGACAGGGCGGAGAAGCCGGTTCCGGTGCGTCGCATCGCGCGGTCGACTAACTGACCTTGGTCCAGCGCTGCGCTTCGCAAACGAGACCCAATAGAGCGCAGCCTTTGATTTCCATCTCGCCTGGGCCGAGCACTTTGACAGTTGCTGACACGTGCATATTGCTTTCAGGGTCGAAGGCCGTGCCCTTGAAAATCCCGTCGCCTGTTGAACGGACCCTCAGGATTTGCGTGCCGATAAAGTGCATCGTTCCTCCCTTGCGGGCGTTGGCCTGGGCCTTGGCCGAGGCTTTGAGCACGACGGCGCAATAATAATCGCCTTCGCATCGACTGACGTTCACGATTGTTGAATGTTTGGGGTTCGCCCAATGACCTTCGAAGTTCAACGTTTGAGCGGTCGCGGGCGAGGCGAGGATCGCCACAGCAAAAAGCGCATGAGGAACAAGGCGTGTCATCATTGTCGACTTCCTGAAGTGATTAGCTGATGCGCGTCCAGCGCTGTTCCTTGCAGACCAGGCCGAGGAAGGCGCAACCCTGGATTTCCAGGGCGTCCTGGCTGATCAAGCGAACTCTCGCGGGCGCGCGGATATTGCGTTTCGGATCGAAGGCCTGCCCCTTGAACGTACCGTCGCCGTTTGGACGCAGGCCAGTCAGAATGCGAGTGCCGACCAGGTTCGCCGTTCCGCCTTTTCGGGCGGTGTCCTTGGCATGTTCGGAGGCGTCGATGACTACCCCGCAAATCGCGTTCCCGCATGGGCCGAGGCGGACGACGACGCTCCCCTTTGGGTTCTTCCATCGGCCGGCAAGCACTGCTTGCGCCGATGCCGTGACCGGCAGGGTAACGGCGAGCAGCAGGAGCAGGGTCGATTTCCGGATAATCCGCATCATGGCAGCGTGCATAGTGATGATTTGCGGCAATAATCCGCCCCTGCGGTTGCTGGGAGATTAACCGGAAAGATTCGCCCATCCGTCGTAGTTTGCCCTGATTCCTGGAGATGCCAAGGCCGCCGGTTAATGGAAGTCGCGGCTCTTCGGAATGATTGCGACGTTCCTTGGATGTCGAGCGACGGGCGGACGCCAGCTGCCGGCGGCATCGCCCTGGCTGAGTGTGGACGGCATTTTCTCGTTGCTTAGCTGACTCAGCATACGGCTATGATCTTCGAGCTGACGGGCGACGACGTGGATGACTTCACTATCCGGATCGCGCTGCACGAGGCCATGAACCGCCATCAGCCTTGCGCCCATCACGACCTTGCGCTGCCTGGCGAACACATCGGGCCAGATAACAAGGTTGGCGACACCGGTTTCGTCTTCGATCGTGATGAATACGACACCCTTAGCGCTACCGGGGCGCTGGCGGATGAGGACAAGTCCGGCGATCGACAGGCGTTTGCCCTCCTTGATCAATCCCAGCTGATCCGCGGTGATGAACTTGCGGGCGGCATAATGTTCGCGAAGGAAGTGCATGGGGTGCGCCTTCAGGCTCAGGCGGATGGTCTGGTAATCGTTCACGACATGCTCGGCCAAGGGCATGGGCGGCAATGTCGCTGGCTCGACCTCCACTCCTTCCTCGCGTGAGTCGGCATAAGCGAACAGCGGCAGATCTGGCGCAGGCCTTAGCGCTCGTGAGTCCCACAGGGCCGCCCGCCGATCGAGATCTATCGACCGGAATGCATCGGCAACGGCGAGCCGCTGGATGGCATGAACGGGCACGCGGCCTCGCGAACGCAGTTCCTCGACGGAGCTGTATGGTCGGTTCGCGACAAGCCGGTCAGCCGCTTCGCGGGGCAATCCATCAATCTGGCGAAGGCCAAGGCGGAGCGCGAGCTGCGCGATTCTCTTCCTCCTCCTTTGCTCCTCTCCCTCTTCCGTCCTGAGGCAAGGCTCCAGCGTACAATCCCAAACGCTGTCGTTCACATCGATCTCGCGCACTTCAACGCCATGATCGCGCGCATCGCGTACGATTTGCGCCGGAGCGTAAAAACCCATTGGCTGCGAGTTGAGAAGCGCACAGGCGAAGGCTGCAGGGTAGCGCCATCTCAGCCAGCTTGAGACATAGACGAGATGCGCAAAGCTCGCTGCATGGCTTTCTGGAAAGCCATATTCCCCAAAGCCCTTGATCTGATCGAAGCAACGTTGGGCAAAGTCACGATCATAACCGCGCGCGACCATTCGCCCGACCATCTTCTCCTGAAGCGGTTCAATCTTTCCCCTCGATCGGAAGGTCGCCATCGCCTTGCGAAGCTGGTTCGCCTCTTCGGAGCTGAACTTTGCCGCATCGAGCGCGATCCTCATGGCTTGTTCCTGGAAGATCGGAACGCCCAGGGTTCGACCGAGAATTTTCTGAAGTTCGTCCGCATCGCCATGTTCGGGGTCAGGACAAGGGAAGGTAACCGGCTCCTTGCCCGAGCGACGCTTTAAATAGGGGTGAACCATGTCACCCTGGATCGGTCCTGGCCGAACGATCGCGACTTCGATGACAAGGTCATAAAAGCGGCGCGGCTTAAGGCGTGGCAGCATGTTCATCTGAGCCCGGCTCTCGACCTGGAAAACGCCAAGCGAATCCCCACGACAGAGCATGTCGTAAACTTCCGGCACTTCCTGCGGGACAGTCGCGAGTTCCCAACGGTCGCCGTGATGCTGTTCGACGAGGTCAAAGCATTTGCGAATGCAGGTCAGCATCCCAAGTGCAAGCACGTCGATCTTGAGGATGCCAAGCTCCTCGATATCGTCCTTGTCCCATTCGATGAAGGTACGATCATCCATGGCCCCGTTGCCGATCGGGACGGTTTCAGTCAGTGGCCGCTCCGTCAGGATGAAGCCACCGACATGCTGCGACAAGTGACGGGGCATGCCGACCAGTTGTTCAGCAAGCCTTACCGTGCGTCTGAGATGCGGATCGGAAAGATCGAGACCGGCGTCATTTGCCCGCTCTTCTTCGAGCTCGGCGTCCATGCTTCCCCAGATGGTTGAAGCGAGTGCTCCGCAAACGTCTTCGCCAAGGCCCATCACCTTGCCGACTTCCCGAATCGCCGAGCGTGGCCGAAAGTGGATGATGGTCGCGGCGATGCCGGCGCGGTCGCGGCCATATTTGTTGTAGATGTGCTGGATCACCTCCTCGCGTCGTTCGTGCTCGAAATCGACATCGATGTCGGGCGGCTCTTTGCGCTCCTTGGAAATGAATCGCTCGAACAAGAGGTCGCTGGTTGCGGGATCGACCGCAGTGATGTTGAGACAATAGCAGACGGCGCTGTTCGCTGCCGATCCACGCCCTTGGCAGAGGATCGGCGGATCAAGCGAACGGGCATAGGAAACGATGTCGTGGACGGTCAGGAAATAGCGCGCGAAATCAAGTTTCGCGATCAACGGCAGCTCGTAGTTGAGCTGTTTTACCACCTTGTCAGGAATTCCGCCGGGCCAGCGCTTATTTGCTCCCTCCCAGGCAAGATGCTCAAGGTGCTGCTGGGGGGTCCGTCCGTCGGGAACCGTCTCTCTTGGATATTCGTAGCGTAGCTCTTCAAGGCTGAAGTCCAGAAGATCCGCAAATTCCCGTGTCGCCGCGATTGCATGTGGCCAGCGCGCGAACAGCCGGGCCATTTCTTCAGGGCCTTTGAGGTGTCGTTCGGCATTGGGATTGAGAAGGTATCCCGCATTCGCGATGGTCACCTTTTCGCGAATGCAGGTGACAACGTCCTGCAGCGGTCGGCGCTCGGACGCATGATAGTGGACGTCGTTCGTCGCGAGGAGCGTACAGCCATGCTTGCGCGCGAGGCGATCAAGCCGTTCGATGCGGCTACTGTCGTTGCCACGGTAGTGCCAGCAGGCCGCAACATGGCGCAGTGACGTCAAGGCGTCACGAAGCCGTGGCAACTCGGCTTCGAAGACATCGACGGCTTCCGGCCAAGCAATGAACGCAATGCCTTCCTGGTGCGCGGCGACGTCCTCAAGGCTCAGCGTGCAGTCGCCTTTTTGCGCGCGCATCTTGCCCAGGCTGAGCAGACGTGAGAGCCGACCATAACCTTCCCGATCGCGCGGGTAGGCGAGCAGGCTTGGTGCATCGGTGAGATCAAGCCGACAGCCGATCAACGGCCGGATACCGACGCCCAGACAGGCGCTGTGCATCCTCACAACTCCAGCGAGCGTGTTGCGGTCGGCAATCCCGATCGCATCATATCCGAACGACAATGCCGTCGTCACCAGCTCGATCGCATCCGACGCACCGCGCAGAAACGAGAAGGGAGTGGTAATACCCAGCTCGATGAAGGGCGAGGGGCTTGTGGGCGGAGGAGGCATGTCGTCCGTCCGCACCAGCTTGAGGCGGGAGAAGCCGACTTTTTCAGGCATTCTCAGGCTCGCGGCGAATCGCCAGACCGCAGGATAAGCGTGAAGGTCGAGGAGATCGCGCCATCAGCCGAACAATCCGTGGATGAACCAGGCCGGCACGCCGCCGCGTCCATCGCCAATCAATCCCTCGCGGTAGATCCAGTATCGCCGCCCCTGTGCATCCTCGACCCGGTAATAATCGCGCAGCCGCGCGGAGGAAGGCTGTCGCCACCATTCGGGAGCGACGCGTTCGGGCCCTTCGACCCGGGCGATGTCATGCATTGCGCGCCGCCACCGGAACCGCCGCGGCATGCCCTCAGGCGTGGCATAGATGACGTCAATTGCTTCGGGTCTATCGAGCAGGCGTTGGGGTCTCTTGCAGTCCTCGCTGTCAAATGGCCGCGAAGACGGATGACGGGTGAAAGGACGGGTTGTTGCTGAAGAGACTTCCTCAGCGATGCGAGGCCGGCTCGGGATCGGCCCACCTTTATATCCCTCACTTTTGGGGAAGGGCATGTGAATTGCCGCGACCCACCCCATCGAGCGCTCCGGTACATGGCTTTCAAAAATCTGCGGTCGCCGGACCGCGTTCGGGCCGAGCTTTACGGTCAGCCGATCCACGAGGCGTGCCAGTTCGCGTGTGCTCGACGGCTCCTCGACCAAGCTTTCCTGCGCGGCGCCGAGATCTTCGGTCCAGTCCGCAGTAAGTGTGAATGCGTCGAACCCGAACTGCGGATCAAGGGCTGCGGCCTTGTCTGCAAGCAGGCGCTGAAGGTGTTTGGGTTCGCGGCTCGGAATTGCCGTGGCAACCGAGACGACCCCGATGCTGCTGTCAACGCGATAGCCGGTGATCGACAGCCGCCGTGCGCCCAGGCGCCGCTGTTCAAGTTCGCGGACGAGCAACGGGATGAGGCGATCAAGCGCCTGAGATGCTGCTTCAACATGAGTTGCCGGCTCATTCAGCCGAACCGTCGATCGCGGTGGCTGATCGTCAATGACTGCGGTCAACGGCTCCGGTTTGCGGCCGACCACTCGATCGATCGCATCAACCACATTTTCGGCTCCCCTGAACCGTCTCGCGAGTGCCAGTCGCGGTACGTCCATCAATGCCTTGATCGTCTTGAGACCTAACCGTTCGAGTATCCGGACAGTGTCTTCCTCGAGCCGCAGCGCCGAGACGGGGAGCGGCATGAGTTTTGCCGGGATGTCATCGGATCCACAAATGCAAGGAGCATGGTGTGAAAGCGCCCAAGCTGCGGCTGCAGTTGGCGCAATCGCGACACGGGGTGTAACGCCGAGGATCGCGAAACGGCTGTATATATCGCTGACCAGTCGACATTCGCCACCGAACAGATGCGCGACGCCGGTGACATCAAGCCGTAGGCCGTCCTTCCCGTCCACTTCGACCAGTGGCGACCATCGTCCAGCCCATCGAGCGAGTCGTTCCACCAGCGCAGCATCAGCTTGCGGATCGGCCGCTATCGCAACCAGTGCGGGATCGAGCGCTCGTGCATCGGTCAGCCGCGCGCCAGGCTGTGCGCCTCGCTCCGCCGCTGCTTTCGTTACGGCATGGATGATCGGTCCATGTGCACCCTCGATCGTGAGAACGACCGCCTTGTCAGGCGGATAATCGGCGTTCCTCGCCCAGCGTTCGACCGGCAGCAGCGGAAGCCAGATGGAAAGCACCCGTTTGGGTCGCATCATGTGCGATGCTCCAGCGACCAGGCGCATGTCCGCGCGCGCGAAAAAGCTCGACATTCCAAGCGGGGAGGCCGGGCGCGCGCGGGTCGAGCTCGTTGGCAATCGAAGATGCGCTTGCGATCCGCCAGCGCATACGAGCGCCGCTGAGATTCGCTTCTCCGCCCAGTCGAATGAGAAAGGCGGACACCCCAGAACGTTCCGAAGCGACCGCAAGACGCCGCGTAGCTGTAAAATCGAGTGCCCGCGGATTTCCCCAGATCTCGCCAATGACGGCGCATAGAGCCGAGCATCTCAGTCCCTCCTCCATTGCCCACAATGCATCGCGTGCATCGCGCGCTTCGACATGAATGAGGTTGTGCATCGGCAAACCGAGAGGGTGGACTCGTCCGCTCTCCAGGATCGCCATGCGCTCCTGAATCCACAGCAAGGGCTTGTCGGAGGCGAGCTGCGCCAACAGGAACGCCGTCCAGCCCGAATCGCGTGGATGCACCGCGAACAATTCCGAAAGGGTCGGGCACGACGAGGTCGGCAATGCAAACCTCTGCTCCTTGATGTGTTCGACGGGAGTTGGACGGTGCGCAGACAGGCCCCTCTCCCCTGCCATAGAAGGGGTGGATTTGACCGCACGGCTTCCGCCGCCGGCGACCAAGGCAAGACCTGCAGCCACACGACTCACAACGTTATTGTTCTTCTTTTGTTCTTTTTCCTGCGACTTGGCCGTAAGAGTCAATGGTGCGACTCGGTCGTCCTCTCAGCGATGGGCGGTTCGCTCTCGGTATCCCTTAGGAACCGCTCGATCTCCTGTACGATACGCCCCAGCGCGGGTCGCCACAGCACTGCACCGACGTGGTACGTATCAATCTCGACCGCGCGATCAATCTCGTGATCGAGACCGCGGGCTGCCCGTTTCGCAACGATCCCGTCGCGACGCGACCAGAAGGCCAGAGTGGGGACCGGAGGCTTCCCGTCCCGGCGCTCAAACGGGGGTTGGTTGACGTCGTGCCCGGCGATCCGCTCGTAGAGCTCGCGCACGTTGGTATTGGTCTTGTAATCGCCCGAGAACGGCGAGCAGAGTGTCACCACCGCCCTGACCTTGTCAGGATGACGATGCGCAAGTTCGCGCGCGAACATGCCGCCAAGGCTCCAGCCGACAACCAACACAGGACGGCCATCGAAGATGTCGTCGAGGCGGGCGCCGAGAAGATCCATCGAGTCCCGTTTCGCACCGCGGTTCAGACCAAGACCCCACGGATGTACCCGCCATCCCGCACGAGCGAGCGCCCGGCGCATGTCCATTGTTGTCCGATCACTGGCGAGAAAACCGGGAATAACGAGGGCGGGCGGCCCATCCTCGGGACCTCGCGGACCGATAGGCCCAAGCCCGGCGAGCACACGCGGCAGGTGCCATGCCATTTCGCGCATGCGGTGCCAGGCTGGCGGCGCGAGCTCATCCGGGTCGACAGTGCTCGCGCCGCTCACGGCGGGGGGACGCACCCACTTCATGCTTCTGAAGATAACGTTCTTTTCGCCTCAGAAACAATAAGCGCCTGTACTCGCGTCCAGAATCGGGATCTGCGAGCCAGAAAATAAACGCGCCCCCGATGACGCCCTTAGTCGGGAAGCTCTCCGAGGAATTCCCTGACCGCGCGTACCACATCGCGTGCGGCGCGTCTCGAGATCGCAAATGCCATGTGATGACAGTCGATCTCGACCTCCTTGTCGCGCTCGTGGTCCAAGCCGCGTGCTGCTCGCGGCGCAATCAAGCCATCACGCCGGGACCAGATGGCGAGATGCGGAACGGGTGGCTTCTCAGTGATCCGCGGCAGCGGCGGATCGTCCACGCGATGACCGGCAATCTTCTCGTATAGCGGCCAGACATTGTTCTGGCGCGGATCACCCGAAAACGGGGACCCGAGCGTCACCACCGCCTTCACCTCGTCGGGATGATAGCGCGCATATTCTCGGCCAAAGAGGCCCCCGAGACTCCAACCGACAAGAAGGATCGGACGGCCATGCCCAAGGCTCTCGATCCTTTCTTTGAGGGTGTCGAGCGTGTCGTGTTTGGCGCCGAGGTTCCAGCCCTGCTTCCAGCCGTGGACCCGGAAACCAGCCAGTGCCAGTTCACGACGAAGAGCGAAAGTCGTCTGGTCGCTGCACAGGAACCCGGGGATGACCAGCACCGGCAGGCCGTCCAAGGGGCCGCGCGGGCCGCGCTTGCGAAACGTGCTGAGCATGCGGCCGAAATTCCACGCGATCTCGCCCCAATTGCCATGTTTGGGCGGGGCGTCGTCGCCGTCCCAGTCTTGTCGTGCGTCGGGCTGGTTCAAAGATATTCGCGTTTCATGAGCTGCTGCATGGAACTTGGAAGACGTATGCGCCCGTCCGCGGTCTGATGATTCTCGAGCAAGGGTACAAGGATCCGGGGACTCGCGAGCGCGGTGTTGTTGAGGGTGTGGGCGAAGCGCACCTTTCCGTCGCTCCCGCGATAGCGAATGTTCGCACGCCGCGCCTGCCAGTCGTGCAAAGTCGAACAGCTATGAGTCTCCCGATATTTTCCAAGACTGGGTACCCAGCTTTCGATGTCGTTCATGCGGTACTTGCCAAGGCCCATGTCGCCCGTGGAAGTCTCGATGACCTGATAGGGGATCTCAAGGTCCCGAAGGAGGCCCTCGGCAAGTTCGAGCAACCGCGCGTGCCAATCCGCCGACTGTTCTTCATCGGCTTCGCAGATGACATATTGCTCGACCTTCACGAACTGGTGAACTCGAAGCAAGCCGCGAACGTCCTTGCCTGCGCTTCCCGCTTCCCGCCGGAAACAAGGTGAAAAACCCGCATAGAGCACGGGCAACTTGTCGGCCTCGATGATCTCGCCTGAATGAAGCGAGGTCAGCACGACTTCTGCCGTTCCCGCCAGCCAAAGATCATCATTTGGCAGTTGATAGGTTTCGTCCTCGTGGCCAGGAAACTGGCCTTGGTTGAGGAATGCCTGCTCGCGCGCGATCGCCGGCACCGTGATGGGCGTGAAACCGGATTCGGCAATTTTCTCGAGTGCCCAGCCCATCAGCTTGGTCTCGAGAAGCGCGAGAGCGCCCTTGAGACAATAGGTACGGCTTCCCGAGACCTGCGTGACGCGCGACAAATCGGCCCAGCCATTCTTCTCGATGAGCTCAACATGGTCCAGCGGTTCGAAATCGAACGAACCTGGTTCACCCACCGTCCGGATGACCTGATTATAGCTCTCATCCGGACCCACCGGTGCGCCCTCGTAGGGAATACCTGGAAGTTTCAGCATGAGCGCCTTGAGGTCAGCCTCCTTTGCGGCAAGGCTATTCTCGAGTTCGGACGCGCGGGCGCCAGCTTCCTTTGCACGGCGTCCAAGTTCCGCCTTTGTGTCGGCCGGCGCGTCCTTGAACGTGGCGCTGATCGCGTTTCGCTCGGCGCGGAGCCGATCGATCTCGGTCTTGGCCGAGCGAACTTCACTATCAAGCGCGAGCAGCGCGTCGAGGTCGACGTTCACGCCCTTGTCGCGCACCGAGCGCTCAACCTTCTCGCGGTTGGCCTTGACGAAATCGAGAGCAAGCATGTGCTCCGGATGCGCTAGTTGCTGATGTGCTGGCAAGACTGAACCGACACAGTCTCTCCTGTTTGTCGCGAGTTCGCCCGGGACTATGCGCGTTCCACCGAGATCGTGTGTCGTTCAGGCATCGCCGCAGCCGCTCGCCGAGTGCTTGTAAAGGACTTTTCGCGGTCGTCGTTTCAGCGTTGTGCCGCTCAACGTGCCTTAGTCGAAGTGCAGTCGCCGATACTTCCCGCGGAAATACAGCAGCGGATCAAGACTGGCATCGAAGCTTGCTTTGACGACCTGCCCGACGAGGATGTGATGATCCCCTCCATCGTAGACGGCGTAACGTTCGCACTCGAAAACGCCGAGCGACTCTTCAAGGATCGGCGCTCCTCCTTCACCCTGCGACCACGGGGTTATCCCAAATCTGTCTTGATCTCTGGTCGCGAAACGGATCGAGGCGGGTTGCTGCCCGGTTTGCAGGACATTGATCGCGAAACAAGGGGCGGCGATCAGCGGCGCCGCGCTCACGGCCTGTTTTGCGAGGCAAACCAGAAGCAGTGGCGGCTCGAGGGATACGGAAGTGAAGCTGTTGACCGTCAGCCCGGCAGGACTGCCGGCTTCGGTAAGGCACGTAACAACGGTGACGCCGGTCGCAAAGCAGCCAAGGGCCGCGCGAAGCGTGCGGGGATCGTGCCCCGTGCGATACTCGCCCTTCGTGTCCTCTTGAGGCATGACCTTGCTATACAGGCCGCGGGGGCCTGCTCAACGCCTGGCGTGAACAGTTCGTTTGGCTGAGGCCGCCTCACAGGAACCGCAACTTGGTTCCCAGCTTCGCAGTTTCGCACCACCGGCTCAGATCAGAACGAGAGCATGTCTTCCGGCGTAGTCGTTGCGACTTCTCGAATGGTATCCTCGAGCGATTTTGAAACAAGGTACCGCGGCTGGAACGCATCGTGCCGGTACGGCGTCCGTACGGCGTGACTTACAGAGAAGGGCAGCCGCTCAACGGCCTCGCTTTCAAGGCTGAAATGTGCCTCGCCGAAACTCGACGCGAGCCCCGCGCCAAGTATCTTCAGCTCACCATGTTCGCGCGCAAGCGAGAACTCGACGCTGTGCCAGTAGAGACGAGCCGCCCGAATGCCCTCGCCGGCGGCTATGGCCGCAAGCCCAAGACGTCCAATATGCTCGGCCATCGCTGCAAAATCGTGATTTGCTAGCATGGGAATGTGGCCGAAGAGGTCGTGGAAGCAATCGGGAGCTTCGAGGTAATCGAGCTGCTCACGGCGTCGAATGAAATTTCCAACCGGAAAGACCCGCTGCGTCAGCATGGCGAAGAACACCTCGTCCGGTACGAGTCCCGGAACGGCGACGGTCCGCCAGCCGGTGCGAGGTTCAAGAATGGCATTAAGTTCGCAGAGCTCCGGCACGCCGGGATGCGAAAGGCGCAGCAAGTCGATTCCCGCAAGGAAGGGCGACACAACTCGCGTTCCAAGCAGATCGACCTGCCGCGCGAACAGGAGATCCCACACCTGATGGTCCTCGTCCGTAAACGATTCCCAGCACTGCGGGACCACGTATTCCTGCCAGCGTGCTGGCGGCCGTTGGGTCGTGATCGTCTCTTGGAGCATTCCTGGTTCCCTTGGCTGTGAGGCAATAAAAAACCCGCCGAAGCTTAGCTCTGGCGGGTTTGAGGCTGGTGTTCTGTCGCTTAGGTGTGCGTCAGCTCGGTCCAGCCTCGAACGGATAATAATAGCTCGCCGGCGCAGCCGCAGCGGCGCGAACAAGAGCGAGAGTGAACGAGCGGGTCATGATGATCGTACTTATTCCACTTTCGTGCGCAACGATCAATGGCGGTGATTGGCTCCCGTCAAAGGGCATTTTGGACATTGTTGAACATGACGTCGATCTTGTTTCCAAGGTTGTACATTGCCCCCACTGCGGCAATTGCAATCAAGCTCGCAACCAAAGCATATTCGATCGCATTTGCGCCTTTTTCGCAGCGGATAATTTCTCTTAATCTTAACATGCGCCCCTCCTTGGTTAACCCCCAGCGGCGCTTTACCCCGGGGTCTGGGTCACCTTCTTCTGGGCGAGCCTGTCAAAAGGTTAGAGAACATGGTTACCAGGGATCGCCCTGATACTCGTCTGCGCGTCCTTTGGGGCCTCCTGAACGTGGTCGTTCGAAACTGCTGACACGCCAGCATTTCACCTCGGCGGGATTCGCCAAATGCCGTATGGTCGGGCTCTCGATCACAAGATCCAGGGGAGGGATCGATGTTCGACATGACAGCTGGGGGAACGCTCAGAAATCTCGCCATCGGGCTGGTTCTGACTGTGGCGGTAGTTGGTGCGGGCTTTGCGCTCGCCTTTTCTTAAAAGGCCAAGGCCATTGCTTTAATGCGTACCATTACGCGTTAGATCGAGCCTTACGACCATCCGCGCGCGAGGCTTTGCACTCGTCGCGTTTATCGAATCGTGGCCCGACCCAAGGGCTGGCGCCTGTCCCTGCGAAGCTCAGCCGATGAGGCTGTTGATCGCGGCAGCGAGCGCAAGGTCCCTCTCAGTGACGCGGCCCGCGTCGTGACTGGTCAAGCGAAAATCGACGCGATTCCAAACGTTTGTAAACTCGGGATGGTGATCGACTTTCTCCGCATGGAGCGCAACCCGCGTAAGGAACCCGAACGCTTCGTTGAAGTCCTTGAACCGGAAGGTTCGGACTAACGCCTTATCGCCGTCCTCCAATTTCCATCCTTCGGGTGTGTCCATTACAATTCTCCCACTCTCCATTTCGCCTAGCCTATCACGCGCAACAGGACTGTCGCATTTGGGCCCGGCTGCTGTCGGGCTTTCCTCGGCCTGCGCCACCTTGAAATGGTCGACTGGCAGGCGCAGGTGACCCTCGAAGGAGATATTCCATGGCGACCCAGCTTGCCGAGAACAACAGTATACTAGGGCTCGAAAACCCGATGGGAACCGACGGTTTCGAGTTCGTTGAATATACTGCGCCCGATGTCGAACAGCTACGCTCGCTGTTTACCAAGATGGGCTTCCCGGAGGTCGCACGGCACAAGAGCAAGGACGTTTCGCTGCACAAGCAGGGCGACTGCAACTTCATCATCAATGCAGAACCCGGCTCATACGCCGAGGAATATGCAAGAGCCCATGGTCCGAGCGCCTGTGCGATGGCGTTCCGAGTGAAGGATGCGAAAGCGGCGCATGCGCGTGCGCTGAAGCTCGGAGCCACCAATGTGGAGATTAATCGAGGCGATGGGGAGCTCGACATCCCGGCGATCGAAGGAATTGGTGGCTCGCGTTTGTTTTTTGTCGACCGATATGGGGACAAGAATTCGATCTACGATGTCGATTTCGCCTTCCACTCTGACTGGGCGGAACGGATTGCGCGTGCCGATTCCAAGCTCACCTACATCGACCACCTTACACATAACGTGAATCGCGGGCGAATGAGCGTGTGGGCGGATTTCTATGAGCGGCTCTTTAACTTCCGCGAGATCCGCTATTTCGACATCG
Source organism: Sphingomicrobium sp. (assembly GCA_035944075.1). Lineage (GTDB taxonomy): Bacteria > Pseudomonadota > Alphaproteobacteria > Sphingomonadales > Sphingomonadaceae > Sphingomicrobium. The sequence continues at coordinate 16,168 of DASZBO010000049.1, forward strand.
AGGGAAAGCAGACTGGTCTCTTCTCGAAGGCCATGACGTCACCCTGCGGAAAGATCCGCATCCCGCTCAACGAAAGCCAGGACGACAAAAGCCAGATCGAGGAGTTTCTGCGGGAATATAAGGGCGAGGGTATCCAGCACATCGCCCTTGGCACCTCGGATATTTATGCCGCCGTGGACATCATCAAGGCGCGCGGAATTCCGTTCCAGGACACCCCCGACACTTATTACGAACTTCTCCCGGAACGCATTAAGGGCCATGGGGAGAATATTCCCGAGCTTGAGAAGCGGCACATCCTCATGGATGGTGCGCCGACAGAGGGGCAGGGCCTTCTGTTGCAGATCTTTACCCAGAACGTGATCGGGCCGATCTTCTTCGAGATCATCCAGCGCAAGGGCAACGAAGGGTTCGGCGAAGGCAATTTCAAGGCGCTGTTCGAAAGCATCGAACTCGATCAGATGCGCCGGGGGGTCCTCTGAGCTTATCCATCGCGGTATCGCTCAAACCCGTATAGGATGCTCGCCATGGTTGGAGTAAGGGAAGCGGTGCTCGACGAAGCGGCCGTCATGGCCCTGATGGAGACTGTGCCCGACCCGGAAATCCCGGTGCTTTCCATTACCGATCTCGGCATCGTTCGCGGCTTTGCACACGATCCGGAGCGAGTGCTTATCAGCCCGACATACACGGGTTGTCCCGCGACGCTCGCGATCGAGTCCTCCATTCGCGAGGCGCTCGACAAAGCCGGCCTGGGACAGGTGGGAATCGAGCGTGTCTTGTTTCCACCGTGGACGACCGACTGGATTACGGTGCGCGGCCGGGAACGGCTCGCTGCCTACGGGATCGCGCCACCAAGCCCTTCAGCCACGGCGGAATGCCCTCTTTGTGCCTCGAGCGACACGGTGGAGGTCAGTCGTTTTGGCGCTACCCCGTGCAAGGCTCAATGGCGCTGCAACGCGTGTCTTGAGCCATTCGAGCGCTTTAAGTGCCACTGACGACATCAGCAGTCCCCGACACTCAAACGGCGACATAATTGCGATCCTGGAAGCCGTGTGCCGCAATGGCCGGTTACCACTCCGCGAAACTGCCGTCCTTGGTCCGGAAGATCGGGTTCCTCCAGCGGTGTCGATCCCTGTCGGCCGCGCGAACGGCGGTTTCGTCAATTTCGATTCCAAGACCCGGGCCTTCGGGAACGGGCAGGAATCCTTCGACCGGCGTCAGTGCTTCTTTGTTAAGGCAGAAGTTCAGCAGATCGTGCCCCCCTGTATTGTAATGAATGCCGAGGCTGATTTCCTGAATTGCATGATTGGGAGTGCAGGCAGCAATCTGCAGGCAAGCGCCGAGCGCCAGCGGACCAAGCGGACAATGGGGCGCGATCGCCACGTCATAGGCCTCAGCCATTGCGGCGATCTTGCGCACTTCGAGAATTCCGCCGGCGTGGCTGAGATCCGGCTGAATGATGTCGACGACACCTTGTTCAAAAAAAGGCTTGAACTCCCACCGTGAGAATAACCGCTCGCCAAGGGCGATCGGCGTTGTCGTGTGCGCGGAGATCTCCGGAAGGCCGTCCATGTTTTCGGACAGCAGCGGCTCTTCGATGAACAGGAGGCCAAGCGGCTCGAGAACTTTTGCAAGCTGCTTTGCGAGTGGCCGGTGAACGCGGCCGTGAAAATCGAGGCCCACCTCCATGCCTTGGGCCTGAGCGGCTTCGACACGAGTCACCACTTCGTCGAACTGCTTGTTCGTCCCGATCCAGTTCAGTTCGGCGGTGGCGTTCATTTTCACCGCGTTGAATCCCTGGGCTTTGCGGCCCGCGGCAGCTTCCCCGATCTCATGCGGTCGATCGCCGCCGATCCATGCATAGGACCGCACCTTGTTACGCACCTTGCCACCCAGCATCTGCCAGGCAGGCAGGCCCAACACGCGACCTTTGAGGTCCCAAAGGGCTTGTTCGAGACCGGAAAGGGCGGACATGATGACTGCGCCACCCCGGTAGAAACCGCCACGATATCCGACTTGCCAGATATCCTCGATGTTGAACGGGTCGGCCCCGATAAACCGGTCGCGATAGGCCTCGAAGACTCCTTCTACCGCCTCCGCCCAGCCCTCGAGGCTGGCTTCGCCCCAGCCAAAGGCGCCGTCGTCGGCTTCGATGCGCACGAAAAGCCATCGCGGCGGAACAACGAAGGTTTCGATCTTGCTGATCTTGCGCTGGGTCACGCTTTTGCCTTGTTTGCTTGGGTCCCGCTGCCGCTCATCGATCGCCCTGCGGCATCGTCTTCTTCGCCCTCAAGACCGTCGATCTTCTTGATCGGGACTATCAGACAGACGCTCTGGGCCGGGAGCACGTTACGCCAATCGGCAATCAGTTGCTTGTAGGCCTTGCCGACGTTCCGGATCTTTCGGTCAAGATCGAACAGGCCGAGCGGATTTACATTGCCATTCTGCTCGCGCAGCGCCGTGTCCCAATCGACCTGATCGGTGAGGCTGTACCAAGTGAAACCGACCGTCGGAATGCCCACGTTGCGCAGTCGCAGCACGTTCGCCCATTCCTTCCAGAGCCATTTGACTGCCTCGTCGCCATGCTGCCCTTCCCAGAGGTTCGTTTCGGTGTGCATCACGGGCAGCCGGTAGCGATTGTAATATTGTCGGGTGATCTCCGCGTAACCAAACGTCTCGCCTGCCGCGACGGTGTGGCCATCAGCAAAGACTCGGTGCTCGTTCAGCTGATAATAATCGTTCCCGAAAATGCAGTGCTGTTTCAGGCGATGCTCGAGGAACCATTCATATTCCTCACGGGTCATGCCGTTGTCGAGCAAATATTGGTACATTCCGCTATCGACCCGCCGCCCGTAGTTAAGGTCGAGCGATAGAAACCGCATCTGGTTCAGGACTTCCGCGCGCCCGATGGCTGCGGGCGAGTCGGCGTGATAATATTCCGATGATTCCGACTGTATGAAGATCGCGTCGTGGCGGCGCTTCAGGATCTCGACCATCCCCATGACGTTCGCCTTGACGAGGTGTTTGAGCGCTGTGACGAACGAACGGTCGTCCTTCTTCTGCTCGTTCCACCAGCCATATTTGGCGGAAAAAACGGCGCAGATGAACATCTCGTTGATCGGCGTGTAGAGCTGCACCCAGGGATAGCGCTCGGCGAAATCCCCGGCATAGGCTGCAAAGAGTCGCGGAAAGTCTGGGTTCTGGAAATTTCCGATCCAGTCCGGAACGCCAAAATGACAAAGATCGACGATCGGCGTGATGTCGCGACGCTTCAGCTCGGCAAAGGTGAGGTCAGTGAATTCCCAATTATATTTGTTCGGGCCGAGATAGGTCCGATGGAAAGGCGGCCCGTATCGGAGATAATTGATCCCGATCTCCTGAACGCAGTCGAAATCCTCGCGCCAGCGTTCATAGTGACCGCAGACGTCCATCTCATCGACGCGCGTCTTTCCGTGATTGATCGTGGGATAAGAATTCTCGATCCCCGTTGCGAACATGAAGTTGGCGATTACTCAGTCTCCGTCTTCGTCAGAACTCGTGCGGGGGCACCGGCAGTTCTTTCGCCGCCGGCCTGAACATAAACAACCCCCCTGCATTTGGTTGCATCGATTGCCTGCGCCTGCGTGAACCGACTCGGCGGTCACGCCGTTGCGATAATGCGCGGCGCTGAAAAGAAAACCGGTGGAGCAAGGTTGATGTCAGCTTCTTTTACGGGAATGGGCGGACCCATGCGTTGGGTCGACGGGTTCATTGCGGTCGATTGGGGTACGACAAATCGTCGCGCCTATCATATCGACGGGTCGGGCAAGTGCGTCGAAGAGTTTGAGGATCATGCGGGCGTTCTCTCCGTGCCCAGCGGCGGCTTTCCGGCGGCGATCAGCGACATAAGACGGCGCCTAGGAGATCTTCCCCTTCTGCTCGCGGGCATGGTCGGGTCGAACCGGGGCTGGAAAGAAGCCACTTACGTTGCCTGCCCGGTCGGAATCGAAGAACTCGTGAAGAATCTTGTCTGGGCCGGAGACCGCGAAGCCATTGTTCCGGGCGTATCCTTCGTCGGCAATGGGCGGGCGGACGTCATGCGGGGTGAAGAAGTCCAACTCCTCGGTGCCGTGGCGGCTGGCCTGGTCGACCCGACGAGCCTCATTTGCCATCCGGGCACGCATAACAAGTGGGCGGTGCTCAGGGACGGCGGCATTCACAGTTTCATGAGCGTCATGACGGGCGAGTTGTTCAGTCTCCTCAAGGAGCACAGCATCCTCAGTGATCTTCTTCAGGGAGAGGTCGCCGTGAACGATGCGTTCAAGCGCGGCGTTCAGGGGACAATGGAGCATGAAACCCTTCCTGCGGACCTGTTCGGCGTCCGGGCACAGGTGCTCCTTGGTCAGGCGAAGAAAGAGGACGCGGCTTCCTATGCGAGCGGGCTGCTGATCGGCACCGATGTTCGGATCGGGCTAACGACTCCTTATGGTGCTGATGTCACGATCATCGGCCGGCAGGATCTCACTGCGCTGTATGCAGCAGCAGTAACTCAGCATGGACGATCGGCCGCGCAGCTCGACGGTGAACAATGTTTCCTCGCCGGCATTCAAGAGATTGCAAAGAGGATCACATGAACGCGCAGGACCTTCTTCAACGTTATCTCGGAATCTGCCCACTGGTCGCGATCATCCGCGGTGTGACGCCAGCGGAGGTTGAAGCCATCGGCGACGCGATCTTCGCAGGAGGCCTCCGGATCATCGAGGTGCCGCTCAATTCGCCAGACCCGCTTAAGAGCATCGAGCTGCTCGCCAAGCGGTTCGGCGAGCGCATGCTCGTCGGGGCCGGGACGGTCCTCCAGCCCGACGACGTGCAAAGGATTAAGGACGTCGGTGGACGCATTGTCGTTTCTCCCGACGTCAACAGCGATGTTATCGCGGCCACGGCCTCGGCGGGACTTGTCTCGAGCCCGGGCTATTTCACACCGTCGGAAGCGTTTGGGGCGATCCGGGCGGGCGCTACGGCGTTGAAGCTCTTTCCTGCCGAAGCTGCGTCCCCTCCCGTTTTGAAGGCGCAGCTTGCAGTTATTCCGAGGCACATTCCAATCCTCGCAGTAGGAGGCATCAGGCCCGATAACATGCGGAGCTGGCTCGATGCTGGCGCGACGGGTTTCGGGCTTGGCGGCGGACTGTATAGGCCCGGCCAGAGCCCCTCCGAGACGCTTGAAAAGGCACGGTCCTACGTTGCCGAGCTAATCGCATGAATCCGATCCGGATCGCGATCATCGGCTACGGGAAGATCGCCGAGGACCAGCACGCTCCTGCCATTCGTGGAAACAACCGCCTGCAACTAGTCGCGACTTCGAGCCGGTCGGGCCAAGGCGTCGAGAAAACCTATACTGACTGGCGCGAACTGATCCGCTCCGAAGCGATTGATGCCGTGGCGATCACGACGCCGCCCGGTCCCCGCTTCGAGATAGCGCGCGAATGCATATCTCAGGGATTGCATTGTCTTCTCGAGAAACCGCCGACCGCGGGCCTGAGCCAGATTGCCGATCTCCAGACACTCGCGAAGGCAAAGCCGGTATGTCTCTACACGACCTGGCATGCCCAGCATCACGCGACGGTCGAAGCGGCCGCCAAGGCCCTTGTGGGCAAGCGCATCAAATCGATGGAGATCCGGTGGCACGAGGACGTCCACAAATGGCATCCGGGACAACAATGGATCTGGGAGCCGGGCGGTTTTGGGGTCTTCGATCCCGGTATCAATGCCTTTTCGATTGCTACCAGGATCTTCCCGGGCGGGCTGTGCGTCGCCTCGGCGGAGCTTTGCGTGCCGGCGAACGCACATACGCCGATTGCCGCCGACATTATCTTTTCGAGCCCGCAGGCCGAGGGACCGCTGCACGCAAGCCTCGACTGGCGGCGGGCCGAAGGCGAGGAATGGACAATCGCGGTTGAGACGAGTGACGGCGACACCGTCCGGCTCGAGGACGGTGGCGCCACGCTGGTCCTCAACGGTGCTGGCCCGCAACGCGACAACGGCGTTGGCGAGTATCCCGATATCTACCGCACGTTTGTCGATCTGATTGATCAACGGCAAAGTCTCGTCGACGTCCAGCCCTTCCGACTCGTTGCTGACAGCCTTCTTTCCGGCCTCATCAAGACCGTGGACCCCGTCCAAGGTTGATGGAGCAACTTGGCCGCCGAGGCATTGTTCGGGTCAGTGCCGGTTTACGTACGTTACAAACGAACCTTGCCGGCGGAGGACAGGCAAGTGAAAGACACACAGATTGACGAATTAGCCCAGGCCGACGCCGCCTTCTCCGGCAACCGTCTGCTTTCGACCTTCCCGCGTGAGGCGCGCGCCGTTCTCGAGCCCTTCGGGGAGACTGTAGAACTCGGGATCGGCGACATCGTTTTGACGAGAGGCGAGCAGGTCGGTTCGAGTCTCTTTCCGATCGGTCCGACCATGATCACCCTCACCGTGGAGCTAAGCGGCGGCAGGACGGCGGAAGTGGCTTCGATCGGCCGCGAGGGCGCTGTCGGCGGAATTGTCAGCTGCGGCCATGCCCCGGCTTTCTCGAGAGCGGACGTGCTCGTGCCCGGACCAGCGTTCCGCGTTCCAATGGAGGCACTCGAGGATGCCAAGAACCGGTCCAATTTCATTAAAAATCTCTTCTGCCGCTACTCGGACTATCTTCTGGCGCAGGTAATGCAGGCTGCGGTTTGCAACACCTATCATTCCATTTCCGAACGCGCCGCGCGCTGGCTCCTCCATGCTCAGGACCGCGCCGGAGACCGGATCGAACTTACGCAGGAAGCTTTTGCAGCTCTGCTCGGCGTTCAGCGAACGACCGTCAATGCAGTCGTTCGTGAACTGTCTTCCGAAGGGCTGATTTCAACGGGACGCGGCAGCGTGCGCGTGACGGATCGGGCCGGTCTCAAGCGTCGTTCGTGCGAATGCTATCAGCGACTGCAGGAGCATTATGACGCCGTGATTGGCAGCGGCGGCGGCGGTAGCACAAGGAGCAGCCGCTAACCGATGAACCTCCAGCCGAGACGCTCGCCGGCGTGGAACGGGACCAGGCCTTCGATCTCCTCAGGCACCGATGTAGGAGCGCGCTCAAGCGTCACGGTATCCTCGTTGAGAGGCAGGCCATAGAAACGCGCTCCGTTCACGGATGCGAATGCTTCGAGGTTTTCGATCGCGTCCTCTTCCTCGAAGACCGTCGCATAACTTTCGAGTGCGAAGGGCGCATTATAAATGCCGGCGCAGCCGCACGCACTTTCCTTGGCGTGGCGGGAGTGCGGCGCACTGTCTGTCCCGAGAAAAATGTTCGCCCAGCCTGAAGTTGCGGCTTTGCGGACCGCGAGACGATGTTCCTCGCGCTTCGCGACGGGCAGGCAATAGGCGTGCGGCCGCAAGCCTCCGGCGAACATCGCATTGCGGTTGATGACCAAATGCTGCGGCGTAATCGTCGCTCCGACGCTTTTGGAATAATGCACGAAGTCGACCGCCTCTTTCGTGGTGATGTGCTCAAGCACGATCTTCAATGTGGGAAAATTCTTGACGAGCGGCAGCAGCACGCGGGCGATGAAGACTTTCTCCCGGTCGAATACATCGACTTCAGTGTCGGTGACCTCTCCGTGGACGCAAAGGACCATCCCGATCCGCTGCATTCGCTCCAGCACGGGATAGATGTTCGCGATGTTGGTCACGCCGCTCGAGCTGTTGGTGGTTGCACCCGCGGGATAAAGTTTAGCTGCGATCCACACTCCTTCCTCGAACCCGCGCGCGACCTCATCGGGGTCGCTGTTGTCCGTCAAATAGCAAGTCATGAGCGGCGTGAAGCCCGGCGGTGTTACCGCCAATATGCGCTTTCTGTAGTCGCGCGCCGCGTCGACCCTCGTCACCGGAGGGGAAAGGTTGGGCATGACGATGGCTCGCGCGAACTGGCGCGCCGTGTACGAAGCGACGCGCTCGAGGATCTCGCCATCGCGCAAATGAACATGCCAGTCGTCGGGCTTGCGGATTTTCAGGATTTGCGATGCCACGCCCCGCTCCCTAACTGATGCGCATGGCAGCCACCACCCTTATGGACCGCGCCCTGGTCCGCCTCACCGGCGAGAGCGTGCGGATCTTCCTGCAGGGAATCGTCACGAGCGATGTTGTGGGTCAGCTTCCGGTGTGGACGGGCCTGTTGACGCCGCAAGGCAAATGCCTCTTCGACTTCATCGTCTGGGGCGAGGGCGAAGACCTCTTGCTCGACTGCGAGGCGAATGCTGCGGACGATCTCATGAAGCGACTCGCAATCTATCGCTTGCGGCGGGCAATCCGGATCGAGCGAGACAGCTTGGCGGTTCACTGGTCAAGGAAAGGCGATACCGGCGTGCCTGATCCTCGGCTCGCCGATCTCGGCTTACGCTGGCTAGCCGCTCCCGAGGAGCCCGCGTCCGGCTGGCACGAGCATCGACTTGAACTTGGTGTGTGCGAGGGACGACGGGAACTCGGTGACGTCCTTTGGCTTGAATGCAACGCTGCCGAGCTAAACGGCGTTAGCTTCACCAAGGGGTGTTTTGTCGGCCAGGAAAACACTGCCCGCATGAACTGGCGACACAAGGTCAGTCGGCGCCTTTTCGTCTGCCGCGGTTGTGGCGACGAGCGCCTACGCGTCGCCTATCCCGAGCTTGGTTTCGAGATCGTTCATCGGCGCGTGGATGCCATTCCACCCAACGCAATCGTTCCCGAATGGCTCAAGGCGGCGATGGCTCAGCCGACAACCGCATAAGCGCGCACGGGGAAGCTTCCCATTGCGCGCACCCGCGGCGGCACGGCGGAAAAGCGAAAACCCTGGTCCGGAATGTTTTCAAGACCCCTAAGGTGTTCGCAGATCGGAATGTTTGCCGCGAGCAATCGGGTGTGGACGGGCCGCGCGCGAACCCGCGTGTCGTCAATATTGTTGCTGTCGATGCCGACGAGCGCCGCACCATTGCCGACCAGCCAGTTCGCAGCATCGTCCGTGAGAAACGGATGGTTCGCGCCGTAAGCGGCGGTTCTCCATTTACGGTCCCAACCCGTTTGGACCAGAACCGCTTTCCCGCGGACATCGAGACCGTGGAAGTGGCTGGCACTTGTTGCCAGGCCGTTCTCGAACGGACACCGAAGGACAATGCCGGGAAGGTCGGCAAGGGCACTTAGCGACAAATCGGCAAGATCGGCGCCGTTAGCGAAACGATGGTAAGGCGAGTCCAGATAAGTACCCGTATTCGCGACCATATCGATCCGCCCGATCTGGAAGCTGGAGCCATCGTCATAGTGCTCCTGAGAGCTTTCGCGGGACCAGAAATCACAGATCCGCGGTCCCGGAAGGCCAGGATAGGTCGTCATGCCATGTTCGATCACGTGGCTGAGGTCGACGATGCCCGCCTTCTCATTATTCGCCATGATGCGATGCCTCCGATCATCAGCCACAGGACATTGAGCGCGGCCGATGGGATGGCCCCATGCCACCACCCGTTGATGACGAACCCCGCTGCTCCCGCGACGTTCATGCCCTGATAGATGAGCGACTGTCCCGTGAGCTTTCCGGCGGACAGAAACAGGTATGCGAGCAGGATCAGCAGAGCGCCGATCCAACCCGCAATTTCGACCGCCAGCTGGATCGCGGTCAGGCGGCCAGCCTCCGGAGAACAAACTGCAGGATCCCGCCGGCGCGGAAATATTCGAGCTCGTTGAAGGTATCGATCCGGCAGCGAGCGGTCAGGCTGAATTCCTCGCCATTGTCGCGCGTGACCTTTACTTCGACGTCCTGCCGTGGCCGCAGATCCGCGATACCTTCGATCGTATATTTCTCAGCGCCGCTCAGGCCGAGGCTCTCTGCATTCTCGCCATCGCGGAACTGAAGGGGGAGAACGCCCATGCCGACCAGGTTCGAGCGATGGATCCGCTCAAAGCTTTCGGCGATTACGGCTCGAACTCCAAGAAGCACGGTTCCCTTAGCGGCCCAGTCGCGCGAGCTGCCGGTGCCGTATTCCTTTCCGGCGATGACAACGAGCGGGCGACCGTCGTGCTTGTACAGCATCGCTGCATCGTAAATGGGCATGACCTCGCCGGTTGGCGCGTATTTCGTGAACCCCCCCTCGACATTGTCGAGCATCCGGTTCCGAATGCGGATGTTCGCGAAGGTTCCGCGCATCATTACCTCGTGGTTGCCGCGCCGCGATCCATAGCTGTTGAACTCGCCGCGCGTTACGCCGTGCTCGAGAAGGTAGCGGCCGGCTGGGCTGTCGGGCTTGATCGACCCGGCTGGGGAGATGTGGTCGGTGGTGATGGAATCTCCGAAAACGGCGAGTGGCCGCGCGCGCTCGATGTCCGTGAGCGGCGTTGCATCCATCGTCATTCCCACGAAATAAGGCGGGTTCTGGATGTAGGTCGACAGTGCGGGCCAGCCATATGTCTCCCCGCCGGCAACCTCGATTGTCCGCCAGCGCTCGTCACCGCGATAGACGTCCGCGTAGCGTCGACGGAACATCTCCGAGTGAACATGCGCGTCCATCAGGGACCGGATTTCCTCGTTCTTGGGCCAGATGTCCTTGAGATAGACGTCCTCGCCGTTCGCGGCCGTGCCAATGGGCTCCCTAACCATATCGGAGCGAACGGTGCCCTTGAGGGCGTACGCGACGACCAGCGGCGGCGAAGCAAGATAATTTGCGCGGCAGTCCGGGGATACGCGACCCTCGAAGTTCCGGTTTCCGGAAAGAACGCTGACCGCGACGAGATCGTTCTCGTTGATTGCCTTGCTAATCGGCTCCGAAAGAGGTCCTGAGTTGCCGATGCAGGTGGTGCAACCATAGCCCACCAGATCAAAGCCAAGGGCGTCGAGATCTTCCTGAAGGCCGCTTTCTTTCAGATAGTCCGTCACGACCTGACTGCCAGGTGCAAGACTTGTCTTCACCCACGGCTTGACGCGGAGGCCCTTTTCGCGGGCCTTGCGGGCAACAAGGCCTGCTCCGATCAGCACGGACGGGTTGGAGGTGTTCGTGCAGCTGGTGATTGCCGCAATCGCAACATCACCGTTGCCGAAGTCAAAATCCTGCCCCTCGACCGACACGCGCGATGCGTCGCCCTTGCCGTAAATGTCCTGCAGTTCCTGGTTGAACTTGTCGTCGACGTCGCTCAGCAATACCCGGTCCTGCGGGCGCTTGGGGCCCGCAAGCGAGGGTTGAATCGTTGCCATGTCGAGTTCGAGCGTGTCCGTGAACAGCGGCTCGGCCGAATTTGGGTCCCGCCAAAGGCCTTGCTCTCTCGCATAAGCTTCGACGAGCGCAATCTGGTGATCATCACGGCCCGTCAGGCGCAGGTAATCGATCGTTCGCTCGTCTACCGGGAAGAAGCCGCAAGTCGCACCATATTCCGGTGCCATGTTGCTGATCGTGGCGCGATCGGCGAGCGGCAGGTGATCAAGGCCGGGGCCGTAGAATTCGACGAAACGACCCACAACTCCCTTCTGACGAAGCAGCTGTGTAACGGTGAGCACCAAGTCGGTCGCGGTAATTCCTTCGGCAAGCTCACCAGAGAGACGGAAGCCGACCACTTCTGGAATGAGCATGCTGACAGGCTGGCCCAGCATTGCCGCTTCGGCTTCAATGCCGCCCACTCCCCAGCCAAGAACGCCAAGGCCATTGACCATGGTCGTGTGGCTATCCGTACCGACCAGTGTGTCGGGATAAGCGACCATCGCCCCGCCCTGGTCGTGATCACTCCAGACGACTTGCGCGATATTCTCGAGGTTCACCTGATGACAGATGCCCGTGCCCGGCGGCACGACCTTGAAATTGTCGAACGCCTGGCTGCCCCACTTGAGGAACTCGTAGCGCTCTAGGTTTCGCTGATATTCGAATTCGACGTTTTTCTCGAAGGCGCGCGGGGTGCCGAACTCATCGACCATCACGCTGTGATCGATGACGAGGTGCACCGGGACTAGCGGATTGATCTTATGCGGATCGCCGCCAAGCTGCTTCATTGCATCCCGCATCGCGGCCAAGTCGACGACGGCGGGAACACCCGTGAAATCCTGCATCAGCACGCGTGCTGGACGATACTGAATTTCGCGGTTGATCCGGCGTTCGTTCAGCCAATTGGCCATTGCCTGCAGATCATCGCGTGTGACCGTCGTCCCGTCCTCGAAGCGGAGCAGGTTCTCGAGCAGGACTTTCATCGAGAATGGCAGGCGCGTCACATCCCCAAGAGTCTCGCCCGCCTTCTTCAGCGAATAATAGGAGTAGGTTTGTCCCTCGACGGTGAGTGTCGAGCGGGTTTGGAGGCTGTCCTGGCCGGTGGGGATCATTGCTGTCCTTCGAATCTTTAGAGTCCGGCGACGTCGCATGCGGACGCTCGCTACATGGGATTGCCCGCGCCCTTAGCAAGCGCGCGCCCGCCTCGCAAAGGCTGGAGACCGATCCGTTTGATCACTCGGCCAACTTCTCGATCGGGATCCCGGCCGCGGAGCTCGAAAAACGACAACCAGGCAATCGCGGGTGGAAGGGCGCTGAGAGCGGTGTGCCGTTCTAAACGATTCTCTTGGGCTGCGGTTCGTCTGTCGGAGGCAGGCTCATCGCTACATTCGCGCCGATTCCGTTCACTTTCGATTTTGAGAGCTTGGGTTGCGCCCAAATGAACGGCCCCTGCGCCAGGCTGCTGGTTGGGACCCTCGAAATCATCTCGCGGGCGCAATAAGTCTCACACTCGACGAAAGTGGGGATCAAAGCCTTGACTCGCGACACCGATTATTTCCGCCGGCGTGCTGCCGAGGCGCGCGCTGCCGCTTGCTCCAAGGACGAACCCGAGCGAGTCGAAGTCGCCGGCGAGTTGGCGCTTGCATACGCTGCCCTGGCCAGGCGTCGGGCAAGGGTGCTTGCTCTTGCCGAGGATCGCCCCGCGATCTCTTTCGAACAATAGACCTAGGTCAGATCCAGCCCCGTCGTCTCAAATAGAATACAGGTAGAACCGCGCTCGCCAGCATTAACGCGAGCGCGATCGGATAGCCGCTCAGCCACTCGAGTTCCGGCATGTGCTTGAAGTTCATTCCATAGATCCCTGCGATGAGGGTCGGCGGGAGGAACACAAGCGCCGCCCACGAAAACAATTTCATCGCGGCATTTTGCTCGATGCTGATGAGGCCGAGCGAAGCGTCGAGCAGGAAAGTGACATTGTCGGAAAGGAAGGTTGCGTGGTCACTAAGTGACGTCGCGTCCGTCGACATGCTCGCGATATGGTGCCGCATGTCCGACGTGCCTCCCTCGTGGAACCGGTTGGCGCCCGAAAGGAAACTCAACAGTCGTAGAGTACTTACGGATGATAGCCGGATCCTGTTGAGCAGGGTCTGCGTGCGGCCGATCCGCGTCAGCAGCGCTGTGAGCCGCGCGGCCGGGATCCGCCGGTCATCCATGTCCCTGTGGAAAATCTGCGACGAAAGCTGCTCCATGTCCCGACTTACCGACTCCAGCTCATCGGCGAGCCGGTCGATCAGCGCATCAAGCATTCGCACGAGCGCAGTGGGCGCATCGCGGACGAGATCCGGATCGCGGCGTGCATGCTCGGAGAAGGCGCGAACGGGCTTTGGCGTCGCATAACGGACGGTTACCAGGCGATTGTCTGTTAGCACAAAACTGATGGGCGTGGTCGTTGGCTGGCCGTCTTCGACCCCGATGAGCACGCTTACCGTCATGTAGAGCGCTCCGTTGCGCTCGAACAGGCGGCTCGACGGCTCGATTTCTGCCATTTCCGTTTCGGTCGGCACGTCAAGATGGATGCATCGCTCGACCAGCGCCTCTTCTTCGGCCGTCGGCTCCTCGAGGTCGACCCAGGTCGCATCGTTCGGAATTCGGGCTTCTCTCGCATCCACGATGCTTCCATCGCAGCCGGGTCCGTAAGTACGCAGCATCGCGGCTGTCTCGACTGAACAGCGGTGCTTTGCAAGAACGCTTCCTCTTCCTAATCCCTCAATTCATGTCACGCCGCAGTCTCGCAATTGCTCTCCTGATCGTCGGTCTCGCCGCAGCGAGTGAACTCGCGATGGGACGTCATCTGATCTGCACGTGCGGAACGATCGAGCTCTGGGTCGGTGAGCGCGACAGCCCCAAGACGAGCCAGATGCTAAGTGACTGGTACAGTCTCAGCCACGTCGTCCACGGGCTTCTCTTTTATGGTGCGCTCGCGCTTGTTGCGCGGCGTTGGTCAGTCGAGTGGCGATTCACTGCCGCGCTGGTCTTGGAATCCTGCTGGGAAGTGATCGAGAACACGCCCATGGTCATCAACCGCTATCGAAGCACCACCGCGGCGGTGGGCTACAGCGGCGATAGTGTCATCAATTCGGTCTCCGACATCCTCATGATGGCGCTGGGGTTCGCCCTTGCTCGCAAGTTTCCTGTCTGGGCTGCATTCTTGCTGGTTCTCGCACTTGAGATCATCCCGCTGTTTGTCATCCGCGACAACCTCACGCTGAATATCTGGTCGCTGATTGCGCCAAGCAAAGCGTTGCAGGCATGGCAGGCCGCTCGCTAGGGCAGTTTGGCGACCCCCGGCGAGTCGTTCCGCCGGCTATTTAGGAGATACCGTTGTTGAAATCTCTAGCGCTGGTTTGCGCTTTACTGGGCTTGGGCGCCTTCCCTGGCTCAGCGCGTGCAGACGAGCTGTTCGGCGGGGTTCACGTGCATGATGTGAAAACTCCGCTCGACGAGTCCGGACTCGAAAGCGGGATCGACTTTTCGCTCGGATACCGGGCGAGCACTGTAGGCCATCTCTGGGGAGCCGATCTCAAGCCCTACATCTTTGTTGCCGTCAACAGCGCTGGGAATACCAACTATGGCGCCATAGGGATGTCGGCCAAGGTGCCACTGGGCGGCGCGATCTACTTCAGGCCCGGGATTGGCATTGCGGTCCATACCGGTTCAGCCGGGAAGTTCTATCGCACGGACACAATTGCGTTCGGAAGCCGCGTCCTGTTCGAGCCGGAAATCGCGCTCGGGACAAGGCTCGGCCGGCGGGTGAGCGTCGAAGCAAGCTGGGTCCATATGAGTCACGCCCAGCTCTTCGGAAAGGAGAACCCAGGTATCGATAATCTCGGAATGCGGATCAACCTTGCGCTCTAGCGCCCGATCATATTTTCGGGCCGCACCACGCGATCAAAGGTCTCTTCGTCAACCAGGCCCAGTTCCAGCCCGGCCTCCTTCAGCGTCTTGCGAGTCTTGTGCGCGTGTTTCGCAATTGCTGCCGCATTGTCATAGCCGATCTCCGGGGCAAGTGCCGTCACCAGCATGAGCGACTTCGCCATGAGCTCGGCGATGCGCTCTTCGTCGGGCTCAATTCCGTCGAGCATTCGTTCGGTGAAGCTCTCCATTCCGGTGGCCAGCAAGTTGATTGAACGAATGACGTTCGAACCGATCATCGGTTTGAAGACGTTCAGCTCCATATGGCCCTGCATGCCGCCAATGGTGACTGCGACGTGATTGCCCGCAACTTGGGCGCCTACCATCGTCAGCATTTCGGCCTGCGTTGGATTGACTTTGCCGGGCATGATGGAACTGCCGGGCTCGTTCTCCGGTAGCTTCAGTTCGCCAAGGCCGCAGCGCGGACCCGACCCAAGGAGGCGAATGTCGTTCGCGATCTTGGTGCAGGCCGTCGCAATAACGTTGAGAACACCCGATAGCTCGACCATTGTGTCGTGCGCCGCAAGTTCGGCGAACTTGTTGGGAGCCGAAGTGAAGGGCAGCCGCGTGAGGTTCGAGACTTCCTTGGCGAATTTGGCAGCGAAACCGCCCGGTGCGTTGAGGCCAGTGCCAACCGCGGTCCCGCCCTGAGCGAGCCGCATGACGCGAGGAAGGACGCTCTCGACCCGCTCGATGCAGTCGTGGATCTGAGCAGCATAGCCCGAGAATTCCTGACCGAGGGTCAGTGGGGTAGCGTCCTGCAGGTGAGTCCTGCCGATTTTCACGATCGCGTCCCATCGCTGCGCTTGCTCGGCAAGGCGTGCATGCATCATGCGAAGCGCAGGAAGTAGTTTCATGTGCACCGCTCGGCCGGCTGCAATATGCATCGCCGTCGGAAAGCTGTCGTTCGACGATTGGCTTTTGTTTACGTGATCGTTGGGGTGGACCGGTTCCTTGCCGCCGCGACTACCAGTCAGAATTTCGTTGGCGCGTCCTGCAATGACCTCGTTCGCGTTCATGTTTGACTGCGTGCCCGAGCCCGTCTGCCAGATTACGAGCGGGAACTGCCCATCGAGATCGCCGCGCGCTACTTCCGCAGCGGCCTGCTGGATCACTTCGGCGAGATTGGGATCGAGTCCACCGATCCGGGCATTAACCCGCGCTGCTGCCTGTTTGATGAAACCGAGCGCGTGGACAATTTCGGGCGGCATTCGTTCGGTCGGACCGAACGGGAAATTTCCAATGGAACGCTCGGTTTGCGCTCCCCAATAGGCATCCGCCGGGACCGCGATCGGTCCAAAGCTGTCAGTTTCGGTGCGCGCGGCGGTGCTAGGCATGGTGATTCCTCGTCGTCCCGGCGGATTGCCCGGATCCCTGTTTCTTCCCGCGCGTCACTATAAAAGGCTGACCTCGGGTCAAGAGTACGAATGGGAGCTTCGAGGCCCTACTTTTTTCGCGTGAAATCCACGTTCACTACGTTGGAGCCATCGTCCGGCTTTTCGGCGACAGTTTTTTCCGGAGCGTCGTTCTCCGCCTTTTCATGCTCTTCCTGCGGGACTTCGCTCGCATTTGCCTGGAACGTGAGCGCGAATTCGACCGCCGGGTCGTGAAATTGGGTTACGGCATTGAATGGCACGTGAAGCGTCGCCGGAACCCCCCCGAACGACAGCCCGACGGTGAAATTATCTTCCTCGACCTTGAGATCCCAAAAACGGTGCTGGACGACAATGGTCATTTCGTCAGGGAAGCGCTCAAGGAGATGCTTGGGGATCGATACCCCCGGCATGCGGGTCTTGAACGTGATGTAGAAATGGTGATCGCCTGGAAGGCCACCCGATCGCTCGACCTCGCCAAGGACACGGCCGACCACTGCGCGCAACGCATCCTGGACGATCTCGTCGTAGGGAATCAGGCTCTCTGGGGTCTCGTCGCTCACCCGTACAGGTGGTAGCGGGAGAGCCGGTCGGGTCAAGCGGAGTCCGCCAAATGCCAATAAATGCGACGGAACCATACGACGACAACAACATCTTCGCGCGCATCCTTCGCGGCGAGATTCCCGCGAAGCGAGTCTATGAGGACGAGTTTGCGCTCGCCTTCCAGGACATCAATCCCCTCGCGCCGACCCATGTCCTCGTCATTCCCAAAGGGCGATATGTTTCCTGGGACGACTTTTCAGTAAAGGCCACGGACGCGGAAATCGCCGGGTTCGCCCGTGCAGTCGCCAGTGTTGCGCGAGAAGCGGGGCTCGTCGAGAGCGGATACCGGCTCCTTGCAAATACGGGGTTGAACTCGGGTCAGGAGGTGCCGCACCTACACGTGCATATCTTTGCAGGGCGCCCGCTTGGGCCGATGCTTGCAAGGTGAGTCTGGAGCGATCGACGTTCGGTCGTTGGTTGAATGAGGGATTGCCCTCTCGCTTTCAGCCGTTACGGTCGCTCCGGAAATGATTTCGAGGGGAGAATAATGGCGACACAAGCACCGCGAGAGGGCCTGCTCCTTGGCCGCGTAAAGTCGCTTGATTCCATCTTGGCGACGGCAGAAAAAAAAGGCCTTCATCGTTCGCTTGGAGCCTTCCAGCTGACGTTGCTCGGTATTGGCGCCGTGATCGGTACCGGGATCTTCGTTCTGACCGCCGAAGCGGCGCAGAAGGCTGGGCCGGCCATGATGGTCAGCTTCGTTATTGCCGGTTTTGTCTGTGCCGTGGCGGCGCTTTGCTATTCGGAGCTGGCGTCGATGGTCCCGGTGGCAGGCTCTGCCTACACCTATACCTATGCCGTAATGGGCGAACTGTTCGCCTGGATGGTCGGCTGGGCGCTGATCCTCGAATATGCGATCGGCGCGAGCGCTGTTGCCGTCGGCTGGTCCGGTTATTTCGTCGGGCTGATGAAAAGCTGGGGAATCATAATCCCGGCGTCGCTCGCCGCGGGTCCCTTTGGTGGCGGCGTGTTCAATCTGCCTGCGGCCGTGATTGCCGGACTCGTGACGGTTCTGCTCATCGTCGGCACACAGGAAAGTGCGCGCTTCAATGCGATTCTGGTCTTGGTGAAGGTGACCGCCCTCACCATTTTCTGCATCCTTACCCTTCCGATCCTGAAGGGGGAGCACTTTACACCTTTTATTCCCAACGGTTGGGGCACCTACGGGGTGGTCGGCGCGGCCGCATCGATATTCTTCGCTTATGTCGGCTTCGACGCCGTATCGACCGCTGCAGAGGAAACGAGAAATCCTCAGCGCAATGTTCCGATCGGCCTCATCGGATCGCTCGCAATCTGCACGATATTCTATCTGCTCGTGGCCGCGGGCGCGATTGGCGCAATCGGCGCCCAGCCGGTCCGCGACGCGCTTGGCCACCCCTTCCCTCCTGGGAGCATCGAGCTCACCAATCAGTGCAATGCTATCGTTGCGGGCGGTGCGACCCAGCCGCTGGTCTGTTCACGTGAGGCTCTGGCGCACGTGCTTCGCACTGTCGGCTATCAGCGCATCGGCGATCTCATGGGCATTGCCGCCTTCATCGCCTTACCTTCGGTCGTGCTGATGATGATGTTCGGACAAACGCGCATCTTCTTCGTCATGGCCCGAGACGGTCTACTGCCTGAAGTGCTTGCATCCGTTCATCCGCGCTTCCGTACGCCGCACGTCGTGACGGCAGTCACCGGCGTCGGAGTTATGCTCGCTGCGGCATTCCTTCCGGTCGGTAAGCTCGCAGACTATAGCAATTCGGGTACGCTCTTTGCCTTCATGATGGTCGCTGTCTCGGTTCTGGTCCTTCGTCGGACCGATCCGAGCCGGAAGCGTCCGTTCCGGACGCCCGCAGTGGGCATTGTCGCACCCCTTGCGATCATTGGTTGCCTCGCCCTCTACATCATGCTGCCGCCGATCGCGATTGCGGTGCTGCCGGTGTGGGGCGCGGTCGGGCTGCTGCTTTATTTCAGCTATTCGCGGCGGCGCAGCCATGTCGGCCGGGGAGTTTTCGAAGTACCCGAACTTTCGTCCGATGCCCCCCATTCAATCGGCATTGCGCCGCTGCCTGGCGCGCCTGTGCCCCCACAGGATCGCGATTAGGCGGCGAGCTCTCCGGTGAGCGCCCTGAGGTCCGCCTCGGGGCGCGCTCCGTAATGCTGGATGACCTCAGCGGCGCAGATCGCGCCCAATCTTAGCGAATTTTCGAGGCTGCTTGCTTTCGCGGAGCCGAACAAGAACCCCGCCGCGAACAGGTCGCCGGCGCCGGTTGTGTCCACAAGTTCCCCGATCGGTTCTGCCGACACATCCGCGCGTTCGCCGTTGCGGACGGCGAGGGCGCCATGTTCGCTTCGGGTCACCACCAAGGTCTCGACTTTGGGCGCAATTGCGGCAACTGCCGTTTCGAGATGGGCGACGCCAGCGAGCGCCTCGATCTCGGCCTGGTTGGCGAACAAAATGTCAATCCGTCGGTCGTCGATCAGCTGGTTGAAGCCGTTGCGGTGGCGGTCGACGCAAAAGGTGTCAGAGAGGGTAAAAGCCACTTTGCGGCGGGCCTCGTGAGCGAGCTCGATCGCGCGCAGCATTGCGTAGCGCGGCGTTTCAGGATCCCAGAGGTAACCTTCGAGGTACAGGATGGCCGCATCCCGAATCTGCACTTCGTCGAGCGCATCCTTGGGTAGGTGCTGCGCAGCGCCGAGAAATGTGTTCATCGTGCGGTGCCCGTCAGGGGTTACAAGGATCATCGATCGTGCGGTCGGTTGCCCGACCTCCAAAGCGGGGGTGATGAACTCGACACCCGTGGAGGTGAGATCATGGCGGTAAAAGCTGCCGAGCGTATCAGGTGCGACTTGGCCAATGAAACCCGCCCGGCCGCCGAGCGCTGCTATTCCGGCGGCCGTGTTTCCAGCGGATCCGCCACTTACCTGATGGCGCTCCGTCATACGGGAGTAGAGCCGTTCGGCTTCTTCGGCATCAATTAGCCGCATCGAGCCTTTCACGAGCCCCTCGTCCGTCAGGAAGTCGTCGCTTGCATTGGCAATGACGTCGACGATGGCATTGCCGATGCAGAGGACATCGAGGCGCGGGTCGGGCATCCACTCACTCCAACTTTTTCCAGGAAAGCAGCGGCGCCTAGCGGCAGGTTTACGACGCCGCAACATTGCGTGCGCGACGATACGGCGCCATCCTTAGCTTATGCGCCGTCTTCTTGTCCTCGTCCTAACGTTCGCAGTCGCCGGCTGTGCGACTGCTCCACAGCAGCTACCCGCACCGGTGTCGCCTCCCCAGCCTCCGTCGGAGGAAACAAGCAGCCTTGTTGGCCTAACTCCGCAAGAGCTGGTCGGTCGTTTCGGGGTTCCCGCCTTGCAGGTTCGCGAAGGAAATAGTCTCAAGCTCCAGTTCCGCGGTCCGCGCTGCGTTATGGACGCCTACCTTTATCCTTCGGGGGGCTCGGGCGCGCTGAAGGTGACCCACATCGACACCAGGCTGCCCTCCGGCGGCGATATCGATCAGGCTGCCTGCGTTTTTGCGCTTCGCAACAGGCCGATCTGAGCCAGCGCCCATGTCGCCGCTTCGGCAATGACTGGATCGGGATCGTCGAGGTGCGGCCCGATGGCCGAAGCGAGATCCGCATCGCGGCTGTTGCCAGCCGCGATGAGACAATTGCGGATCATGCGATTGCGGCCGATTCGCTTGATGGGTGATCCTGCAAACATTTCCCGAAACCCGGCCTCGTCGAGGGTCAGCAGGTCCGCGAGGTGCGGCGCAGCGAGTTCCGCCCGCGGCAGGAACGCGCGATTTGCCATCGCGGCATCCGCAAAGCGATTCCATGGGCAAACGGCGAGGCAATCATCGCAACCGTAAATGCGGTTACCCATGGCTTCTCTTAGCTCATGGGCGATGGGCCCGTCATGCTCGATGGTCAGATACGAAATGCAGCGACGTGCATCGATCCGGTGCGGAGCGATAATTGCCTGCGTTGGGCAAGCTGTCAGACAACGTTGGCACGAGCCGCAGTGCCGGCCTTCGTCGGCCGGTTCATCGGGGGTCAGCTCAAGACTGGTAAGGATCACGCCGAGGAACATCCAGCTGCCATGCGTTCGGCTGACAACGTTCGTGTGCTTGCCTTGCCAGCCGATCCCGGCAGCTTGGGCGAGTGGTTTCTCCATGATCGGGGCCGTGTCTACAAACACCTTCAACTCGGAGGGTGACTGAGACACAATGAACCCGGCGAGCGCCTTCAGCGCCTTCTTGACGGTCTTGTGATAGTCTCCGCCCTGCGCATAAGTTGAGATCCGACCGAGCGCAGGATGTTCGCTTAGGGCGAGTGGATTTGACGTGGGGGCATAGCTCATGCCGAGCGCGATGGCGGACTTGGCCTCCGGCCATAGAGCCAAAGGCGAAACGCGATGATGCGCACGCTCTTCCATCCACTTCATTGTTCCATGATGACCGGATGCCAGCCATTCCTTAAGCTTCGTGCCAGCCGCACCGGCAGAATCGGCGCGAGCGAAGCCGCACGCGACAAACCCGAGACGACGGGCTTCGGCCCTTATTGCTTCCTCAAGCTTTTCCGCCTTATCCACCGCCCGCTTCTACACGGGCCAAGATTTTTTTCGTAGGAAATTCAGTGCTTCGACAGGTCATCCCATCCGCCGCGTCTGACGTGCTCGCCGTGGAAGCAGTCGACCTTGTCAAGGATTTCGGGGACACGCGAGCGGTCGACGGTGTCAACCTCGCCGTACCGCACGGCTCCATTTACGGGCTCCTTGGTCCCAATGGTGCGGGCAAGACCACCACATTGCGTATGCTCATCGGGATCATCGATCCCTCCAGCGGAATTCGCCGGGTACTCGGCCGCGCGCGGCCGCTCGAGGCCGCCGCGGAGATCGGCTACCTTCCCGAGGAACGGGGGCTCTATCCCGCCATGCAGGCGCGCGAAGCTATCGCGTTTATGGGGGCTTTGAGAGGCCTCCCCCTCGCGGAGGGTCGCCGCCGTGCTGATGCGCTGCTTGCCGAACATAATCTCGAGGAATGGGCAAAGAAGCCGATACGCACCCTGTCCAAGGGCATGGCGCAGACCGTGCAACTACTCGGCACCATCATTCACAAACCGCGCCTGATTGTGCTTGATGAGCCGTTCAGCGGCCTCGACGCAATCAATCAGGCACGCCTTGAAGAGATGATACGGCGTGAAGCTCGCGCGGGCGCGACCATCATCTTTTCGACGCACGTGATCGCACACGCGGAACGGCTGTGCGAGCAGGTCGCGATCATCGCCAAGGGCAAGGTTGTGTTTGACGGACGGGTCGACGAGGCGCGGGCACGGTTACGCCCCATCGTGCGGTTGCGGACGCGCGCAATCGATGGGGAATGGCGATCGGCAATTCCTGCCACCGCGAGGCGCGAGGCCGACGAATGGGTGTTTGAATTGCCAGAAGGCGGACCGGAGCCCTTGCTCAAAGCCCTGATCGACGGCTGCGCGGGCATTGAAACGCTGGCGATCGAGCGTCCGGGCCTCCACGATGCCTTCGTGGCAATTGCCGGCAATTCCGCTGCAGCGCAAATGAGTGAGGGGAAGCTCTGATGAAGAGGTTCGTCCAAGGCGCCTTCGTGATTGCGCGGCGGGACTTCTCGGCCACCGTGCTGTCGAAAGCGTTTATCTTCTTCTTGCTGGCGCCGTTGTTCCCCTTGCTTATGGGCGGCGTGTTCGGGGGCATTGGCGCCCGCGTCGCAAGTCAGGCCGAACGGCCTGTCATAGCGGTCGTGGCCCGCCAGGGTGAGTTCGATCGGCTTGTGGCCGCGCGCGATCAGCTCGGTGAGGCGATCCCGGAAGGATCGCTGATTGCCCTCGTCAACTACGCCCCAGCACGCGATCTTGAACGCCAGGAACAACAGCTCCTTGCCAGCGGCAAGCCGCCGATCCGGGCAGTCCTCAGCGGCACGCTTGACCATCCGCACGTCACGGGATCGCTTGGTGGCGACCCAGGAACTGCGGGTCAGCTTCGATTGCTGATATCGACCGCGCGCGCCGGTATGCCGCGTGATGCCTCCGACATCGCAGTCACGAACGTTAGCGATTCTACCGGCTCGCTCACCAAGGATCGGGCGGTGACGGCCCAGATCGGCCAGATGCTCCTCTTCTTTCTCACCATCCTCTTGTCCGGCATGCTGCTGTCGCAGCTGATCGAGGAAAAATCGAACAAGATCATCGAAGTGATTGCGGCGGCGGTGCCGATCGATGCCCTGTTCGTCGGTAAGCTTTTCGCAATGCTCGGTGCGTCGGTCCTGGGAATTGTCGTCTGGATCAGCTCAGGTGCCGTGATCATACAGTTCATCAAGCAGGGAGGAGTGCAGACGCTGCCGCCTCCTGCGGTAGGCTGGCCGGCGTTTCTGGCGTTGGCGATCCTTTATTTTGCGATGAACTATCTCCTGCTGGGAGCGGCATTCCTGACGATCGGCGCGCAGGCTTCGACCGTTCGGGAAGTCCAGACGATGTCGATGCCCATTACATTCGCGCAGGTGCTGATCTTCGGTTTCGCAGCGACAGTTATTGGCAATCCCGATTCACCGCACGGTATAGCTGCCGCACTCTTTCCTCTCTCGTCTCCAATGGCGATGATTGCGCGGGCAGCCGAGCAGCCGGATATTTGGCCACATCTCCTAGCACTTGCCTGGCAGACGTTGTGGGTCGTCCTTATCCTCCGCTTTGGCGCGCAGCTCTTCCGAAAGACCGTGCTGAAGTCCGGCCCGCGACTTCCCTGGTGGAGGTTTGGTCGCGCCTAATTGATCGCGTCTGAGGCCATTTGTGTCAGTCTTGCCATGAGGGCACGGTGCGGGAAGGGGCCATGGCTAATCCGGGCTACGCCCGCCTCGGCCCAGACTTTCTTCTCCGGTGCACCGGGAAAAGCGATCACATTCAGCGGTAGCGGTACCTCGCGAACAACACGTTCGACATGCCCGGGTTCGGCAAGCCGAGGAACGAAGAAGCCGGTTGCGCCTGCCTCGGCAAAGGCCTTGCCGCGCTCAATCACTTGGTCAATCAACACCTCATCATGGGTCTGCGTCCTCAAAAGCAGGTCCGTTCGCGCGTTGATAAAGAATTCGCCGCCGGTGGCTCGACGGATCGCGGCGATTCGCTTCGCCTGTAGCTGCAGCGGGTGAAGAACGTCTCCACCGATGACCTGGTCCTCCAGGTTGCAGCCGACCGCACCCGTTTCCATGAGGCGTGAAACGTTCTCTGCGACCTCTTGAGGTTCGACGGCGTAGCCACCCTCGAAATCGATCGTGACCGGAAGCTCGACCGCTTCAACGATCCGGCGCGCGTTATCCAGCACGTATTCGAGGGGGACGCGCTGCCCGTCGCCAAAGCCCGAAGCATCGCCCACGGGATGGCTGCCGGTGGCAAGCGCTTTCGCGCCCGCTCCAACGACTGCGATAGCACTTCCGACGTCCCAGATATTATAGAGGATCACGGGCTTTCCCGCGACATGAAGCGCCGCGAAGTTCTGGAACTTGGTCGCCATCAATAACGCCTACGCCTCTTTGCTTCTGCAAGGCAATCGGGAAGCCATTGTCATAAAACCGCAACATAAGTGTCACAGGACGGACGCCGGATGGACGCTAGTGCGAGGCAATTCGAACCATGGGAGTCGATCCGTGAAAAAGATCCTGTTCGCGCTGCCGGTCGCCGCGCTTCTTGTTGCCTGTAATTCTTCGAACCCAAGCAACGGCTCGGCTAAGGGCGGAGCCTCCGGAGCACAGGTTACCGGCGCCGGCTCGACCTTCGTCTACCCGGTGTTGTCGGCTTGGGCATCCGACTATCGGAACCAGGGCGGACCGGACATCAACTATCAGTCGATCGGCTCTGGCGGCGGCATCTCCCAGGTGAAGGCCGGAACCGTCGATTTCGGCGCTACCGATCAGCCGCTTGCTAGCGATGATCTTGAGAAAAGCGGCCTTGCCCAATTCCCGATCGTGGTCGGCGGCATCGTACCGGTAGTGAACATCAGCGGGATTGCGCCCGGCAAGCTCAAGCTGACCGGGCCGCTTCTTGCCGACATTTACGCGGGGAAGGTCAAGAACTGGAACGATCCTGCGATCGTGAAGATCAATCCCGGAGTTAACCTTCCCAATGCGGCCATCGCGGCGGTCCACCGGTCCGACGGATCGGGAACGACCTTCAATTTCACGCACTATCTGAGCCAGGTCAGTCCGTCCTGGAAGTCCGGACCCGGCGAAGGCAAGACAGTCAACTGGACCGGCGGGGTCGGCGGCAAAGGCAATGAGGGGGTTGCGGCCTACGTGAAGCAGCTGCCCAATTCGCTGGGCTATGTCGAATATGCCTACGTGATGCAGAGCCATATGACCTACGCATTGCTTCAGAACTCAGCCGGCAATTTCATCGCTCCAAGCGCAGATGCCTTTGCTGCAGCGGCCGCGACGGCCGATTGGTCCCACGCAAAGGATTTCAACCTTGTGATGACGAATGCGCCCGGCGCTCAGGCCTATCCGCTTGCTGCAAGCACTTTCATCCTGATGCCCAGGCAGGCGAGGAACAAATCAGCGTCGAACACGGCGATCGCCTTCTTCAAATATGCTCTCGAGAAGGGGCAGGGCGAGGCAAACAAGCTAGATTATGTTCCGCTTCCTGCAGCCGTCGTTCAGCAGATCGAGGGCTATATCGGTTCTAACGTTAAGTGAACGCTACGTCCGCCAGGAGTCTTGAAACGGAGCCGGGTCCGGTTCGACGGAGCGGCGCAGGCGCGGATCGGCTGTTCCAGCTGATCACTGCGGCCTGTGCGATCTTCGTGCTGCTGATCCTTGGGGGCACCGCGCTGTCGATGGCCTGGGGCGGCCGACTCGCGTTCAAGACTTTTGGCTGGCGGTTCATTACCGATTCAAGTTGGGATGCCGTCGGCGGGCATTTCGGCGCGCTTGTTCCGATCTACGGAACGCTCGTCACATCGGCGATTGCGCTGATCATCGCGGTGCCGGTCAGCATCGGCATTGCCTTGTTCCTAACCGACATAGCGCCGCGCTGGACCCGGGGGCCGATCGCGATTGCGATCGAACTGCTCGCCGCTATTCCGAGCATCATTTACGGCATGTGGGGGCTGTTCGTCTTTGCGCCTTTCATGGCCACCCACGTCGAACCCTGGCTTACGGCTCACTTTGGCAGCAATGCTGTCGTGGGACCGCTGTTCACTGGACCGCCGATCGGAATCGGCATGCTCACCGCCGGCATCGTGCTCGGAATCATGGTTATACCGTTCATTGCCGCGGTCGCGCGGGAGGTGTTCAGTGCCGTACCCGCGCCACTGCGCGAATCAGCGGTAGCTCTGGGCTCGACCCGTTGGGAGATTCTGAGCCGAGTGACGCTGCCGTACACGCGGTCCGCCGTGATTGGCGCGATCTTCCTTGGCCTCGGGCGCGCTCTTGGAGAAACGATGGCCGTCACGTTCGTCCTTGGAAATGCCCATGATCTCTCGGCATCGTTGCTTATGCCAAGCAATTCGATCGCGGCTGCGATTGCAAACGAGTTCACCGAGGCGGACACCGACATCTACCGCTCTTCGCTCATTGCGCTTGGTTTCCTGCTTTTCGTCGTGACCTTCATCGTGCTGACGATTGCAAAGCTCCTCCTTCTCCGGGTCAACAAGCAGATGGGAAGGACCCACTAATGGCGATCCCTGCCCGCCGCCGGGCGGCGGACATCGCCGCGTTCATCTTCGCAACCGCGGCGACGATCTTCGGTCTTGTCTGGCTGACCTGGATCCTGTGGATGACGATCCGTCAGGGCTCGTCGGCGTTGACGCCCCATCTCTTCAAAGAGATGACGCCGCCCCCGGGCTCGAGCGGCGGATTGCTCAACGCATTCTACGGAAGTGCCGTGATGATCCTCCTTGGCGTTCTCATCGGCACGCCGATCGGCGTCGCTGCCGGAACCTTCCTTGCGGAACACGGGCGTTACACGCGCCTCGCGGCGGTCGTTAGCTTCGTCAACGACATCCTGCTGAGTGCGCCGTCGATTGTGATTGGACTCTTCATTTACACGTTGGTCGTGCGCACTGCGGGCCATTTTTCCGGCTACGCCGGCGCGCTGGCACTCGCGATGATCCTACTGCCGATCGTGGTCCGAACGACGGAGGAATCACTGAGGCTCATCCCGGACACGATGCGCGAGGCTGGCTTTGCGCTCGGCCTGCCGCGTTGGCGCGTCACGCAGCAGATTCTGTACAAGGCCGCCCTTAGCGCCATCCTGACCGGCATCCTCCTGGGAGCGGCTCGAATTTCGGGCGAAACGGCGCCGCTGCTGTTCACGGCTCTCAACAACCAGTTCTGGAGCTCGAACCTCAATGCTCCGCTCGCCAACGTCCCGGTCGTGATCTTCCAATATGCAATGAGCCCCTATGACGAGTGGCACGCGCTCGCCTGGGCGGGCGCCCTCGTGCTCACCGCATTTGTGCTCCTTCTCAATATCCTCGTGCGGGTTCTCGCGCGCCAAGGAAAGCAACGATGAACGATACCGCAACGGCGCTTCGCATCACCCCGTCGGCAAGTGCGGATGCTGGACCCGTGCAAGACTCGGCGGCGATCCGGATGCGCGACCTCAACTTCTATTACGGTAAGGGTCACGCTCTGAAGGACGTCAATATGGATGTCCCTGCGAAGTGCGTAACGGCGATCATCGGACCATCGGGTTGTGGCAAGTCCACGCTGCTGCGGACGGTCAATCGGATCTATGAACTTTATCCGGAGCAATATGCGACGGGCGAGATCGTGATCGACGATCGCAATGTCCTCGATCGGCGATATCCCTTGTCGGACCTGCGCCGGCTTGTCGGGATGGTTTTTCAAAAACCCACTCCCTTTCCTTCGTCGATAAGAAGCAACGTCGCCTTCGCCTTGTCCTATTACGAACGGCTGTCGAAGTCCGAATTGAACGACCGGATCGAGGACGCACTTCGGCAGGCGGCACTTTGGGACGAGGTCAAGGACAAGCTGCACCAAAGCGCCCTCGGTCTTTCGGGAGGCCAGCAGCAGCGCCTGTGCATTGCCCGAACCATCGCTACGCGGCCCGAGATTTTGCTTCTCGACGAAGCAACGTCAGCGCTCGATCCAATCTCGACCGCCAAGGTCGAGGAACTGATCCACGAGCTCCGCGAACGGTTCACCATCGTCATCGTCACTCACAATATGCAGCAGGCGGCGCGCGTTTCGCAGCGCACGGCCTTCTTCCATCTGGGCGAACTGATCGAGTTCGGGAACACGAGCGAGATCTTCACGAACCCGCATGAGCAGCGGACACGCGACTATATCACGGGCCGTTACGGCTGATCGGAGACAGGGATGCAGCAAGTAGCCGGACACACACTCAAGGCCTTCGACGAGGATATCGAGCGGCTTCGCGCGCTTATCAGCCAGATGGGAGGGCTCGCCGAGCACGCGATCGGCGAAGCGATGCGCTGCCTCACCCAGCGGGACATCGAGGGAGCGACGAAGGTCGTACAGGACGACAAGAAGCTCGACGTCCTCGAGATCGAAACCGAGCGGCGCGCCGTGCAGCTGATCGCGCTGCGCGCGCCCATGGCCGGAGACCTTCGCGACGTTGTCGCGGCGCTTAAAATCTCCGGCGTCGTCGAGCGCATCGGTGATTATGCTAAGAATATCGCCAAGCGTGTTCCCCAGCTCGAAAACGTCGGCAAGATCGAGCCGATAGCGCTGCTTGGCGAAATGGCGCGCATCGCAACGGAAATGGTTCACGCGGTCCTCGACGCGTTCGTCGAACGAGACGCGGATGCAGCGGTGCGGGTCTGTGAACGGGATTCGGCCGTCGATGACTTCTATGATTCGATTTTCCGGACCCTGCTTACCTACATGATGGAAAATCCGCAGAATATTGGCCAATCGGCGCACCTTCTGTTCGTCGCCAAGAACCTCGAGCGGGTAGGCGACCATGCGACCAACATTGCCGAAATGGTCTATTACGCTGCGACCGGCGAGCACATGGCGGACCGGCCCGGCAAGTCCCCGAGGTGAGGCATGTCGAACAAGCGCCTCCTGCTGGTTGAAGACGACCGCGCACTTGCCGATCTGGTCGCCTTCCATTTCGAGCGTGCTGGCTATGAAGTAACGCGCACCGGCGACGGGGAAGAAGCGCTGATCCTCGTCGACGAGGTTAAGCCGGATGTCATCCTGCTCGACTGGATGATCGAAGGTATCAGCGGCATCGAAGTGTGTCGGCGTCTCCGTCGCCGGGCAACGACAGCCAACATCCCAATCGTCATGTTGACCGCCCGGGGCGAGGAGAGCGACCGCATTCGCGGCTTTGAGACGGGGGCGGACGATTATGTGACGAAGCCGTTCAGCCCCCGTGAACTCGTGGTTCGGGCCGGTGCGGTCCTGCGCAGAGTTCGACCCGGGCTTGCTGGCGAGCTGCTCGCCTATGCCGATTTGGAAATGGATGTTGCCGCGCACCGCGTGCGCCGCGACGGCCACCACGTCCCGCTCGGCCCAACCGAATTTCGTCTCCTAAAGCATTTCCTGGAGCACCCTGGTCGCGTCTTCTCCCGGGAGCGGCTGCTCGATACGGTGTGGAGCCACGACCCCGATATTGATGCGCGGACGGTTGACGTTCATGTCCGGCGCTTGCGACAGGCGCTCAATGCGGGCGATCGGCCAGACCTCATTCGGACCGTGCGTTCCGCGGGCTATTCACTCGATCGCGAACAGTAGGACGTCGGTTGCTCCGGCCCAGCCCGCCTTGGCAGCAATGCCAGAAAGCGAAAAAGGAAACGGCCCGTCTTGCGGCGGACCGTCCCTTGTTGCCCCTGTCCTGTGACTTAACGGATACTGGATCCGACGTAGGTTTGAACGCGCTTCACGAGCGGGGTTGGTAACGGCACGTAGTCAAGGCTAAGTGCCTGCGGCTGTCCTTTGGCGAGCGCCCAGCCGAAAAACTTCTTGGCCGCCGTCGCGCCGGCGGCGTTCTTGGGCTGCCTGTACATCAGAACAAACGTCGAAGCCGTGATCGGATAGGAGTTGGCGCCAGGTGCATTGGTCATCACCAGATTGAAGTCCTTGGCATGAGACCAATCGGCAGTGGCTGCAGCGGCAGCAAAGGATCGGGCGCTCGGAGCCACAAACTTGCCGGCAGCGTTCTGCATCAGCGTGTAGGCCATTTTGTTCTGGATCACATAGGCATATTCGACATAGCCGATCGAATAGGGGATCTGCTTCACGTAGCCGGCAACGCCCTCGTTGCCCTTGCCGCCAATGCCTCCGTTCCAGGAAACGGTCGTGCCTTCGCCGAACTTAGCCTTCCAGCCGGGGCTAACCTGGCCAAGATAGTGCGTGAAGTTGAACGTAGTGCCTGAACCATCGGACCGGTGCACGGCTGTAATCGCCTTGGCCGGGAAATGAAGTCCGGGATTGAGTTTCGCAATCCTTGGATCGTTCCACATCTTGATTGCGCCGGCGTAGATATCCGCGAGTATGGGACCGCTCATCTTGACTTGGCCGGGTCGCGCGCCCGGGATGTTGATGACTGGAACCACACCGCCGATCACTACCGGAAACTGGGCGAGACCCGATGCCGCGAGCTCTTCGCTCGCGAGTGGCTTATCGGTCGCTCCGAAATCGACGGTGCCCGCCTTGATCTGCGCGATTCCGCCACCGGAACCGATCGACTGGTAATTGATCTCGTCTCCGGCCGACTTCTTGTAATCCGACGCCCAGCGCGAGAGAACGGGGAAGACAAAGGTTGAGCCGGCGCCGGTGACCGTCGTTCCTTGAGCGTTGCTTGCAAGCGCTACGGACGCGGACGCTGCAATGAACATTGCGGAACGATTGAAGCTATTCATGGTGAGTACCCCCTGGGCGGAAAATCGATAAGCAATGGCCTCTCACGCCATCGATGCGTCGCTAGGCTTCGCCCATGACAGGCTCGTGACTCTGGTGTTGCCGTTTCATGGCCGGGCCGATTCGGCACCCAAGACACCGAAGTTTGTGAAGGAGGCGGCGAAACTCCATCCACGAGAGCAAGCGACTGTCATAAAACTGACCAGCGTCAGTCACAGATTCATCGGCGTTCCCGGACTAGCGGCGGACTCGAGTTTCTAGACTCGCAACTCTATGCAAAGCGCTCCATCGGGGCCGGAATTAAAGAAGGGGCTTAAGTACATGAAAGTCTATCATCGGCTCGCTGCCGGAGCCGCTCTCGCAGCTTTCGCAATCGCGGGAGCTGCCCCAGCCGAGGCTAAGGCGCGCAAGCATGCGCCGACGCGCAAGCACGCTGCGACCCGGTCGCATGCTCCGGATGCCCGCGACGCGGAGATCAAGGAGCTTGAGGCCAAGGTCGAGGCACTGACCCAGCGTCTCGATCAGCAGGAGGCAGCTCAGCAGGCGACCGCGCAACAGGCTCAGACCGCTCAGGCTGCGGCGGTCGCAGCGCAGAGCCAGGCCACGACGGCCCTAAACCAGACTCAAGTTGCTCAGGCGCAGGTGACGAAAGTCCAGAATGAAGTTCCGCCACTCGAGAAGGCTATCAAGACAGGCTGGTTCTCGAACACCTCGATTGGGGGCAAAGCCTACTTCAACTTCAGCGACATCCACCAGACGTCCACCGCCTTGAATGGGGTGAAGACGGACAATGCGCAGAATGGGACCCAGGCCGAACTCAAGCGGTTCTACCTTATCGTCGACCACAAATTTAACGACGTCTTCTCGGCGAATCTTACGACCGATTTCCGTTACAATGCGAACGGGACAAGCAAAGACACGCTGCTTTACGTCAAGAAGGCCTACGTGCAGGCGAAGTTCGATCCGGCGCTCATCGTGCGTGTTGGCGCGGCCGATCTGCCCTGGATTCCCTTCGATGAGAACGTCTACGGCCTCCGCTTCGTTGAAAATACGCTGATCGACCGGACGAAGTTCGGCACGTCGGCCGACTGGGGCGTTCACGTTCTCGGCAGCTTTGCCAACAACCTCGTTAGCTATCAGGTCTCGGCAATCGATGGGCAGGGTTACAAGACTTTGTCGCGCAGTTCGGACACGCTCGACCTTGAGGGGCGGGTGAGTTTCAACCCGCTTAAGGTACTCACCTTCGCCATTGGCGGATATACGGGCAAGCTTGGCAAGAGCGCGGCTAATCTGCCGGACACCGCGACGCCGCACACGGCTGAGCGGTTTGATGCGCTCGCAGCGTACACTGACAAGCGCATCCGGGCTGGCGTCGAATATTTCGCAGCCAAGAACTGGAATAACGTAACGACGGCTGCACGGGACAAGTCAGACGGTTGGTCGGCATTCGGTTCGTTTGCCTTCACGCCGCAAATCCTGGCGTTCGGACGCTACGATTGGGTAAAGCCGAGCAAAGACATCACGCCCACGCTCAAGGACCATTATTTCAATGTCGGTCTCGACTATAAGCCGATTGCTCCGCTCGATTTCGCGCTAGTCTACAAGCGCGAGCGCACGAACAATGGATTGATCTCGACTAGCAACGGAACGATCGGCGGCCCGGATCACGGCACCTACGATGAGGTCGGCCTGTTCGGGCAGCTCGCCTTCTGAGCTCGTTTCGGCCGTTTCTCCCCTCAAGGCCGAAGGAAAGCGCCCCTCGTCCCAGAGGTGAGGGGCGCGCCTCCCCGGCCAAGGTGGCTGACGCTTCCCAATCGGGTAAACAATCTGGCGTGAACCACGATGACAAGATCCGAGCTTTGCTCGAGGCACTGAGCGAGCCTTCGCTTGTCGTTGAAGGTAATATCGTTCGCCTCGCGAATATGCCCGCTCGACGCCTGTTTGGCCGCATCGAGAACCGCGACATCCGCCTCGTCATCCGACATCCGCAGGCTCTCGAGATCATCCTCGCGCATGGCTCGGGCTCGATCGACGCGACGGGCGTGGCGGAGCCCGGCCGTTCATGGCGGCTCGTTATGCGCGGTCTATGGAATCAGGCAGTCCTAGTGCGCATGATGGACCGTTCGGACGCGGTGTCTGCCGAGAAAATGCGCGTCGATTTCGTCGCGAACGCGAGCCACGAGCTAAGAACACCGCTCTCGACCGTCCTTGGCTATGCTGAAACATTGGCGGAAGAAAGCGATCTGTCGATCGAGTTGCGCTCCCAATTCGGTGGGACGATCCGCGATGAGGCTCGTCGGATGTTGCGCATTATCGAAGACCTAATGAGTCTGTCGCGCATCGAAGCCGACCGTTTCATCGCTCCGGGCGAGCGCGTGCCGCTCTTGGAAATTGTCGAGGCCGCGGTTTCAAATGCCAGTCATGCGCGGGGCAGACGCGCATCCGAATTCAAGATTGACGTCGCAAGTGGTCTGCCGGCTGTACGCGGTGACCGGGCTCAGCTGATCCAAGTGTTCGACAACTTGATCAGCAATGCCGTGCGCTACGGCACAAACAGCTCCGGCGGATCGATCGACATCAACGCGGAGCGGAGTGACGACTGGGTAGTCGTGAGCGTTACGGATCATGGGCCAGGGATCGCTCGTGAGCATCTTCCGCGCATTACGGAGCGCTTCTACCGCGTCGACGCAGCGCGTAGCCGGGAAACCGGTGGAACAGGTCTCGGCCTTGCGATCGTCAAGCACATCATCGAACGGCACCGGGGCTCGCTTGAAATTCGGAGCACTGTTGGAGTGGGAACGACCGTTCGCTTTCGAATTCCGATCGCGGTATAGTTCCGGGACCGGAACGGCACTGCGAATACCGTTGACGGTGTTTCTGCTCGTTGTGCCTGGCTTGCTGATCGACCTCCGGCCCCGGCGTTCAAGGAGGCGCATTCTCGGGCAAGAGCGGACGGATTCCTTGATAGGGCTTAGTGAACGAACCGTGCAACAACGTCGCGGTAGCTTCGCGATACTTTTACCTGAGCGCCCGAATCAAGCACGAGAAAACACTCTCCGTTGGTATGCGGCTTTACCTGCCGAACAAGATCGAGGTTCACGATGGTCGACCGGTGCACGCGCTGAAAGCGGCGCGGGTCGAGCCGCTTCTCAAGGTCCTTCATGGTCTCGCGTAGGATGAGGGTGTTATCACCGGTCTGAATGCACATGTAATCTCCCGCGGCATCAATGCGCTCGATGGTGTCGACGTCGACCCGGAAGATTTGGCCCTGATCCTTGATGTTGATCATCTTCTCGTAGCGGTTCGCTGCCGGGGCATCGGGCGCGCTCTCAGCGAGTTCTTCGGCAGCCTCAGGCGCGTGCTCGGCAAGGACTTCTTTCAGGCGTTCGCTTTCTTCGGCGCTGCGCCTTTCGGTGAGGCGCTGACGCACGCGGTCCATGGTCGCTGCAAGACGATCCTCGTCGACCGGTTTCATGAGATAGTCCACCGCTTGGGCGTCAAAAGCTCTAAGCGCGTGTTCTCCGTATGCCGTCACGAACACGAACAGCGGCGGTTCAACGTCCATCAAACCCTGGATCACCGAAAAGCCGTCAAATCCGGGCATCTGAATGTCGAGGAAGACGAGGTCGGGCTTGTGCGTCTTGATCTGGCGAATCGCCTCGCGGCCATTCGCTGCGGTGGCAACCACCTCGACATCATCGAAAGCCTGCAGCCTCAGCTGCAAACCTTGCGTTGCGAGGGGTTCGTCGTCGACCAAAATGGTCCGGATGGTCATTACGCCTTGTCTCCGGTCTCGTAAGGGATTTCGAGGATAACGCTAAAGCCCCCGCGCTCGTTCTTTCTCGTCTCGAAACGATGTGCGCCGCCATAGGCCTGCGATAGTCGGTCTCGAATGTTCGCCAGACCGACGCCGGTCGAGGGGCTCGCCGCAATATTTGCGCCTTCGCCATTACCATTGTCTGCGACTTCGATTCTTACCGCTTCGTGCTCGCGGCTCGCGGTAATCCAGATGTCGGCGCCATTCTCGGCGGGCGTCACCGCATATTTAATAGCATTCTCGATGAGCGGCTGAAGAAGCAGGGAGGGTAGCCGAGCTCCGATCGTCTCAGATTCGATGCGAAAATGCGGCCGTAGCCGATCCTCAAAGCGCATTTTCTCAATTTCGAGGTAAAGCTTCAGGGTTTCGACCTCCTGTGCGAGCGTCACTTTCGCAGTCGGCTCGTTGGCAAGCGTATAGCGCAGGAAAGACGACAATCGGGCAAGCATCGCATTGGCTCGTTCCGTGTGCTTCAGAAGGACCAAGGTAGAGATCGAGTTCAAAGTGTTGAACAGAAAATGCGGGTTGAGCTGGTAGCGCAGCATCGCGAGCTGTGCTGTGGATGCCTGACCTTCCAGCTTTTCGCGCTGCCGAATCTCGTTTTCGAGCAGCAGGAAATAATTGATTCCGAAATAAAGTGCTGTCCAAGCCGTCAGCAAGGCGAAATCGAGCAGGATTGCTCCCAGATATTCGACACCGGCCGGCCTGAACTGTGGCTTAAGGAACGTCGCGACGCTCCAGGTCTCAATGACCGAAAAGGCCCCGGACGCGAGAAACACGGCGGCGAACGATAGGATGAGCGTCCAAAGCGGCGTCATTCGGATCAAGCGCCGGAACAGCGAGGCCATAAGCAGCGTCAGCGAATAGCCCGTGGCCGTCAGCAACAACGTATGGACAAGCCACATCCAGCCACGACTGTTCGCGAAGCCGGTGATCAAGCGCAGGACGAGATAGCCCGCCCATCCGAACGATTGGAGGATCCAGAAGGCACGATTCTTGTCGTCGAAGAACGGACGATCGAGGCCCATCCCGCGCGCAATCGGTTCAGCGGGCGACTGAATCTTCGGGATTTCAACCCTGCGCTGGGCCATGGCCGCTCGTCGATCGAGGGTCGCGCTGTCCGTCGCCATCCGGCCGATATAGAGCCCCCAAGCACCTAATGCGAGCGCAACCCCGTCGTGCGGGTTCATTAACTCGGTTTATCAAAATTAATTGCTCGAACTTTCATCAATGCGAAGCCCCTTAACTCGGCTTCAACTCTCTTTCGCATAGAGACGGTCGCACCACGGTGGACGGCGGGTGGATGTACGAAGCTCCTGATCGGTACAAGCGTTTGATTTCAGCTCGGCTTCCCGGAGGGGAATCGGCCGGTCTTGCCGCACGTGAGGTCGACGCCGAAAGCTCGCCGCTTCGCGATGTACAGCTGATTTCGAGAGCTCAGCTCGCGCCTTTCTTCGCTGCGGCGAACATCGTTGCTGCCTTCATGATGGTTGCGAACCTCTGGGCCCTGATCGCGCCGCAGTGGCTGCTTCCTTGGGCGGCGGCCGTTGGATTGTTCAATCTTGGCGCGATGCACCTTGCTCGGACCCAGTCGATCACTTGCGTCGGACGTTCGGGACGGCGCGTCCCCACCTGGTTCCTTGTTGGTGATGTCGCGATACGTGCATTCACGTTCTTGAGCGTGCCACTCCTTTTCTTCCCGACACTGGATCCCGGAACCCAAGTGATTGCGGCCTCGATCCTGGCTGGGCTCGGCGTCGGCGGACTCGGTCTCGTCGTAGTACCTCAATGCGCCATGGCCTGGATGATTGCGTTCACCTGTGGCGTCGGTGGTTCCTTGCTGGTTGGCCGCCACACCGTGCCCTTTCAGCACATGCTCTCGATCACCTTCACCCTCGGCGTCTCAATTACCGGGGTGATGACGGTGGCCCGCTGGGCTTTTCACCAGCTCAAGACAAATGCCGACGTCGGCAGCCAGAGCGAAAGTGCGAGCCTCTTGCTCCAGGAATATGAGCAGCGTGGCGTCGGCTGGTTGTGGTCCGTCGATTCTGAGAACCGGGTAACCTACATCAGCTCGCGCATGAGCGCGCTTCTCGGCAGACCCGCTGGACAGCTGCTTGGCCATTCCTTTCCAGCGCTCCTTGGTGGCCACGCCGAGCTGGGCCGAGTGCTGCTGCAAAAGCAGCCCTTCAATTCGCTCGAAATGGAGCTCGGCACTCCCCGGGGAGCGCGCTGGATCTCGATGGCTGGGGATCCCATCATCGACACGGCAGGTCGCTTCGAGGGTTTCCGTGGGGTAGGGTCGGACATCACCGAGATCCGCCAGACGCAAGAACGACTGACCCATCTTGCTAACGTAGACGTTCTATCTGGTCTTCCCAATCGCGGACGGGTTCGTCAGCTTCTTGGAGAGGCGCTGCGTGGAGCAACGAGCGGCAGTGTGCCGTGCGCGATCATGTTCCTGGACCTCGATGGCTTCAAGCCCGTCAACGACACCTTCGGCCATCCCAAGGGTGACGCGGTACTCCGCGCGGTTGCCAAGCGGCTCGTGGATGAGGTCGGGAACAACGGTACGGTCGGGCGTATGGGCGGCGATGAATTCGCGATCGTCATCGACGACGCGCAGAGCCGCAAGAAGGTCGAGCAGCTCGCCGATCGCATCATCAATGCGATCAAAGAGCCGTATATGATCGACCAGACGGAAATCCGGATCGGCGTGTCGATTGGTTGTGCTTTTGGGCCAATCGATGGGGCGACCGTCGATGATCTAATCCTAAAGGCGGACCTCGCGCTTTATCAAGCGAAGGACGCGGGGCGCGGCGTCGCGCGCTACTTCTCGTCGGAGCTTCAATCGGAGCAAGAAGATCGCGTTCGCCTCGAGAGTGACCTTCGCTCGGCAATCGCGTCGAAGCAGTTCCACCTGGTCTTCCAGCCTCTGATCAACGCAAAGAGCCAGAAGTTGATCGGCTTCGAGGCACTGATCCGATGGAATCACCCGAAGCGCGGCTTCGTGCCTCCCAACGTGTTCATCCCAGTGGCCGAAGAAACCGGGCTCATGGCGGCAATCGGAGAATGGGTGATCGACGAAGCGTGCCGGGCTACTGCGAGCTGGCCCGAACCGATCACCGTTGCGCTTAACATCAGTCCCAAGCAGATCATCCTGCCCAATCTTCCCAATATCGTGAGTGAAGCGCTCGCCCGATACAAGCTGCCCGGAAACCGTATCGAGCTCGAGGTGACCGAAGGTGTTTTCCTCGGCGACAACGGTTCGACCCTCGATGTACTGAAGCGTCTCCGCGCACTTGGGGTCGGCATCGCCCTCGACGATTTCGGCACTGGTTATTCGTCGATCGGCTATCTGAACAAGGCGGTATTCCACAAGCTCAAGATCGACGGCAGTTTCGTGCGCGAAGCGGGCTCGCGGCCTGAGAATGTCGCAATCATCCAGTCGATCGTGCAGCTCGCCAAGAGCTTCCGGATGTCCGTGACCGCCGAGGGGGTAGAAACCGCCGAAGATTTCGAGCGCATGCGCGATCTTGGGTGCGACACCATTCAGGGTTACCTGTTTGGCAAGCCACTTGCCTACGAGCGCGCAAATCAGATGGTGCTCGGCCTAAGTGCCAAGCGGATGGCGGGCTAAGGGAAGATCCTGAAGTCTCGGGACCTAACCCTGGGCCAACGTGCCGCGACATTGTTGCTGGAGACTATATCGGGTCCGGTTTGCGCGAAAATTCGCAGACGACCCGCGGTGTGCCCGGGCGGTCCGGTCGTCAACTGCGTTGCAACCGAGCGCCCTCATTTCCTCCGCACTCACGTCGATCTCGCTGATCCATGCCGTCATTTTTTCACGATGTTGCATTGGCTTACATTCCGTTAGACTGCGGTGGATATTGGAGTCCGGGGGGACATTGTTCTGAACCAGCTCACCGCCTTGCGGAGCCTGTTCAAGTATCAAAGCGGCAGAGTGATCGCGCTTGGGCGTTTGATGCTCTGCGCGGTTCTGCTGATTGCCGTTTCGGCTGATCACGGCGAGCCGCACCTTGCATGGGTCCGTACCTATTCGCTTCTAACGGTCTATGCCGTCGCGGCTGGTGCAATTGCGTTCGCGACCTGGCGCAACTGGTGGTTGGACGCGAGGCTGGCGGTCATCACCCACGGCGTCGACATGGCCGTTTTCACCGCCATCGTTTTTTCCGCGAACAGCACCACCAGTCCGTTTTTCCTGTTCTTCGTTCTGCCTTTGCTGTCGGCCGCTATCCGGTGGAGCTGGCGCGAAACGGCCTTCACCGCAACGGTCATGATTCTTCTCTACATGGCTGCCGGACTGTTGATTGCCGGAACCGGGAGCTTCGAGCTCGAGCGTTTCATCATCCGTGCCGGGAACCTGCTCATTCTTTCCCTGCTGCTTATCTGGTTTGGAATCCATCAGCGCAGGACAAATTTGTTCCTGCGCCCGGAAGCGTTCGAAACAATGCTCGGCCAGCGAGAGAATCCTCTCGCGTTGGCCCTAGGTTTTGCGCTTGACCAGAGCCGAGCCAATGCCGGCGCGATCATTATTGGTCCAGAAGGCGAGGCGCCTTCAGATGGCCTCCTGCTGACATCACGTGAGTGTCGCGGGTTCAGCGAGGATCGTCCACTCATCTCCAGCTTGGCACCTGGTGCATTCCTCTATGATCTTCGGAAGAACCGGGCGCTGACACGGGAGCCCGAAGGAAGGTTCCGCTTCCTCGATGCGAGCGAAGTGATTGCAAACGACGAAGCGCAAAAGTTCGGTATGGGCGAAGGGCTCGTCGCAGAGATCAGGACCGGAACGCAACAGGGCTGGCTCGTCTTGTGGGACGTCGCTGAACTTTCGGCTGATCACATTGATCTCGTGCGTGAGCTCGGCCGAGCGGCGGGCGCGGTTCTCGACCGTCACGCGCTCCTCGCGGCGATCGAGAGTAGTGCGGCAGCGAGAACCCGGCTGTCCCTCGCTCGCGACGTGCACGATAGCATCGTCCAGTTTCTTGCTGGAACCGCGATCCGGATCGAAGCGATCAAGCGGGCTGCGAAGGGCGGTGCGCCCGTTGACGAGGAACTCGATATCTTGAAGCGCCTCCTTGTCGAGGAACAAGGAGAATTGCGCGGCTTCGTCACCGCCCTGCGCCGCGACCGCGAACTTGCGGTTTCAGAAGCGCTCGCTGAACTGCACAGTCTTGCTGATCGTCTCAGCCAGCAATGGTCCGTCGAATGCCGGCTCAGAACCAACGCCGCCAAAGGGTCGATCCCGATCCGCCTACAGCTTGACCTCCAGCAATTGCTTCGCGAAGCGGTGGCGAACGCCGTTCGGCATGGGGGCGCGAAAAATATCGATGTTGCTCTCGAGGTGAACGACAACCACCTCTTACTCGACGTTGCTGATGATGGCGCCGGATTTCCTGCTAGCGACGGCACGAGCGTCGAGCCATGGTCGCTGAAGGAGCGGGTCGAGCGCGCGAACGGGTCGCTCCGCCTCGTCTCTACTCCGGGTCTCACGAATATCTCGATTTCCTTACCTCTAGGAGCCGCCGCGTGACCAGGATTTTACTTGTCGACGACCATCCAATGATTGGTGCAGCGCTCGAATTGCTGCTCCGGGACACCGATTATGAAATGCTTGGTCGAGCGCGAAGTGTTGCCGAAGCAAATACTAAGATCAGCAAGCTCAAGCCCGATTTGCTGCTGCTCGACGTAAACCTCCCGGACGGCTCAGGGATCGACGTGCTCCGTCGGCTCGCGCGGGCCCGGCACAATCCCAAGGTGATCCTGCTCACTGCCGGAATGGACGATGCCCAGCATCTCGCCGCGGCAGAACTCAGCCCCTTGGGAATGGTGCTCAAAACCTCCGACCCCAGTCTGCTTCTTGAATGCATTGAGCGCGTGGTCGCGGGTGAACAATGGATCGATCCGGAAATTGCCCGACGGACCCGCCTTGCGCAGGAAAAGGCTGCGTCTGCTCCGCCGCTGACACGGCGCGAGCGCGAGCTGGTAGAGCTTGTCCGCCAGGGCCTTCGAAACCGCGATATTGCAGCGGAGCTTGGCGTCACCGAAGGTACGGTGAAGGTCTATCTGCATGCGATCTTCGACAAGTTCCATGTTGAAAATCGGACGGAGCTTGCGCTCCGCGCGACAGAGCTGATCGACCGCTAGCGCTTTTGTTTTGAGTTTGATTCCGCCCGACTGACCTGGTTTAGATCTGCAGCTGACTGCCAAGCTCGACGACCCGGTTCGTCGGCAGCTTGAAAAACTCCATTGCGCTTTCGCTGCTCTTGAGCATCCAGGCGAAAAGTTTCTCGCGCCATAGTGCCATGCCGGGTCGCTTCTTGGACGCAATGAGTTTCTGGCGCCCGAGGAAGAAGCTCGTGGTCATCATCGTGAAGGGCTCGCCACACGTATCAATCCGCGCAAGATCGCTCGGGATATTTACTTCCTCCATGTAGCCATAGTGGAGGATCACCCGATAGAATCCCTCGCCTGCGTCGTGCACTTCCAGCCTCTTTTCAGCGGCGACGTGAGGGACCTCTTCGATCTTCACGTTCAGAATCAGGACCCGTTGGTGAAGCACCTGATTGTGCTTGAGGTTGTGGAGAAGCGCTGCGGGCACAACGTCCGCTGAGGTCGAGAGGAACACCGAGGTACCCCGGACGCGGTGCACCGAAGCTGCCGCGGACTTGATAAAGACCTGCAATGGTAACGCGGATTCCGCCAATCGCTGGCGCATCAATTGTCGACCTTTCGCCCAGGTCGTAAGCACCGTGAAGCTGATCGCCGCGACGAGTAGTGGGAACCAGCCGCCATCGGGGATCTTGGTGATGTTTGAAGCGAAATAGGCGCCGTCGACGATTACGAATATGCCCGTTGCTCCGTAGGCGAGCAGCCTGTTCCACTTCCAGACATAGACCATGAGGACGCCCAGCATAATCGAGGTGATGAGCATCGTACCGGTAACGGCAATCCCATAGGCGGACGCTAGTTTGCCCGACTCCCGGAATCCGAGCACCAGCACGACGACCATCGCCAGCAGCCCCCAATTGACGGCAGGGATATAGATCTGGCCTCGAGCCTTCTCGCTCGTATGTTCGGTGCGCAGCCGCGGAAGGAAGCCAAGCTGGATCGCCTGGTGCGTCACCGAGAACGCGCCGGAGATTACCGCTTGGCTCGCAATGATTGTCGCGAGCGTCGCTAGGGCAACGAGTGGTAGCCGAAGTGCGTCCGGCGCAAGGAGGAAAAAGGGGTTCGTCGCGGCTTCGGGGTGATTGAGGAGTAGTGCTCCCTGGCCCATGTAATTGATAACCAGACATGGGTAGACGAGACTTACCCAAGACAGGTTGATCGCCTTGCGACCGAAGTGACCCATGTCAGCGTAAAGGGCTTCGGCCCCAGTGACCGCGAGAAACACGGATCCAAGCGCGAGAAACGCCAGCTTGGGATTGTACGTAAAGAACCTGATGGCCCAGACGGGGTTCAAAATGCCGACGATCTCGGGGTGCGCCAGGATATTCATGATCCCAAGGCTTGCCAGCGCTGCGAAGTAGACCAGCATAACGGGGCCGAACAGGTTCCCGACCTTTGCCGTCCCCCGCGACTGCATGAGAAACAGGGCGACGAGAATCCCGATCGATAACGGAACGACGACAGGCTGCAGCCCTGACTGCACGACTTCGAGCCCTTCGACGGCGGACAGGACAGAGATTGCCGGAGTAATCATCGCATCGCCGTAGAAGAGGCAAGTTGCGAGAACTCCCAGCATCACGAGCGTCGGAGTCCATTTTTTCTTTCCCTCGAGGTTGCGTGCGATAAGCGAAAGCAACGCGAAGGAGCCGCCCTCGCCCCGGTTGTCGGCACGCATGGCAACGCCGACATATTTCAGCGTGACGATCATCATCAGCGTCCAGAAGATGAGA
Source organism: Sphingomicrobium sp. (assembly GCA_035944075.1). Lineage (GTDB taxonomy): Bacteria > Pseudomonadota > Alphaproteobacteria > Sphingomonadales > Sphingomonadaceae > Sphingomicrobium. The sequence goes on from DASZBO010000049.1 coordinate 58,911, forward strand.
CTTAGGACACCGAAGATGTGCAGCGGGTCGACCGTGAGCGGATGAGGGCCGAGAAAGCTCTCCTTCATCGTGTAGAGGGGCGACGTCCCGATGTCGCCGTAAACAACGCCGATTGCGCCAAGCATGAGCTTGGGCATCGTCTCCATTGGGCCATGGTGCTGGTCTGCGGTGTTAGCCGGTAGCAGATTGTCGGCGGTAATATCGTTCACCAGCGGAGCTGTGGGCTCCGCAGCGTAAAAATTCCATGTGGAATTGGCGAGAGGGGGAGACCTTCCGGCATAAGATTTGACCGGTGGCACTCGACGTTTGGTTTTGTGGAGCGCACTTATCCGCGATGACCGAGGCACAACTCAGGGCGTCGACTGCGTCCCGTATCCAGGCCTACGCCGGTGCAGTAATCATGGTTGCCGTCTCGACGCTGATCGACCTCTGGATCGCACCCAAGTGGGGCACTGCTGCGATCGACATGGTCTATCTGCCGGCGGTGCTGGCGGCAGCTGCCCTGTGGGGGATCGGACCGGGTTTCGTTGCCGGGATCGCCGCTGCCCTGGCTTACAATTTCTTCTTCACCGAGCCGGTCCATACGTTTCGAATGAACCGTGTGGCCGATGTGGTGACGGTGGTGGTGTTGCTGATTGTCGCGCTCGTTACGAGCAAGCTCGCGTCCGCAATTCGTGAGCAAGCGCGGCTCGCGGCGGCTCACGCCGCGCGCAACGCCACAATTGCTGGCTTCGCCGGGCGGCTGCTCTCATCCAGTAGCGAAAGTGATATTGCCGAAACCGCCTGCAACGAACTTCAACGGCTCTTCGACTGCAATGCGATGGTCGTCAGCGGGCTTCCGGAACCTGCTATCCTTGCGCTTGCCCCACCCGGCAATCGCTTAACACCGAGCGACATTGCCGCGGCAGCGTTGACCCTGGAATCCGGAGAGCCGGCTGGAAGGGGTACCTCGCGCATCCAGCCTGCCGAATGGGTCTTTCATGCGGTCCGATCAAGCGACGCAATCCTTGCCGCCGCGGGCCTCGCGCGCGACGACGGCAGGGCGCCCATTGATGATAATCAGCTCGCACTTCTCACCAATCTCCTCGACCAACTCGCGCTTGCGCTCGAACGTGCTCGAGCAGAAGCCGATCGGCGCGAGGTCGGATCGTTGCGCGAGCGGGACCGCTTGCGGTCGGCGCTGCTCTCGTCGGTAGGGCACGATCTGAGGACCCCGCTCACCGGCATAATCGGCGCTGCGGCCGAGCTTCGGCGACGGGGAGCCAATGATGCTCCCCTAGTGGCGGCGATTGAAGGCGAGGCTGCCAAGCTCGAGCGCTACATCTCGAACCTCCTCGATATGGCCCGGATCGAATCGGGTGCGGTCAAGCTTAAGATGGAGTGTGTCGATCTTGTCGACGCCGTTTCGGCGGCGCTCAAGGACATGCGAAGCGCACTTTCGAGCCGGGAGGTCTTGATTGATCTAGCGAGGGACTTGCCACTCGTTCGGACTGACGCGCAGCTTCTGCATCACTGCCTCATCAATCTTATCGATAATGCCGACCGCCACACGGGGGAGACGGGTGGGATTCGTATTGCCGCAGTCGAGGTCGAAGGTGAGATCCGCCTGACGATCGAAGACGAGGGCCCCGGACTTCCCGTCGAACGCGAACGTGCGCTCGACGTCTTCACGCGCCTCGAGGGTTCTGATCGCAAAGGCGGCGCGGGACTGGGTCTTGCAATCGTCAAAGGCTTTGCTGAGGCCATTGGTGCGAAGGTCACCGGAGGCAATCGCAAAGGCAGCCAAGGCGCAAGTTTTTCGCTGCGCTTTCCAAAGGCTTTGGTCGTTCCGGAGCGGGTTAATGCCGGCTAAGCCACCCAAGGTTCTAATCGTGGATGACGAGCCCCAGATCCGCGTCTTGCTCCGCGCAACTCTTGCGCGCGCGGGGTACGTGGTCGCGGAGGCAAGCAATGCGCGCGAGGCACTAAACGCCAAGGCGATCGACAAGCCTGACCTCATCTTGCTTGATCTTGGGCTCCCGGACAGGGACGGGCTCGAGCTGGTCGCGTCGCTCCGCGGAGACCCGCCTTCTGCCCTGATCGTCGTGTCGGCTCGCGACCAGACCGAGCAGAAGGTCGCCGCACTCGACCTTGGGGCAGATGATTATGTGACCAAGCCGTTTGATACCGAGGAATTGCTCGCACGTGTTCGCGCGTCGCTTCGCCAAAGGCTCGCTTCCGAAAGCGAACGGCAGGTTGTTGCAGCGGGACCGATCACGATCGATCTTTTCGCCCGCATGGTAAGACGCGAGGGTAGGGAGGTTCACGTCACGCCCAAGGAATGGGGACTGCTTGCGGAGCTTGCAAAGCACCCGGGTCGCGTTCTTACCCACGAGACCTTGTTGCGGACCATCTGGGGCCCGGCCCATGTTGATCAGACCGAGTACCTGCGGGTCGCGATTCGCGCCCTTAGACAAAAACTCGAGCACGAACCGTCTCAACCAAGGTTGATCGTAAATGAACCGGGTGTCGGCTATCGCCTGATCGCAACCTGAGTTGCTCTTAAACCGCCGATGCTGCTCGCTTCAGTACGTCACGAATGCGGGTGGCGAGAGCTCCCCGGCTGTAGGGTTTGGTCAGCAGGTTGACGCCCGGATCCAATCGCCCCCCGTGAACGATCGCATTTTCCGTGTAGCCGGACGTGAAGAGGATCGCGATCGAAGGAATGAGCTCTTGCGCCTTGCGCGCAAGTTCAGGGCTGCGCAGCGGACCCGGCATCACCACGTCAGTGAATAACAGGTCGATCTTGACGCCGCTTTCAAGGATTGGAACCGCACTTGCGGCATCCTTCGCAGTCAGCACCTTGTAGCCGAGTTCGCGCAATAACTCGGTGACGGTCGATCGCACTTCGGCGTCGTCTTCGACGACCAGGATCGTTTCGGATCCGCCGCCCGCCTCGACGAGAATCGGCCCGGGAGCGATGTCCTCATTTTCGTGGACGCGGGGCAGGTAAAGGCGGACCGCCGTACCTTCGCCGACTTCGCTGTAGATTTTGACGTGCCCGCCCGATTGCTTCGCAAAGCCATAAACCATCGACAGGCCAAGTCCCGACCCTTTGCCTTCAGCCTTGGTCGTGAAGAACGGCTCGAAAGCGCGTTCGACGAGATCTTCGGACATGCCGCTACCCGTGTCGCTAACCGCCAACATTATATATTGGCCGGGATCGACGCCCGGGTTCTGCAGCGAATAATCGTGATCGAGATGTGCGTTTCGCACTTCGATCGTGAGCTTGCCCATTCCGTCCATGGCATCACGCGCATTGATTGCGAGATTGAGCACTGCGTTCTCAACCTGGGTTGGATCGGCGAATGCGTTCCACAGGCTCGGCGAGACGACCGTCTCCATCTCGATTCCCTCACCGATGCTTCGCCGGAGCAGATCCTCCATCCCGCCGACCAGCCGCCCGACGTTAATGACCTTGGGTTCAAGCGGCTGTCGCCGCCCGAATGCGAGGAGCTGACTTGCAAGTTTGGCACCGCGCTGCACGCCGGCCATGGCATTGGTTATGCGTCGCTCGGCCTTGCTGCCCGCGGCAACTTCCGCCTGAAGCAGCTGGAGGTTGCCCGAGATAATCTGCAGCAGATTGTTGAAGTCATGTGCGACGCCACCGGTAAGTTTTCCGATGGACTCCATCTTCTGCGCCTGTTGCAGAGCAACCTCGGCAGCACGGCGCTCGGCAATTTCCTCGACGACGCGCGCCTCAAGGGTCTCATTGAGCTCCCGCAACGCCGTTTCCGCCGCCTTTCGGCTGATCACTATCGAGGCGCTTCGGGTGATGAGACCGACGAGCTCCAAATCTTCCGGGACCGGCTCCCTCGGCTCGCGATGATACATGGCGAACGTGCCGAGCACCTTGCCTGCACCGCTGACGATGGGGATCGACCAACAGGCGCCAAGCCCGTGCTCGGCCGCAAGTTCGCGAAAATCCTGCCATCGGAAATCAGCCGAAATATCGGAGACGAACACGGCTTCGCCGGTAAAGGCCGCTGTTCCGCACGAACCGACGTTAGGGCCGATTTCGAGTCCGTCGATCGCCTGGTTATAGGCGTCGGGGAGGCTTGGGGCAGCACCAAGTCGGAGCTTGCCGTCGGCTCCAAGAAGAAGGACGGAAGCAATCACTCCCGATGTTGAATATTCCTCGACAACATGCGCCAGTGCTTCGAGCGTTTCCTTCAGCGGTCTGTCCTCGATTGCAAGCTCGAGTACTTGGTTGTGAACAAGGCGGAGCGCCTCGACGCGCTTGTGGTCTGTGACGTCGTAGCCCTGGACGAATATACCGATTGGCTCGCCGACTTCGTCCGCGATTGGCTGGTAGACGAAGTCCACGAACTTCTGCTGGGCTTCGTCGGCTTTTCCAAGCCGAACAGGGACCGCCCGTCCAATATAGGGCGATCGAGACTTTGCGACATTGTCGAGGAGCGCGATAAATCCTTGATCTGCGACTTCCGGCAGCGCGTCACGAACGCTCTTCCCGATCACCGCACGTCCGACGAGGGTCTCGTAGGCGGGATTTGCCATAACGAAACAGTGGTCCGGTCCCTCAAGCAGTGCCGTAAACCCGGGAGCAGCATCGAACATTCGGCGCAGCCGTTCGCGTTCGCCGCTGATTCGACGCTCGGCACGGACTTTGGCCGTGGTCTCGACCACGATCGCAATCACCGCGGCGATTGCCCCATCATCGTTGAGAACGGGCGAATAATCGAGGTTGAGCCACGTCGGCTCGGCTCGACCATTTCGCTGGAGGATAAGTTCCTGATCCTGGACGGACAGCGCCTCGCCCCGCCGGAACACCGTGTCCATGACATTGCGGTTCCACTCGGCGACTTCGGGCCAGGCGTCGAGGACGTCGAGACCCAGGATCTGCGGGTGTCGCGAGCCGGCAAAACCCGCGTAGGCGTCATTGTAGATCATGACGCCCGCTTCGCCCCACAGCGTTACAATGGGCACCGGTGATTGGAGGATGAGTGCAACGGTTGTCTTGACTACCGCTGGCCACTCTGTGAGCGGCCCCAAAGACGTCGCCGACCAGTCGAAGGCCGCAATCAGGTCGCGAACTTCACTGCCACCCGAGAGGAAACTTGGCAGGCTGTCCGCCGCAGGTGAAGGCATGTCCATTTCGCTGTTCCTCTAATCGGAATTGGCGAGCTCACAAGCGATTGGCCGCTGGTCGCCTTCCAAAATGTTCTTATGCCTGGCGCGTACGCGTTCCAGCGCGTCAGCCGCGTCAGTCCCTCTCGAGGATCTTTTGGCGAGCAGCGGCATACTCCTGCGGAGTGACCCGCCCGTCATGATTGGTGTCGGCTAATTTTCGGAAGGCTTCCGCAGCCGCCTGAGCTTCTTCCGGCTCAAGAAGGATATCCCTGTTCGTGTCATAATGCTTAAGAGCCCAGTTCATCAGTACCCAATCGCGCTCGAATAGCGCTTGCGCCGCCGGCTGGACCTTCAAACTGGCTGGCGTCGGCTGGGCAAAGAGCGAGCTTGCCCAGATGAGGATCGACAAACCGAGAAGAGCACGGACCACGTGCGCTTAACGCGCGCGATCGCCGACAGTTCAGCCAATGTTTGCGATCGCGCCGCGAACTGCCTTTTGCAGCGCGTCGGCGCGGAACGGCTTTGCAAGCAACGGTGCATCGGGCGCAGTGCGCTTCACCGCTTCGGTTTCGCTGTAGCCCGAGACGAACAGGATGGGCTGATCGGGACGATTGGCGCGAATTTGTCGGGCAACGTCTGCGCCAGACAAACCCGGCATGATGAAGTCGAGAACGACTAGGTCGGGCGTTTCGCGTTCGATCGCCGCGAGTCCCTCCCGGCCGTCGCTCGCCTCGCGAACCCGATAACCCTGTTCCTCGAGGCTGTTGACAATGAAACCACGCACATCGGGATCATCATCGATGACCAGCACTGACAGGGGAGCAAAGGGGACGCTTGCGCCCGGCGGTTCGTCAACCACAACGCCGATGTCGCTCACGACATCATCGGCCGTGCGGAAAAGCAATTTGACTGTTGTACCCTTGCCGGGCGCGCTCTCGATCCGGGCTGCGCCGCCCGATTGCCTGGCCATGCCATAAACCATCGAAAGCCCAAGGCCGGTGCCCTTGCCCACCTCCTTGGTGGTGAAAAAGGGTTCGAATGCGCGCTCGGCGACGGCCTGAGGCATGCCCATGCCGGTGTCGCTGATGCACAGCTCGACATAGTCGCCGTCGTCAAGGTCTCCGTCACCATTGATTTTAACGGGCCTCGTCGAGAAAGTAAGGACGCCCCCATCGGGCATTGCATCGCGCGCATTGATCGCAAGGTTGAGGATGGCAACTTCGAGTTGGGTGGGATCGGCCATCACCGCAATCAACGCCTCGTCGAGGTCGAATTTCTTGGTAATCCCCGGGCCCAGCACATTGCGCAGTAAGGGCCGCATGTTCTCGACCAATGGCGCTACATAAGTCGGGCGCACCTCCAATCGCTGTACTCGACTAAAAGCAAGCAGCTGCCCGGTGAGGCGCGCTCCACGCTCTGCCGCCGCAAGTGCATTCTCGGCATAGCGCTTGAGCTTCGGCTCGTCGGCGCGCTTGGTGATAATATCGAGGCCGCCGACAACCACCGTCAGCAGATTATTGAAATCGTGTGCGATACCACCGGTGAGCTGCCCCAGAGCTTCCATCTTCTGACTTTGGCGTAGCTGCTCCTGCGCACTCTTGAGGTCCGTGACGTCGCGCGCTTCGAACAACAGGTAGACGATCTTCCCATCGCTGGCCCTCACGGGCTGAACCGAGACATCCAGATAGGCGGTTGGTGCCCCCTCTCGCTCCATCTTGATGTCGCCGGTGAAGACTTCGCCCTTGGCGGCAGCAGCGACCGCCTTCTTCATTAGCGGCGCATGTTGCGGATAGACGCGCATCGTCGGCGCCTCCCAAATTTTGTGGCCGATCGCGCGGGCCGGGTCCTCGTGTCTCCAAGCCTCGCGCCGATTGTTCACGGCAAGCACGGTTCCGTCCGGCTCGAGAAGCACCATCACTTCAAGTGCGGCTTCGAAAACGGCGCGGAACTGGGCTTCGCTCGCTGCGAGCTGTGCCGTCTGCTTCTCGACTTGCCGTCGAAGCTCAAGTTCCGCTTCTTTCGCAAGCGTGATGTCCGTTCCCACTCCGATGAACCCGACCAGCTCGCCATCCGGCCCGAAGCGCGGCTGCGACACGGTGCGCAGCCAGCGAAATTCTCCGTCAAAGCGTTTGTACCGGCCCTCGAGCGTGAACCGTGCCTGTGAGGCCTCTCCTGCGATGCTTTCAGCAACAATCCGGTCGACGTCGTCGGGGTGGATGCGCGCCCGCCAGTCAAGTAGCCGCGCTTCGTCTTTGTCGCCGCCGGGTCCGCAGGCGAACTCGGCATAAGCTTCATTCACGAAATCGCGCGTGCGGTCGATCCGGGTGACCCACATCAATGCCGGCGCCGAGTTGGCGATGCGGCGAAAACGTTCCTCACTCTCCTTTATCGAGCGTTCGGCGATGCGTTGCTCGGTAACATCATTAAGGACGACGCAAATACCCTCGGGTACGCTTCCTTCCGCGGTTATCCACGGCACGTAGTCAATGTTCAGTGCGAGCTTGCCGCGCTCCGGATGTTCGTAGGTCGCCGCGAAGAACTTGCGCTCACCTCCCAGTGCTGCATCGATAAGCGGCTTTCGCTCGGCGTAATTGGTTTCACCCAGGACCTCCCGCATCGTCTTGCCGAGAATGTCCCTGCGGGGGACGCCTATCCATTCGGCGTAGGGTTTGTTGGCGAAGCGGAACCGTTCGTCCCTGTCCACGTAGGCCGTCATAACCGGCAGCAGGTCGGCAAGCGCGAGCAACCCCGGGCCGGTGAACATGGTTCGGGGAAGATCAAGCGGCAGTGCGACATTGTCCGCGTCCTGCGGCTTTAAAATGTCCCTATTGCCCCCTCGGTCGGCCATCTTTGCCGATGATTCCGGGAAATCGTCAAAGAGTCGAGACACATAAGTTTCGTAGGGTTCACCGGGCTACAATCGGTGATCGAAAATTCCTTTCCACAGGTGTCTCTACCTTGCGTGGCCGGCTCGCGCAGGCTCGGCCGACTCGGGAGCATTTTGCGGACCGACCGTCGCGCCAAAGTTGTCTCAGCGCGCTTCACCCTATGTCGCATTCGCTCGTTCGACGAAAACAGGCGCGAAGCTCTAGCCTTCGTCTCCCATGCGCAGCGCGGCGATGAAAGCTTCTTGGGGAATCGATACGCTTCCATACTCGCGCATGCGTTTCTTGCCTTCTTTCTGCTTTTCCAGAAGCTTTCGCTTGCGCGTCGCATCGCCGCCATAGCACTTCGCCGTCACGTCCTTTCGAAGTGCGGCAATCGTCTCGCGAGCGATAATCTTGCCGCCGATTGCCGCCTGGATCGGGATCTTGAAGAGATGGCGTGGAATTAAGTCCTTCAGCCGCTCGCACATGCCGCGACCCCGCGCCTCGGAATTGGCCCGGTGAACGATCATGGAAAGGGCGTCGACGGGCTCGTTGTTAACGAGGATGCTCATCTTGACGAGGTCTCCCTCGCGGTGACCGACTTGATGGTAATCAAAGCTCGCATAACCGCGGCTGATTGACTTTAGGCGATCGTAAAAATCGAACACCACCTCGTTCAAGGGTAGCTCGTAACGGAGCATGGCGCGGGCATGACTACCCGTGCCGACGTAATTGAGGTCTTTCTGGATTCCGCGACGATCCTGGCACAGCTTCAACACTGCGCCGAGGTAGCTATCCGGGACGTAGATGGTTGCATCAATCCAGGGCTCTTCGACGGCTTCGATGAGGCTGGGATCGGGCCAGTCGGCGGGGTTGTGGATATGAAGTGTCTCGCCGCTCCTTAGCCTTACCTGATAGACGACGGAGGGAGCCGTCGTGATGAGGTCGAGGTCATATTCACGCGACAGGCGTTCCTGGATGATCTCCAGGTGCAGCAGCCCAAGAAAACCGCAGCGGAAACCGAAGCCCAGGGCCGCACTGGTCTCCATCTCGAAACTGAAAGAAGCGTCATTGAGGCGAAGCTTGTAAAGGCTTTCGCGAAGTTTCTCGAAGTCGTTGGCATCTACCGGGAAGAGCCCACAGAACACGACCGGCTGCACTTCCTTGAACCCGGGCAGGGGTTCGGAGGCCGGTCGCTTTGCGTCGGTGATCGTATCGCCGACCCGCGTCTCGGCGACTTCCTTGATCTGCGCCGTGATAAAGCCGATTTCGCCAGTGCCGAGCTCGGACAAGTGCTCGATCTTCGGCCGGAACACGCCGACGCGGTCGACGAGGTGGGTTGTGCCCGCCTGCATGAACTTCACCGCCATTCCCTTGCGCAGTGTGCCATCAATCACGCGCACGAGGATCACGACGCCGAGATACGGATCATACCAGCTGTCGACGAGCATCGCTTTTAAGGGCTCTGCAGCATTGCCTTTTGGCGCCGGGATCTTGTCGACGATCGCCTGAAGGATTTCGCTAATGCCGACACCCGTCTTAGCGCTCGCGAAAACGGCGCCTGAAGCATCAAGGCCAATGATTTCTTCGATTTCCTGGCGAACTCCCTCGGGGTCCGCCGCAGGCAGATCGATCTTGTTGATGACCGGTACGATTTCGTGATCGTGCTCGATGCTTTGATAGACGTTCGCAAGGGTCTGCGCCTCAACACCCTGCGCCGCATCGACGACCAGCAATGCGCCCTCGCATGCAGCGAGACTTCGCGATACCTCGTAGGCAAAGTCGACGTGACCGGGTGTGTCCATGAGGTTGAGCTCATAACCATTCCACTCGAGCCGAACGGTCTGCGCCTTGATAGTAATTCCGCGCTCGCGCTCGATGTCCATGTTGTCGAGGACCTGCGCTTGCATCTCCCGATCCGTCAGCCCCCCGCACGCCTGAATCAACCGGTCGGCGAGCGTCGACTTTCCATGATCGATGTGCGCAATGATCGAAAAATTCCGAATTCGAGTGATCTCAGCCGCCAATTTCAGACACTTTGCTCTTTTGGGATGTGGGCCGCGCGCTAGCAGGCCCGGGCGCGACTGTCAGTATGCGGAGCCTTTGATTGGGCATGGTCGGCGATTGTTCGCCTTCCGACTCGCGTAAATTCCTGTTAAGTCGTCACGGGTTAATACGAGGGGCGTAGTCATGACGAAACTTGCGCATCTCGCGGGCGCAGCGCTGGTATGCGTGGCGTCCGCAGCCATTGCGGATCCGAGCTCGGGGCGGAAAGACCAGGTCCGAGGTGAACAGGAAATCCCAATGTGCTCGCACCGCATCGGGACCCTAGCAATTGTTCCGCCCGACAAGGAATGGTGGCGGGAACTCAACCTTGGTAGTCCCGAGGCGATCATAAAGGTCTTCGTCCAGCAGTCAGGCTGCTTCACGCTCGTCAATCGCGATCGCGCGATGCAGAGCCGATCGATGGAGCGCGCCCTCGCCGAACAGGGTGAGCTTCAACGCGGGAGCCGGATGGGCGCCGGGCAGGTCAAGGCTGCCGATTATTTCCTTCAGCCCGATATCGTGAGCACCAACAAGAATTCCGGCGGCGGTGGCGCTGGGGCGGCGATAGGAGGCCTACTCGGCCACTTCGGCGGCTTTGGGGGCGCGGTCGGCGCGCTCGCGGGAGGGATCAACGTCAAGAAGGGCGAAGCCAATGTGACGCTATCGCTCGTCAACTCCCGAACGACTGAAGAAGAAGCACTGACCGAAGGCTATGCGCGAAAGACCGACGTCAGCTGGGCGGGGGGCGGCGGCGCGGGCTGGTGGGGCGGCTTCGCGGCGGCGGGTGGCTACGGTTACCAGAATACCGAAATCGGTCAGGTGATCGTGCTCGCCTATCTCGACGCCTACAAGAAACTCGTCAGCCAACTCGGCGGCATGTCTGCTGTGGCGGCCCAACCCTTGCCTGAGTCGGCCCCGGTTCGGCGCCACCACTGAAGCCTTGGGTCACAACAACCGGGCACGCATTCCCCGTGATGCGGCCCTCGTGACCTGTCGCTCAACGGGTGCTGGTCATCTGTTCGACCGGGACGAAACGGTACGCGCCTGGAGCTCGGCTGGGGGCGCTCAACCTGTTCGTTGAAGCAAAGTTCCACGCTAAGGATCTGCAACCGACATTTCCTCGCGCAAATCTGAAGTAGCCCGAGAAAAGGCGGCCGAACTTGCCGCCGATGCGCGAACGCGAAAATTGCCCATGATAAGGGCGGCCCGGACGTTGGTCCGGGCCGCCCCATCAAACCCTTTTACTCGATCGATCAGGCGATCTGAGCGAGCACCGGGCGGCGCCGACGACGAATTGCAAGGCCCATCGCGCCGAAGCCGAGAAGCATCATCATCCAAGTCTGGGCCTCCGGAACGGGAGCCTGAACGTTGATCGTGCCCGAGTATGAGCCGTTCGGGCCAGCAAGATTGCCGGCGACGGCGATCGTATGATTGCCGATCCCAAGCAGCACTGGGTTCAGAAGAGCCCAAGTTTCTGGAGCCGGATCGGTCGACGTTTTCGTGAACGCATAGGTTCCGTCGAGCAGGATCGAGGTGAAGTTGATGTTCTGCGACCCATTGAGAAGCAGCGTGCTCACCTGTGCGTCCGTGACACCGGGGCTGCCCGCAATCGTGAAGTTGAACATGTCGTTGAACGAAGTTGGACCGCCAGTGACATTGGCACCGAACAGCGCCGACGCCGGTGGCGTCAACGTGCTGGGGGTTGGCGCTGTGATTACACTCGCAGCATTTGTAACTGAGGCAGAGGCCAAAGCGGCAGCCCCCGCAAACATATAAATAAGCTTCCGCATCCCGGACCTCCCGAGGTTAACGCCCAAGTGTCGCGGTTAACGGGCTCTTAAGGTCTTGGTTCCGGACGGTTGTTCTACTACGTAATTCCCGCCATCGACCCGCGGAAATCCAGCTGGCTTGCCCGCCGGCAATCTAAGACAGATCGCAAAAAAGGGTGGGCTCCGACGAGGAGCACCACCCCATTGGCATGGTCCCAAAAGTACCTAGACGGTGACGCGAGGGCGGACTCACGAGGACGTCGACGAGTGCGCAGACAAAGGCCGATCGCGCCAAAACCAAGAAGCATCATCGCCCAGCTTTGCGGCTCGGGGACCGGCTGAACGTTGAGCGTGCCAGAGTAGGAGCCGGTCGGACCGAGCAAGGTTCCAAGGACCACGATCGAGTGCATCCCGTCACCGAGCTCAACCGGGTTCAGCGCCCATGTTTCCGGACCCGGGTCGTTGGACGTCTTTACAAACGGATAGAGTCCATCGAGCGTAATCGAGCTGAAATTGATGTTTTGCGTGTTTTCGAGAAGGACGGTGCTGACCTGCGCGTCTGCCACGCCCGCGCCAACAATATTGAATGTGAAGGTGTCGGTGATCGGCGTGCTTGCGCCCGCCGTACCCGTGATGACGGCCCCGAACAACGCAGACGCGGGCGGCGCGAGGATCGCCGGCGTAACCCCCGTGATGGTGCTCGCGGCATTTGCAGTCGAAGTGCCAGCCAGCGTGAGCGCGCCAGCGCTCAAAGCCGCCAAGAGTAGCTTCCGCATTCCGACCTCCCGAACGCCCTCGCCTCTTGCGGGCATTAATCGATGGTAAAGCAGACTCGTTGTTGGCTGTTAATAGTTATTTACTCGAGACGAGGATCTAGAGGGCGTAACTGGGACGATCTGTGTCATTTTGGTGCAGGTGTTCATTTGGCACTGCGATTTTCTTTTGGCAGCTCACACTCACAGAACGTCGGAGCGTCGTATTTCGGTGGCAGGCTCTCCCGCGAAATAGAAATCGATCGCTTTTCAGAGACTTCCGATGGGGACGGGGCGATCTCATCCGCGCCGCGCAGGGTGACCTTTGCCACGAAGCTGACGTGCGGCACCCGCTGTCGGCGTCATTCCGCAGCCGCGCTCGTCGTCAATGCCTCGTCAATGGACGCGTCGGCCGCACGGTACTTATGGATTGCGGCGACGACCTGAGCGCCGTCTCCAACAGCCGCCGCAACACGTTTGACCGAACATGCGCGCACATCGCCAACCGCAAACACGCCCGACCGGCTGGTTTCCATCGCCAGGCGATTGTCGCGAAGGTTTTCCCCTGTGAGCACAAATCCGCGATCGTCGAGCTCTAACCCGGAGGCGGCGAGCCAATCGGTGTTGGGTTCGGCACCGATGAAGGAGAAAAGATAGCGCGCCTCGAGCGGAGCGAGGACTCCCGAATGGCGATCTCGGCAGGTCACGCCCTGAAGCTCTCCATCCTTGCCGTGAAGCTCGGCAATCTCGGAGCCAATGCGAACTTCGACATTTGGAAGTGAGCGGATCCGCTCGATGAGGTACGCCGACATGGTCTCCTCAAGAGGACGTCGCGCGACGACGGTGAGTCGTTCTGCGCGCGCGGCCAGGAAAACCGTTGCCTGCCCCGCCGAATTGCCTCCGCCGACAAGCGCCACTCGCTCGCCCGAACAGAGATCTGCTTCGAGCGGGGAAGCCCAATAATGGACGAACGCGCCTTCGTAGCTCTCGAGGTTTTCGACCCGGAGTCTTCGATAACGGGCTCCCGTTGCGATCACGACATTGCGCGCTTGGATCCGCTCGCCGGTCGCGAGCTTCACGCCGCACGGGTGTTTGCCGCAATCGAGCGCGACGGCCTCATCCGGTATGGCAACCTCGACCCCAAACTTTTGCGCTTGGCTAAACGCCCGGCCCATCAGGGCCATACCGGATATTCCGGTCGGAAAGCCGAGGTAATTCTCGATCCGAGCTGAAGCGCCTGCCTGGCCGCCAAACGACCGACAGTCGATCATCAGCACGGAAAGTCCTTCCGAAGCGGCGTAGACCGACGTCGCAAGTCCCCCGGGGCCGGCACCAATCACCACCACGTCGTAAACGCGGTTGCCATCGATCCTTCCGACCAGGCCGACACAACGGGCGAGCTGGTCTTCGGTCGGGTTGCGAAGGAGCTGCCCGCCCGGACAAAGAACGATGGGAAGCTCTTCGGGCTCGATTTCAAAGCGTTCGACCAGCGTGCGAGCGCAGGTGTCGTTTTCGGGGTCAAGCTGGTGAAAGGGATGGCCGTTTCGGCGAAGGAAGTTCGTAAGGCGCAGCACATCGCCATCACCGCCGTCCCCGACGATTACCGGCCCCGCGCCCGACTCGATGAGGCCAACGCGACGCAGGATCAGCGCCCTCATAATACGTTCGCCAAGATCCGCTTCGGCGACGAGCAACGCGCGAACGCGGTCGGGCGAGATTTCGATCAACTCGACGTTGGAAACCGCGACTGCATCAACGAGGTAGGGTCGCCCCGATAGCTGCGCGAGCTCGCCCATGAAGTTTCCGCGCTCGTGCGTAACAATGTGCTCACGTTCGCCAGCGTTGTCCTTGCTAATTTCGAGCTTTCCGGAGAGCACCAGCTTGAGTCCGACCCCGGTGTCTCCAGCCCGTGCGACCGGCTCGCCTGCACCATAATATTTTGGCGTACCGAAGCGGCAAACTCGGATGATTTCGTCATCACGAAGGCGCGGGAACATCTGGTCCCCGCGCCTCGCAACGAGATCGGAACTGAACTCGCTCATGCGGCCGGAATGGGTTCGGCTACCAAGGCCGGAGCCTCTTCTGCGCGTGTTCCCACTTGTTCGCCCCGAACGAAACGGGTGATATCCTGGTTGATCTCGTCCGGATGTGTCGTCATGCATCCGTGCGGAAGGCCCGAGTAGGTCTTCAGCTGTCCTTGTTGAAGCAGCTTCACCGCAAGAGGAGCGCTATCAGCGTAGGGCACGATCTGGTCGTCTTCGCTGTGGATCAGGAGAACCGGCAGATGGATCCGCTTCAGGTCCTCGGTGAGGTCGGTCTCAGAGAAAACCTTGATGCAATCATATTGCGGCTTGATGCCGCCCATCATTGCCTGTCTCCACCAGTTTCGGATCACGCCCTCGGCGGGAAGCACTCCCGTGCGATTGAATCCGTAAAACGGGCCCGAAGCAATATCGAAATAGATCTGCGCTCGGTTGCTGGCGACCCCTGCACGATAGGCATCAAACGCCTCGACTGGCGTCCCACCCGGGTTCACGTCGCTTTTCAGCATGACCGGCGTGATCGCGCTAATGAGAACGGCCTTCGAAACTGCACCCGCCTCTGCACGCGCGATATAGCGAGCAACCTCCCCACCTCCCGTCGAATGGCCGACGTGGATCGCGTTGCGAAGACCCAGTGTCGAGACAAGGTGTTTCACGTCTTCGACATAGGTATCCATGTCATTGCCACTATCACTTTGGGTCGAGCGGCCGTGTCCGCGCCGGTCGTGCGCGACAACGCGATATCCCTGACCCATGAAAAACATCAACTGGTTGTCCCAATCATCGGCGCTTAACGGCCATCCGTGGTGGAACACGATCGGCTGGGCATCTCTTGGGCCCCAGTCCTTGTAGAAGATCTCCGTTCCGTCACGAGTTGTGATGAAGGGCATGGTGCCATTCCTCTGCCTGGCATGCCGGCCAACGGGACCGGCGCCGGTTGCGATCGGCCGATGAGCGGGCATGCACAGGTCCGTCGAACGCTCGGGAGTCGTAACGACACCGGAGCCGTAGCTTCTTGAACTCGCCGCAGGAAGGGTGCGACTCGGTGAGGACCCGTCGGACGTGTGCAGCGGCAAAATTCGGCAAGAAACGCCCCTGTCGCGCGATGGGGAGCACGCTGATTAATTGAAGTTTGCGCGGAAATCTGGGCCCAATTGTCCAGCAGAAATCAGTGAATTACCGCGCCGCCGCTTGTACTTGAGCAACGATGGGCAGGACATGCGCTAGTGTTTCTCGAACCTCGAGAGCATAAGACGAATATAATCTGTCATTCGTTCGATGACTTCGTCATTGATCTCGCCAAGAACCCCCCGGGCATTCTCCGGCAAATGCTCCGCAGGATTGCCGTTCAGTTCGAAGATATAATGATCGAAGACCGTCCGCCACACGGCACGCTGTTCCGGCGGCAAAACCTTGATGGCATAGAATGCATACATCAGTGCGTCATACGGACTGCCCACGCCGCTCGGCTTGTCGTTCCACCAATAATTGACGAACAGGTTGATGGTCTCGAGCGAATCCACCCCGTGCCACCAGTAGAAGGGGATGTAGATTGCGTCGCCGAGCCCAAGCTCAGTCACCTGCGCGCATCCGAGCGCGTCGGCGAACTTCGGGAATCGCTCAAGATCGGGATTCTGAAGATCGACGAGACTGACAGGGGTTCCCGCCGGCGTGAGCTCGATCGGTCCGACATAGAGGTTCCTGATTGCGTCGGGCGGAAACAGGGTAAAGCGACGCCTCCCGGCAACCACGACACCCACATTCTCGGTGAGATCATAATGGGGAGCGACGCGGACACGATTGCCGATCCACGCCCGCGGAGTGACGTCGGGGCGGACAAGGGTGATTGCGTTCTCGCGTTCGAAACCCGGAAGTAGACTGGGCACATCTTGGGACTGAACCGCGACCGCGTAAGGACGCGGGTTCGCACGCTGCTGCAGCAGCCAGTTAAGAAATGGATCGAGCGGAGACATGCCCCGCTTGAAGTTAAGGCTCAGTAAGTCTTCAGTGTAGAGGAAACGTCCCTCGATTTCCGGCGATCCGACGATATGGGGAACCGGATGATGCGATGGGAATCGGCGAAGATAAGTTATCAGCTCATCGTCGGAACGACGTGCTGCAGCGACGGCTGGCCAATCCGAAGCAAGACCTCGAAGCACGGCCGGCTGTCCCTTTGTCCGGATCGCCTGAAAGAGTTCCGCGTCGACCTCATCATAGTCGGCAACGGCAGCAGGTCGGGGAAGATGGGGTGCTTGCGATGAAGCGTCTTCAGCCGACAATGCCATCATCTGTCCTTAAGAGCCGCGCGCTCTATCACAGCATTGACCCATTGTGTTCAACGTCATTCATCGAAAAGGCAGGTGAATTGCGTCAGGTGCTGTTGCGAACGAGATGATGGCCGTTAAGCTCGTCTTTGTTGGTCGGAAATTCACCGGAGAAATTAAGCTGATGCGTCTTCCTGGCAGCCTTGCTCTGCTCGCCTGTGCAACAATCCTGTCGTCGCCCGTGTTGGCGAGCCCTCCACGATCGGTGCCGATTCCGACGCTCGTTAAGGACGTTACGATTCCGCACAGCATGTATCGCCTAAGGAACGGTCTGACCGTCATCGTCAGCGAGGATCATAAGGCGCCCGTCGCGGCCATTAGCGTGTGGTATAATGTCGGCTCAAAGGACGAGCCGAAAGGCAAGACCGGGTTCGCGCACCTTTTTGAACATCTGATGTTCAACGGGTCCGAGAATCTGCCGGGTGATTTTGACACCTATCTCGCGAATATTGGTGCCACAGACAGCAATGGCAGCACCTGGTTCGATCGGACCAATTATTTCGAAACGGTACCGGCCGGAGCGCTGGAGCGCGCGCTCTTCCTTGAAAGTGACCGGATGGGACACCTGCTCGGTGCGGTTACACAAGGCGTTCTCGATAATCAGCGCGGCGTTGTGCAGAACGAGAAACGCCAAGGCGACAGTCGTCCCGGCGGCCTCGTGCAGTACGCGGTGTACGGCACCCTCTTTCCGGCCGGGCATCCGTATCACCACACGACGATCGGCTCGATGGAGGACCTGGATCAGGCCAGCCTTGGCGACGTCAAGCAGTGGTTCCGGGACAGGTATGGCCCCAACAATGCCGTCCTGGTAATCGCCGGGGACGTCGACCCGGCAAAGGTTCGTCCGCTGGTCGAGAAATATTTCGGCGACATCGCGCGAGGACCGGTTAATCATCCCGCGTTGGCAAGCGTGCCAACACTGGGGCAGGCCAAGACGGTCGAGATGAAAGACCATGTCGCCGTCACCAGCATCACGCATTATTGGGCGGTGCCGGGGATGCTCGACTCCCGTATGCCGGCTCTTGATATCGGCGCCTCGATTCTCGGCGGTCTCGCGAGTTCGCGGCTCGATGACGAGCTTATTCGCAAGGAGAAGGTTGCTGTTTCGGTCAGCGCGTCGCTGAGCGCTTTTCAGCGCGTCGGCGTATTTGAGGTAGCTGCCAGCGTAAAGCCGGGCGTCGACCCGAAATTGGTCGAACAGCGCATGGATGCCGTCATGGCCGACTTCATCGCGAAGGGGCCGACACCCGATGAAGTCCATCGGGCGGTGATGAGCAATGTGTCGAACGAAATCCGTGGACTTGAGCAGGTTGGTGGATTCGGGGGGAAGGCTGTCTCGCTCGCGGAAGGTCAGGTTTTCGCCAACGACAGCGACTATTACAAGGAGACGCTGGCCCGTTACGCGGCAGTAACGCCGTTAGCCGTTCGCACGCAGCTGCAGCAGTGGTTACAGCGACCAGCGCTCACAATTGTGCTTTCGCCCGGCGACCGGCCAGCCTACGCTGAAGCCAAGAGCGTTTCGCCGCCGAAGCCAGGCACCGACAAAACCGCCGGCGCTGTCCGTGGCAATCGCCAGATCCCAACCGTCGGAGAACTGGCGGCGCTCAAGTTCCCAACGATTACGCACACCCACCTGGAGAACGGAATCCCGCTCGAATACGTGCAGCGCCGGGGAGTGCCGGTTACCCAGGTCGCTCTTGCGTTCGATGCCGGCAATGCCGCCGACAGTCCGCAGGAGCGCGGGCTCGCGGCCATGACCATGAACATGCTCGACGAGGGCACGTCGAGCCTCAGCTCGCAGCAGATTTCCGAGGCCAAGGAACGGCTCGGCGCCGAGATCAACACGAGCAACAGCAACGACCAGTCCTACGTATTTCTGAATGCTCTATCGCCAAATCTCGCTCCTTCGCTCGACCTCGTGAGCGCGATCGTCAAAAACGCGGCCTTTCGACCCGATGACATCGAGCGCGTCCGCGCGCAGACGCTGACGAGTATCGCCGCGACGCAGAAGGACCCGACCCGCGTCGCGCGGCGGCTGCTGCCAATCGTTCTGTACGGAGCTAACCATCCTTATGGTGGACCACCGGGCGGCGATCCCGTGGCTGTTGGAAAGTTCGCGCGGAACGACTTGGTTGCGTTCGAACAGCGCTGGCTTCGGCCGGACAATCTCAAGATCTACGTCGTGTCGGACCGGCCCCTTGGCGAGGTACAGCCGCTGATCGAATCTCGATTCGGCACTTGGGCTCCTCCAGCTACCGCCAAGGGCACGAAAACCTTCACCACCTTGCCTGCGCGAAACTCTGTTCCAACTATTCTGCTGATCGACCGTCCGGGTGCACCGCAGTCGAGCATAGTGGGCGGCGAGATCCTTCCGATCGATCCGCATTCCGACATCGTCCCCTTCGATGCAGCCAATGATGTCCTTGGCGGGGATTTCCTTGCTCGCCTGAACATGGACCTTCGCGAGGAAAAGGGCTGGTCCTATGGAGTTGGGGGCAATGAAGCAGTCTATGAGCACGCTGTTCCATACATGGTCTCGGCGCCGGTTCAGGCCGACCGCACCGGTGACGCGCTCGCCGAACTCAACCGCCAGCTGACTGAGTTCGTGACGACGAAGGGCGTGACGCCCGAGGAACGGGCAAGGGTTATCGCCAAGAATATCAATCAACTGCCGGGCGAATTCGAAACCTCTGGCACGGTACTGAGCGCGATGGTGCAGAATGACTTGCTCGGGCGACCGGACAATTATTACGAGACCCTTGCTCCCGAGTACCGGTCGCTCACTGCTGCAAAGCTCGATGACGCCGCGCGCGCTTCGCTCGACCCAAAGGGTTTCACCTGGATTGTCGTGGGCGATGCCGCCAAGATCCGACCTCAGCTGGAGAAGCTTGGTCTGCCGATAAAGGTCGTCGAAGCTCCGTAGGGAATCAAATTACGCCTATGCGACACGAGCCAAGACTTTGTCCGAGTTCGGCACTCCGCGTGGTTTCTTTGACGAACAGTTGGTCCGGTTCGGCTTGCCCGAATCCCAATGGCAGGAAACTAGTTGCCGAGGTCGTTGGACAGCCGTCGGAACATCCTGGCCGAGCTTCCGTTCGCTGAGCATGGTCTCGGAGCGGCAACAGGCTATCGCCGAATTCCGGCGCATCATGCTCTGGATCGCCGCCATTGCGGTCCTGATGGTCGCCGGCGCTTTGGCCTATCTTTACACGACCAGTTCGCTTGATGTGAACACGATCATCGCGACGACGCTTGGGGTCTTTTTATCAGTACTTCTTGGCTGCGGCCTGTTTGCCGCCGCATTTTTCAGCAGCAAGAGCGGCCATGATGACGAGGTAAACAACGTCACGCGGTCTGAAAGGGAGAAAAAATAGTTACCGCTGGACTCGCGTGACGTGCCCCATTTTCCTGCCGCCGCGCGCCTCGCCCTTGTCATAGATGTGAACATGAAGGCCTGCTTCGGCGACGAGCTCGGGCCAATGCGCGACGTCATCGCCGATGAGATTGTTCATTTCGGCGCTGCTGCCGGCGAGGTTGGACGGCCCGGGTGGCAGGTCACAAATGGCGCGGATGTGCTGTTCGAACTGTGAAGTCTCCGCACCTTCGATCGTCCAGTGGCCGCTGTTGTGCACCCGTGGGGCAATTTCATTGACCAGCGGGCCTTCGCGCGAAGCGAAGAACTCGACTGTGAGGACACCTACGTGGTCGAGCGCTTCCGCAATGCGCAAAGCAGCATCCCGAGCTTCCATGACTTGTGCCGCTACCGCATCGCCGCACGGAACCGTGGAACGGCGCAGAATGCCTTCCCGATGCTCGTTTTGTGGCGAATCCCAGAAGATGTGGCGGCCGTCCGCCCAACGGGCGATAATCACGGAGAATTCCGCCATGAAGTCAATCGCCGCTTCGGCTACCGCGGGCTGCTCCGCGATGGCGTCCCACGCGGCCTGTTCCTCACGTCGGGAGCGGATCCACGCTTGTCCTTTGCCATCGTAACCGTAGCGCCGAGTCTTCAGAACGAGTGGCAACCCGATCTTCAGAACTGACGCCGTCACGTCAGCGAGGCTTGCGACCTCGCGCCACGGGGCAACGCGCGCACCGCATTTCTCGATGAAGGACTTCTCCGTTGCGCGATCTTGCGCGATCGCAAGAGAGCGCGTGCCGGGGCGAAGTTTCGACTCGAGGCATGCGAGCGGCGCGACCGGCAGATTTTCAAATTCGTAAGTTACGACATCCACCATCGAACCGAACGCGGCGAGAGCTTCGCCATCATCGAAATTCGCGCGGGTGAACATGGCCGCAACGTCCGCAGCACAGGGGCGTTCGTGCGGATCGAAGATATGGCAGCGATAGCCAAGCTGTGCGGCTGCGAGCGAAAGCATGCGGCCAAGCTGGCCGCCGCCGATGATTCCGATCGTCGAGCCAGGCGTAATCATTCCGGCGCTTCGGCGACCGATCCGGTCTGAGCTTCACGCCAAGCATCAAGGCGCTGGGAAAGCGCGGCATCGTGTATCGCGAGCATCGCGGCTGCAAGGAGCGCGGCGTTGATCGCACCTGCTTTACCGATTGCGAGCGTGCC
Organism: Sphingomicrobium sp.; assembly: GCA_035944075.1. Classification (GTDB taxonomy): domain Bacteria; phylum Pseudomonadota; class Alphaproteobacteria; order Sphingomonadales; family Sphingomonadaceae; genus Sphingomicrobium. Next base: position 80,417 of record DASZBO010000049.1, read on the forward strand.
GACGGGCACGCCTGCGGGCATCTGGACGATCGAGAGAAGACTATCCATGCCCTTGAGCGCCTTGCTTTCGATGGGGACTCCAAGCACGGGCAACGAGGTCATGGAGGCCACCATTCCGGGCAGGTGCGCCGCGCCTCCCGCACCTGCAATCACGACCTTTAATCCGCGTTCCCGTGCAGAGTGCGCATAATCATAGAGTCTGCGCGGCGTACGATGCGCGGAGACGACCTTTCGCTCGTTGGGAACCTTTAGCTCGTCAAGCGTCGCTGCAGCATGACGCATCGTTTCCCAGTCGGAGCTACTGCCCATGATGATGCCGACGAGCGGCTCCGTCATTGTCCCGCCTTGATCCAGTTGTACGAAGCGGCTCGTTTAGGTGTGCCAATCGGGCTACGCAATCGGAGCTTTACGCCTGCGAATCGGTTGTAACTCGCAGGTTTCGGGAATCCCGGATTTTCAGGACTGCAAAATCGCGCTATGAGTAGGGAACAGACAAGAGCAAGGCTCAGGGGCAATGTCTGACCAACTTACCGACGTCGTGAACGTCGACGATCGTGATCGGCTGATCCAGGAGATCAGCCAACTGAGAGCGAAGGTGGCGCGCTTGCAGGAGCGCGTGGAGCAGCTCGACCAGCTCGCTCATCAGGATCCACTCATCAACCTGCCGAATCGTCGTGGGTTCATGCGCGAGCTTGAGAGACTGATCGCTCGGGTCGATCGCTATGGGCTGAAGGCTGCAATGCTTTTTGTCGACGTCGATGGTTTGAAGATCATCAACGACAGCTTTGGTCACCGAGCGGGCGATGAAGCGCTGATCCAGGTCGCGAATCTTCTCGCAAAAGGCGTTCGCCATAGTGATGTCGTCGCACGAATCGGAGGTGACGAATTCGGCATCCTCCTCGAGTGTGCCGACGAGGATGCAGCGCAGGAAACTGCGGCTCGTCTCGTCGACCAGATCTCCGGCTGCGAGTTCCTGCATGATGGAGAGCCGCTTCCGCTTGGCGTCGCCATTGGCGTTGGCATGATTGATTGTCTCGATACGCCCGAAGCGGTCATGGAGCGTGCGGACGAGGCGATGTACCGGCGAAAAGCGGCCGCTTAGACAGTAGCGCCCAAGAGGTCTCGGACGCCTATCTTGATCCTGTTAGGCTTCCTCGAGATAGTAGCGACGTTCGACGGACAGATCGTTCTGGAGATCGTAAACGATTGGCTTGCCGGTCGGAATCTCGAGGTTGACGATGTCCTCGTCGCTGATCTTCGATAGATATTTGATGATACCGCGCAGCGAGTTGCCGTGGGCGGCTACGAGGACTCGTCTGCCACTCCTCAGTGCAGCTGCGATTTCGCGCTCGTAATAGGGTACCGCGCGAGCGATTGTATCCTTGAGGCTCTCGGTGAGCGGGACGTCGATCCCGGCGTAGCGCCGGTCCTGACTGACGTCATAGCGACTGCCGAGCTCAAGCGGCGGCGGCGGCACGTCATAGGACCGCCTCCAGACCTTCACTTGTTCGGGCCCGACCTTATCGATCATCTCTTGTTTGTTTAGCCCGGTGAGGCCTCCATAATGGCGCTCATTGAGGTGCCAATCCTTGGTGACGGGCAGCCACAGCCGGTCCATTTCGTGAAGCACGAGATGAAGCGTTCGGATGGCTCGCGTGAGCACGCTCGTGAAGCAGCAATCAAAGTCGAAACCCTCGTCGCGCAGCAGCGCGCCCGCATGCCGTGCTTCCTCGACGCCTGCCCCCGAGAGATCGACATCCCACCAGCCGGTGAATCGATTCTCGAGATTCCACTGCGACTGGCCATGTCGCAACAATACGAGACTCGGCATCAGGCGGTCTCGGCCTGCTTGTGTCTGCTGCGCTGCGTTTTCGCCTCTTTCAGCTTTGGAAGAACCGCATGAAGCGCATCGAGGCAGGCACTGGCCAGATATTTGGATCGCTGTGGTGACCAGCCAAAAACCTCGTCGGGCAGATCGACATTATCTTTGAACGGCATTTCCAAGGTCATCGATACGCAGCCGTAGCGCTCAGCGAGCTGCGTTGTGGACATCGACATGTTCGCCTGCCCGGGCGCAGGGATTTCGTAACCCTGCTGGCGCTGGAAGTCCGGCGAGACTCGCTCGAGTGTCTCGCCGAACAGTTCGAAAAGCTGTTGCTGCCGGTCGGTCAACGACGGGATTCCCTCGAAGCCTGCGAGGAAGTTGGCCGGGATCGCTTCATCGCCGTGGACGTCCATTGCGAAGTCGGGCGGTGTTTCGTCCATCGCGTTACGGACAGACAGCACCTCGGGGCTCTTTTCGGCAGAAGGGGCATGCCATTCCCGATTGAGGTTTACACCGACGGCGTTGGTGCGAAGATGGCCGCGTCTGGAACCGTCGGGGTTCATGTTCGGGACGACGTGGAACGTGCATTCGGTTCTCAACACGCGCGCGACGGGATCATCCTCGTCGGTGAGCTTCTCAAGCGCCCCTTCCATCCACCATTCGGCCATGCTTTCGCCAGGATGCTGGCGTGCGTAGAGCCAAACGCTCAGCGGGCCTTCTCCAATTTCCAGACAATCGATGTCCTGACCGTCGAGGCTCTTGCCGAGGGACCGGTAGGTGACTGCCGGGAGTGCGGCCGTCTGGGTCACGAGGTCATGGTGTCGCTCCATTGAATAGGGAGCGAAATAAGCGACCCACACAACGTCCTGCGGCGGTGTAAGCTTCATCGTCAGGACGCCGCCCGCGTAGTTCGTGTCCTGGATGCGAATCCATTGATCGCGGTCGAGGCTCATGAGGCCTTTGTAGTCAGGCCATCCGTTTGGATAGGCCGAGCTAGCGCAATTGGTGATGCGCAGCGTGATCTCGCGCCCCGCAGCTCCTGCCACTCGAAAATAGAACCACTGATAGAAGTCCGACAAGTGATCGCTCACGATCTCGAGGTCGGCGCTAGTGTCGTTCTGGCGCAGGACGCGAATGTTGCCCGCATCGAACGAGCTGGAAATGATGAGGGGCATCGAACCTTCTTGGTTGAGACAGTGGCTTGCGAGGCTGATAATCCGCGACTTGCGATCAGGCAAACTGCGTCGTTAGTGCCGTTTGACGGGGCGTGCGGCGCCTCTTACGCCTCCGTATCCGCGCCCGCGCTGGCGGTTTCGCGCTGTTGGGGGAGACTTTACCGACATGAAGGCCCGTTCTTTTGCGTTTTTGCTGCTGGTTTCCTGCGCCGCGCCCGCCCTTGCTCAAGTCGAGCGTAATATTCCAACGGGTCCCTTTTCCGTCGACGAAAGCTACCTGACCGGGCTCAAGTGGCGAAACATCGGTCCAAACCGCGGCGGCCGATCGATCGCCGCTGCGGGCAGCAGTTCACGTCCGCTCGAATATTATTTTGGAGCAGCGGGTGGCGGCTTGTGGAAGACGACGGATGGCGGCGTCACATGGAAACCTACCACGGACGGAAAGATCGATACGGCAGCCGTCGGCGGCGTTGCGGTCTGTGAGGCGAACCCCGACATCGTCTATTTCACGACTGGAGAAACCGAACTTCGAGGCAATATCCTGCCGGGGAATGGCGTCTACAAGTCGACCGACGCGGGCAAGACGTGGAAGAGCCTGGGCCTCAAGGAGGTTCAGAACTTCTCCCGGGTCCGCATCGATCCGCGAAATTGCAACACGGTCTATGTGGGTGGATTTGGCCATTACGGCACGCCCAATGTCGATCGCGGCCTTTACAAGACGACCGACGGGGGAGCGAGCTGGCACAAGGTCCTGTACCGGGATGCGAAGACCGGCGTGGTCGACATTTCGATCGATCCACGCAACCCCGATGTCATTTACGCCGCGCTTTGGGAGGCATGGCGCAAGCCTTGGGCAATGAGCTCGGGCGGCCCTGGAAGCGGCCTTTTCAAGAGTGTTGACGGTGGCGAGCATTGGATCGAGCTCACGCGCAACCCCGGAATGCCGGCAGGCATAGACGGCAAGATTGGGGTCAGCGTCTCGCCGGTCGACGAGAGCCGGGTCTACGCAATTGTCGAGAATCGCGCCGGGGGCGTCTTCGTATCCGACGACGCTGGTGCAACCTGGCGAAGGGCGAATGACAGCCGGGATCTCCGGCAGCGCGCCTTCTACTACACGCGCATTACGGCGGACCCGAAGATCAAGGATCGCGTCTACGTAACGAATGTGCAGTTTTTTCGGTCCGACGACGCGGGCAGGACCTTCAAAACGAAGATCAAGACGCCACACGGGGACAATCATGACCTGTGGATCGCTTCCAACGACGATCAGCGCATGATCGAGGCAAATGACGGCGGCGCGAACGTCAGCACGAACGGCGGGCAATCATGGACAAAGGAAGAATATCCGACCGCACAGATCTATCGCGTGACTATTACCGGACACTACCCCTATCTCGTCTGCGGAGCGCAGCAGGATAACACGACCATTTGCGTCCCGAGCAAGGACTGGAAGCACATGAACCTGCTCGGGGGTCAGTACGGCTTCTCGGTGGGCGGAGGAGA
>DASZBO010000050.1:0-85473 GCA_035944075.1 Sphingomicrobium sp.
CGGCCGCACTGGGGCAAGACGCACTTTTGCGATGCCGCGATCCTCGCGCCGCTCTACCCGAAATGGGAGGATTTTCTGAGCGTCCGAAGCGAACTCGACCCCGGCGGCCTGTTTCTCAATCCCTACCTTCGCTCGCTGTTCGGGATCGATCCGTGAGCGCGCGCAATTCTGAAGGTCAGCCAAACTGGCCGAAGCTCGCGGCCGCTCTTCACCTTCCCGACTTCGGCATCATTGATGGGGAGAGACGGAAGGCTCAATCGAGTCTTACGTTCGACTGCTTCAATCCGGCGACCGGGGAGAAGCTTGCCGAGGTTGCCGCGTTTCAGGAAGTCGACGTCGATCGGGCCGTTCAGTCGGCGCGTGCAGCGTTCACGTCCGCAAAATGGGCGGGTGCGAGCCCCAGTGAACGGAAGGCCCGAATGCTGGCCTTTGCCGATCTCCTTATCGCAAACGCGCCGTCTCTTGCCCTGATGGATTCGTTGGCCATGGGAAAGCCGGCACAAATTGCCCTCGACAGCGACGTGCCGGGCGCGGCCTCCTTCATTCGCTGGTACGGCGAGTGCCTGGACAAGCTTTACGACGAGGTCGTCCCGAGCGCCGGTTCATCGATCGTGACTGCGACCCGTGAGCCCCTGGGCGTCGTCGCGATCATGACTCCATGGAACTACCCGATCGAAGAGGCCGCCATCAAGCTTGGCCCGGCACTTGCTGCAGGCAATAGCGTCCTTCTGAAGCCGTCGGAGATTTCGCCGTTTTCCGCCATCCGCATGGGCGAACTCGCGCTCGAGGCCGGGTTCCCTCCGGGAGTTCTTAACGTGGTGCCCGGCACCGGCAATCATGCCGGGCGAGCGCTCGCCCTCCATCACGATGTCGACTGCGTCAGCTTCACCGGGTCAAGCGAAGTCGGCAAGCTCCTGATGCGCTATTCCGGAGACAGCAATCTCAAGCGCGTGTGGCTCGAATGCGGAGGGAAGAGCCCGAACCTCGTTTTCGCCGATTGCATCGACCTTGACCGAGCGGCCGCGGAATCCGCGCGCAGCGTTTTTCGCAACCAGGGCCAGGTGTGCTCCGCGGCGACGCGCGTCCTGGTCGAACGCAGAATCGCCGACATATTCGTCGACAGGCTGGTCGGAGCCGCCGCCGACTATTGCCCAGCCGATCCTCTCCTTGCGTCCAGCCGCGTCGGACCGATGGCTTCGCCCGCACAATATCGTAAGGTCCTCGATTATATCGAGCGTGGGCTCGACGAAGGCGCGAGCCTCATCCTCGACGGACGCTCGATCAAAGGAACGGCAGGTCGGTTGTCTATCGGCCCAACAATTTTCACGAATGTCCGCCCAGAAATGCGGATCGCGCGCGATGAAATTTTCGGGCCAGTCCTGTGCGTCATGACCTTCGATGACGAAAACGAAGCAATCCGTCTCGCCAATGACAGCATTTACGGATTAGTCGCATCCGTTTGGACGGGCGCGCTCGCGCGCGCCCACCGGGTTGCGCGTGCGCTCGCGGTGGGGTCGGTGACGATCAACGGGGTGGACTCACAGAGCGAAGCCGCGGCCTTCGGCGGGTACAAGCAATCCGGTATCGGTAGAGAGCATTCTCTTCACGCCTTTGATCAATATACAAACTTGAAGACCACCTTCATTCACTACTGACCCCCTCACGAGAAGACATTTGCATGATCGGCATGCCCGTTGACGACATCCCAACCCCTGCGCTTGTCGTCGATCTCGACGCACTCGACCTCAATATTGAACGCCTCGGCCTACTGCTGGCGCAAACGGGAGTGCGGTCACGGCCGCATGCCAAGGCGCACAAGTGCGTCGAGATTGCCCGCCGCCAGATTGCGCAGGGTGCAATCGGGATTTGCTGTCAGACAGTCGCCGAGGTCGAAGCCTTTGCCGCGGCCGGCATCGTCGACATCCTGCTCACCAATGAGGTTACCGATCCGCGGAAACTCGCGCGCCTAGCGGCGATTTCCGATGATACGCGGCTTGGGATCTGTGTCGATTCCATGATGGCACTCGAGCTCATCGCGCAAGCACGACCGCGGCGGGTCTGGGATATTTACATCGAGGTCGATGTGGGCGGCGCTCGATGCGGACTTAAGGATCCCATAGCCGCCGTCGCGCTCGCTCGAGAAGTTTCTCGTCTTGGCCTGAATTTTGCCGGCCTCCAGGCTTACAATGGCAAGATCCAGCACCTGAGAAACGCGGCGGAACGGAAACGCGCAACAGCTAATACTGCCGCCGCAACGCGTGTCTTCGTGCAAGCGTTCGAACGCGCTGGTCTTGTGCCTGGAGTCATTAGCGGTGGCGGCACAGGCACTGTCGTATTTGATTGCGCCAACGGCGTGCTTGGCGAGGTCCAGTGCGGAACCTACGCCTTGATGGACGCCGATTACCGCTCGCTCCAGTCGACGCCCGGGCCGAAGTTCGCGCTAGCGCTTACCGTCCTCGCCTCGGTCATTGCCGTCGCTTCCGATCATGTCGTGATCGACGCCGGACTCAAGGCTCTTGCGTTCGACAGCGGCATGCCGGCGCCCCGAGATCTCGATCAAATCGCCTACGGAAATCCGAGCGACGAGCATGGGATCCTGACCGCGGTCCAAGGCGCGTCGCTGCCGTTGCTCGGCGAACGGGTTCACCTCATTCCGGGTCATTGCGATCCGACGGTCGCCCTTCATGAGCGTCTTTACGCCGTGCGCCGTGGAATGGTCGAAGAGGTCTGGCGCCCGCTTGCACGAGGCGTCTGGTAAAGCCCGGCAATCGCCGGGCAGGCACGCCGCCGAGTTCCCGCTGCGCCCCCGCGAGGTCAACGCACTTGAACGTTGACGTTTTGCCCGAGGCTCAAGCGACATTGAGGGTTGGCGAACCGGCGCCGAAGAATCTTCATTTCGAGTAAAGTCGAAATTTCCTTGACTCGGAAAACATGTTCTGTCATTTCGATAATTGTCGAAAGGAACAGGTTATGCACTTACGCGTGAGACTACTTCAGCCATTGCTGAGAACACTCCTGGCCGGGCCCCGAACCCCGTGCTGTGCAACCGATATCCACTGGGCGACTTTTCGCTGATGCTCGGCGATCGCGCCGTCGACGCATTACGCGCACTCGCCCAGGAGCATCGCCTCGCGCTGTTCCGGCTGCTGGTGCAAGCGGGTAGCGAGGGGCTACCGGCCGGGACCATTGCGGAAAAGCTGGAGCTTCCCAATAGCTCGCTGTCTTTCCATCTCGCCCAGTTGAGGAACGCGGATTTAATTCTGCAGGAACGCCGCCATCGATCGCTGATTTACCGGGCGAACTATGCGTCGATGGACGCACTTGTCGCTTTCCTGACGGAAAATTGTTGCGGCGGCATCGAGTGCACGACCGTTGCGGTATGCGACCCTCAAACTGAAGAAAAGAAGTCCGCTTGAAGCAATAGGCACGCTACGAACGTCGCTATTCGCCGATGGGTGGTCGCCCGACCGCAGTTAGGCCTCCGTCGCAGACATAAGTCGCGCCGCTAATGAAGCTCGCCTCGTCCGAGAGTAGAAACGCGACCAGCGCCGCAACCTCCTCACAATGGCCATGACGCCCGAGCGGCGTTTGCTTCTGGTACCAGTTTCGGATCGCCCCGGCGCGGTCGGGCCGAGCCGCCTCGAAACGCTCCATAAGCGGTGATTCGAGGGGGCCGGGTGCCACGCAATTTATACGGATCCCGAACGGGCCGGCTTCGCCAGCCGCCGCCCGGGTGAGACCGATAACCGCATGCTTCGAAGCGACATAGGCGCATGCATCGGGATTGCCGATTAAGCCTGACGTGCTCGCGCAATTCACGATACTCCCGCGACCGGTCCCGCGCATCAATCCCAGCGCGTGCTTCAGAACCAAGAACATGCCACGGATATTTACGGCAAGTACATCGTCGAACGCAGCAGCGGGATAGTCAAAAATCGAGGCGCTTACACCCTCGATGCCGGCGTTGTTGAACACCATGTCAATACCGCCGAACCGTTCCTTGCCCGCGCTGATCAAGCGTTCGACATCGTGTTCCAAAGTAACATCCACCTCGAGCGTAAGAACGGGCAGGCCCTCGTCTTGGATGCCGGCAACCGACCGCCGAAGAGCATCGCCCGACCGGTCGGCGAGCAGCAGCGAAGCTCCGCGGCGCGCGAAATGGCGCGCGCATGCTGAGCCAAGCGCGCCCGCTGCACCAGTGATCAGCACTGTCCTGCCCCGCACAGGAAACTCCGATTTCGTTTGTTATTAGTAGTGCTACTAGTACTATAGACAGACACGTCGCAACAGCAGCTAGGGGAGACTCGGCGCGGCTAACCCGGCAGGCCTGGAGAGGTCGCCGACCCGCGGCCCGCGAACGCTTCGATGAACCCCCATCCACGTTCGACGAACTGGAATCGGGCGATCCCTGCTGCTGTCTTCACTTGAGCCCAATACGAATAGGCCTGTTCGCAATACGGCAGCGAGACCAATCATGATCAAGAGATTTACGAGCATCATCGGAGCAGTGCTTTGCCTGTCGGCCCCGGCAACGGCGGATGTTATTCATGTGTCCGTTGGCGCCAGGCTCACCCACCTCTCGTTCCTCGTGCCCGGAAAACATCGGTACCTTCGTTACCTGGTGAAACCCGATGGCTCGCGCACGCTCGTGGACATTTGGACGCGAAGCTTGAGCTTTGAGCGCGCTCCCCAGAGTGGTGAACGCCAAATGCGGATCCAGCAACGCTGGGAGCGACCCGACGGCTCCCGCGTGATCGTTCAGGACAGCCGCTTCGAGGCTCAGACGTTCCGCCCGCTGACGCACGTCTTACGCATCGAGCAGCCCGATAAAGAGATAGTCCGCGGCTTCCGTTTCAAGGCGCGCGAAGTCACGGGCATGGCAGAGCTCGCCAGCAATGACCGGCTCGACTTCAAGATGCCACAGAGCGAAGAGCATTATAACTTTGAATATGACATGGAGCTCCTGCAGACGCTCCCATTCGCCGCCGGCCGCGAGTTCAACATCCCCTTTTACGATGCCGGGATCGATAAACAGCCCGACCGATACGATTTCAAAGTTGCCGGCTCGGCGCATCTCCGCGGTCCTGACGGGCAGATCATCGACTGCTGGCTTGTCACCGCTGATTATAAGACCGGCAAGGTGGTCAGCCGCTTTTGGTTCGCAAAGAAAAACCAGGTCCTCGTGCGCGAGGCGGCGCTCGACAGCGACGGAGTGACTCATATCAAGACATTGCTTCCGCCCGAGCCCCAGGACGAACTCGACAGGGACGACGGTTCTCGAGCGCCATGACGGCCGTTAGGACGGATCGACCGATTGTCTTGGTCGGCTTCATCGCGGCAGGGAAATCGATGGTCGGCGAACGGCTTGCTGCCCGCCTCGCCCTGCCCTTCGTCGACTGCGACAAGGAAATAGAAAAAGCGGTCCGGCTCTCGATTGCGGAGTTGGTCAGGACCGGCGGCGGAGACTACCGAAAGATCGAACAGCACTTCGTTCAGGCACTTGCCCGCAGTCATCCGCAAGTGGCCGCTCTCGGCGGCGAGGCCTTTGCTGATGTCGAAATCCGTACCCGGCTTCGGGAAATGACCGTTACAATCTGGCTGGACCCATCCTTCGAGCGGCTTCTTTCGCGGCGGCAACGTTTGTCAACACATCGCTTTCCTGCCGTACGGAACGAACAGCTTTACCGCCAACTGTGGGAGGAACGGCAGAAAAACTACAGCGAAGCGCAGTTTCGCGTGGCCGTCGATAGCGACGATCCGGAAGTGACGGTGGACGCGATCCTGCGGGTTATGGCGGACCCGGTGCAAGACGTCCTTCCGGGTACAAGAGCGCTTCTGGAACGGACCCAGAAACGTTAGCACAAATGCGCAGGAACACGTCAGCGGCGCTGAGCTGTCAGGGTCTTTAGCTGGGGCGGCGCTTGCCGATTAAATCTCGCTGTTTCTCAAAGTCTCCGGGCCGCCGGTTTGAACCCAATTCGGGAAACTTGGCGCCAGGGCAAGGCGTGATCAGCCGGTTCGCTCGTCGAAACGGTCGAACTCATAGGCAATCGAAGCTTCGACCAGCACCTCGTAAAGGTTTTCGGCAAGAACCGGCGGCACACCTTCGCAATCGGCCGCTTTCCGAACGTTTGCGATCACCTCGCGCTTACGCACCTCGTCCCGCACGTCATTTCTCGCCGGCTTGATGCGAGCGGCAGCCTCCATGTACCGGAACCGCTTGCCAAGAAGCCGAATGACCTCAAGATCGAGCGCGTCAACGCCAGCTCGGACTTCGAGCATCGTCGCGCATTCATCAGGCGCGGTTATTGGCAACTGAGTTTTCGGATCCACGAGAGAGCATTCGGTCATAGGATCGGCCTGTAGCTCGCCCATTTGAGCGACGGAAGAGCACATGCCGGCGCAAGGGCGGCGACCACCCTAGCATCGAAGCGCACTTCGCCCCGCCCTCCAAAGGCGGATTTAAGCACGCACCCCTCGCGACGTAGCTGCGGAGCCTTCCGGGCCGATCAGAACAGCTCAAGCGCCTCTTCGATTGCGTCATAGACGCTGTCGAGATCGTCATCCCCAATGCAGTAGGGCGGCATCACATAGATGGTATTGCCGAGCGGCCGTACGAGCACGTTGCGGCGACCAAAATGGGCGAGCAGCTTGGGTCCGACTTCCGACAGGTAGCGGCTACTCGATTCTTTGGCTTCGCATGCCGTGATGGTTCCGATCTGGCGCACGTTGCTAGCTCTACCAAGGCGTTGGAGGCGCTGCCGTTGGCGGCCCTCAAGATCGCGAATGCGCTGCCGCACCGGCTCCTCGCGCCACACGGCAAGGTTCGCGAGCGCTGCCGCACAGGCAATCGGATTTGCGGTATAGCTGCTCGAATGGAAGAATTGCTGACTGCGGTCGCGCGAATAGTGCGCTTCAAAGATGGCACTGTTGGCAAGCGTCACTGCAAGCGGCAGGGCGCCAGCGGTGAGCCCTTTCGAGAGGCACAAGAGGTCGGGCGTAATGCCCGCCTGCTCGCACGCAAGCAGTGTTCCGGTGCGCCCCCAGCCGGTCATTACCTCGTCGGCAATGAAGAGTACGCCGGCGACTTCGCAAATCCGGCGAAGCTCGGCGAGCGCTGCGGCAGAATAGATGCGCATCCCGCCGGCACCTTGAATCAGCGGCTCGGCGATGAGCGCGGCGGGCCTCCCCGTCCGGCAGAAGCTTTCGAGTGCGTCCAGTGCTTCCTGTTCGCGCCCGTAGCTCGGGGTGGGAATGACGTCGACGTCGAACAATAGCGGTGCATAAGCCTGGTTGAAAATACCGCGTGCGCCGACGGACATGCCGCCGATGGTGTCGCCATGATAGCCTCCTTCGAGGACGAGGATCTGGTGCCTTGGCTCGCCGCGATTGCGCCAGTAGCCAAGCGCCATCTTGAGTGCGACCTCGACGCTCGTCGACCCGCTGTCCGAGTAAAAGACGTATCGAAGCTCCTGCGGCATCAGTTCGAGAAGCTCGGAGGCAAGCCGTTCGGCAGGCTCATGCGTCCAGCCAGCGAAGATGAGCTGGTCGAGCTGCTCCGCCTGCCGCGCGATCGCCTCCCCGATCCGGGGATGGCAGTGACCATGGGTGGTCACCCACCACGACGATATCGCATCCACGATGCGCCGGCCGTCGGCCGTATGCAGCGCCGCGCCGTCGGCGCGCTCGACAAGCGGGATCGGCTCCTCGAGCCCGTGCTGGGTGAAAGGGTGCCAGACGGGTGATCTCATCGAAACTGCTCAAGGTTGAAGTTGGCCGAAAAAGCCTGTTGCAAATTCACCCGGTTGAGCGGGTCAACCATCGGCAGCCTTCCAAGGCGCGCTGTGCTGCCAAGGGCGCTGACGATCGCCTCACTGTCGGGTGCCGGTTCGCCGACGAAGGCAACGCCGAGTACTGGAATGTTCCGCGCGCGAAGGGCTTCAAGAGAAAGAAGACTGTGGTTGATCGTCCCGAGCCCCGTTCGGGCGACGAGGACTACAGGTATCCTCCATGCCTCAACGACGTCCGCGAAGAGGCAGTCGCGGGTAAGAGGGACAAGCAATCCACCAGCGCCCTCGACGACCAGTGGATCGACGTCGGGGAGCGTGAGCCGGCGCGGGTCGATGCGGACCGCGTCGATCTCGGCCGCAAGGTGCGGTGAACAAGGCGTGTTCAGCCGGTAGGCTTCGGGGAGTATTTGCGAGGGCGCAAGACCGGACAACATGCGAACCCGGTCACTGTCGCTTTCTTCAAGATCCCCCGACTGAACGGGTTTCCAGTAGGTGGCGCGCAATGCTGCCGCGAGCGCCGCAGCGAAGACCGTTTTGCCCACGCTCGTGTCGGTACCGGTCACGAATATCTTCAAGAGAGTGCGTTCCTGAGCGCATCGGAAAATTCACTGATTTGCGTTTGGTCGACGTTGAGCGTGATCGCAATGCGCAAGCGGGAGGTTCCATCGGGGACGGTCGGCGGCCTGATTGCGCGAACGTCGAAACCGAGCTCCTGAAGCCGCGTCGCAAGGGCAAGGGTTCGTCCTTCATCGCCAATCACGAGCGGGATGATCTGGGTACCGTGACATCTCGCGCCGAGCGGCTCCAGACACCTCTGCGCGAAAGCGAAGAGCTGATGAAGCCTCGCCTGGCGTTCCTGGTCGGACTGAAGGATCCCCAATGCAGCACGTGCGGCAACAGAAATCAGCGGTGATGGAGCTGTCGAAAAGATGAAACCGCGGCCACGATTGATGAGAAAATCCCGGATCACTGCCGACGCACAGACGAGCGCGCCTTCACAAGCGAGCGCTTTTCCAAGAGTCCGCACGGTGATTACGTTGTCGCGGCCTTCCAACCCTTCGGCAAGACCTCGCCCCTGCCTTCCAAAGACCCCCGTTGCATGGGCCTCGTCGATCACCAGAAACGCCTCGTGCCGGTCCGCGATCGCGGCGAGCTCCGCCAAAGGAGCGCGGTCACCATCCATGCTATAAAGACTTTCGACGACGATCCAGGGACGCCCGAGCGCTCCCTCGTTTCGCCACTGCCGCAACTGGTCAGACAAATGGGTGAGATCATTGTGTCGCGCGCTTCGCGCTCCTGCTCGCGCGAGGCGAATTCCCTCATGACTGCTGGCGTGAACAAGTTCGTCGTAAAGGATGAGGTCGCCGCGCTGGGGAAGCGTCGAGAGCACAGCACAATTCGCGGCAAAGCCGCTCGAGAACAGAAGGGCGCTTTGCGACCCAACGAAGCGCGCAAATTCCTGTTCGAGGAGCTCATGTTGTGCATGATTGCCACGCAGCAGCCGAGAGCCACCTGAGCCGATCGGAACCCCGCTCATCAGTGCCTCGACCACCGCTGCCCTGAGTTCGCTGCTGCGCGTGAGCGCGAGATAGTCGTTTGACGCGAAATCCAGACCCTGCCCAACGGTTAGACGACGCAGACGCCCTCGCCGGTCGAGTTCCTCCAGCTGCTCGTGGTAGTCAGTGTTCGACAATGCTCGTTCGCAGCTTGTATCGGAATCAGTCGAAAGGAGGGGGTGGCCGGTCAGCGTTTGGCCGAAAGCGACCCTTTGCTGAGTTTTGATGATGGCGGCTTCGCAGAAAAATGTCCATCGAGGTTACGAAAAAATAAGGTACTAATCGTACTTGGTCATGTGACCTCTTCCGAAGCGGAAGTCCGCGCATGAGATACGAGAAAGTCGCGGAGTTCCAATACTCGGCCTCGCGATTCATTCTCCGCTATCGCGATAAAATAGGAATCTCCCGGGCTCGTGGCGGCGAACGGGCGAACCAGCTTCCCTTCCGCGATCAAGGGAGCAAACAGGATTGGAGAAAGGAGCGCGACACCTCCGCCGGCCCCAACGGCCGCCGCAGCGAGCTCCTGGCTTGGGTAATCCACCGTGAAGGAGAGGTTCTCGACTGGTGTTCCGAGGGCAGCGAACCAGCCCTTCCAGCGGGCGTCGGGAACCAGCGGCAGCTGCGCCAAATCGGCGGGCGAACGGACCTGCGCAGCAAGACTGGGTCCAACCATCGGCGTTGCCTCGCCCGCGAAAATCCGATCGGCGCTCAAGCCGGGCCAGTTTCCCTTGCCGTGCCGTACCGCGATGTCGAAACTTCCGGCCGGGCGAAGATCTTCGGTCGCGTCAACGACGACGCTCGAAGTCGGGTTTTCCGCATGATATCGGGTGAGCGCGCCGGCGAGCCATCGCGCGGCAAGTGTCGGAACCGCAGTGACCCGGATCCGCAAAGTACTTGCTCGACAAGTCGTTACCGCATCTTGAAGATCGGCAAGCGCCCCTCGTATCCCGATGGCAAGCGCCTTGCCTGCGTCAGTAGGGACGATCCGCGGACCGGACCGGACGAAGAGGTCCATGCCCAGTTCGGATTCCAGATTGCGGATCCGCAAGCTGACGGCGGCGGGCGTCACCCCAAGCTCATACGCTGCCTTGGTCATGTTCTGGTACCGCACGCAGGCTTCCAGGAACCTCAGCGATTCAAGCGGGGGGAGCTTCGGGGACACCCTCTCATATTAAGCACAGCTTGAAATCAAAGCCACTATTGTTCGTTTTGCTGGGGTCGCTGCAAAACGTACTAAGCGCACATGCCGACGCCGCCGCTCTTGCGAGTAGCATGAGCCCCCTGAGTGCCCAGGTCGAGATTGCTAATGACTCGGCGTGACGCATTCGAGCTGCTCACCGGAGCGGCGGCAAGCGCGGCCTCTCCCCCGCGGGTCGCCGCTCCAACCCCTATCGGCGCCTTCAAGATTCCTGTCGACCGGCAGGCTGCATTCGACTTGCGACATCGCCTCCGCACGGCCCGTTGGCCGGACGCGATCATCAACGACTGGACTCTCGGAACGCCACCTCAATTCCTGGAAAACTTTATCGGCTATTGGGCCGACAGCTACGACTGGGAAACGCGGGTCGCCGACCTGAACGTCCTTCCTCATTATCGCGGTTCGGTCGCGGGCTTCGGCATTCATTATCTCCATTTCCGATCGCAGAAGCGCCAGGCGATCCCGTTGCTCCTGATGAATGGCTGGCCGTCGAGCTTCGTCGAATATCTGCGCCTCGCCCCCCTGTTGACGGATGGAAGCCCCGCGTTCCACCTTGTGCTGCCGACACTTCCCGGGTTCGGCTATTCGGACCGCCCGACGCGACTCTACCAGGTGGAGCCCGCCGACCTCTATCCCACACTCATGCAAAGACTTGGCTACGATCGCTTCCTCGTTGCCGGAACGGACATCGGCGCTGAGGTTGCAACCCGGATTGCACTTCGCTGCCCCAATCTCGTGATCGGCGCACACATCGGCGACGTCACCGAGCGGACACCACGCAAAGGCGATCCACCACCGTCGGCGCAGGAAATCGCCTATCATAAACGGGACCTTGCCTGGGACCGCGACGAAGGCGGTTATTGTGCAATCCAGTCATCCAAGCCGCAGACCCTGGCTTACGGCCTGACGGATTCGCCCGTTGGCCTCGCCGCCTGGATTTTGGAAAAGTTCCGGGGCTGGTCGGACTCCAGCGGCGATCCGCTCTCGGTCTTTCCCCTTCAGATGCTCGCCGACAATCTCACGATTTACTGGATGACGAATACCATCTCATCCTCGATCCGCTCTTACTACGATTCAGCGAGGCTCCGTCCCCCGCTTGGAATGAACGATTTTGTACGCGTGCCGACCGCAGTGGGAATGTGGCCAAAGGGCCTCGGCATCGCCCCTCCGGAACTCGCTCGGCGCCTTTATAATGTGCAACGCTACACCGTTTTTCCAAGCGGCGGACATTTTGCTGCATGGGAAGAACCGCAGCTTTACGCTTCGGATCTCCGGGCTTTCGCAGCGGCGCTGACGTCATGAGCGGTTCGGCGGTCCCGACAAGAGCGAAACTAGCGCAACGGCTCACCGCGGTGGTGCCTTGCCTGCAGGTCATTACCGCTGACTGGAGGAGCAATTCGATGTCCGGAACCACGCCGCTGCGACCGTCAAGAGCCACCGCAATTGGCCAAGATCAGCCAGGCGCCGACATGGTTTCGCGATGAATGCTCCCAATACCTTCGTCGCATGTTCCGCGACATTGGTCGCGCCGCCGTGTGAAGTATTCGATCTATTTGCCAATCACATTGGACGCTGGTGGCCGATGACCCAATGCGAGCGAGCGGACGAACGGCGCGAGATCGTGCTCGAGCCCCGAACGAACGGACGATTCTACCAGACTGGCTGCGCCACGGGCATCGAACTTCTGGGTACGGTCGTCGCGTGTGTCCCGCGCCGAACGCTGATCATCGACCTAGGGCTCGACGCGCAGTTCGTTCCGAGCCCCGCTCCCCGGACAAGCCTCGAAATCTTCTTCATGGAGCTCGCCGACGGCAGTACGCGCCTCACGATTGTCCATGCGGAGCTCGATCGTTTTGGACTGCAGGCAGAGGCAGCGCAGCAGGGGTTTGCCGCCGGATGGCGCAATATACTCGTCGCGTTCACGACTTTCGTCGACGAGGAACGATCGGATTCGGCTCGGCAGCAGCAATGCACCGAACGGAAGCAGAGCTTGCGACCTGGACTTTATTGATGGCTCGAGTTGCGAGCGGAGACACGGCTTGCCCAGCCATGAGCGTTGATGATCCGCTCAGCTGCGTCAGGACAGACGCGAAAGGAATGGACTGATGTCCATTGGTGTCGGCAGCTTCTCCGCGGCCTCGGCAGAAGGCTCAGGATCGCCGACTAGCCGTGACCACAATATCGCATCCTCTCCGCGCCCATCCTTCCACGCCCACTGGCGAAGGCGGGCCTCCAGATGAAATCCGCATTTCATCATCACTCGGCCGGTCGCCCCACTTCGTGCCAGGTGGTAAGCATAAATACGGTTCAGCCCATGCTCGACAAAGGCGATGCGCGTGATGTCGGTGAGGGCGGCAGCTGCGCAGCCGGTGCCCCAAACCAACGGGGTCAGCCAGAAACTGACCTCGGCCTGACGGTGTTGTCGATCAAAGTCGCGCAATTCGGCGGCCCCGACGATGGAGCCGTCATCATTGCTCTCAATCAGATAGCCATCCGTGCCCGATCGGTCGCGGATCGCAGCAATCCATACGTCGGCGTCTTCCCGTGTGAATGGATTGGGAACCGAGATCATGACGTTGGCGATCGCTGCATGATTGCCGGCCTGCGCCAGGCGGCGCGCATCGACTTGGAGGGGCTTCCGAAGCGTGATCAACTGCGGCGCCTTTCGATCGGGAAGAGGCATAAAAAAGAAATGGCTTGTTACCTTCAAATTGGATAGAAGGTAACGGTCGATATGGTCAAGAGACCACTTCGCGCAGCATCGAACGGCTGGGGTTCGCGGCAATACAAATTTCTTGGCTGGGATGATCGTGTTTACCGGATCGAACTCTTCAACGTTGCCCCGCTTCGCCGCGGCGGTGCAAAGCCTTGGCCGGGCGGCCGTTGCAAAGCGCGCGGCAACGCTGTTCGGCCGAGCTTGGTCGAAGCGGATTGAGCCAAGCGCCGAGTCTCCGACCTTTTATTTTTTCTGCCGGTTGCTGCCGCCGCGCCCCTCATTCGCCGTGTCAATGACCCCCGATGAGCGCAAAATCATGGAAGAGCATGATGCCTATTGGCGCAGCCACGCGCGCGCAGGACGGCTCGTTATCTTTGGACGGGTCGATGACCCCGCAGGTACGTGGCGTTTGCTGATCCTCCGCCTCGCCAGCGCATGCGAAGCCGAGCAGCTGGTCGTCATGGACCCCGCGATCAAGAGGCGCATCGGAATGACCTACGACATCCGCGCAATGATCCGAACAGCCGAAGGAGCGTGCCCTTGAACTTCTCACGGAAAGCGAGACCGCGCACATTGTCGCAACTGATACGCAGCGCGAACGGGAACGAAGGAGTTGCGTGCGCGTGGAGTCCGGGCAAGCGCCGCTTCGGCAGGAAAGGCCAGTTAGTCGGGACGCTCGCCGCATGCGCATTCCTTGCCGGATCGGCACTTGCCGATGAATGGAGCGCATACGGCCGCGATCAGCAGGGCACCCGATTTTCTCCACTCAAAGAGATCACAGCACACAACGTTGGCCATTTGAGCAAAGCATGGGAATTCCATACCGGCGACATCCAGCGGGGGACGGCAAAGGGAATCCGCAGCGGTTTTGAATCGACGCCCTTACTGGTCGACGGGCGCCTTTATCTCACCACTCCGTTCAACCGCATCATCGCGCTCGACCCCGAAACGGGCCGACAGCTCTGGTCGTTCGATCCGAAGATCGACCGGACACAGGCTTATGGCGACGGGTTCATCAACCGCGGCGTCGCAGTATTCCGACTTCCACACAGCAAGGACGCCTGTGCGCTGCGCCTTTTTGAAGCGACGCTCGATGCCCGGTTGATTGCCGTAGACGGCGTGACTGGCCGTGCGTGCGGCGGCTTTGGGACGGACGGCGCTGTCGACCTCCGCGCTGTCGGCAACTATCGCGAAGGCTGGTACCACATGACTTCGCCACCAATTGTGATGGACGGGGTCGTGGTGGTCGGCTCCGCCATCGATGATAATGCGCGGGCGGAAATGCCCGCCGGGGTCGTCCGCGGCTACAGCGCGGTTACCGGGAAGTTGTTGTGGAAGTGGGATCCGCTGCGTGTCCCCAAGGGCGTTTCGCCCGCTCATTGGCGGACGGGCGCCGGCAACGCATGGTCGATCATCAGCGGCGATCCCAAGCGGCATCTCATCTACGTACCGACCGGAAGCGCCAGCCCGGACTATTTTGGTGGCCTTCGGGCGGGCGATAACAAATGGGCCAATTCCGTAGTGGCGCTACGCCCCGCAACGGGTACGCTCGTCTGGGGTTTCCAGCTCGTCCATCACGATCTTTGGGACTATGACACCGCGGCTCCGCCGCTCATCACAACCATCACGCTCCATGGCCGCAAGGTTCCGGCGCTCTTTGCCGGCAACAAGACCGGCATGATCTATGTACTGGACCCGAACACAGGGCGACCACTGCTTCCGGTCGTAGAGCGAGCCGTCCCGCCCAGCCCTGTCCAGGGTGAGCTTGCGTCGCGGACCCAGCCCTTCTCACTCGCCTTTCCCTCGCTTGCGCGCCAGACACTCCGGCCGAAGGACGCCTGGGGTCCAACCGCGACGGATCGGGAGGAATGCCGGCGGTTGATCTCGAGCTCCACCGGGAGTTCGCTCTTCGCACCGCCGAGCTTGACAGGGTCATTGTCAGTTCCGGGCGCATTCGGCGGCATAAACTGGAGTGGATTCGCCTGGGACGCGAGCCACCAGCACCTGATCGTCGCTGTCTCCAACCTGCCGTTCAAGGTCCAGTTGATCCCGGCAGCACTGTTCAAGGCGGGGGAACATGGCAACTTCCGGGCTGCGCTCGCCGCGCAGGAGGGAACACCCTATGCTTTGGCGCGGGCGCCGCTGGTAGGGCCATCCGGTCTTCCCTGCTCGCCACCCCCGTGGGGAGAAGTGGTCGCCGTCGATCCCGGCACGGGGAAGATCGCGTGGCACCATCCGGTGGGCTCCATGCGCGACGTGTTCCATCAACGCATACGCGGAAGCGAAGGGTCGGTGATCCTCGGCGGCCCGATCGTGACGGGCGGCGGTCTGGTCTTTCTCGGGGGGACAATGGATCATCGAATTCATGCACTGTCCGCGGCCACTGGAACCGAGCTGTGGTCGGCCGATCTTCCGACGAGCGCTCATGCGCAACCGATCACTTATGAAAGCCACGGCCGCCAATTCGTTCTCATCGCTGCGGGCGGGTCGGCAAAGATCGATGAAGAGCAACTGGGAGACTCGCTGATTGCATTCGCGCTGCATCCTCACCGCCAAAGATCGACAGCGCCCCCCAGCCTTCTACGTCATCGATGAAATCCGCGCAGACTGGCAGCCTCTTGATCGCTCCATCTTCGGAACGCCGTCGAAGAGTACGTTCCAGGTCCCGTCCGTTCGAGACCAATGCCCGCGACGAACGCTTCAGCGAGGAAAGGGTCCGCAGCAACCGCACAACATCGCGATCACGCCTTCTGCCGCTGACGCAGGCGCCGCATTTTATCCCTGCTCCCGCACAGCGCCATCGAGCACCAAACCTTTGTCGCACTCTTGGAGGAATCATAGAATGACGCGCTGCACGTCGGCTCGCGGCACAGCTTGAACCGCTTCCAATCCCCCGCGGCCATCGTCTCAAGGACCATCAAGAGCAGCGTGGCGACGGGGTCATCCTTTCCTGCCGCATCCGCCGACAAGTTGATTTCCCCAGACGGAGACAGCTTGGGCCGCACCTTAAGCCGCGCGATAAGCGTGTTCACGAACGCGATGGCATCGCCGTTGTGTGCCGCCCCACCATTCGCGGCTTCAAGCCGACGGAGGGCCTGCTGCAAGGCTATTACTCGAGCGTAAGCGGACCGGATGCCATCGGTCTCAAGACCGATGCCCCGCGCCTTGGCCCAATCCACCCAATCGTCAGCACCGCTGAAGTCCCACCAAAGGAAGGACTCAAGGACCGCGTAGGCCGCAGGTGTCCCGGGTCTATGCTCAGGCAAGCCTTACTCTCCCAAATCCTCGCTTGACCGACCCAACGTTACCACTTAAACGATTTGACGGTAACGGTACATTTGTTTGCCCCACGCGGATGGTGCGGTCGTGGCGAGATCGCCGGACCCGAACAAGTCGTTCCGCGCGCCGCTCGTCGACCGGAGAGAGCTGCATGAACGCCGAACAGTTCCGCATCACAACCGACCCCGCTGCAATCGAAGACTTGCACGTGCGTCTCGCTCGCACCCGCTGGAATGATGCGGTCACCACGGACTGGTCATACGGCACGAGCCAATCCTTCCTTCAAGCGCTTACTCATCACTGGCTCACTGGCTATAATTGGCGCGAGCGGGAAGAGCGGCTTAACCGGCTTCCACACTTCCGCGCCGAGATCGACGGTTTTCGGCTTCATTTCCTGCACTTCATGGGGAAAGGTCCCAACCCGACGCCGCTGTTGTTGATGAACGGCTGGCCTTCGAGCTTCATCGAATATCAACGCGTGGCGGAACGCCTCAGCGACCCGGCAGCCTTCGGCGGCGATCCGGCCGATGCCTTCGACCTGGTTGTTCCGACACTTCCCGGCTTCGGCTACTCTGATCGTCCAGTGTCCCCTCATCAGTGCGACGTCGAAAGCCTCTTCGTCCGCCTGATGACTGAAAAGCTTGGCTATAAGCAATTTGGGGTCGCCGGAACCGACATCGGCGCGGGGATCGCGGTCCGCATTGGACACCGTTACGACAAGGCGGTCACCGGCATTCACGTCACCACGGTGGTCGACCCGATCCTCAACGCGGACTCGCCGCCGCTCAGCGCTGACGAGATCGAGTACCAGAGGCAGCGCGCGCGATGGATCGCAGAAGAAGGCGCTTACAGCGCACTCCAGCGCACGCGCCCGCAAACGCTCGCCTTCGGCCTCGCCGACTCGCCTGTCGGCCTCGCAAGCTGGATCGTCGAGAAATTCTACGCCTGGAGCGACTGCGACGGCGATGTCCTCAAGGTCTTCCCTATGGACGATCTTATCGACAACCTCATGATCTATTGGCTCACAGGAACAATCGGGTCGTCGGTCCGGCATTACTTCGAATATCGGCAGCGCTCGCCGTCATTCAAGCCAGGCGACCGTGTACCTTCCCAAGCCGCGGTCCTTACGCTGCCCAAGGAACTCGCGCAGCCCCCGCGCGAGTGGGCGGAGCGACTTCTGAACGTTGTTCGTTACACCGCGCTTCCCCGCGGCGGTCACTTCCCGGCGTGGGAAGTTCCTGATGCATACGCCGCCGATCTCGGGTCGTTCTTCCGGTCGATCCGAAAGTGAATGTGATCAACGGCGTATCTGGCGCGACCCATCCGAATACACGTCGGCGTGTAAGCCCAGACCCCCATCCGGGGCCGGCAAATAACGGTCGCGCGCGCGGCAGGCTTGAAGCGGTAATCGCCGCTGCCGTGTGCATCCAGGCGGGCCAAGGCATATTCGAAATCTGCCTCCCGTTGCGCGCAGAACGAGCGGGACTTTCCGCAACCATGTTCGGGTGGACGGGCGCTGCCCACTCGTTTGGATTTCTCATCGGCGCCTTCCTCGCACCGCTTGCCCTGCGCAAGATCGGGGGCTTCGGCGTGCTCGTAGCCGCATGCCTCCTCGGCAGCCCGCTCGCAGCGCTAGGGTGGATTTCCTCAGAACAAGCCTGGATCGTCACCCGCATTGCCGCGGGCTTTGCGTTCGCGATTCTCTTCGCGGCGCTGGACACTGCCGTTATTGACACGGCGTCGATCGCCCACCGGTCCCGTGCCATCGGCATCTACGTGATGTTCGAGCGTCTGGCGATGATGCTGATGCCATTCGCATTCGCAGCGACGCTGAGTTCGGCAGGAACCCTTACCTACGGCGTTGGCTGTCTGTGGCTGGCGCTGATACCCGGTCTTGTCCTGCGCCGGACGCACCCGCCAGTTGAACGGGGGTTGGGCGTGACTCCGCTCTCGACCATTCGCGCGGCGTGGAAGCTGGCACCGATTACACTGCTTTGTGCATTTGCCTCCGGCAGCTTGAACACGTCCGTAATCATCCTATTGCCGCGCTGGGTTCACGGACAGCTCGGCGAGGCAGCCGTTCCCGTCGTTCAGGCCGCGACGTGGGGCGGTGCACTAACGATCCAGCTTGCCGCCGGATTTCTGGCGAGACCACGCCTGCGAATGGCAGTAGGGCGGTGGCTTAGTCCGGTTGCAGCGGTCGTTCTCGTGTCGATGCCCTTGGCGACCAAAGGGGGAATCTGGGCCACAACTTCCGCAGCGCTCCTTCTGGGGATCACTGCATTTTCGCAATACGGACTCGCTCTCATTGCCCTCGGCGATATTGCCGCTCATCGACAACAGCCGTCGCCAACGGCCGCGCTGGTCTTCGCCTGGGGCACGGGAGCCGTCCTCGGTCCGATGCTCTGCTCCGCTGCCGGTCTCTATGCCCAGCCCTCCCATCTCTTTGTGGCCATCGGGCTTTGCTGGCTCGCCATTCCCGGTGCAAATGCCCTCGCAAGTGCACTCGGCACGGCCGACCTTGGCCCTCCGTCCCTCGCGAGCGACGGATGAGGTTTGAGTATGGGCTTCGCGGCGCCGCCAATCTGTCCAGAACCTGCGGCAGCGACGCTTTGCGGACTTTCTCATTCTCTCGCACTCGGCACAGGAACGCGAAGTGGAGCCCCCAAATGGATCGAACTGGATGCATCGTGCGACGCTGGTCGGGTCGGATCCGGACCTCGGACGAGACGAGCTTTGTCGCGCAACTCGAAGGCAACCGCCTACACGACTATAGCGCCACTGTCGGGAATCTATGCGCCGAGATCCTGATGCGGCGCTTGGACGACGGCTCGACTGAAGTCACGGCGCTGAGTTGGTGGAGATCGCGCGAGGCCGCGAAGGCCTTCGCCGGAGATCGACTCGAACTCGCCCGATATTATCCAGGGGGCGCAGAGTTCCTCCTCGAACGACCGGTCGAGGTTGAGCATCACACGGTTGTGACAAGCGCCGCCGGGTACGACCCTGCGCTGGGCCGCAATGACGTCAATTATTGAGCTTCCGCCGCGCCGCCGCAGCCGGCGATTTCCTGAAGTTGCGCTGTTTCCCGCGCTTGCCCCCGGCGGGACCTTCCGCGCCACAAGCGAGATCTAGCTGCGCCGGTCAAGCATCAATGCGGTGTCGAAAAAGGCCAGGATTTTTGGCCACGAATCGGCTCGCATTGCCATGTTACCGCTCGCCGTGCCGCCGAACAGATTAAGCATCGCCGGAGCAAAGCTCGTCGGCGACGCAACCGGTTCGCCAAATCCTTGGTGCCCGGCCGCATCGTAGGCAAGGTGCGTATGCGCGAAGGGAAATTTCGCACGGTCGAGCCTCGTCATTATAGCATCTCCCATTCGGCTCGACGGCCACAGCTTGTCCTCGCGCCCGGACACTAGGAAAATGGGCCCGCGGATCCGTTCAACGGGAAGTACCGCGTCGCAGGGCGCCTTTGCCAGGCTGCGCTGATAGAGATCGAGTACGTTGGTGAATGGGATCGACCGATCGTACGGGACGAAGGGCACGGGCTTACCTCCGACCGTCCAAGATGGTCCTGCATTGATGAAGTTCGTTGGGTTGTTATAGCCTTGCCAGACGACACTGGATGGTGCGCCGGCGACCACCGCTTTGATCCGCCGGTCCCTGGAGGCCAGGAGCAAGGCCGCTTCCGCACCTTTCGAGTCGCCCAGCAATCCAATCCTTCCAGAATCAAGGTTCACCTGGCTGCAGAGCCAGTCGATCGCGCGACGGAATATTCCAGCGGGATGTTCTCCAGCGTCGACGGCAAACCCGCCTCGCCGAAATAGGCCAAGGCGAATGCCGCAAAGCCGTGTCCGGCCAACAGCTGGGCCTGCCGGTATGCCGTCGCGTGGCCGCCTTCGGAGCCGCCTAGCACAAGCAGCGCAGGCGCTCTTGCGCGATCGGGTGGCAAGTGAAGCGCCCCGACCAGCCCCATCGAGGGCGGGACGATCGATGTTCCGCCCGTATCGGCTCGCACCAGCTTTGGAGTCCCCGGGATCGCGAGGGCAGCAAGCAGGGTTCGTCGGTCCATCGAGAATGTTGTCAGCAATTCCTCCCGTCGCTTGAGCGGGCACAATTCGATTGTCCTTGCGGTTGGACGTTGGGGGAATATGGATGACTAGCCAGGTCGTCAGGCGGGCGGCTCCGTTCGACAAACACAGGTCAGTCGTGAGTGGCCAACGCGGTTGAACCGCGCCATTGGAGTTCGACTATGTTCACTGCTCTACCCGGCTCCGGTGCTCCTTTGCCCGCGAAAACCATCCTTTTGGTGCAGTGTCACTGACTTCGAACCAATTGCGCTTTCTCGAGCTGAAGCGCGGTCAAACGACCGATTTTCGTTCACAAGCGCTCACGTTTGTAATTCACACGTTCCTGGATCATGATTGTGGGCACCTTGGCGCTTGCGTAGGCAAGGCAGCCGGTGTTCAAAATCGGACCACTTTAGAGAGAATTGGGTCGGACTGTGGGCGGCGCTGAAGCTGATCGGGAGACTGTTCCGAGCGCAAAGCTCAGTCCGCGGCAGGAAGAATGCCTCCGCGGCGTGCTTGCGCTGAAGTCCGCCAAGGAGATTGCCAGGGAACTCGGTGTCAGTCCGCACGCGGTCGAAAAGCACCTGCGGCTGTGTCGCGAGAAGTTCGGCGTCGCGAGCAGCGTTGAAGCGGCGCGGCTGTTTGCGCGAGAGCAGCAGGGTAGTGAATATCCGTACTCCGACTTTTCGGACCTCGCCGGGTCGAGCCGCCCAGCTGATGAAGGGCCCGTCCTCGAGCAGCCATTACTACCGAGCTTGGCCGAGCTCGAGGACACACACGGAGCCCTCTTAGCCGATTATCCGCTCACTCCACGGCAAACACTTCTGACGATTGCTGCAGTTTCATTCGCTTCCATTGTGGGGCTCCTGTTGCTTGTAGCCTGTGCCGAAGGAATTCGAACGCTGGTGACTGGCTGAATGGCTCCTCTTGAAGAGGAACTCGGACCATGCTCAACACGCGATTGAATGCCGCCCGCACCGTTGCTGAAGCCCTCATTCCAAGTGAGACCGACATCGAGGCTGCGATTGCGAGCACGTCTCGTCTAATCGGCGCGATTGCCGAGGCAAGGAGCAGGGCGAATCTGCCGGTGGCCATGGGACAGGAAAGTCTCTCGGCGCTTAGCTCCACCGTTGCGGCGCTAATTCAAGCGCGTCGTAGCATTGCTGAAGCCCATGCCGCCCTTGCTCAAGATCGCATCGATGCCGGCCTCAGAGCTTATGGCATGGGCGACGTCAGCGATTGCCCGCCCACGGCATCACTGACTATCGTCGACGGCGAGCGCTCCGCCGCTTGATGAGCGTTCAAACCGTCCGGTCTCCAGCTGAAACGAGTGGTAAATGAGAGTTGAGATCTATTTGCTCATGCTCGTGCTGGCGACCGGATCGGCACTTTTATTTGGTACTCGAGGAGAACGGTGGCTTGGTGCAACCGTCCTTGGCGGGAACGTGTTCACGGTCTTGCTGGAACGTTATCTTGGCGAAACCTTTGCCTCCGTTTCCCTCGGTTACCTAGCGCTCGACGCCGTCCTGGCGGTTATACTGTGCCTGATTGCAATCCGGTTTCCGAGCTGGGTCTCAATCTGTGTGTCGGCGTTTCAGATCAACGGTACGCTCGGGCACCTCGTGAAACTCCTCGCACACGGGACAATTCCGTTCAGCTATGCGTTCCTGTTGAAGTTCTGGGCTTGGCCAATGTTATTGGTTCTGCTCGCCGGCCGGTGGCTGCCGGCGATGCATACGCCGCTACTCGCCCGAGATTTTCCACCGTTTGTTCGGCGCGCTTGATGCGAAACGCACGCGCGAAGAGCATCACCTATTCTCGCTCACTGACCTCGTTTTGCGGCTGAGTGCGTTCGTCTCGGTTGGCGCTGCCTGGGGAGTATGGGCGTCAAGGAAGAACCGAGAGATGGACCTCAGACGGGAAAGGATAGCTCCGGTGGCGACATTCAAGTCCGACCGCTCGGTAGGGTCAGGAGGCCGGCTTTGTGTTGGGCTGCGGACGCCCGGTGGAGCGCAGTTCAAGCCGCAATTCCCGTTCGCAAAACCCGCTCGGCGGCAAAGAAATCGCCAACAGACTGACATATTGCAGCTCGATGGCAATCGCTGATCCAAGCAAACTGCTCCACCAAGAGTCGCTCGCGAGCGCTGCGGGCGAGATCTACCGGATGCGCCGAGCGCGGGACCGGCTGATGCCAAAAGGCTTCAGGGGCGAGCCAGCTTGGGACATGCTTCTTGCCTTATTTTCCGAAGCGCCATCGAAGCTCACCGTCTCCAGTCTCTGTTTTTGCTCGGGAGTCCCATCGAGCACCAGCTTGCGATGGATTGACGTTCTTGCGCGCGCGGGCCTTCTCGAAAGAACCAGTCACCCGCGCGACGATGAGATCGTGTTCGTATCGTTAACGGACGACGGCCGTTTTTTGATCGAACGCTGCCTTGAAGCCATGCTCGGTTCGCCGATCGATTAGTTCAGTGCTCACAAACCGTTCGGTTCGTGGAGTCAAAAGAGACAAGTCTGCTCCAGGACTTGGCCTGTCATGGATGCGCGTACCGTTGTTCTTCGACGAGAAACGACCGGTGAGTCGGTTCACGCAGACATTGGCAATTCCATGTTATTCGACTGGGCCTTGTTGTATGAGTGGCTATGGCCAACTAAACGGTGGGGCCTCGGTCACTGCTCTAATTCGGAGTGTCATTATGACAAAGAAGCTCGTTTTCGCTTTGACTGCGGGCAGCCTGGCGCTTGCTCCATCACCGGTGCTGGCGAAGGGCTGCATCAGAGGCGCCGTCGCGGGCGCAGTTGCCGGACATTATGCGCATCATCATGCGGTTATGGGCGCCATGGCCGGCTGTGCCGCTGGCCATTACTACTACAAGCACAAGGCAAAGGTGGCCGCAGAACATGCCCAGCAGCCCGCAGCGCACTCGGCACCTCATCACTAAGATCGTGATCGCTTCGAAATTGGCCGTCTCCCCGACAAGCGTTGGCGGCGCTTAAATTTCAGGGGCGGCATCTCGCCGCCCCCCGCGTCGCATCGCGATATTGCGCACTTTGCAAAGCAGTCTCAGCGTCGCGGCAGCGCTTGCGAGAATGCACTCGAGCAATTCTGCTGCCTCGGCGCCCGCGTTGAACGATGAGGAGGACGGGCGATTTCAAAGGTCAATTTCGGTCCATTCGGCCAAAACGCTTATTTTGACGGGGCGTGCGCCTGGTCTTCCGACGGGCGAAGCGAAGGCTTGAACAAATGTCTGCCGTTCAGCTGATCGCCTTAGCTTCGACGGTCAGCCTCCTTGCGGGCTGGAGGCTTTATCTTGTCACCTTCGTAGTCGGGCTCGGCATGAGACTTGGCTGGATCGCGATGCCATCCCAGCTTCATGCTCTCGACGTCCTCGCGAATTACTGGATTCTCGGTATCGCGGCGATCGGGGCTCTGGCCGAGTTCTTCGCCGACAAGATTCCGTGGCTCGATAGTGCCTGGGATGCTGTGCACACAGTCGTGCGGCCCATCGGCGGAGCTTTGCTGTCCATGGCAATCATCGACGGTGGCGATCCCGCCTGGCAGGTCGCGAGCTTGCTGCTCGGCGGCAGTGCCGCTTTTCTTGCGCATGCCGGTAAGGCGGGAGCACGCACACTTATCAACGTGAGCCCAGAGCCCTACTCGAATGTCGCTGTGTCCACCGGCGAGGATTTTGCGACGGGCGGCCTGCTCGCGCTCGCCATCAACTTCCCGATTGCCGCAGCGGCGATCGCGCTCGCGCTCGTTTTTCTGTCGCTCGCGCTCGTGGTCGGGGCGCGCCGGGCGATTCGACATCTTTTGACATCGAAGAGATCCGAGCATGAATTGACTGAGCCCGGTGCAAAACGATGACTGCCATTCGTTTTGCGTTCGGCGGAGGCTTTGGGCGCTATTTTGTGGGGACCGGCTGATCAGTCCCGAATTGCTTTTGGCCGGAGCAGTCCAGGTCTCACCGCTACGGAACCCCATTGGTCAACGCGCACATCAGCCCGTGCCATTCCCTCGCTGCTTAAGGAGATCTCGTCGATATGGCCAAGACCCTCGCGATAATCGAGCACGGAAATAAACTGACACTCCGCTTTTAGCATTGCCGCTTCGGTTCTTTCGGGCAGTTCAAAGTCCATGAGATTGCGGTGACGTGCCTGGAGCAGGCACCATGCTCGGCTCCGCTCCTCCCGATCTTTCACCTCAGACGCGTGTGCCGCGGCATAGACGGCTGTAAGCTGGCTGAGCTCTGCCGGTTCTCCCCCAACCGCAATGGAAATGCGTCTGTCGCGGCGAATGTTGGCAAGCTTCTGGCTTGCCCGAAAAACCAGGAAATAGAGCGTCAGACCGATATTCGCGTAACCGACGATCGTGGTCTGTGGCCAGCCGTCAGGACGCAGTGTCGAAATTGCCATGGTCCTGTGGGCTTCTAGGATCTTGATCGCTTTTTCCTGCATTCAATCCTCCGGGGCCTTAGACGCGAACCGCTTGTCGACTGGCGTTCACAAACGACCACTTTTGATGAATGAGCAGGCGCGACTGGCGTGCATCGCCAGACTCGTGATCACTTCATCTCGGAGCGATGACCATAGCCGTTGACATGGCCGTTGCGGGTTATGTCACGTTTCCAGAAAGTGGCGAGCGTCGAACTTCCTTCAATTCCCGTGTGCTCAAGGGGTAGCGCCGTTCCGCAGGATGCGCATTCAGCCGTAATCCGCCCGACTAACCAGTGTGACATCCCGCATCCGGGGCATCGGTTCGGAACATCTTCAAGGTAAAGCGGCCTGTACCAATGTAAGGCCAGCGCTTTTCCATGAGGCCTGCTCTGGTCAATCATCGACCCCTCCTTTGAGAAGGTCCTATCGAGTCTGCGCTTCTACCAACCCAAATTCGTCTGCGAACTTACCCGAAGAAGTCTTGTATCACGTCGACAACCTCGTCGCTCCACATATCAACAAGCGCAGATTCCGGATGAGCTTCTGGTTGAGCCTAAAAAATCCGTATGTTCACGTACGCGGGCGGACCCCCAATTCGATAAGCCGATCGATCCACCCGCGGCCTAGAGCAGACCCTTGCGGAGCTTTCAGCAGACTACATGACGTGGTGGAAGCGAACGGGGCGGTCTGATCGATTGAAGGTCGCACCGGCCGATCGTCGACCGGCCGGAGCCATCGATGGCGGCAAGAGATTTAATACCTCACAAAGTCTGACCGCCCAGGCGCGCAGCGAAGAGGCGATTACCGACCTTGCACCACTCTCAGCGTGGGCGGACGGGGCTCGGGAATGGCTGTTCAGTGGCTGGGAATTGCGTGAGCATCTCGACCGGAAAGCCGAGGCCCAAAGACGTGCACGGGAGACCGACGAGCTTGAGCGGCTTTTGAGGGCAGCTGCAGATTCCCTTCATCAAACTTCGGTTAGGTCGCTGATCGAGAAGTCAATTCAAGCACGACCGGGCGCCCGGAGCCGCCCGCGCAAACAGCAACTCTGGTTTGACAGAGACTGAAGTGATTGGATCACGCGGCAGCTTGATTGCGGAGTCAGGGGCGTGGGGGAGCCCCAGCCCTGTCATCCTTTCCGAATAGTCCGCAGGCGCAGCGGTCCGCGAGCGTGATCGACCACGGGGCAGCAAGGCCGCCGAGCCGCCGGTCCGCGTCAAGCAACAGCCGGCGGGCCTCTTGCCGATCATTGCGGCTGAGTGCGATTTCAATCGCGTTGAGATCGTGGGTCACGTCCGTTGCGCGCGGAGCAGCACAACGAGTGTTTTCCTCTCTGGCGGAAGACATGCGTATCAACTCCTCGAATGCACGTTGCAACACGGCTGGACTTGCAGGCTGATGGGCTCGGCCACGATCGCTGAGGCTGCTGAGATTGTCGAAGCACCAGTGACGCAACGACGCCTGGCTCGCCTGGTCGAGTGCCGCACTCTCGCTGTCCTGATCTCCGGTTGAGTAAACCAGCCGCATGCTCGTGCGGGCGCGCTCGAGGCGGTCCGCCGGAGGCAGCGGGATGGTGTCCCCGATCGTATCACTCCCGGCGTTGAGAAATGCGCCAGTGAACAGATCCGGATAGGCGAGAGCGATCCTGAGGGCGACGCGTGATCCACCCGAAAAACCGCCGATCCAGACCGAGCGAGGATCAATGCGGAAGGCTGCCTGCACATTCGCAAGCGCGGTCAGCGCAAGCGGTATTCGCCGCGCGAGGACGTTCTCGTCATTTCCCGAGCGATCGGCGCTGACGAAGATGATCCCATAGCGGTCAAGAACGGGACCCCAGCCATCCGGCAGCTGAGCACTTGGCCATGGCGGGACAAACACCAACAGACGATAACCGGCGTCTGGCTCATGATCGGGAACGTAGACCAGGAATGTTTCGCCGCCGAGATCGAGCACGCGCGGGTTCAGCCGGGTTCCCAGGGCCTCGAGCCTTCGGCGCGTAGCTTCGAAGCCAAGCGGCGTGAGCATCCGACCGAGCAGCTCCTGCGGCGCAGCATAGGACGCGTCCATGTGGAAGCGGGTGTTCAGATGAATCCCGGGAGCCGACGGCATGCTCGTCAAACCTCCGCCAGGGGCCGGCCCAGCCAGCAGCGCCAGGACAAGGCACAGCCGCGTTTTTCCGCGTCCCCTTGATCGCCGTCCCGAGAACGATCGCGGAACTTTCGCTGGCGGCATCAAGACCAGCTCCGATTGAGGAACGCGAGCGCTCGTCACCAGCTATCGTCCCTAAATTTCTTTGGAGGGCCAGGCGCCGCCAGTCGCGCTGATGCTCGGCCTCCTCACCTCAGAAGGACCTCGTCAGACCGCCATCGATCCGGATGTTCTGCCCGGTGATATAGGCCGCGTCATCGGACGCGAGAAAAGCCACGAGGGCGGCAACCTCGCCTACCCGCCCATAGCGCCGCATCGGCACGCGGGTGCGTCTCTCATCGGTTGGCGGCAGGCTGTCGATCCATCCGGGAAGGACATTGTTCATGCGCACGTTCTGAGCGGCAAATTCGTCGGCGATGAGCTTGGTGTAGGCGGCAAGCCCCGCTCGAGCGACCCCGGATGTCGGAAACAGGGAACTGGGCTCGACCGCCCACGCGCTCGAGATGTTGATGATCGATCCGGAGTGCTGCGCCGCCATGATGGGTGCGATGGTGCGGACAGCTCGAACCACGTTCAGGAGATAAACCTCCATCCCTTGAAGCCAGTCATCATCGGAGAGCTCGAGAAGGGTGCCACGCGGGCCGTGCCCGGCGCTATTGACGAGAACGTCGATCCGACCCCAGCGGCCCAGGACCATTTCAGACAATCGCTTGATATCTTCGTCAGACCGATTGGAGCCGGTGACTCCGATGCCGCCGAACTCGTCAGCAATGGCGTGGCCTTTCCCGGAAGCCGACAGGACCGCAATCCGGAAACCACCTGACCCCAATCGGCGCGCGCACGCCGCTCCCATTCCGCTTCCCGCGCCGATGATCATGGCGACCTTCTTGGTCATGAGACTCCTTTCAGACTTCTATTCGGGTCCATATGAAGCTTCACGCGCGCTGCTGGTGGTGCCGAAGAGATTGATCCCGAGACCTGCAATCACGAGAAGTGTTGCAGCGATTTTCCAAACCTGGAGACCTTCCCCAACCAGTAACACCGAAGAACCGATACCGAATACGGGCACAAGCAGCGCAAGCGGCGCCACCAGGAAAGCCGGGTGACGTTGCAGCAGACGCCCCCAGGCGGCGAAACCGAACAGAGTATTGCCGGTAGCCTGCCAAACGACGCTCAGCCAGGCCAAGGCGCTGGCGCTCGTCGATGCGACGAGGATCTTCTCCGGACCTTCAAAGACAAGGCTGAGTATAAGCAGCGGAAGGACTGCGAATGGACTGGACCAGATGACGAAGGCCAGCATTCCGCCAGGCGTCCCGGCCCGCATCAAGATGTTGGCCACTGCCCAGGCGAGTCCGGCCAGCAGCACGAGGACAAGCCCTTCGAGACTGGCATCGCCACCGCCCTCGAACGCGATCAGCGAGAGGCCCGCAACGGCGAAAGCGGCCGCGATGACCTGCCGTATGCCGAGGCTCTCTCCGCCCTTGATTGCGGCAATCGCGACCGTGAAGAAGACCTGGCACTGGATGACCAATGATCCCAGGCCAGGCGAGATAAAGCCGCGCAGCGCAATGAAGAGCAGTCCGAACTGCCCTCCCCCGGTGATTGCACCGTAAAGCGCAAGGCGCCCGAATCCCACTTTCGGGCGCGGCACAAACAGCATGGCCGGAACAAAGACCAGGGCGAAGCGAAGGCAGGCGAAGGCCAGCGGCGGGAAGCTCTGCAGCCCGAACCTGATGACGACGAAGTTGGTGCCCCAGATCGTCGTGATCGCAACGCCGAGCAGAAGATCAGCCGGAGGAAGCGACGCCTCGTTGGAAGTGGTCGCAATCCTCATCTACAAACTCCCGAGATGCTACACAGCCGTCGGCAATTGACCCACGTGATCGCGTAGTCAAAGCAAATATTGTTTCTAATGCAATTTAGCCGCCGATTTCCTCCGCAAGCACCTGGGAAGGTAAGTCAGAGCCTAGCTTATGCATCTTTCGTGGGAGGCCGATTGATCTGCGAGGGCCAGTCAAACAGCCATCCCGCGAGCATCGCGCCAACGCCGGCACCCAGGAGCTGCGCCGCGACGAACGAAGGGACGTCTCGCGGGGCGATGCCAGCAAAGGTGTTGGTGAAGCTTCTCGCCACTGTGATGGCGGGATTGGCGAAGCTCGTCGAAGAAGTGAACCAGTAAGCGGCGATAATGGAGAGTGCGACGGTTGCGGGCACCCAGCCACGCCGGAAGCGAACGGTGCCGATGATCGTCAGGATGAGGCCCAGGGTTGCGATGAACTCGCCGGCGAGCTGGCCGACGCCATGTCGGGCTCTGGTCGATAGTTCGAGGGTCGGCAATCCGAACATCAGGTGCGCGGCCCACGCACCAATGGTGCCGAAGGTCAGCTGGGCGCCGACGTAAGTCGACGCGTCTTTCCAGCCAAGCTCCTTCCTTGCAGCGGCGACAAGGGTAACCGCGGGGTTCATATGGGCTCCAGAGAAAGGGCCCAAAATCGTAATCAGAACGAAAAGGATTGCCCCCGTCGCGGCACTATTCGCAAGAAGGGCAATCCCATCGTTTCCTGCTGCGAGGTGCTCGGCCATGATGCCCGACCCGATCACGCAGGCGAAGAGGAAGAATGAGCCGGTCCCTTCGGCGGCAATCCGGCGGCCGAGCGGCGGCTTGTCGCTCAAAGCTCTATCGCCCTCGAGCAGGCCCCGTCGCTGAACCCAATCACCATCGCATGATCTTCGGCAGAGCCTCTCAGGCTGCCCGCTTCGGAATGCAGCATTTATCGTCAGCGATGCCCTCCGCGGAGGCGGCCAGTCCGGCATGATCGCCGTAGGTCGTCGACTCGCCACTGGTGAAGAAGGTCTCCCAGACGACGCCGCCGGGATCGGTGATCCAGCTTTTCTCGGACTTGGCATAGCAGCACGTGGCGTTGCCTTCGTCGAGGACCGGCCGATCCGCCGCCTTGAGCCGACCATGGACCTCACTCAATTCGTCCGCGCT
Source organism: Sphingomicrobium sp. (assembly GCA_035944075.1). Lineage (GTDB taxonomy): Bacteria > Pseudomonadota > Alphaproteobacteria > Sphingomonadales > Sphingomonadaceae > Sphingomicrobium. Next base: position 30,181 of record DASZBO010000050.1, read on the forward strand.
TTCCACCTGGATCCCCAAATGCTCGATCCCGTTGGTGGCACGCTCGCGGGCGGAGATCGCGAAGTTCACGCGCGGATCCTCAAGCATCCACTTCGCGTAATCATCCTTTTTCACGGTCGGGTCGGCTGCGAACAGGGTGGAGTAAAATCTCACCGACTGATCGAGATCGTTCACTCCGACATGGACATGCAGGCGTTTCATGCTCGTTTCCTTTCTTGAGCTTGTTCGGGGTCGCAGGCGCTCGTCGAGCAATCCGCGCCGCCGCAGCAGTTTTCCATGAGATAGCCGACGAGGCTGTTCATCGCTTGATAGTCGGCCGAATAGATCAGCGAGCGGCTTTGCCGCTCCTGTCGTATCAGACCCGCCCGAGCCAGTTGGGCCAAGTGAAACGACAAGGAGGAATTCGGCACTCCGAGAGCCTCGGCAATCCGCCCCGCGGCCAACCCATGCTCGCCGGCTTGAACAAGCAGGCGGAACAGCTCCAACCTATGCTCCTGCGCCAGGGCGCCCAGCGCTTCGACGACGGCCGCACCAATCATTTCCATGTTTTTGGAAATATAGAATCGAGTCCGACAAGTCAACAATATTCTGCAGGTTTGGGATCATCGCGGCACTTGGCTGATTCGAGCATCGGCTCTTGCGGTGGACGAAGCTCCATGATCTCTGGTCAGAGCACCATGCCGGTGCAAAGCCATCCCAGCCCTTCGAGCCGTCGGTCTGTAACGCCGTCGCGATCAGTCGCGCATCGTCGCCACCGGCAAAGCGGCTTAAACCGAGCCGACTTTCTCGATCACCAGGATGCGCGCCTCGCCGTCGGGCGCCGCAAGATGTTCATCGCCGACATCGGCAACGAAAAGATCGCCAGCGTTCAAGCGCACCTGATGCTCTTCGCCAAGCTCCCGATAATGCATCAACACTGAGCCATCGAGCACTAGAAACACCTCGGCGCCGTCATTGACGTGCCACTTATAGGGCTGATCGGTCCAGTGAAGCCTCACGGACGCTCCCTCGATCTCGGCAATGTCCCTTGCGCCCCATGCGCGGGCGGCCCTGAAATCGCGAACATCGTTGATGACTGCCGGCAAGTGGATGCTCCTTCACCAACGTGCCAAGGTGGCATGTCGTGACTCAATCCGACCGATCTTGTCTCGAACGGGCCTCGCTGCTTGTAACCTGACTTGTAATGAGTATCAATCCGTTAATTGACGATAGTACAATAACGCATATCGACAAGCGCGTCGTGAGACTGGCCAGTTGCCCCGGCCGTCTCACGGCGACCCTCAAGTCTGGAAGATCGGATCGACTGGTGACTGAACACGCGCTTGCGAACGTGCTCCTCGCTCAAGGCCCCAACCATGACCATGCTGCAGAGCTGCAACTATTCGGTCAGTTCGAGGGTGCCTGGGGCCTCGACGTCACCTGGTTCCGTAATGGCGAGCTGGTCCGGGAGGAACGCGGCGAATGGCATTTCGGCTGGATCCTCGACGGACGTGCAATGCAGGACGTCTGGATCGTCCCGACGAAAGCCGAGCAGGAGACCGGCGCACAACCCTACGAATGTGGGACGAGCGTTCGCTTCTTTGACCCTGACCTGAAGGCCTGGCGCTCGACCTGGATCGGCCCGGTCCAGGGAAGCGTTCGCCCGTTCCTCGCCGAGCGGCGCGGGGATGAGATCGTTCTTAGCGGCCAGCAACTAGACGGCAGGGAGATCGAATGGGTCTTTTTGAATATTGGACCGGACAGCTTCTCGTGGCGCTTCCGGAAGCGGTCGGAGAGCGGCACTGACTGGGAGGTCGTCCAGGCCTTCGAGTGTCGCCGAAGGAAATAACGCGGTGTCCCATCTCGCCGGCGCTGACGATTGGAGTGCAAGGTCAGTGATGATCCGTGAGGCTGTGCCAGGCGACGCGACGGCCATGAGCGAGATGCTCCAAGAGCTGATTGCGGCCGGTCAGCGAGCGAGCCGTGGGGACGTCACTTTCGTCCGGTTGCATTATATCGAGCACCCCTATCGACTCCATTGCCTGCTGGCGGAAGATGAGGACGGCACGATCCTCGGTTTCCAGTCGCTGAAGTGCGCTCACGACGGTAATCCTTACGACACCCCGACGGGGTGGGGGATCATCGGCACCCACATCCGACCCAGCGCTGCGCGCCGCGGCGTCGGCTCGCAATTATTCGCCGAGACGCTCAGCGCGGCAGGAACGTCTCAGCTGCCGGCGATCGAGGCCTATATCAGCGACGAGAACGAGCCCGCGCTCGGTTATTACGAAAGCCTCGGGTTCAGAACGCGCCGCAGCTCCGACGGGATCGTCCGCAAGGTTTACGAGCTCAAGCCCCCCTGAGCAGAGGGGAGCCTGAACCGGGAGGTGGCTGATTAACGGCGACCGAAGCTCGGAAGCTCCCGCTGGGTAACCGGCTGGACTGCGCCCCCGGCCATCAGGCTGCGAGCAGCTCCTCGGCATCGCAATGCGGCATCCTGAGGCTCTCGGCAACCGCCGGCGACGTCAGGGCCCCGCGGTGGACATTGACGCCCTGCATCAGCGCGCGGCTCGACCGGATCGCGGCAAGGCCCCCGTCGGCGATCTGGAGTCCGTAGGGCAAGGTCGCATTGTTGAGCGCGTGGCTCGAAGTCAGGGGCACAGAGCCCGGCATGTTGGCGACGCAATAATGGATGATCCCATCGATTTCAAAGGTCGGATCGTCATGGGTCGTCGGCCGCGAATTCTCGAAGCAGCCGCCTTGGTCGATGGCGACGTCGACCAGCACGGATCCCTTGGGCATCAGGGACAACATGTCGCGCGACACGAGGCGGGGCGCGCTCGCTCCAGGAATAAGGACCGCGCCAATGACGGCGTCCGCGCCTCGAAGCTCCTCCTCGATCGCCGCCAGCGTCGAGAATCGCGTCCGCACGCGCCCCTCGAACATCTGCTCGAGCTCGCGCAGACGCCAGATCGACCGGTCGATGATCGAGACTTCCGCGCCAAGACCAAGGGCCATGCGCGCGGCATGAGTGCCGACGACCCCGCCGCCGATCACCACCACGCGCGCCGGTTGCACGCCCGGAACCCCGCCCAGCAGAAGCCCGCGACCGCCGGTCGAGGTCTTCAATGCCGTCGCCGCAGCTTCGATCGACAGGCGCCCCGCGACCTCGCTCATCGGCGCAAGGAGCGGCAGACGTCCTTCTTGATCGACGACCGTCTCGTAGGCGACGGCAGTAACTCCGGAGCCGAGCAGGCCGTCGGTCTGGGCTCGATCCGCCGCGAGATGAAGGAAGGTGAACAGGATCTGCCCGTCGCGCAGCTGCGGCCATTCCGAAGCGAGCGGCTCCTTGACCTTCACGATGAGGTCGACGCTCGCAAAGATCTCTGACGCCTCGGCAGCGATCCTGGCGCCTGCCTTCAGATAAGCCTCGTCGGTCGCCCCGATCCCCGAACCCGCACCCGTTTCGACGAGCACCTGGTGACCATGTGCGACATATTCGCGGACCGACGCTGGCGTCAGTCCAACGCGAAACTCGAGTTTCTTGATCTCCTTGGGAACGCCGACAATCATGATCCCTCCTGCGCCATGCGGATGTAGAGCGGTAGGAAAACCACGACCGCGCCTGAGCGCGAGCCCCTATGCGTTTCCGTAATATGGGTCAATTGCATTATTGTATTACGTACAATAAATGATGACGTTCGAGCGGCGATGAACAGCCGGTTCGTCGCCTGAAACGAGATGCGGAGGAAGAAATGATCAGTCTCAGGTTGATCGGTGGGCCGACGGTCCTGATCGAGGTCCCCGGCCTCCGGCTCCTTACCGACCCAACCTTCGATGACCCGGGCAGCTACGCTCGGGGCGTCACGCTCACCAAACTCGAGGGGCCCGATATTCCATTGGACGATCTTGGGTCCATCGACGCTGTCCTGTTGAGCCACGACCAGCATGCCGACAATCTCGACGAAGCTGGCAAGGCATTCGCGCTAAAAGCGAGGAACCTCATCACAACTGTTGCGGCAACATCGCGACTGGCGGCCGGCGTCGGCCTCGCGCCATGGGAATCCGTAATGCTCGAAGGGGCGGACGGCCAGGCCTATAGGCTGACCGCGACGCCCGCGCGTCATGGACCGCCGGGCGCCGAAAAATTGCTTGGGGATGTCATCGGGTTCGTCTTGTCGATCGTCGATGGTCCGGACCTCATCTATGTGACCGGCGACACCGTTTTCTACGACGGCGTTGCTGAAGTGTCGCGACGTTTCGATCCCCAGATCGTCCTTGCTTTCGCAGGCGCCGCCAGAACCCGAGGCGCCTTCAACCTGACGATGGGAAACGATGACCTGTTGGAACTCGCCCAAGCGCTTCCCCGCGCGCAGATCGCGGTCGCGCACAATGCGGGCTGGGCTCATTTTACGGAGGGACCCGCTGACGTTCTGTCTGCAGCGTCGGCATTTGGTCTGAGCGGCCGCCTGCAATCGCTCGAGCGTGGTCGAAGCTTGGAGGTCGCGCTTTAGGATCGAAGCGCGATCGGGCTCGCGGCGGCTGGCGGCCTTACCAGTATCAATCCGTGGCTTAGACATCGTGATTGTACTGAATCAATATCAATGTGCAGGGTGACATGAGAGCAGCGTTAATAGACAAGTCCTCGGGGTCCGCCCGACTGTCGCTGACAGAGCGCCAGATTCCGCGACCCGCTGCCGGCGAAATCCTCGTCCGCGTTGAAGCGGCTTCGCTCAATTACCGGGATCTTCTGGTCATCGACGGGATTGGCCGCTGGAATCCGCCCGCGGGCCGGATTCCCGGTTCGGACGCGTGCGGCATCGTCACGGAGATCGGCCCGGGGGTTGAAGGGCTGAAACCTGGTGATCGGATCGTTTCGACGATCCTTCCCAACTGGCTGTCGGGTTCGCTCAGTGCCGATAAGCTTCAGGGGTCCCTCGGCGGCGCAGCCGCGGACGGTGTCTTTGCCGAATATGTCTTGTTGCGGAGCAACTCCGTTGTCGTGGTCGACGATCGGATGACTTCGGAGGAGCTCGCGACCCTGCCATGCGCCGCGCTTACCGCCTGGCAGGCGCTGCAGCGTGCTTCGTCGCTGGCTCCCGGCAAGACCGTGCTTCTTGAAGGAACCGGCGGAGTTTCCATCTTCGCACTGCAGATGGTCGTTGCCGCCGGAGCGAAGGCGGTGATCACGTCAAGCAATGATGAGAAGCTCGCCAAAGCCTTGGAGCTCGGCGCCTCGGCAGGCATCAATTACCGGACGTCGAGCGACTGGGTCGAAAAAGCCATGTCGCTATCGCCTGACGGGTACGATCATGTTCTCGATGTCGGGGGCGCGAGTACGCTTTCCCAGTCAATCGCCCTCGCCGCCTATGAAGGGACGGTCAGCATTATCGGACTGATTGGCGGACTTGAGGCGACCATCGACCTAACGCCGGTGTTTGCGAAGAACCTCAAGGTCGACGGGATCGAGGTAGGCTCCAGGGCAATGCTCGCCGAGCTTGTCGAATGGTACGGTGGTCACAATCTTCGTCCTGTGATCGACCGTGTGTTTGGTCTCGACGAGATCAACCTCGCGCTGGACCATCTCCGGAGCGGCTCGCACTTCGGCAAGGTCGTTGTAAAGTTTGCCTAGCCGTCGAATCTGGAGTCTCTTCGCCAGCGCGCGATTTGGTACTCAATCCAGCGCCGAGCAGCGAACCCGGTAGCCGCTGCGCTGCCGACAGCCCCATCCAGAAATGGTCTGCAATCACCTATAATCGTCCCAGCCCCTTCGGCAGCCCCCCTGACCTGCACCAGGGCTGCGGAGGCAGGCCAATTGCAGCGTCCCATGCAATTAGCGGTGCACTTGTTTTATTGCTCCATATGTTAACAGTGAAATTGCATCGCTGTATTGCTGGGAATATAAGTCGCGCATGAAGCGGGAGCAGATCGACCTGCCGAACCGGCCGGTGAGAGTTTCGATCAATGGTTTTGGGCGCATTGGCCGGCTCGTTGCACGATCGATCGTCGAGCGACCCCAGTCAGGGTTGCGGCTCGTCGGCATCAACGAGCTTGCCGATGCGCGCACCATGGCCTGGCTCCTCGAACGGGACAGCATTCACGGGCGCCTGGCGCTCAGCGTCTCGGCGCACGAAAGCAGCATTGCCGTCGGCAGCATGCGCGTGCGGGTAACGAGCGAACCGGACCCGGCATGTCTGCTCCACGGCGCAAACCGTGTCGACATCGTCATGGAATGTTCCGGGCGCTTTGCGAGCCGGAATGGCGCCGAAAGACACCTCAAGGCTGGAGCCGGCCGGGTTCTCATCGCCGGACCAGCGAGCGATGCGGATCTCACCATTGTCTACGGCATCAACGATGACCGGCTGACAGATGAGCATCGGATTGTCTCAAACGCTTCGTGCACGACCAACTGCCTCGCTCTCGTCGCCAAGGTGCTGAACGATGAATTCGGGATCGAGCGCGGCCTCAGCCGCACCGTCCACGGCTATACGTCCGATCAGCAGCTGCTCGACGGCTATCAATCAGACCTCCGCCGCGCGAGGTCCGCTACCATTTCGATGGTGCCCGTTGCGACACGGTCTCCCGAAGCGGTATGCACGGTTTTGCCGGAGCTTTCGGGGCGGCTTTCCGGCTCCTCGGTTCGGGTGCCGGCGCCCAACGTCAGTCTCATCGAGCTCATCTTCGAAAGTGCCAGGGCGGCGTCCCGCGAGGGGGTGAATTCGGCGCTGCGGCGCGCGAGCGAAACCCCGCGCCTCAAGACGATCCTTGATTTCACCGACTTGCCGCTGGTCTCGTCCGACCTCAATCACACCAGTGCGAGCGCAACGGTCGACGGCCTCGAGACGAGGGTTTCGGACCGAAAGCTGGTTCGCGTTCTCAGCTGGTACGACAACGAATGGGCCTACGCTCAGCGGATGGTGGACACTGCGAGCGCCATGGCAAGGACGAGCTTGATCGCCGGTCACCATCCCCGCCGCGGACCTTTCGCCTAGTACGTTCGCCCGAGTGACCTCACTCTTCGAGCGTCAAGGCGTCAGTTCGAACGGCCGAACGGCTCGCGCTGCTATCAGGCACGCCCCCCGCGTCAACTATGCTGCGCTTCGAGCTCGCGGCGTGGAGACTTGCGCCGGACTTCGCCGCTCACGGCAAGCGCCTGCTCGAAGTCCGAAATGAGATCATCGGGATCTTCGATGCCGACCGAGACCCGGACCAGATTGTCCTTGATCCCGAGCTCGAGGCGCCGGTCGGCCGGAACGCCAAGATGGGTCATTGCTGCTGGAGCGCTGGCGAGACTCTCGGTGCCACCGAGCGAGACGGCGAGCTTTGCGATCTCAAGTGCGTCGAGAAAGGCGAACGCCTCCTCCTCCCCGCCTGCGACATAAAGCGAGAAGGTCGAGCCCGCGCCCGTGCAGTGCCGTCGATAGACGTCGGCCTGCTGCCCCTCGGCGAATCCGAGATAGCTGATCTGCTCGACATTGGGATTGCGCAAGAGCGCGTTGCAAAGCCGTTCGGCATTCTCCCCGGCACGGGTCATTCTGAGCTCGAGCGTCTCTAGGCTCCGAAGGAGCATCCACGCCGTATGGGGATCGATGATCGTGCCGATGACGTTGCGAACCGAACGGACCGGCTCGAGCAGGCGCGACGGACCCACCAAGGCGCCGCCGACGAGGTCAGAATGGCCGCCGACATATTTGGTCAAGGAATAGATCGAGATGTCGGCGCCCGACGCAAGCGGCTTCGCCCACAACGGCCCAAGGAAGGTATTGTCGATCGCGATCACCGGCCTCTTGTCCGCCGCGAAGATCCGGTCGCAAGTCTCGCGAACCGCCTCGATATCGACGAGCACATTGGTTGGGTTTGCCGGGCTCTCAAGGAAGATCATCGTCACCGGACCAAGCCCGGCCGCGTGCGCGAGCACCTCGGCGATCTCGTCTGGACCCGCTCGTGCCGGGAAATCGACCGCAGTCACGGCCTGGTCCGCCATCAGCTTCCGGATCAGCGTCTCGGTGCCGCCGTACAGCGGGCCCGAATGGACCACCACGTCGCCCGGATGGACATAGGTCATCATCAGGCTCGTGATCGCCGACATGCCGCTCGAGAAGGAGAGCGCGGCTTCCGCGCCCTCCCATAAGCGGAGCCGGTCCTCGAGGATCTCCTGATTGGGGCCGTTGAACCGCGAGTAGACGAGCCCGCGATCGCCGCTGCGCTTCCCGAGTAGAGTCTCGAAATGCCGCTTGCCCGCGGCCGCGCTTTCGAAAGCAAAGGTCGAGGTGAGGAAGATCGGAGGCTTCAGGGCCCCTTCCGAAAGGGCGGGATCGAACCCATGGCCCATCATCATCGTCGCAGGCCTCAGGGCCCGCTGGTTGGTCCCGCGGGCGGCGTCTCCGCCATGTCGTCCGTTGGACTTGGTCATGCTGCTGCTCCTTGGGAAGGCATTGGCTGCTCTTGCTGGCTGCACAGGTCCGCTGCGGCGCAAGCCGCGAGGCAGGCCGTGAGGATGGGCTGCGCAAGGCTCACAGGATCGGCATCCTTCTCGACGCAGACCGAGAGATGACCGTCGTCCAGGCGGAAGACGAGTTGGAAGAAATTGCCGTAGCGGATGGCGAGATAGTGGAAGCCGCCGCAGTCGAGATCGCCGCGGGCGCCGGCAAGTGCAATGAGGCCCGGATTGACAAACAGTTCCTCATAGCGATCGGACTCACCGGCGGATGCATCCAGCACCCCCGCCCGCTGCCGCTGGTGAAGTTCAGCGCCGCGCTTCAGCGCGACATAGCGGATCGCGTCCGAGACGTCGAAAATGGGCTGCAGCATCGCTCCCGACGCTTCGTTTATATTCATGCCTTGGGACTTCCTGTCGGAGGGTTGAGGGAGGCTGCCCGGCAGAGGACAAGGGTCTCCTGCCGCCTGACCAGGTGGCGCGAGCCGATCACCGTGAAGCCCGCAACCAGCGCCCAGAAGGCCGAGCCCACCCCGAGGAGGCTCATCCCTGAGGCGGCGATGACGAGCGTCACGACTCCGGCATCGATCTCGGTCGCATTGGCGGACAGCGAAAGGACTGCGCTGACCAGGGGCCCAAGCAGCGCAATGCCGGTGATGACGGTGATCACGGCTGGCGGGAGTCCGCTAAGGAACCCAACCATGAGACCGCTGACCAGTCCCAGCATGAGCCATGTCGCGCCGTAGATCACGCCGACGATCCAGCGTCGGTCGGGATCGGGATGGGCGTCAGGACCGGTGCACAGCGCCGCAACGATTGCGGCAAGATTAATCCCGAATCCCCCGAACGGCGCAGTGAAAAGGGTCGCCGCGCCGCTTGCGAGGAACGACCATCGGGCGGACGGGCGATAACCGGCGGCCTGCATCACGACGAGTCCGGGGAGGTTCTGCGAGACCAGCGTCACCAGGAACAACGGCAATGCGATCCCGATCGCCGAGCGCCAATCGAAGAGCGGCGTCGTGAACTGCGGGTGGGCAAGCAGCGGGCCGGCAGCGATCGACGATGGCTCCCGGCGCAGCAGCATGATGATCACCGCGATCGCCAGCGAGCCGCTGAGCGCGTGCCGCGGAAGCCAGGCGCGAAGCAGCAGGAAGGTTACAAGCATGACGAGCGCGAAGACGGGATCCTGCGGTACTGCGCCGAACAGCTTGAGGCAGAACGGCAGCAGAATCCCGGCCAGCATCCCCGATGCAAGCGCCGGAGGAATGCGCTCAGCAAGCCGGGTGAGCGGCGGCAGGAGCGCAACCAGCATCATCAGGGCTGCGGCGATCGCGAAGGCGCCGACTGCGACTGGGAAGGCGACATGGCCACTACTCGAGGCGAGAAGCGCGGCGCCCGGCGTGCTCCAGGCAAGAACAAGCGGCATTCGCCAGCGCCAGCTGAGCGCAATCCCAGTAAGCCCGATAGCAACGCACATCGCGGCAACAGCCGAGGCCGCCTCGGCCGAACTTGCGCCCATCGCCTGCTCGGCCCGGATCACCAGCGCAACCGTTCCCGAAATGCCGATCATCGGCGGCAGTATGCCGGCCGTGACCGCGGACAGCGGAATCCCCCGCGTCAATCCTGATCCCTGAAACTTTGATGCGTGCATGATTATTCGGACGGCGCTCGGATGTGCCCGTCGCCGACGACGATGGCTTCGCCGACGATCGACACGCTGGTTGCTACGCCCTCCTCAAGCTCGGCATGGATCACGATGAAGCTCGGCCGTCCAAGCTCGATCCCCTGCTCGACCGACCAGCGCCGCCGCCCGGACCCCCCATCAATGCGCGCCAAGAGCCCCGCAAACGCAGCTGCGGCACTGCCCGTCGCCGGATCCTCGGCAACGCTCATTGCTGGGGGGAACATGCGGACGTGAAAGTCGGCGTCGCGACGCAACGTCTCGGGCGCAATCAGATAGACGTGCGGCGCCCAATGGCTCGCCAGCAGGCGCTCCCAGCGATCGAGCCGGAGCGAGCAGCGGCGAGCGACATCGAGCGACTTCACCGGGATGATATAATAAGGAATGCCGCAGCTGACGGTGGCGGGCGCCCAGGCGCCCTCGCCAATCTCGCTGGCCTCGATCCCGAGCATTGCCGCAAGTTCGTCGACCGAATGATCGGCGGGTCCGAATTGAGGGAGGTTGGGAAGCGTCAGCCGCGCACTTGTGCTTCGGCCATTTCCTTCGACCTCGACGGCGATCGGGCCAATCTGTTCGTGGAGGACGATCCTGGTTCGTTGTTCGGGGCCAGCCGCCTCGCCGGCAAGCGCGATCGCGCCGCCGATCGTCGGATGCCCGGCGAAGGGATTTTCGACGCCCGGCGTGAATATCCGCAAGGTCCATTCGAGCTTCTTGCCCTCGCACGGAAAGGCAAAGGCGCATTCAGAGAGGTTCATCTCGCGGGCAATCTTCTGCATCTGCGCAGTGGTCAGGCCCGACGCTTCGGGGAAGACGGCAAGCTGGTTTCCGCCGAAGGGAACCTCGGTGAATACGTCGAGCAATTGGAACCGATAGCGAGTGACAGTCAAGAAGCGATTCTCCCCTTGCGCGGTGGATTGCGTTCTACATGTTCCTGTTACAATAACAATATTGACCCATATTGCACTACATGGCAGTGCGGACATTCGGCGTTAAGTGAGCAAGCGGAGCAGGAAGATGGACTGTCTTGATCTGGGCACGGATCCGGCCATTCCGGGTGCAGACGACGACGGAAAAGCACCGGGTTCTGCATCCCCGCGGCGCGCTCACTACGAGCTTGCGGACGTCTTCACGACCAAGGCCTTCGGCGGCAATCCGCTAGCTTTGTTTCCTGACGCATCGGCTATCCCCGACCCTTGGCTGCAGCGCATTGCCGCCGAGCTCAACCTCTCGGAAACAGCGTTCGCCTACCCGATGGGCGAGCGGGAATGGCGGCTCCGGATCTTCACGCCGACCATGGAGCATCCGTTCGCCGGCCACCCGACCATCGGCTCGGCGCTGCTGCTGGCCGAAGCACATGAGCTGACCGAGCTGACGCTGCACGAGCAGGTCGGTCCGGTCCGATTGACGATCGACCGGCCCAAGGATCGCTCGCCCATCGCCCGGCTATCAGTGCCCGTCGATCCCGAGGAACGGCCCGTCGACCTACCGCTCGAAGAGATCGCCGAGATGGTGTCGCTCGACGCCGCGCAAATCGGGTCGCAGGCCATTGCGCCGCGGGCGATGAGCTGCGGCGTGCCCTTCCTCTTCATCCGAGTGAGGGATCGCCGCGCGCTAGGCGCCGCGCGGCTGCAAAAGGACCGATGGGAAAAATTGATTGCACGAAGCTGGGCGCCGCACGTTTATCTCTTTGTCGTCACAGCTTCGGGCGACGTTCAGGCGCGCATGTTTGCGCCTTTGATGGGAATTGAGGAAGACCCTGCCACCGGTGGCGCAGCGGCAGCGCTTGCGGGTGTTCTTGCAGTTCAGGAGCGAGTGCGCTCGGGAGAGGCCCGCTGGAGCATCGCACAAGGCATCGAGATGGGACGTCCCAGCACGCTTGAGCTCACCGCCCAGCTCGAGGGCGGCCGCGCTTCGCGGATCCGGGTCGGAGGATCGGCAGTCCGCATGGGCCGGGGCTCGCTCGACCTCGCGCTGATGGAGCAATCGAGATGATCGATCGCCCGGACGCTCTCTCGCCCGCCACGCTGCTTGCGCACGGGGGGATGGCGGAGCCCGACGCAACCGGCGCGTTGTTGCCGGCGCCGCAGTTCGCCACCACCTTCCTGCGCGAAGCCGACAACAGCTATCGTGACGGCCGGGTCTACGCCCGCGACGACAATCCCACCTTCGAGGCTCCGGAGCGCCTTCTCTGCAAGCTTGAGGGCGGCCACGAAGCGCGACTGTTCAGTTCTGGAATGGCGGCCGCGACAACGCTTTTCCAGGCACTTCGTCCGGGCGACCACGTCGTTGCTCCAAAGGTGATGTATTGGGCTCTCCGGAACTGGCTCAAGGGGCCGGCCGCCGACCGGGGCCTCCGCGTCGACTTTGCCGATCTCGCCAAGGCGGACGAGCTCAGGAAGGCGCTGATCCCCGGCAGGACGAAGCTCCTCTGGGTCGAAACGCCCGCCAATCCCACATGGGCCATCACCGATCTTGCGCTAGCGGCAGAAGCAGCGCACGCCGCCGGCGCATTGCTCGCCGTCGACAGCAGCGCGTCGACGCCGCTCATCACGCGCCCGATCGAGTTCGGCGCCGACTTCGTGATGCACGCCTGCACCAAATATCTGAACGGCCACGACAATGTCGTCGCCGGGATGCTGATTGCCGCTCAGCCGTCGGACCTCTGGGAGCGCGCCAAGGCGCTTCGGCGGAGCAACGGGTCGATCCCGGGAACCTTCGACAGCTGGCTGCTACTCAATGGCATGAGAACGCTTGCAGTGCGGGTGGAGCGCGCCTGCTCGTCGGCAGCAATGATCACGAGCGCGCTGTCATCGCACCCGCGGATCGAGCGGGTCCTTTACCCCGGACTTGCAACGCACCCTGGACACGATGTTGCCAAGCGCCAGATGGCGATGTTCGGCGGCATGTTCTCGCTTGTTGTCGCGGGTGGTGCGAAGGCCGCAATCCAGGCTGCCGCGAAGATGAAGATCTGGCGGCGCGCGACGTCCTTCGGAGGTCCCGAAAGCCTCGTCGAACATCGCCGCTCGATCGAAGGGGCGGACAGTCCCGCCCCGCCAGGCCTGCTGCGCATGTCGACCGGGCTTGAGGATCCCGCGGATCTGCTCGCGGACCTCAAGCAGGCGCTTGCCTGAGGGTATGGACTCGAGTTCATCTGCGGGCGTGCGCGGTGCGCCCCTTCCTGCGGCACTCGCGGGGCTTCGCCTGCCGGTCATCGGAGCCCCGCTCTTCACCGTATCGAACCCGGCGCTTGTCATCGCCCAATGCTGCGCAGGGATCATCGGGAGCCTGCCGGCACTGAATGCCCGGCCGCAGAGCCAGCTCGACGAATGGCTGCACGAGATCACTGAGGCGCTCGCGCGCCACGACCGCGATCATCCCGATTCCCCCGCCGCGCCCTATGCCATCAACCAGATCGTCCATCGCACCAATTCGAGGTTCGACGAGGACATGGCGGTATGCGCGAAATGGAAAGTCCCGATCGTCATCACTTCGCTCGGCGCGCGCGAGGAGCTCAATGCGGAAGTTCATCGCTGGGGCGGCATTACGCTTCACGACATCATCGACAACCGCTTCGCGCGCAAGGCGATCGAGAAAGGCTCCGACGGGCTGATCGCCGTTGCTGTCGGCGCCGGCGGCCACGCGGGGAGCTGGTCGCCGTTCGCACTTGTCCAGGAAATCCGTACATGGTTCGCTGGCCCTCTGGTGCTCGCCGGAGCAATCGCAACCGGGCGCGCGATCCTCGCGGCGGAGGTGCTCGGGGCTGACCTTGCTTATGTCGGATCAGCGTTCATCGCCACGCACGAGGCAGGCGCGATCGACGAGTACAAGGACGCCGTCGCATCCGCGACCGCCGCAGACATCGTAAACTCGGACGCATTCACCGGCATCCGTGCCAACTACCTCAGGCAGTCGATCGTTAGAGCAGGCCTCGACCCCGAGCTGGTCGCCAACGGAGGAATCGAGACCCCCAAGTTCGAGCTCGAGGGCAGCGGGACGATCAGGGCCTGGCGCGACATCTGGGGATGCGGCCAAGGAGTCGATGTCATCCAGGGCCGACAGTCTGCTTCCCAGCTCATTGATCGATTGGCGGACGAATATGCAATTGCGTCGGCAGGCATAGTCGCTTCAAAGAACGTCGCCGGCCGTGCACGTACGGCGGCTTTGATATGAGGTCCGCGCGATGATCGCTGCGGGATTGCTGGCCTGGCTTGTAATCCCAATCCCCCACCCACCTGCCATCGGATACGGCGGGCAAGTTGATCCTCCCTACGCAGTTCTTCCGCCCCTACCCGCGGGCTGGATTCAGAAGACTGCGATCATGGATGATGTTTGGAAGTCCATTGGCTTCACGGGGACCAACGCCTACGCCTTTGCCGGACCAGCAGGTCCGACCGGCTATGCCTCTCGTGAGGATCCCGCGTCTCCCGCCTACCAAGCATGGCTCGGCGCCTATGTCGCGAAGGCACCTCGCGGCAGAATGATTTCAACCGACGAGGCAATGAGGCTCGCCGAGGCTGACCAGCGTGCCTGGCTCCAAGCAATGGGGGATCCGCGCCCCCTCGCGCAGGCCGTCCGTCCGCATTGCCGCGACCTCAGGCTGCGTGGCCCGGTTGAGATTTGCATATTCACTATGCGCACGCATAGCGACCTTGGTTCGACCGCCACGCCGCTTTCACAGAAGCTCGGCCACCCACCTGCGTCGCCCCCAGACGGCGCCCCTGCCTATCCGCTTCTTAAGCTGTGCGTTACGATGCGGGTTTCATTCGACGCGCGAAGGCGCATCAACCTCGTGGCTTACGAGGCCCTCCGCTCCAATGCAGTCGGGGGAGGCGACGGCCACCTGCTCGCAAATCTTCGACTCCTCCTTCGCCGCTCGCTCGACCAGGTTCAGCTCCCCCTCGACGGAGGGCCGCCACGCCCTGCCACAGCAGCGAGCTGGGAGCGATCCGCCTCGAGCTCTCCGTCCGCCAGTGCGAGCCTCCAATCACGAGCCGGTGCACCGACTGTAGGACAATATTGATATTGTCCCACACACGAACCCTCTATACCTGGCAGCATTCGACCTAAAGGATCGCTTATGGCCCTCGCTGGCGGATGCCGTTGCGGAGCTTGCCGCTACGAACTCGATTATGACTCAATTCCCGCGACCTATGCGTGTCATTGCCTGGATTGCCAGAAGATGACGGGCAGCGGTTTTTCCGAGCATGCGATGATCCCCGCCGATCGCTTCAGGATCGAGGGCGATGTGGTCCAATGGGATCACCCGAATTCACAACGCAAGGTGACCTCGCAGCGCTTCTGCGCCGTCTGTAAGACGCGCCTCTATAGTTCAAACGAGGGTCGTCCTGGTGTCGTCATCGTCCGTATGGGAACGCTCGACGAAAGCACGCAAATCGTGCCCCTCGTTCATCTCTGGGTGAAGCGAAAACAGACCTGGATCGGACTTCCCGCCGGCGCTGAAACTTTTGAGGAGGGCATACCGGCCGAACGAGCCAAGGAAATCATCGCGGCCAATTTCAGCTAGCGCAGCAACGGCGACATCGACCCCGCGTATCAAGGGAACGGACTGACCCTCATGAGAGCCTGGCTTGTTGATGCCTTCACTTCTAAACCTCTCGCGGGCGGCCCGGCCTATGTAGTCGAGCCCTTTGCGACCTGGCCGGACACGACCGTTCTGCAGCAACTCGCGACCGAGTTTGCGCAGCCCGAGACCGCCTTCCTGCGTCATAATGACGGCGGGTTCGACATTCGGTGGTTCACGCCGACGCACGAGGTCAACCTGTGCGGTCATGCAACCCTTGCCGCCGCCCACGTCCTCGTCAGCGAACTCGGCCACCCCTGTTGGGAGACCGATTTCGATTATGTCGACGGCCGCCTCTCCGCGCGCCGAACGGACAAGGGCTATGAACTCGACTTTCCATCCGATGAGCCGCACCGGATCGATCCACCCGACGGTCTCGCCGAGCTTCTCGGCAACCAGGAGATGGAGGTGTGGGCGGGACGCCAGTATCTTTGCGCGAGGCTAGCAAGCGAAGACGCGGTTCGCGCATTTTCGCCGGCCCGCGGCGCTCTTGAAAGGGTCGCGCCCGATCATGGCTGCGAGCCCGGCAGCCTCGTCATCACGAGCCTTGCCGATGCTGGCCAGCCCTATGACGTCGTGTCGCGCTTTTTTGCCCCTCTGTTCGGCATTCCGGAAGACCCGGTGACGGGGTCCGCGCATTGCATGCTGATGCCCCTCTACGCCGCCATCGTCGGCCGGACGCGCTTGCGCTTCCACCAGGCCTATCCGGGGCGGGGCGGCGATCTCGACTGCGAGGTTGTTGGCGAGCGCGTGATCCTGCGCGG
The DNA here is from genome assembly GCA_035944075.1 of Sphingomicrobium sp. Classification (GTDB taxonomy): domain Bacteria; phylum Pseudomonadota; class Alphaproteobacteria; order Sphingomonadales; family Sphingomonadaceae; genus Sphingomicrobium. The sequence goes on from DASZBO010000050.1 coordinate 46,623, forward strand.
CGCTGCGCGCACGACCATGCGGGGAAATGTCGAATGGAATGGCATGCTTGATCGTGCGGAGGCTCCGGAGCTCGCTCCGGCCTGAACGGCTAATCTCAACTGCTTTATCCTAGTTTGCCTCTTTCCACGCCGCCCGCCGTTCGGCGCAGCCAGGGTTGTGGGTCCGCTTCTCGACGGGCGGATATTTCTCGAGCAGCCGCTCGGCACGCGTTGGTCGGTCGGCGAGCGCGCCGCCGCAATTCGGGCACCAGTAATCGAGAACGTCGCGGGCACAGTTGCGGCAATAGGTGCATTCGAACGAGCAGATCATCGCGTCGGTTGACGTCGGCGGCAGATCGACGTCGCAGCACTCGCATCCCGGTCGCATCTCAAGCATCGTCATACCCTTCCTCAAACTCTGATCAGAACTGGTGATAGCGGCAACGAGCGGATTCACGCCGCCCGGCCGGCCTTGGGCGCAGCCTCACTAAGCTTGCGCTGAAGCGAATCGGCAAGAACCGCCTCCGAACCCGGCGCGAGATGGAAATGAAGCGCCGGCTCGATGAGCTCCAGCTCCATCAGGTGGGGACGACCATCGCGCAACGCCATGTCGACGCGGGCGTAGGCCGGCACTTCATCCAGCGAAGCCAGCGCCCGTCTTGCAAGCTCGAACTCGGAATCTTCAGGGACATGGACAACCTCGCCCGCTTCGCCGGCCATCGATCCGGCACTGAACGGTGGCTTAAGGTACGCGTGCGAGAAGCTGCTGCCGAGGAATACCAGCGAGCGCTCGCGTTCGGTCAGGATCGACTCGAAAAAAGGCTGGATCAGGGCGCACCCGGATGCGGTCAGCCGTTCAAGGTGGTTCACAGCCTCGTCGAAGTCGCGGCCGATCGCAAAGCGGCGAGCACCATGCGCCGCCCCGCCGATCGCGGGCTTGATCACCAGCTCGGTCGTCTCGAACATCGCCGCTGCTTCGGCGAGATCGACGCTTGACGCCTTGTCCGCAAACACCGTCGGAACGGTGGGCACGCCGTAGGTGTCGAGCGAATCCAGATAATGCTTGTCATGATTCCAGCGGATGAGCGCGGGCGAGTTGAGAATACTGGTCTCGCTCCCCGCTGCGTCAAGCCAAGCGAGGAATTCGACAGGCCCGTGAAAATAATCCCACGTCGATCGAAGCACAGTGAGCGTTGACGCCGACCAGTCGATCGCCTCGTCGGACCAGACCGCCGCGCGAACGCTCATGCACCTGCGCTCCAGCTCGACGGCCAGCAGGCGGTCGTCGGGCGTGAGGTGGGGGAGTCTCGAATAAGTGACGAGCGTGACGTCGAAGTCGCTCATTCGCCGCCGGCTTCCTTCAGCGCCCGCCGCGCGGCACGGTCCATCGCCTCAAGGCTGACCTCGACATCCTCTTCGTTGGTCGCCCAGCCGGAGACGCTGATCCGCATTGCGGTATGTCCCTGCCACACAGTACCGCCGCACCAGCAAACGCCCTCTTCCTGGAGAAGCGCGATGGTTCGGCGGGTGATCTCGGGTGAACCGAACGAGACCAGCACCTGGTTGAGGACCACCTCGTTGAGGACCTCGAAGCCGCGTGACCTCAAGCCCTCGGCAAACGCCACCGCATGGCGGCACGAGCTTTCGACGAGTTCGGCAAGCCCGCTGCGGCCGAGGCTGCTGAGCGCCGCCCAGATTTCGACCGCGCGTGCCCGCCGCGACAGCTCCGGCGTATAGTGCGAGGGCTCGCGGTCGCCTTCGACGCCTTCCGCGAGGTAGGCGGCGTTGGCCGACATTGCGGCCCTGAGGTCCGCAGCCCGCCGAACGAGGACGATGCCGCTGTCATAAGGGACATTTAGCCATTTGTGGCCGTCGGTTGCCCAGGAATCGGCCATTGCGCAGCCACGTGCGAGCTCTGCCTTGGCGGCTGACGCCATCGCCCACAGGCCGAAGGCGCCGTCGACATGGACCCACGCACCTGCCTTTCGCGCGGCCCCGCAGACGGGCTCGAACGGATCGAAGCTGCCGGTATTCACATTGCCCGCCTGGAGACAAAGGATGGTTCGATCATCTAGGGGCGGTAGGGTATCGGGGCGGATCCGGCCCTGGTCGTCGACCTCGGTGCGGATCACCCGGTCGCGCCCGAGCCCCAGCAGCGACAGCGCCTTCAGGACGGTGATGTGGACTTCGCCGCCGACGATGATGCGAAGCTCCGGCGCGCCATTGAGGCCCTGGGCCTCGACATCCCAGCCAGCGCGCGACAACAGGACGTGCCGAGCCGATGCCAAGGCGGTCAGCGTCGCCATGGACGCGCCGCTGACGAACGCTCCCCCGAACGCGTCCGGCAGGCCGAAGATGGCACCCAGCCACTTGAGGGTCACGTCCTCGAGCTTGGCGGAAACGGGCGAGGTCCAGCGGAATACTGCATTCTGGTCCCAGGCCGCCGCGAGCCAGTTGGCTGCAACCGTCGCCGGAAGCGCGCCGCCGATGACAAGCCCGAAATAGCGGCCGCCGGCAGAGGCAATGGTTGCGGGCGAGCCGACGACGTCGAGCAGTCGAAGCACGTCTCTTGCCGGCATGCCTTCGTCGGGGAGGTCGATGTCGAGTACGTCGAGGCGATTGATCGCGTCGAGCTCGGGTGTCACCCGGCGGTCGTTGACGCGTTCAAGATAGCTTGCACCGCGCGCGGCGGCATCGAGGAGGAGCGAGCGTATCGCGGTCGGGTCGTCGAGCGGAGCAGCTGACGCATCAGCGCCAGCTCTGCGCCGGATTGGACGCGGTCGGCTGAAATCGGGCTTTCCGGTCATCATTGCTCGGCTTCTCCATCAACGGGTCCCCAGAAGACCACATAGGTTGCGAAATCGTCGCTCATCGCCTCGAAGCGGTGCGCCGTCCGGGCCGGGACGAAAACGAAGTGCCCGGCCCTTACGTCGAGCAGCTCTCCGGCGCGGCTGAAGCGCGCTTGACCCGATGCAACGATATAGAGCTCGTCCTGGCTGTGCGGGTGCTGGTCGTCGACTTTCGGGGCATAGAGCCCGGCGCGCATCGTGCCGTGGCGAAGCAGATATTGCGCAGCGTCAGCCCCTTCCTCGGCGAGCCTCGCGCGAGCGCTTGAGACATGGTCGGACCATTTGCCCATGGGTCGATCAGGTCAGCGGGATCGCAACGAGGTCGCGATAGGCCGGCCGGCCGCAAAGTCTCCGGTACCAGTCCATGACGGCCGGCAGGTCTTCGCCGATCCCGAGCGAGATCAAAGCGTGCGAGGCGCAGCCCGCAGGGATATCGCCGATCCCCAGCCGTTCCCCGGAAAGGAACTTCTGCCGCTGGAGCAACTCTTCCATCTGGCCCATGAGTTGCCTCGCGCGGGTCCGGGCAGCCTTGATTGCGTCATGATCGCGCTCTTCCGGTGGCGTTCGCACCATTCCGACGATGAGCGTGAACAGCGGTCCCATCATGCTCGTCTGGATCCAGTCCATCCAGGCGTCCGCTCTCGCGCGTTTTCGCGCCAGCGGGGGAAAGAGGTCCTTCTCGCCATATTCGGCGGCGAGATAGCGGACGATAGCATTGGATTCGGTGACGATCAGGCCGTCGTCATCGATGACCGGCACAAGTCCCAGCGGATTGAGTTTGCGGAACCCAGGGTCATCAAGCCCGCCGAATTTCCCGCCGAGCTCTGTCAACTGGTAGTCAAGCCCGCATTCCTCGGCGCACCACAGCACCTTCTTGACGTTGGTCGAATTCGCACGGCCCCAGATCCGGATCATTTCGCGGGTGCCCGCTGCCGGAAGGACTGAGGGCTGTTCGCGGCGAGATAGGTGAACACCGCCCAGGCGGCGACGTTCTGGTTGAGCTCGGTGCGATCGATCTTGTCCAGTGTATCGTCGGCCGAATGGTGGAAGTCGAAGTAGCGCGTATCCTCCTGCCGAAGGTTCGCGAGGGGAACGCCCGAGAGCATGTCGAGATCGCCGCCGCCGTCTGTTGCGGGCTCATCGGCGATCGAGGTTCCGAGCGGCTGCACCGCACGCGCGAGGAGATGAGCGAACGGGCCGTCCTGAGCCCCGGGAGGAAGCTGGATCGAATAGATGTGATCCGCGCCGAGGTCGCACTCGCTCGCAATCGCGATGCGCGCCTGCTCCGCCGCGCCGTGCGCCGCCGCATAGGCCTTTCGCGCTTCACCGATTTCCTCGGCGCCGAACAGGACGACGCGGATCGTCCGAAGAGGTCGCACCGGCAGCGACGCGATCAGCTTCGCCGCAGCAAGCGTCACCCCGACGCCGGCGCCGTCATCGAGGGCGCCGGTGCCAAGGTCCCAGCTGTCGAGATGCGCTCCGATCAGCACCACACCGGCACCAGGATCGCGCCCAGGAATCTCGCCAACGATCGTCTCGGTCTGCTGGTTGGGCTCGCTGGTCGACGTCAGCACGAGGCGGAGGCGCAGCGGAAGGCCGCGCGCCGCCATTCGGTCAAGCTGCTCGGCGTCAGGGCCGGAAATCGCGGCCGCAGGGATCCCAACTCGGGCCGGCTCCCCGGCCTTGGCCTCGTCGTAGAACAGAGTCCCCGTGTGCGGGGCCCGCCGATCTCCGGTTGCAAGCGAACGGAGGAGATAGGCAAGAGCACCCCGCCGAGCTGCTTCGTTCGCACCCTGGCTCCGGATCCGGAAATAGCCGGCATAACCGCCGACCGGCATCGGCTGGGTCACCACGACGATTCTGCCCTCGATCGCCGAACGTGGCGCCTCCAGAAACTCCTCATAGCTCCTGAAGAGCGCGACGGGCGCCTCGATACCGCCGGGGGGCGTTGCCACCGATCCTCCGATCGCGGTCACTGCAAGTCGCTGGGGGAAGGGAGCGGTTACTTCGGCTCGTTCCTCGCCGCGGATCCAGCGCGTCACCAAAAAGGGCTCGCCATGAACGTTCTGGAGGCCAAGCGCCTGCATGCGCGCAAGCGCCCAGTGGGCGGCCCGGTGAAACGCCGGACTTGCCGCAGGCCGGGGACCAATCTCCGTCGTCAGGCCCTCGACCAGGGCATAGGCGTCATTGTCCCCGGCCATGGCGCGATCGCGAAGCGCCGCGGATGCTGCGAGTTCGGCCGCCGAAGATGACGGGGCCGAGGCAACCGTCGAAGAGGGTTGGGCCGTCGCGACGACCGGAAGGGCCAGAGCCCCGGCAACGCCGATCAAAGAAAGAATGCCAGGTCGCATGAGCAAGACTCCGGGTTCGCTCCAACCGACGATAGCGCCCAATCGCTATAGGTCAATCTACAATATTGTATCAGTACAATGCTTCCAAGCACGCACGACGGCGTCGACCTCGACCATGCACCCGCGCGGAAGCTCGGCAACGCCGATGGCGCTTCGGTCGTGATGGCCGGCTTCGCCGAGCACATCAATCAGCAGCGACGAGCAGCCATCCATCACCTGGGGAATGAAGGCGAAGCCGGGTGAGCCTTGACGAAGCCGGTGAGCTTGAGCACGCACTGGACCTTGCCGAGGTCGTCAAGCGCGGCCTTGATCTGGCTGAGGAGGTTGAGGCCGCAGAGGCGAGCGGCCGCAACGCCTTCTTCAAGGGTCGCGCCATCGCCAAGAGTACCCGTTGCATCCCCGGCAGGGCCCGTCGAGACTTGGCCCGAAATGAACAGCAGCGCCCCTTCGCGAGTCCATGGTCGGTAGCTCGCGATTGGGGGCGGCGGCGGCGGTAGAACTAGGCCGAGCCGCTCAAGAATGGCTTCCGGATGATCATCGACGGTCACAGGGGGCACTTTCGGCGTCCCTTTTGCTTGGAGAAGGCTTAGCTGGCCCGGCGAGGCAGCGGCGGAAATGGTGAAGGGCCGAGGCCAAGCGCCTTGCCTGGGCCCGATCTGCGGCTGAGCACGGCGAGGAGCAGCCAGGGCTCGAGGATGAGGTTGATCGCCGCATGGCTCCAGATGCACGGCGCGATCGCCCGCCCGCCGGCGAGATAAACCAGCGCCAGCGCAGCGCCGAGCAAGCCTGTCGCAATCATCGCCGCGAGCGCCGATCGCCACTGACGCCCGAACAGTCCCCAGACGGCATGCGCCAGGCCGAACAGCAAGGCAGCGGCAAGGACCTGGACGGCAGGGCCATGGTTCGCCCGCGCGAGTAAGTCCATCGGGATGCGCCTGAACCACAGCTCCTCGCCCACGGCCGCAAGAACGCCAAACACCATGCCGGCGAGCTTGATCGGGCGGATGTCCAGCAGATGCTCGCGGATCATCGGCAGGCGAGCCGTGCTCAGCCAAATGAACAGCACGGAAACAAGGACTGCCGAAAGCCAGCCGGCGGGATGGCCGGCGAGCAGGAGGCGGTAAGGCAGCCCGGGACGAGCACCGCGAAGCGCCGCCCAGATCGCGAAGATCTCGGCGGTGCCGATCGCCGCCATGATCAACAGGGCCTTACGCTCAGGGCTCGCGTCGGTTTTCATCGGCGGAAGCTAGCGGCAAGATTGCTCTATTGCAATGAGCTAGATTGCAGCAGTATAGCGACTGACAATCGACAAGGGGGATGAATGTTGCTGGGATTGATGATGGCGGCGGCAGCCGCTTCACCGATAGCGCCGTCACTTCATCCGATCGTCCGGATCTGGCCAGGAACGGCGGTTCTTGCGGGAGAAGTGTCGCTTACCGGCGCCTCGAACGGCAAGCCCTTTGCGGCGCATACGCGCTTCGTCGACGTCTGGCGGCTGCGCGCCGGCACTTGGAAGGTCGTCTTCACTCAAGCCACGTGCATTCCCGCTGCGCATTAGGAGTAGATCAATGCAGCTGTACCGACTTCTGACCGGCCCCGACGACGCCGAATTCTGCGCCCGCGTCGAAAAACAGCTCAACAAGGGCTGGTCGCTTCACGGCGGTCCGGCGGCAGCGTTCAACGGGGAGCGCGTCATCGTCGCCCAGGTGATCGTGCGCGAAGTCGAAGGAGACTATCAGGGCTTCGTGAACGTTGACGCGATGGACTGATCCAAACGGGTCACGTGAGGCTCCACGCCCGTCTGCATCCCGAAAATAATCGATGGACATTCAGCGCTTGTGGGATATTGTCCCATGATGCAATCGGAGGTCTCAATGCAAGATAACTGGACGCCGACCCTCGAAGACGGCCCAGAGAGTCTCTACGCGCGTCTTGCCGACGCGCTCGAACGTGACGTTGAAACAGGGGTGCTCGAGGGCGGCACGCGACTGCCGCCGCAACGCACGCTTGCAAGCCGGCTGGGCCTCAGCGTCGGCACGGTCACCAAGGCCTATCTCGAGGCGGAACGGCGGGGGCTCGTCATTGGCCACGTCGGCCGCGGCACCTTCGTTGCACAGGAAGCCGCACTCGAGGAGGGCGCCGAAGCGGGACAGGTGGTCGATCTCTCGGTCAACGTGATCCCGCACCAGGCGGCCGCGCGCCGCTTCGGCGACAGCATGGCCGCGCTACGCCGCCGGCCGGATGCCCTGGAGGCGATGGCCTATGCACCACCAACCGGAACCGAGCGCGCCCGGATTGCCGCTCGGGAATGGATCAGTGAAGTCGCCGGCCTGGACGTGGACCCTTCGCGCCTGATCCTGACTTCCGGCGCGCAGCAGGCCATGGCTCTGGCGTTCGGGCTCCTTTGCAAGCGCGGCGACACGGTCCTTTGCGAGGACGCAACCTTCTACGGCATGAAGTCGCTTGCGGAGCATAGCGATCTCTCGATCCATGGCGTTGCCATGGACGAGGAAGGCGTCATCCCGGACGAGCTGGAAGGTGCGGCTCGCAAGACCGGAGCGCGGGTCGTCTACCTCATGCCGACGGTGCACAATCCAACTGCGCGAACCATGTCGAAGAACCGCCGCACGGATCTGGTGAAGACCATTCGCAAGCTCAAGATGTGGGTGGTCGAGGACGACAATTATGCGTTGTACTCGAGCAATCCGAAGGACACGCCGACCCTCGCGTCGCTGGCGCCGGAGCAGGTCGTCTATCTTGGCGGCGTTTCCAAATCGATCGCTCCCGGCCTGAGGTTCGGCTATCTCCACTGTCCAACCGGCGACATGGTCGAGAGCGTGGTGCGCGCGGTGCGCTCCACGGTCTATGCGCCCTCGGGTCTTGGCGGCCTGTTCTTCAGCGACTGGGTCGACGACCGCTCGGCGTTCGACATCGCCGAGGTCGTGAAGCGCGAGATCCGGGCTCGCGCTGCGGCGACCAGGGAAATCCTGGGCCCCGCCGTCGATGCGAACTTCGTCGATGCGCCGCACATCTGGCTGCCAATGGACGAGCTCGCCGCCGAGCGGCTCGCCGGACGGGCGCTGAGGGCGGGTGTTGCACTGACACCCCCTAACGCGCCGGTCCCGCCGGGCGGCCGGGCGCTCGGTATACGGCTCTGCATTGGCGCTGCGGCCAATCTGTCCCAGCTCACGATCGGGCTCGAGCGTCTTCGCAGCGTGCTTGCCGCCGAAGACGTCGGAGCCGCGATGGAAATGGTGTGAGCGCCTGCGCTGATGAGACCGAAAAGGCCGAGCCCTCGACGAGGTGAGGGCAAGCGCATAAGCGACGTCACTAGTCGTGAACCGCAGCTCTGCAGGTCGCACCAGGTTCGCGTGCCGAGCGCGGCGGCATTCCCGTCGGAACTTGCTATCTCATGGCCAACCGGCTCGGGAGCGGCGATCACGTGGCCAATTGCGGTTACGTTACCGACGCAGGGGTGAGCGGCCAAGGAATTGCCATCGACTCCCTCGAGGTCGCGAAACGCCGCGGCTTTCATGCAGTGCAGTTCAATTTCGTGATGGAGAGCAATCGTCGCGCCATCGCCTTGTGGCAGAAGCTGGCGTTCCGGGAGTTCGGGAGGATTCCCGAAACTTTCAGGCATCCTTCGCTTGGCCTCGTCAGCGCGCTCGTGATGCGGCGCTCACTTGAAGACAATGGTGACGAAACGGTGCCGCAATGAAGGAAACGACCGTAAGCGTGTTCAGCGCCGGCGATGCCGGCGGCAATCCCTGCACAATTGTCGAGGGCCGCCGGTCCGGCGAAGAGATGATCGCTCTCGCGCGCACCAAGGGCCATGAATGCTGCCTCGCTGTCCGCGAGAGCCCCCGTCGCTACGCGGTGCGGTTCTTCGCGCCGTCGGGCGAGATGGACATGTGCGCGCACGCTTCGGCGGCTGCCGCCTGGCTCGTCGGGGAAAGCGACGGGTCAGTGACGACGTTCACTTCAAGGGGAGGCGTGGTGCGCGGATTCAAGAGCGGCCTTGCCGATGTCTCGATCAGCCAGCCGCGCGGCTATGCGGAGCCATGCGATGCTGGACCAGCGCTGCTAGCGCTTGGCCTCTCGCCTTGCGAACTTGCAAGCGGTGCAGCGGTGGTGAATGCCGCGAGCACGCGCGCCAAGACGCTGGTCCCGATTGCTGCAATCGAGCGGCTCCAGCGCCTCGATCCTGACCCTGACGATGTCCGCGTCGCCTGCGACGTACTCGGGTCCACCGGCCTTTACCCCTGGGTTGCGACGGCGCCCAATCAGATAGAGGCGCGGCAATTTCCAAGGGGCGCGGGATATCGCGAAGACCCGGCGACCGGGGTTGCCGCTGCTGCCCTGTTCTTTGCGCTTGGCGCGCCCCAGTCGGGCCTGACCGTCGATCAGGGCCGGGCGATGGGGCGTCTGAGCCGAATTTCCGTGTTGACGGATCCGTTCGGCGACGGATGCCTGCTGAGCGGCCGGGTCCGAACGGTTGCCAGGACCGAGGACACGAGGATGTCAGCGATCGCCTCGTGAGCGGTGGCGCAAACCGCGCTCAATGAACACCCTTCAGATTGATATGTATCAATCTATCGATTGACATTGGTCTATTGTGTGTCAATTTCTGCCGGTGCACAGGTTACAACATTGGCGGAAAGCGCGTTGCGCCCCTCCGAGGCGCGCTTTCCCGCCGGCCGCGGCCGCTCTGATCCTGTTGCTGGGATCACCAGTACGCGCTCGGTCGGTCGCGGCATCTGAAGCGGAAGACAAGTCACCGTCCTCAAGCATCAGGGAGGCGAGCGGGACCCTCCCCCAGGCGAAAGCCGGCCGCGCGTCTCCACGCGAGGACCTCAGCGACGCCTGGTGGACGGGCCCCATGTTGGCGGCTTCGGCAGAAACCCTGTCGAAGGGCCATGTCCTAATCGAGCCCTATCTGTTCGACATTCGAACCCATTCGTCCGATCACTTCGCCAATCTCACCTATCTCCTTTACGGGCTAAGCAACCGCCTATCGGTCGGTATGATCGCCCTCGAAGGCTTCGTCGTTCCGCGCCATTCGAAGTCGACCGCGTTCGCGGTCGGCGACACGACCCTGCTTGCGCAATACCGCCTCGTCCGCTTCGGAGAGCATGGTTCGCCCGCGACGCTCTCGCTGGTCGTCCTTGAAGGCTTGCCGACGGCCGCCTTCGACCAGCTCGAAAACCGTAATGTCGCGGGCGTCGGGACCGGCGCCCGCACAACCGAACTCGCGCTTTACCTGCAGTCTTACGTGTGGCTCGCGAATGGAAGGATCCTGCGGTTGCGCCTCGATGTTGGCCATACGCTTCCAAGCACTGCGCGGCCCCGGGGTGAGAGCGTTTACGGAACGCCCGCGAGCTTCCGCGGCGACGCCAGGCGCGACCCCGCCGACGTCGCGGACACTTCCTTCGAATATAGCCTTTCGAAGCGCGTCGTCCTCTCGTGGGAGATGGTGTGGCAGCATTCCGGACGGGTCCGCATTTGCGGCCTGCTCGATCGTCAAAATGGACCCTCGGCTTATTCGGCAGGCCTTCCCGGAAGCGAGTCTTTCTATGTCGCCCCGGCGGTCGAATATAGCTGGCGGTCGAACATCGGGGTGCTGGTGGGCCTGAGACTGTCACCCAAGGGTCGAAACGCACCGGCATCGATCACCCCTGCCCTCGCACTGAACTGGGTGCTCTGACGCCAGGCTCCAAAGCTGAGCGACGGGCTTCCGAAATGCTCTCGATCATTGTCATCAATATGGAGAATATCCCATGAGCTGGCTTACGGACCCGGTCCTCGAGGACGACCACGTCCGCCTGGAGCCGGTGCAAACCGGCCACGTCGAAGCTCTCGAGGAGGCGGCGGCAGAAAGCGACCTCGCCTCGCTCTGGTATACGAATGCTCCCTCACGCGAGGACGTTAGCGGTGACGTGACCAGGAGGCTCGAATTCCGGTCTCAAGGGACATGGGCGCCCTACACCATCTTCGACCAGAAAAGCGGGCGAGCCCTCGGGATGTCCGGCTATCTCAACATCCCCAAGGAGATCCGCCGGCCCGAGATCGGCGGCACATGGATGCGCAGGTCCGCGCATCGAACGGGCGCGAATGTCGCGGCAAAGCGGCTTCTCCTCGCGCACGCGTTTGATCAGCTCGGCTGCATGGCGGTCGAGTTCCGGACGCATCGCTTCAACCTTCAGAGCCGCCGTGCGATCGAGGCGCTGGGCGCGCAGCTCGATGGCATTCTTCGAAACCATTTTGACGCCTTTGGTAAGCCGCGCGACACCTGCGTTTACAGTATCACGTCGGCGGAATGGCCGAACGTCCGCCGTCACCTTGACTGGCGCCTAGAGAGAAATTCCGCCGGGTCGCAATAAGGAGGGCGCAAAACTGATGCTCCGCTGATCGGCGGAATTCGATCCTTGGGCTGGCACTCTTAAGGGACTGAACTCAGCTTCAACAATCGCCCTTGACACCACCAATTTAGTTGTTAGCCTAAGGACTAATTAGGAGATAGGCTAATGGCGATAATGGCGTTGGCAGGCTTGGCGGCTGCGGTTGCTCAGTCGGTCCCTGTGAAGATCGCTCTCCCAGTGGGGGAGCTTGCGGGAACCTATGTTCCGGGCAACACAGGTGGCCCGGTCGTGGTGATCGTCCCTGGTTCAGGGCCAACCGATCGTGACGGCAACAGCACGCCACTCGTCAAAGCTGCCCCCTATCGGATGCTTGCGGATGCGCTGAAGCTGCGCGGGATCGGCTCGATCCGGTTTGACAAGCGCGGACTGTTCGAGAGCAAAAGCGTGCTTGCCCGCCCTGACCAGGTGACCATTGCGGACTATGCCGCTGACGTCCACCGCTGGGCAGCCAAGGCATCGGCGCTTGCTGCCGCCAAATGCGCCTGGGTCGCGGGACATAGCGAGGGGGCGCTGGTTGCGCTTGCTGCCGCACAAGACCGCAAGGGGATATGCGGCGTCATTTCAATAGCGGGGCCCGGCCGCAAGCTTGGTCTGATCCTGCTCGATCAATTGCAGTCCAATCCTGCCAACGCGCCGATCCTTCCTCAAGCGCTTAACGCCCTCGACACGCTGGAGCATGGTGGCAGCGTCGATGAACAGTCCTTGCCTGCGCCGCTTCGCCCTTTGTTCAAGGCATCGCTTCAGCCCTATCTTCGCGATTTATTGTCCTATGACCCGGCGACCTTGGCGAGTCGGCTTCGAGTGCCGTTCCTGGTTCTCCAGGGCGACAAGGACATTCAGGTCAGCATCGCTGATGCGCAATCATTGGCGAAGGCTAAGCCCAATGCCTCGCTCGATATTCTTCCCAACACCAACCATGTCTTAAAGGAAGTGACGTCGGCCGACCGGACGGCCAACATCGCAACCTATTCAGATCCTGACCGGCCTCTTGCCCGAGGGGTGGCCGACCGGATGACGAGTTTCATCACGGCCCATGCACCATGAACCAGCTGTTCGAGGCGCTGGCCCATCCCACTCGCCGTGAAATTCTCGAGATGCTGAAGAAGCGGGCGATGACCGCAGGGGAAATCGCGGAGCGATTCGACGTCTCCAAGCCAACGCTCTCCGGACATTTCGCCAAACTCAAGGACGCCGGACTGATCCATGCCGACAAGAATGGCGCGACGATCACGTACAGCTTGAACCTGTCAGTGCTCGAAGAGGTGCTTCTCGAATTCATCCGGCGAATGGGCCTTTCCGACGAAGGAAAAGACCGATGATGATTACCCGCAACTCCATGGCTTTCATTGCGACCGTCGTAGTCGCCGCAATGGCGCTCGCTGCGGCTTACCTCGCAACCCACCTCGCGCCCGGCACCCGCCTCCCGGTCCATTGGAACTATCGTGGCAACGCAGACGCTTTCTCAAGCGCCTGGACCGCCTTGCTGTTGCCGTTGCTGGTCACGGTTCCGACGTCGATCCTTTTCTACATGCTTCCCGGGATTGAGCCCCGCGCCGACAATCTCGGGCGCAGCCGCGGAATCTATCTCGCGCTCTGGGCATCGCTTCTGCTGCTCGGGTTATTCTATCAGGTAGCGGTCGTAGCGACGGCTCTTCATTGGCAGGTGCAGACCGCGGATTTCATCCTTGCGGGCGTCGGACTCTTGTTCGTCCTTGTCGGCAATCAGCTCGGCAAATCGCGAAGCATGAAGCGGATTGGTCTCCGCACGCGCTGGACGCTTGCCAGCGAGAACGTCTGGGTGAGGACGCACCGGCTCTCCGGCAAGTTGATGGTCGCCGGCGGGCTCTTGGTCGCGCTATCCGCCATCGCTCAAATGAGTGTCACGATCAGTCTCGTGCTGTTGTTGGCGACAACGCTACTCGCCATTCTTCTCCCAGCCGGTCTCAGCTTTGCCTTTTTTAGAGCTGAGGAGCGCCCGGGCGTGTAATTTCAGTTTAAGTTTCTGCCCGGTACCTCACCTCGCTTCCAGTAACGCTGAGCGGCGCTGAAACCGACGTGGAAAATCGAGCTCATCTCAACCCTTGGCCATCTCGCACGGCAAGAGACTTCGAGAATAAGATGACTGGCGCGTCTTTGAAGCTCGCGCGATCAAACTCTTCAAATGCAACTTTCCGCGCGATCCGTGCCGATTTCATGTTGTCCGGATGGATCATGCAAACGGCGCGACGCACCTCGAGGTGCTCCGCGGCCCAGTCGATCGCCGCTGACACGGCCTCGAGCGCGAACCCCTGACCGAAGGCCCAGGGAGCTAGCGCCCAGCCGCATTCGGCGCCGCTATCGAATTGAGGGCCAAGCCCCCGACGAAAATTGGCCCATCCGACTTCACCGACGAACCGTTTGGTCGATCGCTCGCGTACCACCCAATAGCCAAAACCATGGAGCGCCCAGTGGCCTACATACCGATGCAGGCGCGCCCAACTGTCGGCTTGCGTTGCGGGAATGCCGCCAATGTGCTGGACGACTGCCGTCTCGCCCACATCGCTGCCATCTCTTCAAAGTCCTTGAGCCGGTGGGGCTCAAGGCTCAGTCGAGGGGTCTCAATCAAGCGAGCGCTCGAGCCAGGCTTTGCCATGACCGGGCCTTATTTTGCGAAGGCCTCAGCGCCGCGAACCTCTTGCGACTGATTGGCCGCCGCCATCACTTCGAGACTGCGCTCCACATCGCGCGGCGTGGTCGCCCAGGAAGAAACGCTGATCCGCATTGCGAGGCGCCCTTTCCAATGGGTCGGTCCCAACCACGTGACGCCACTCTCCTGGATCTTCGTGAGCGCCGCTTCTGTCTTCTTCTCGTCAGCGCAAGCGAACACCACTTGATTGAGAACGACGTCATTGAGGACTTCATAGCCGGCAGCAAGCAGACCTTCCGCGAAACGCTGCGCATGCGCGCAAGAGCGCGCAATTAAGTCAGCAACGCCGTCGCGTCCGAGGTTTTTCAGCGCTGCCCAGAATTCGACGCCGCGAGCTCGGCGGCTCAATTCCGGAGTGAATGTGTTGGGCTGGCGATGTGGATTGCGAACCAGGTAGGTCGCTTCGACCCCAAACACGTCGCTCACCGCTTCTTGGTCGGTGCAGATAAAAACTGCGGAATCCTGCGGGAGGTTGAGCCATTTGTGCCCATCAACCGTCCATGAATCAGCGAGCTCCGCACCCATAGTCAGTCTGTCCGCATCCGGGAGCGCCCGTGCCCATAAGCCGAATGCGCCGTCGATATGAACCCAGGCTCCGGCTTCCTTTGCTTTCTTGCAGATGGGTTCGAACGGATCAAAGGAACCCGAGTTGATGTTCCCCGCCTGGAGCAAGACGATGGTATGATCATCGAGTTTCGGCAACAATTCGGGAATGACCCGGCCCTGCTCGTCGGTGGGGCAGGTTTCCACGTCGTCCAGGCCGAAGCCTGCATAGCCAAGGGTCGCAAGATTAGTCGGATGAATCTCTTCGCTCGCGACGATGCGCAGGCGCGGCGCACCGTTGAGGCCGCGCTTCTTGACGTTCCATCCAAGCTTTCGCAGCAGCGCTGACCGCGCTGCCGTGATCGAGGAAAAGGTCCCCATGGTCGAGCCGGTTACAAATCCAACCGCGGCATCGGATGGAAGAGCGAGGATGTCGAGGAGCCATTTGGCCGCAACATCTTCGAGTTCGGCAGCGACGGGCGCAAGGATCCACGTTCCGGCGTTCTGATCCCAAGCCGCCGCCAGCCACGACGCCGCAACGGTCACGGGAAGCGCTCCACCAACGACGAAGCCGAAAAACCTTCCGCCGGTCGTAGCCACCGTCGCCGGCGAACCGAGCCGATCGAGCATCGCCAGAACCTGGCCGGCGTCGCACGACCCTTCAGGTAGCGGCTCATGGAATTCCTCGAGAGCCGCAAGCGCCTCCGCAGACGGCATGACGCTGCGTTCATCGAGCGTCGCAGCGTAACGGTGAGCACGACCGTGAGCGTCATTCATCAGTTCAAGAAGTTCCACCGCACTACTCCACGAAGCGAAAAGGAAGCTTAGTGGGCAATCGGGCCGCTCGGCGAACGATCATTTGTGCGCGTCGCATTAGTTTTGCTAACCTATGCTCGATGATGGATCGCGCGAGACTTAAGGGATTGCCGCTTGGGGGACTGCTTGCCTTTGAGGCTGCAGCCAGGCGTGGCAGCTTCAAGGCAGCAGCGTCGGAGCGATCGGTCACTCCTGCTGCAATCAGTCAGCAGGTGAAACTGCTCGAACTTTCACTTGGCACGCTCCTGTTCGAGCGAGCCAATCGTTCACTGCGCCTGACGCCAGTCGGTCGGCGCCTGGCCGCACGATGTGCCAGCGCATTCTTGGAGATCAACCGAGAACTTGATGACCTGCGCCAGGAAGGGGCGATCGGATCAGCCTCGGTCGCGGTGAGCGCTGCACCTACCTTTGCGACCAAGTGGCTCGCTCCCCGTCTGCAGCAATTCTTGGATCGAAATCCCATAATCGACGTGCGTTTAAATGCGGAAAATGAGATTCGCTCGCCTGGCCGCGACCCGCACGCCGACCTCGCTCTGCGCTACGGATCTGGACCTTATGGCAATCACCTTGCAGCGGAGCCGGTCTGGGACCAAGGCCTCGTCGTCGCTGTCTGCTCACCGACCTTGCTCCCATGCCATCCAGCGCCTCCTCATGAACTCATCACGAGAAATCTCTTAAGAGTTGATCTCCCTGCAGCTCCAGGCGCCACATCCAAGGCAGACTGGCGAGCATGGGCCAAGGCGGCACAGGTCGGGGACGAAGGGTCGAAACACTCTTCCGTCTCCGGTCCGATCTTTGGAAATCACAATCTTGCCATTGAAGCTGCGGCGAGCGGTCGCGGGATTGTTCTCGCACCGCTTGTCCTTTTGATGGACGATCTTCAGTCCGGCCGGCTTGTACTCGCGAGCACGACCTTTCTCACGGATCCCAACCGATTTTGGATCCTATATGCCCGGGCGCGCGAAACTGCGTCGATCCGGGCCTTTGTGAGATGGGTGAAAAGTGAGGCTTCGCTAAGCGCCGAAGCGATGAAAGATTACCTCGCGAATGCAGTAGGAACAACTTGCCCCCGCACTGAGAATTCGGAGTGAAGGTCATCGCCTGAGCACTCCGCGTTCTGATAACAAGAACTGAAGACGAGCGACTACGACCAAAGGAGGGCCGCGCGGGGCACCGCGTCACGTTTCACTCAACGAGCGCGCCGATCGATTTCAATCTCGCTGATCACCACGATTTGCTGAATGTTGGTGTAGTTGGATATGTCGGCCTGCAGCTCCTCCATGTGGGGAAGAAACGCACGTTCGAATTCCTCGCGAGAGCGACAGACAAAGGAGCATATCGCGGCAAACGGAGGGTCAGGCCAAGGGGCGCCGGGACTAATTGGTCGTTCGACGCGAATCTCTTCCATGGCATCGCCGAGGCGCGCAATGGCGAGCGGCATGTGCACGCTCAGATAATGGTCGAAATCAAATGTCCCATCGGTATTCTTCGGGTAGAGAATCGTAACTTTGATCATCGCGCCAGTGCTCATGAGTTCCTGCTAAAAACTGCGACCGCGGCATTGGGGCCTCGTCCAATGTGGCGCCTCGAAGCGGTCTCCAAGGACCTTGTCACTACCTAGGCATATTGAGCGATCCCATTCCCGAATGACCAATTCTCACGCTGTGTCTCAAGAAGGTTGATGAAGATGTCTTCAGAGCGGATCCCAGGATCCTCCTGAAGACGCCGTGCGACAGCCGCATATAGCGCCTTTTTTTGTTCTACCGTGCGGTTATCGTTGCACGTGATCTGAAGGATGACCAAGTCGTCCGACCGCTCGATATCGAGATAGTTTCGCCCGATCACGAGATTCTCCGGTTCAAGCTCGTGGACGATAACGAAGAGATCCTCCTCGGGGACGTCGAACGTTTCGCGCATGGCTTCATACGCTCCTTGGGCAATCGCCGATCGATAGGATGCGAACTTGCCTTTGCGCATTGAAATACGGGTCAACGGCATATTTGGTGTTCCATATATGTCATGTGGCAATTTCGTAATTGAACCAATACAAGTTTGGAACGATCGCGCAAGGTGATTGGTTTGGTTGGGTCTCGGACACGGCGGCCCAATTGGAGGTTGCCTCAGAATTGTGCGAAACCGGGCGTCGCTCGGGTAGCTGATGAATGCCTATTCGGGCTGTCGCGAAAGCGAGTATCGTCAAGACCGCTGCGGCATTTCCGCCATCGCGCGTTGCGGTTCGGATTCTGGATGCTACGAGTTGCGCGGTGAGGAGGTCAGGATCGCCAGCGAGGAGATCTCGGCTTCAAGGAGCTCCAGCAACACGTCAAGTGCCGGATCGGTCGAAAGGCGAGAGCGCATCGTCAATTCGATGCCGGCGTCGGGGGGCTCAACTGCAAGCGCGATCTTCGACAGTGCACCGGCTTTGATGTCTTCTGCTACGGAATAAGACGGCAAGACCCCGATCGCGTTTCCGGCTTGCACACCTTGCTTGACGCCGTCAACGCTTCCGGCGGATTCCGTCCGCGCCCTGCAGGTTGGTCCGAACCAATTTGCCACCACACGGTTCAGCGCGCCGTCCGGGTCGGGCAAGAGAATGCGGTGTTCAGCCAAAGAGCGCTTCTCCATCGGCGCGGGCCACAATCCCTCGCTGACGAAGACTAGCTCCGTGCGCCCGAGGGGCCGGCTTACCGCCTGGTCGGTTGCAGGTTCCGCGTCCAGTCGTTCGACGGTGATCGCGGCGTCTAGCAATCCGGTTGTCACCATCTGCCGAAGCACCTGACAGTTGCCGGTCGTGATCTGGACCGCGATGTTTGGCGATGCGCCGCGAAATTTCGCCAGCACAGGAGGAAAACGTACGAACTCAGCGATTCGGTGGTCCCGATCCGAAGTGTCTGGCCAAAGCGCGGCGATACGGACGCGCGCGCCGCTTCGGCGGTTCCGATCATGGCACGCGCGTGAGGGAGCAGAGCCTCGCCACTCGCGGTCAACCGCACGCCGACTCCGGAGCGCCGAACGATGACCCGTGTGTCCAACGCCCGCTCGAGAGAAGCGATCGTTTCAGATATGGTCGATTGTGAGAGGCCAAGTGCCCGAGCCGCGGCCGCCACTCCCCCCTCCTCGGCGACGGCGACCAGCACGCGGCAGTGGCGGACTTCGATCTCTTTGGTCATCAATCCTCGAACAACAGAAGGAAATGGATCCCTAGGCTAGCAGGGGCCGGACCAAAACATCGAGCCCGACATCGCTTGTGGCACAAACCGATCGATGGTCGCGGCACGTCCCGGATCGCCTCACCTATCGGAAGTTCCGATAGCGGTATCGCGGTTTTGGAGCAGTGCGGATGCGCTCTTATCCCTGCTTCGAACAGCAGAAAGGAATTCGCGCCGTGATCATTGAAAACAACACGACCCTAATCGTCATCGACACCCAAATGGGATTTAATGATCCCAAATGGGGCGAGCGAAACAACTCCCAAGCGGAAGCCAACATCGCCTTGCTGCTCGCTGCCTGGCGAAAAAACGATCTGCCGGTGATCCATGTGCACCACGACTCGGTGTCCCCCACCGGAATTTTTCGTCCAGGAACTCCGGGACATGCCGCCAAGCCAGAAGCGGCGCCGCTCGGAGATGAACCCATTTACCACAAGAGCGTCAACAGCGCTTTCATTGGAACGAGCCTCGAGGACGACTTGCGACGATCTGGTGCGAAGAAATTGGTGATCACCGGCTTGACCACGAATCACTGCGTCTCGACGACGACGCGGATGGCAGGCAATCTCGGCTTCGATGCCTATCTTGTCTCAGACGCAACGGCGACATTCGCCCGCGCGCACGTCGACGGAAGGATGCGCGATGCAGAAGAGGTTCACCTTGCCGCGCTCAGCGACCTCCGGGACGAATTCGCGACCATCGCCGACACGAAGGAGGTTCTGGCTGCCATAGAGCGCGCGTCCAGTGAGCCGGCGCAGGCCTGATGCGGCAGTATCTTGGACATTGCGAAGGAGTTCCGGAACCTACGAGCCCAATCAGTCACGCCGTCGCGACAGGCGGACTGTGCTGGATCTCTGGTCAACATGCGCTCGATGAATACGGCCGCTATCGTCGTGGAACCGTTCGCGAGGAAGCAACGCGCTGCTTCGAGCTTCTGCTGAAGGTCGCTCGAGCGGCGGGCTTTGACGCGAAAGAAATTGTGTTTGTCGACGTAGCGCTGACGAAACTGTCCGATATCGCGGAGTTCAACGAGGTTTACGTCGAGGTCTTCGGCCCTGAGGAGCGCCCTGCTCGGGCGATCATTGCTGCGACCGAGCTTGCGTTCGGAGCGCGCGTCAAAGTGGCCGCGGTCGCGGCGCACGATCGAGGTCAGGCATCCGGCGAGCAGCAAGTGGAATGCACTGCGCCGCCGGTTGCAACCGAGTCAGCATTTCAGCGTGCTGACAGCGCTGACGAAGCCCGCAATTTGCGCGACGGCAAGGGAACCCGACGAATCCATCGACGCCCTAAGCAAGTTGCACTGGTTCGACGCGCTTCTGAAGAAGAGTCGGGCTATCCGCATCGACAGCCTCTCGCGCGTTTTGAGGGGCCCTAGCGACTCGAAGATCATCACGTGAATGCGTCGACGATGGATTTCCCTTGGTGAGGCATGTCTCAAGGCGCGGCTAGGTTCCCCCGTGCTTCAGATGAACCGAGACCGACAATCCTGCCTTGAGCTGACGCCGCCTCTCCCTCGGAAAACAAGGGCCCGTGCGAGGTCAAGCATGGATAATGATGACGGAGACATTGTCGCGACCGCCTGCGGCCAACGCTGATTGCACCAGAGCTTCTGCGGGATTCTGAGGGTTTGAGTTCAGGATCGCGTGAATTTGATCCTCGCAGAGCATGTCCGAAAGGCCATCGCTGCAGATGAAGATGTTCGCGTCCGAACGGACTTGGCGGACATGGACATGGAGAGGCACCGGCTCCTGAAATCCTCCGAGGTTCCCTGCCGCCGAACGGAATTGGGTACCTTGGGCATGACGTTTGGCAGCCTCCGTCTATCGCAACCTCTGTAGCAGGGCTCTGTAGCAAAGCCCCATCCGCGCCTTTCGGAGGCGATGGTTTTGCTTTGTTCTCAGTAGCTTATAGAGAAGTTGGCTGGGGCGGCAGGATACATTTACAGCTCAGTTTTTGGCAGTTTCGCGCTCTTTATTGCCGTAACGTCCGGCTGAGTTGCTGCAAAAGAAGCTGCAATAGTCTTGGGATCGCATGAGACGTCATGGGACTCAGGAAGTAGCAGCCGCGGCCTTCTTTGCTTTCTTCTTCGGCAATCTCTCCGGCGCCTTCAACTTTGCCGTATCGTTAGCAACGTGCGGCACTGACGCCAAAATCGGTAATGGCGGGAGCTCAGCATTCGCCGACGCCGCAACCTGTGCAAAGTGTGCGCGGAAGTACGGATATGACGCGAAGAAGCCGACCTTGGTGCAAAACGCCTCAGCAGCGTCATTCTCCGAATCTTCCGGGATATCGTACGCTGCAATGAGTTGGGCAGTGCACTTAAAAACGTCCTTACGGGCGTGTTTTCCTCGGACCGTGAACTCAAAGATCGTTACACAAATACCGCCATGGACATCAGGCGTGCAGCTGATGACTTTACTATCAATGGCAAGCTTGACGGTCTCTCGCTCAACGAAGAAGCTCGGCTGGACTTTGAACTCAGAGCCGATGAGATGAAGCCCGATTAGCTTCGCATGTCCCGCGATGTGGTTATACGCCTCCCGCGAGAATCCTTTTTCCGTATCTTGGACATCAACAATTGTGCCCATCGGGTTCGACCTAACCATGAGCTTGGGCCAGCATTAGATCACTCTCACTGGATCTGGTGGCAACCAACCAATCTTCCGCACGCTGGCGGCGTTCTCGTTGGCTCTTTCGCTCGGGCCAGGCGACCTCGGCACTTTGAAGCGCGCGGCCGATAATCTGTGGCTCAAGTGCTTCCTGACGGATCTCCCCGGTGAGTAGTGGAGCCTCAGTCTCCCACGTCCACTCCCAATCTCCGAAGACAACATTTTCAGAAGCTCGCACAGCTTGCTTCACGAGTTCGTGGTCAGCTTGCTTTTCATGGTTACGAGTGCAGCGGCAGGAGATCTCAATTTGCTCACCAACAGCATGGAACGCTCTCGCAACAAGTCGAAGCGTAAGATTCGGACAGTCATCAGAGAACATCTGAGTAACACGAGCTTTGGACACGTTCATTCTACGCGCAAGATCAGCCCTAGAAAGCCCAGCATTCTCCATGGCCTGATGAAGGGCGGACTGAACGTCGACAACCAAAGCTTCCTCTGCGAACGTAGAGGAGGAGAGGAGTTCGCCCAGATCATTATTCATCTTGGCCTCCATATTTCGCTTCAAAATAAATCACCCTATCCTTGGCCCTGTTCAGAATACCTTGATCGGCCCGCTTTTGTTTTTTAGCCGGATCGACATCAACAATCACAAACGTTTTCTTGCCTACTAAGCGTCTTGTGAAGCCATAAATCCTGATCCCGTGAGTTTTGAATGCTTGCAATAGTCTGTTGATGCTTCCCCTTTGGCATCGACCTTCATTGCCATTAAACTGCTCTGGAGTGAGAGCCATGCCCTTACTCCAGAGCTGCATGACGCGAACAAGCCGGGCGCGCGGGCGCTCCTCCAGGTCGACAAACGCTTTGAACGCCTCGTCGCGCATGATGACGCGAGCCAGTGCCTCTGCGCAGATCGGCCTGCATTCAAACTGACGAAAATCCTTTTCCTCGTCATCCATGCGACTCGAGGAGTTAAGAAAGGACTTAACACATTGCAAGCCTTTCGTGTGGAGAATCGTAACGTAGATCCCGGCGCTAGCGGTTTCGGATCCCACGGCAGGATTCGAACCCGCATTCAACAGGATTCGAATTGAGCAAAGTTTCCGTTTTCTCGTAAGTGTTTGAACGGACTCGCTAATTAGGACGCTTTACAGCAACTCAGCTGAGGCGCCGCGGTTGTCGCGAAAGTTGCTGCAGACGCCAGTTCGAATCCTGCACACCTGCAAATTTGCAGCCGCTAAGTCACTGAATTTAAACGGTTTTTATAGGCTTTTTTAGCCTGGCTGGGGCGGCAGGATTCGAACCTGCGAATGCCGGTACCAAAAACCGGTGCCTTACCACTTGGCGACGCCCCAGCAGGCGTTCCGCGATTTTGCGGGAAAGAGCGGCGCTTATAATGATGGCACGAACCAAGGGAAGCACCTCCGACCCAAGAAATGGAGCCTTTTTGGGCGAGCTACAAACCAACTTCGACCGGTCTCACGCCGCCGCCGTATCGCCGGTGAAATATTCGCTGCCCTCCTGACTCTCGGGCCGCGCTCCGGAATCTGACGCCCAAGCCCGAATCGGATCGTGGTAGCCTGGCTTGCCTGGCCCGCAACGCTTTCGATCGGGCACGATGTCACTCTTACCAGCGGGACCAATTTACATGGCGAACAACGCGGACACGATCCTTTCGCGCATCAAAGACGAGGAGATCGACTGGGTCGACCTTCGCTTCACGGACCCCAAGGGTAAGTGGCAGCACCTAACCATGGCGTCGACTGTGATCGACGAAGACATGCTTACGGACGGCTTCATGTTCGACGGCAGCTCGATCGCGGGCTGGAAGGCGATCAACGAGTCCGACATGATTTTGAAGCCGGATCTCGACGCTGTTTATGTTGATCCGTTCAGCGCGACGCCGATGATGATCCTGTTCTGCAACGTCGTCGAGCCGTCGACGGGCGAACTCTATGGTCGCGATCCGCGCTCGACCGCGACACGTGCCGAGTCTTATCTCAAACAGACGGGAATCGGCGACACGATCTTCGTTGGTCCCGAGGCCGAATTCTTCATGTTCGACGACGTTCGCTTCGAGGACGGTTACAGCGTCTCCTCCTATCGCATCGATGACATCGAGCTTCCGACCAATACCGGTCGCGAATATGAAGGGGGCAACCTCGCCCATCGTCCGCGCGCCAAGGGCGGCTACTTTCCTGTCGCCCCCGTCGATAGCGCGCAGGATATTCGTGGCGAAATGGTTGCGACCATGCTCGAGATGGGCCTGCCGATGGACAAGCACCATCACGAGGTTGCAGCGGCCCAGCATGAGCTTGGCCTTACCTACGGCAACCTGGTGCAGACTGCCGACCGGATGCAGATCTACAAGTATGTCGTCCACATGGTCGCGCACGCATATGGGAAGACGGCGACATTCATGCCCAAGCCCATCGCCCAGGATAACGGCAGCGGCATGCACACCCACATGTCGATCTGGAAGGCAGGCAAGCCGCTTTTCGCCGGCAATGGCTATGCGGGACTAAGCGAGACGGCCCTTTATTTCATCGGCGGGGTCATCAAGCATGCGCGTGCCCTGAACGCGTTCACGAACCCGACCACCAACAGCTACAAGCGGCTCGTCCCGGGCTTTGAGGCGCCGGTGTTGCTGGCCTATTCGAGCCGGAACCGCTCGGCCTCCTGCCGTATCCCGTACGGCGCCGGCGAAAAGGCGAAGCGCGTCGAGTTCCGCTTCCCCGACGCACTTGCCAATCCGTATCTCGCTTATGCGGCACTCCTCATGGCTGGTCTCGATGGAATTCAGAACCGAATTCATCCGGGCGATCCGATGGACAAGAACCTTTATGACCTCCCGCCACAGGAGCTCGTCAACGTCCCGACGGTCTGCGGCTCGCTGCGCGAGGCGCTCGTCAGCCTTCAGAACGATCGGGCCTTCCTCACTCGCGGCGATGTCTTCAGCGAGGATCAGATCGATTCCTACATCGATCTGAAGTGGGAAGAGGTCATGCGGTGGGAGACGACGCCGAGCCCCGTTGAATTCGACATGTATTATTCTTCGTAAAAAAGAGCTAAGCTCGACCTTTCGGGACGCCGATGGGGGGAACCCTCCCACCTTCCCTTTCCCTTCATCGGCATCCGAACTCCCCCAGGGCGTGATGAACCAATCCGTAACCAACCCCGTGCAAGGGGAGGACGCGTCGCTCGGGAGTTAAGGAATGAATATCAGGGCCAAGATCTTCGGCGGCCGGGTCGCTGCGGAAGAGCCGCTCATCAGGGCAAAAAAGCCCAAGGGCGCCAAGGCCGAAGCGCTAGACACTATTGCCGTTGCGCGGGAAACCCATCGCCAGAGCAATGACCGGGGCGAAGACCGCCACCGCCTCGTCGGCGAACACGCCCGAATCACGCACGAGGGCACCGAAGTCGAGGTCGAACTCATCAACCTCTCCGGTGGTGGCGCAATGATCGCAGGCCCCTTCAAGGCGAAGTTGTGGGATCGGGTTGATCTCCATCTCGGTGCGAACGGGACAATCGAATGCGCCGTCCGCTGGCTCCGCCACGGTCGGGTCGGCCTCGAATTTGCACACGAAACACGTCTCGACTGCTCTTTGCACGACGTCGCGAAAATCTTGCACGACGTGATCGAGCGCAGCTTCCCCGACATTGCCCTTGCGGTTGTTGAAAGCGAGCCCGCGATGCCGCCAACCGCCGACACGGCCGATGATCACCGCGCCGCGCCGCGCCATCCGCTCATTTGGAAAGGGACGCTCCACCACGATTTCCAGAGCGACACCGTGCGCATCCGCAATATCTCGGCAACCGGTGCCATGGTCGAAACCAGCGCGAAGGTTCGCGTTGGCGCGGAACCCCTGCTTGACCTTGGAACAGATGTCTCCATGGCAGCCACCGTCGAATGGGCGGTTGGCGATCAAATTGGGCTTCGCTTCCACACGGCGTTCGACCTTAACCGCCTATCCAGCGCCCAGCCAACGGTTGCGCCCAAAGCCTGGCAGCCTCCCGCCTATATGCAATTGGATCAGGAAGATCGGTGGGGCCGTCTCAGCCTCAGCGAGCTCAGCCAGGAGCTCGAAGGCTTCCTTAAGCGTTAGCCGACCGGATGTAGATTATTCCGACCTTGTCCCGGCGCAGCTCGCGCCAGCCCGGGGTCCGATCGAGTACCGGGACGAGCTTGCTCCCATTAGGTAGGATCGCCCAGCGGATACGCCAGCGAGAGACGGCATCCGCCAAGGCCTTCGGATCGCCACCAGCAATGCGTGCATAGCCGAGAACGAGGGCGTCGCCGTACATGTCGCCCCTTCCGTCGATAAAAGGCCTTATCCCGGAAAGGATCAGCGCGCCTCCCATCGAATAGTCATTGAAGACCGGCTCCGTTCGCAGGGACGCCGGGACCGATGCAATGAGGTTCCAGGGATTTGCCGCGTTGTCCGGTGGTACGAAGGGCACGAGCGCTCGAAGCGCCACGATGAACACTGCTGCGGCCGCTGTTGCGTACGCGAGAGAACCTCTGGAGGGAGCAGGTGGTCGAGCCCGCTGAGCAAAACCTTGCGGGAGTACCATCGCCGCGACAATCGCGAACATCGCCTGGTGACGCACTTGCACAATGGCAAGAACGAGCAGGCCGAAAAGGAGCAACCATCGGGTCCAAGGAAGGCGCGGCCTTATCCACACGGCGAGGATAAGGATCACGAGGAGCACGCTGAAAAAGAACGGGGTGCTCGCGGGCGATGAAGGTTTCCACTCGTCGATGAGCGGCAGCATCTTCAACTGGGTGAAGCGCAGCGGATGGAGGACGCCGCTTACACCGTTGCCGTTGATGAATACCGCCGCGACGCAAAATAGGCCGAAGAAAAGCCAAGCCCGGAAGGCTTCGTTCCTACGCCGTGATTTCAAGGCTGCCTCGAGCCCGAAGACGCCCGCGATCAGGAACCCAAAGACGAAGCTACCATGAAGGTTCGCCCAGACCGTCATCAATAGAGCGGCAGGAAGCGGAGGTGCGCGGTCGGTGTCGCGAGCCTTGAGCATCAGCGACGTCCAAAGAGCCAGCAGCGGCCACGTAAGGACATGCGGGCGGGCAGAAAGCATCGGGACAAGCGCGAAGTCCATCGCCACGATCGGCAGCAAATCCGTGCCAAGCCAACGCCTTGCATTTGAATAGACAATGGCATGCAGACCGATGAGCGCCGCGGTAACGACGGCTGCTACGCCCCCATAGCCCGCAAGTCGGAATGCGACCGCGTAGATCAGCTCGGCGAGCCACTCGATCGGGACCCAGGGCTTCCCGGCCCAGGTGAACGAAAACGGGTCAGCGCGGGGGATCGCCTGGTGTGCAATGATCCACTGTCCCGTTGCGATGTGCCAACTGACATCGCCGTCGTTCAAGATCGCTTTGAGACTGCCGAGCACCGCCGGAATGAGCAGCGCCGCGACAATTAGCGGCAAGATCGAAACAGACTTCCCGCTCGCCGGCGCGCCGGCGAGCGGGCGCATGGCTGTCACGCCTTTCGTGCCCGGTCGGCGGCGCGGCTGCCGTAGACCGCGTAAAGCAGCAGCCCGATGACCTGAGCGCTCACGAAGAACAATTGGGTGCGGGTCGGAAGGCTGATGAAAAGGTAGAGACAACCGACGATACCGATAAATCCGATGACGGGCGCGGCCGGCGCGCGGAACTTCCGTTCGGCATTGGGGTCTCTGCGCCTTAGCACCAGCATCGCTGAACATACGGCGATGAACGCCGCTAGCGTACCGGCATTCGCAAGAGCAGCAATGCTGGTGAGGGGAATAAGACCGGCAAAAACCGACGTGACGATCGCGGTAAAGATGGTGATCCGGACCGGGGTTCCCCGACGCGAAACCCGCGCGAGGCTGCTCGGAAGGAGCCCGTCACGCGCGACGGTGAAGAAGATCCGGCTTTGGCCGTAGAAGAACGCAAGGATGACCGTTGGAAGCGCAATGACTGCCGAGGCACCAAGAACCCTCGCGGCCCACGGCCTGCCGATCTCTCGCAAAATAAGAGCCAGCGGCTCGGGACTGTTCGCAAACCCGGTATAGGCAACCGCGCCGACCGCGACGGCAGCAATCGCCATATAGATTGCGACGCACACGACCATCGACCCGACGATTCCGATCGCGAGATCACGGCTCGGATTCTTGGCCTCTTCGGCAGCAGTCGCGATCGCATCGAAGCCATAGAAGGCAAAGAAGATAATTGCCGCTGCAGCCATAACGCCGACCTCGCTCCCGGGAGGACCGCTCCGCGGAAAGCCAAACGGCATAAAGGGGTGGAAGTGCGAGCTGTTGAACACCGGCAGCGCAACCGCGATAAACAAGGCGAGCGCGGCCATTTTAATGATAACCAGGATTGCATTGAGGGTGGCGCTTTCGCGCGTTCCCGCGATCAGCAGCCCCGCAACGACGACAATGATGAAAATCGCAGGGACATTCACGATCCCGCCAAGCTCCGGTCCCTGAATCATGGCATCGGGAAGGCCCATGCCGACGGACTTCAGAAAACCCGCGGCGTAACCCGACCAGCCGACTGCGACCGCACTTACGACAAGCGTGTATTCGAGGATGAGGGCAACCCCGATCATCCACGCGATCAACTCACCGAAGACCACGTAGGAGTAGGTATAAGCGGATCCCGAGGCCGGGATCATGGTCGCGACCTCGGCATAGGCAAGGGCTGCGCACGCACAGATGATTCCGGCGATGGCGAAGGACAGGATCACGGCCGGGCCGGCCTTTCCGGCACCGACACCGATCAGCGTCAGTATCCCCGTTCCGACAATCGCGCCGACCCCCAAGGCAACAAGATGTGGCCACGACAATGACCGCTTAAGCCGATGCTCTTCCGGCATGTCTTCGCGTGCAACGACAACCTTGCGAAAATTCCAGTTCTTCATTCGATGACCCCTCCCCTTCATCCGGCCCAGGGCCGGAACGGGCCTTTCCTGACAGCGGTAGAAGATATGGCGCATGCCGGGTCAAGGGTCGCATCAATGTTTGGGCATCGCGATCAATCGCCACACGCCGCCGTGCGGCTCCGCACCGACTTATTTTCGGGGTGTTCCGACTTCCGCTTTGAGATCGCGGACATTGCGGACCCGCCTAATAATCCTTGCTGATGCGCACGCTCGCACTTGAACGGCCAATGGTGGACACCGTTGACAGCACCGAGAGCCAGCGTGTCACCTGATATTCGACCTGCGTCGCGGAATAGCCGGCGCCGTCCGTTACGACTTCGACGTAGAGCTTTCGGGTAATGTACTTGCCGGCGCCGAGGGCTGTCTTTTGTCCGGTTGCGACATCCGCCGGCACAATCCGGAGCCGATCGAGTCCGACGGCGCGCCTCAGCGCGTTGATTGGATCGAGGCTCCCGTTCCCCGACTGGAGAGCTGCAACTGCCGATGCAAGCTGAAGCGCTTCGGGCGCCGAAAGGTTGGTGATCGAGGTGCCAAATAGAATACGCGACAGAAGCTCGTCCTGAGGCATTGGCGGATTGCTGGCAAAGGTGATCTCCGGTTTCAGGCCGGATCCCCGGACCGAGACGGTGGCGTCGAGACCCTGGACGGTTGCCTGTGCGTGGATATCGAGGCTCGGATCCGTAGGGCTTTCACCCCGGAAGCGGATCACGCCGCGATCAAGGCGAAAGACGCGCCCGGCAAAATCGTAATTGCCTTGCACAAGGTCGGCCGTGCCCGTGAGACGCGGCGCATCGGCAAGCCCGCCGACCTGGAGATCGGTGCTCCACCGGCTGTTGATGCCAAGGCCGATTACCTGGAGGTTGCCCCCGGAAAGCTTGAGGTTGAGCTTCCATGGGTGGAGCGCGGTCGGCGGGATTGCATCCTCTTCGTCGAGCCCCGTTTCGCGCACATTGAGCTGCGGGACCGCAGCGGCGGCACTCGCACGGCCGAGCTGGAAGCGCCCCTTGTTTAGCCTCAGGTCTCCGGCAATCATGCCGCCGTTCGCATCAGATTTGATCTGAAGTGGTCCGGTGACCTGCGCTGCGACATCGTCGCGATTTAGCAGCTGCGCATTCTTCGCGTCGAACGCGAGATTGAGCAGCGTCTTGCCGCCCGCAAAGGTCACTGTGCCGGATCCCGAGACCAGGCCACCACCACTAGTCTGACCAGCGATCTGGTTAAAGATCAGCTGCGGCCCAGAAAAATGCGCCTGACTCGCCAAATGATCGATGACCATTCCAGTGACCGAGCTTTCAAGTCGGCCATTGGCGGTCCGCAGCGAGCCACGGATCGCCGGATCGGAGAATTTGCCCGTGACGTCGGCCGCAACCGCAAGTGGCCCGGACAGGTCGATGATCTCGCTTCCGGTAAGTCGCCACAGCGTTTCTGCGGGGCCGGAATAGCGGAGCTGCGCGAACAACGGCGCGTTCATGAGTTCCGCGCCAAGGGTTCCGTTTCCAAGTGGAGCAAAGCGCGCCTGCGCCCGACCGACGATCGCGCCCCCGCTCGCGGCGACAGCGCGCAGGCCCGCCCTATTTCCGTTGACAATCGCCGCAATGCCCACGTCCACCGGCTCGGAAGCAAGCACCAGGCCGGCGCGGCTGAGACCATGTATCTTTAGGTCGAGACTCCCAGATCGATTGCTCTTCCAGGCATAATCCACCCGCCCGGTCGCCGAACCCGACAGGGCAAGGTTCGGCCAGAGAATGTCGAGCACCTGGAGCGGCATTCCGCCAAGTTGCGCGTGCACTTCGGGAGCGGAACCGCTTCGACCCGAAACAATCGCATTGCCACCGGCGAAGCTGACGCTGGTTGGCGCAAGCGCCCAACCATCACCCGATCGGACCAGGACAGCCGCCTGGTTGAGAACAAGCGGCTGGTTCTCGATCCGGCCCTGGCCCGTTAGCTTGATCTTGTCAGGAGCAATGTCCGCGAGTGTCGAAAAAGCAAAGGCCGCGCCGCGACGCCCGGCGAAAGCGGCACGGACCTCGCCAGTTCCGTTGACGAGTCTGGCATTGGCCGTGAAGCGCGCAAGCGTGACCCCGCTCACCGATACACCGCGCGCGTCGGCGCTCCCATTGATTGTCGTTTCCCTGTCGGCGAGAATAATTTCCCCGTCAGCGCGGCCGGTGCGAACGGCAAAGGCATCGGCGAAGTTGGCATTGTTTGCCGTGACATGAGCCTCGATCCGCTGTGCTTGCCCGGCAGGCGAAAAGTCGAGTGTCCCATCGAGTGTTCCGTTCGCAAGGACAAGACGACCAAGAAAGCCTCCTGGAACCGACTTCAAGGTACCGCTCGCATGCGCTCCACCTGCATCGAGCGAGGCCATCGCGATTACCGTTGGGGCATCGTGCGGCAGCAGGATCTGCCCGTTGCTGGTAAAAGGGCCAAGGCGCGACGCGCCGCTTGCGCGATAATCGTAACCGGCCGGCGTCGGATCGAGCGAAAGGCGCATGTCGCGCAACCCAAGCGCCGCGTCAGGACTGGCCAATATGAAGTTGAGCTTTGGCCGCTCGATACGCCCATCGAGCACCATTTTGAGCGCCCCATACTTAGCCTGTCGTCCCTCGGCGACAATATGGAAAGTGCCGTCCTTGAGGCGTTCGCCCGACCCCGAGAGCCTGAGCTTGAGCGAAAACAGCTGCAAGTTCGTCATGTGGAGCACGCCGTCGTTGCCGCGCTCAAGAACGGTTGTCAGCGACGGCAACCCGCCGGTGAGACTGAGGAAAAAACGGTTATCCAGCCGCCGCACGAAGGCCTTGGCGGTCCCCACGACATGACTTCCCATGTTGTTGGACCCCGGCACGACATGAAGGTCGGTGACCACGTCGACAAGGCCGAGCCCGGGAATGAGGTAACGCTGCATCGCGCCCGAGAGCTGAACGTCAAACCGACCCGTCACGAGATCAATCAGCAGCGAAATCTTGCCGGTCCACCTTGCGCTCGTGAGTTTGAGGTCATCACCTTGGACGAGTTTCGGCGAAACGGTCAGCCAGCCCTCGATGCTGGCATTCGCAAGCATTGCCCCAGCGACATCGCCGATACCGGTGATGGCCCTCGACGAGAGCCGGATCGGCACGCGCATCGGCCAGGGACTGAGTCGCCCCGCCCCCTCGGCACGCAGGCCCACGAACCCCTGCGGACCAAACTGAATGATGTCGGAGGTGAGCCGATAGGAATAAGTGGCGGTGGCGAACGGCCCGTCGAGCGTCCACACCATGCGAACATTTCGACCGGCCATGTTGCCGAAGAGCGCCGAGGGTTTCAGGAGATCGACCCCAAGGCGCATTGCACGATACCGGTTATTCGCAAGGTCGAGGACGCCCTTCGCCACCGCGCGCATTTCAGGCGTTGCCGCGCTGAGCTTTCCATCGAGTTGGCGATCCCTAAGCGTTGCATCGCCATCGATCGTGACAACTCGTTCCGTCAGACGCGCAAATCTCCCCGTCAGGAACTGCGCGGGCGCCCACTGTCCCCTCAATCGGAAGTGTCCGCGATCGGCTCCCAGTGCGAGGCGGACAGTCGGTCGATTGGAAAGGTCTAGCGCGGCAGTTCCGCGCCAGTGCGACCAACTCCCTTTTCCTCCGACGGCGAGGCTTATTGACCGCCTGGTACCAATAATTGCCGGAACAAGCCCATCACCCGGCGCAGTCACGCGCGCAGCAATATCGAACTTGTCGTGGTCCGGCTCGGAATCGAGTTTGAAGGCAATTCGGTCGCCACCGTTGTTCACCAGCGCCTGGAACGCGACAAGCGCTCGCCCGGCGTGAACATCCGCCTTACCCCGCAGGCTTCCGCTCCGCGCCTTTCCACTTACTGCCGGCCCAATGTCGAGACGGTCGATCCGAAGTTCTCTCACCACAATATCAAAGCCGGGGAGAATCGGACCTTTCGTCGTCGTCGGTTTCAGCTTGGGCAGGCGAATGAGTGTGACGCGGTCGGCGGTCAGGCTGTCGATGCGGAGCTTGTTCTCGAGCCATGCTCCCGGCATCCAGTCGACCCGAATGTTGGGCGATGTCATGAAGACGCCCCGGCTGTCCGCAATTGCGACATTGCGCAGCTGCGACTTGCCGAAAATCGAACCATCGATTCGTCCGATCCGGATCCGAAGTCCCGATTGGGTCGACATTCGACTCAGCTGGTCGACGATAAATCGATGACCCGGCGAACTGTCGATGAGAACGACGAGACCCGCGATGAGAAACATGAAAGCAACAAAGAGCGCGAAGAGCTCGTTTAGAAGCCTGCGCGCCCAGTCGTCGGCGCGTATTTGTCGCGGCTTTTCGAATTGTGCCTCGGTGAGGACGTCAACCATCAGAAGGCTTGTCCAAGCGAGACACTGACGGCGAAGGGTCCGTCACCTTTCTGGCGATTGAGCGGAACGCCGAAGTCGACGCGGATCGGGCCGAAGCTTGAATAGTAACGAACCCCAACGCCCGCAGCGTAACGCCAATTGCTAAGGCTTGGCGTGGCCTTGCTGCTCAGTGATCCCCCGTCGAAGAACGGCACCACGCCGAGATTCCCGCCAAACGACTTAAGACGCACACGCCCTTCGAGGCCGAATTCGGCAAGACCGCGACCGCCGATCGGGTCCCCGTCCTGGTCCTTCGGTCCGAGCTGCTGGTAACCGTAGCCGCGGACCGATCCGCCGCCACCCGAATAGAAGCGGCGCGACGGAGCGAGGTCGAAGAGCCCCACGCCCGAGATTGATCCGAAGCGCACCCGGCCGGCGAGAACAATCCGGTCGGAAACGGGCCGGTAGGCACTCGCATCGAACTGCGCGCGCACATAGCTCTGGTGACCTCCGTGAAAGGAGATTTCCGGACTCACCCGTGCGCTGAGACGAAACCCGCGCGTCGGATCGAGGAGGCTGTCACTGCCGTCGTAGCCAAGCTGCAGCGGAACGGCACCGATGATGAAGGTCTTCGTGTCCTTGATCCCGGCGCTGCTGAAGACCCCGCGTTCATCGGTCGCGAGCCATTCTCCGCCGTACGACCAGGTCCATTTCTTTTGCCAGATGAAGTTGCTTAGCCGTTCGATGTTGGCCGCAAGATCCACGGTCTTCGCCTTGTACGCGGCGAACACCTGGTGCGAGATCGTAAGCTGCGTGTTGAGTGTCTGGTCGCGTTGCCGGAAGTTGGAAAAGCGGAGCTGGGCGCCGAGGAGCTGCTCGGCGGTGCCGGCAATACCGCGCAGTGTGAGGGCGCCTTCCGGGTTGAAGAAGTTGCGATCCGTCCAATCAACCTCGGCACTTGCCCCTTGTCCAGTTCCATAGCCGAGCTGGCCGGCAATCGTATGCTGCGGTGCCGGCTCGAGACGGACATTGACGTCGACCACTCGGCCACCGTTCACGGGAACGGTCTGAATGTCGGCATTGGCAATGAGAGTCGTCTGGATAAGAGCGCGGCGGAGATCATCGAGCTTGGAGCGCTGAAACCGGTCACCGCTCCTGAACCGCGCGATGATCGCGACGTGATGCGCGCTGAACCGCGGGCGACCGCTTACGTGGATAACTCCAAAGCGGGCAACCGGGCCGGGATCAACTGGCAAAACCAGGGTCGCAAGACGAGTCTGGTGATTGACCTCAATGTCTTGGTTGCCAAGTTTTGCGCCAGCAAAACCCTCTTCACCGAGGGCCTGCGTCAAGGCGAGCCCACCGGCGATCACGTCTGCGGCGATGACGGGATCGCCTGCTTTTACCGCGAATGCGTCCCGAAGCCTCGCGCTATCGACGCCCGCTTTCTCAAGACCGGGCAACTCAACGGCCGCGAATCGATATTGCTGTCCGGGGCTTGCGGTAAGGATGACCGCGAGAGCGTCGCCACTCTTCTCCGTTCGCGGCTCAACCGCCGCGTCATAATAGCCCTGGCTCCGAAGCAATTGCGTCAGAAGATCGGCATCAGCTTCGGCCCGACGCCCGATCTGCGCGGCATTGGCGGAGCGCTTCCGCTCGGCCTCAAGAGCCGATTGATTGCGGAACGTGCGCAGCAAGTCTTCGGAACCGCCAAGACTAGCTAAGCCTTCGACGCTTACCGAATACCTGGTCGTGCCAACGCCAGCGAGGACCGCGCGTCCGGAGCGCTTGGTGCCGCCGGTAATCCGCGTCGGCGCGGGCTCGGAGGGCTTTTGTGTGACCGAGGTATCGAGGGTCGGCCAGCTTACGCCAAGGTCCGGCAAGGGAGCGAGCGGCGCGTTCGGGTCAACATCGATCGGTTCATTTGCATTGGGCGATGGAGGGCGGGTCGATGGAGTGGGCGCCGAGGGAGAGGGCTGCGGGAGAGTTTGGCCGCTCGCTTCGCCCGAAACAAACGCGAGTCCGGCCGCCGCGCACAGCAGCCGCGCGGCCCCCACCCGTGAAACCCACCCGCTCATCAGACGACAGGACTTAGCCAGCGCTCCTGAACGGCGCCAGTACATCCTTGGACTATTCTCGCGCTGAGAAAGCAGAAGATCGGCGGTCAGGCCCGTTGACGGCCCTCGAGCCTCGCCATGAA
Source organism: Sphingomicrobium sp. (assembly GCA_035944075.1). Taxonomy (GTDB): domain Bacteria; phylum Pseudomonadota; class Alphaproteobacteria; order Sphingomonadales; family Sphingomonadaceae; genus Sphingomicrobium. The sequence goes on from DASZBO010000050.1 coordinate 81,555, forward strand.
CCCGAACGGAAGCAGGCCTTGCCCTAAGGGCTAGTGAATGGTGCCCTGGACCTCTTCGCTCGCCAACGTGGCGATGACCCGCTCGATCTGTCGCCAATGGCAAAAGCCAGTGACGTTCCCAGCGTCCCGGCTTCGCTCAGCGCGGAGGGCTGCCTCGAACCCGGCGTCGTCGCCATAACGATTGATGAGCTCCGACGCATCGGCGAGTGCCACGCGTCCGTGGATGAAGAGGCTGTGCATGACCTCCATTTACAGCAGAGAGCATTGCCCGACTGCGGACAATCATCGTCAACAGCTTGTTGACCATGATGAGCTTGGCGGCGAGCCATTCGCTTGGCATGAGTGACATATGCCAAGCAATTCCCGCGCCGGCGGCTGTTTCCTCACCATCTTCCTGCTCTTGGGTTTTCTTTTCGGATTATCGATCCGGAACCCGCTCAAGGGTACGCTTATCGGCCTTGCAGTTGGCGCAGTGCTCGCCATCGCGACCTGGCTCATCGACCGAAACAGAAAACGCTAGAGCGATCGGCAGCGCGAGGTCGCCCTGCCGCTCAGAAAAGCATGCCGTTCAGCTGCAAGGTGCCGGCACACAAGAAATTCGCATGGAACCCGAAGCCTGCGAAGACCTAGCGAAGTGAGCGGCGAAGTTCCGCAAGTGCTTCCGAAAGCGCTTCGGAAGCATCGTAATTGGCCCCGGAAGTGCGATTGCCAAGATGGTGATCGATTTTCGACTGGAGCTGCCCGGGCGTTGGCATGGATTTGCGGTCAAATAGCCGCACCACGCGCGAATCAGGACCCAATTGCGCAAGCACATCGTCGAGTAAAAGCGGCTCCGTCGCCTCACTTGGCGGCGCTGCCGCGACCCTGTCTGCATCCGTAAGCAGAAGTTCTTCCGGCGCTAGCCGGTCCTTTGCGGAGAGCAGCAGCTCGTCGGCCTCGAACGCTTCAAGTTCGGCGAGCTTGAAGATTGGCGGTGAGAACCCGGAGGTTCGCCGCGGTACCGCCCGCATGGCAAGACTACTCAGCACGAACGCGGCCAGCGCAGCGCCGCCTGCAAGAAAGCGAAGCTGCACCGTTCCTACGACCGGTTTCAGGAAGACATAGGCGGCGAACCCCGCGGCGCCCGCGAATAGCATCGAGGCAAGCTGCTCCACGCCCCGTTCAATACGACCAGCCAATCTCGCGTCCATGAAACGAGCATTAGGTCGAAAATCTTTCGGATCGGTTAGGCTGGGAGCTCGCTCGACTCGCGGATCTCTTCGACCTCGGGCATATCCTCGATGAGGTCGATGAGGGCATGGGTGAACGCTTCGACGTCATCGGGATTGCGGCTCGTTACGATCTTCCCGTCGGTGACCGACGGCTCGTCGACGACATTCGCGCCCGCATTTCGAAGATCGGTTCGGATCGAGGGCCAGCTTGTTACCGTCCGCCCGCGAACCAGGTCGGCTTCGACGAGCAACCAGGGACCGTGGCAGATGGCCGCTACCGGTTTGCCCTGCTCAGCGAAGAGACGGATGAGCGCGATAACGTTACCGTGCATTCGCAGCTGATCCGGATTGCGGACACCGCCCGGAAGGATCAGCGCGTCGAAATCATCCGCGCGCGCATCATCAACCGTCATGTCAGGCCGGATCGTCTTGCCCGGATCGTCGTGCACCGTTCCCTGGATCGGGTCCGTCTTTAGCGAAGCAAGGACGACTTCCGCGCCACGCTGCTGAAGGATCTGACGGGGTCCAAACAGCTCCCATTCCTCAAATCCATCGGTTGCAACGATGAGCACTCGGGCGTTCGGAATAGACGGCATGGGCACCTCCTTAACTTGATAACAGGAACCCGCTCTCGCTCTGCTCGCTTATGCAGGTTGATGAGTCGAGTAAAACCCACTGAGCGCAAAAATGCTTCGTCATAGCAGCGACGCCGAACCCGGAATCACGCGCAAGAAAATAGGGCGTTACTGGGCCTATTTCGATGCCAATGGGGATCGCATTACCGATCGCGATGAAATTGATCGGCTGAACGCGATCGGCCTCCCCCCCGCCTACACGGACGCGTGGTTCTGCACCGATCCCAACGGGCACATGCAGGCCACCGGCATCGATGCGCGGGGGCGAAAGCAATACCGCTATCATCCACTTTTTCGCGAGAAACGGGAAAACGCCAAATATGAGGGCCTGCTCGAGTTCGGAAAGGCGCTGTCGCGATTGCGGCGACGCGTGGAAACGGACCTGAAGAAAAGAACTCTCACCCGTGAAACCGTGCTGGCCGCCGTCGTTCGGCTTCTCGATACCCAGCACATCCGGATCGGCAATGAACAATATGCGCGGACAAACAAGAGCTTCGGGGCAACGACGCTTCGAAACCGTCATCTGAGGCGCAAGGGCCAGAGCCTCAGCATGCGCTTTACGGGCAAGCACGGGATCGTCCATGAAGTGACGATCACCGATACGAACCTCAAGCGTATCTGCAAACGGTGCCAGGATCTGCCCGGCCAGATGCTATTCCAGTACATCAACGGCGACGGCGAACCCAAACCCGTCAGTTCGGGCGACGTTAACGATTATATCAAGGAGGCGAGCGGCGGCGATTTTACGGCGAAGCATTTCCGAACATGGAGCGCCAGCGTCATTGCGCTCGACCAGCTCCTCCAAAAAGCCGAGGATGCCCGGATCACGGTGAAGACTGTCGTCGAACCCGTCGCCGAGGCTCTTGGCAATACGCCCGCTATCAGCCGCAAATCCTATGTTCATCCGCGACTGCTTGAGGCCGTCAAGGAAAATGCGCGCGACCCGCTCGAGGGAATGGGTCGCCCCAAAGGCAGGAAGCGCCTGTCGAGCGCGGAAGTGGCTCTGCTCGACTTCCTCGCTCGGGGCGCGAAGCGCGGACGCCGGCGCAAGTCCGCCAATCGGCCGGTCGCGATCGAACAGCAAGCCGCCGCTTGATTGGACGGCGCGTGACGGCCAAGACGGCGACCATGGGGGTGGACAGCTTCATCAACTGGTTCGAGGCAAATCGCGACGGGTTGCTGATCGGCATCGGAACCGCTGCTGTCCTCGTCGTCCTCATGCTTGTCCTTCGTGGTCTTGGCCAAGGCATGCTTGCGCGAGACCCGGAAGGCCTTGGCTGGCGGAGCGTCGTGGGCCGGGTACTCGCCAAGACCAGCCTGTGGTTCATGGTCCTCGCCGCGGCAGACGTGGTGACGACCTACGCGGCACTGCCGCACAGGGTCGTGCATCTCGTCAACATCGGCTTTACGATCGCGTTTGCGCTTCAGGGGGCCGTCTGGGTCCGCGAGCTGATCCTTGGAGTGATCGGCCGCAAGGTTGCCGAAGAGCAGGGTGCCGGCACCCTTGGCAACGCGATGGCGATCATTCGCGTACTCATCAGCGTCGCCTTGTTTGCGGTGGCGGGGATCCTGATCCTCGACAATCTCGGGGTAAACGTGACCGCGCTCATTGCTGGTCTCGGCATCGGCGGCATCGCCATCGGCCTTGCCGCTCAAGGCATCTTTTCCGATCTGTTTGCCGCTTTGTCGATCCTGTTCGACAAGCCGTTTCGGAAGGGAGACACGATCCGTTACGATCAGAGCACCGGAACGGTCGAACGGATCGGATTGAAGACGACAAGGTTGCGCGCAATCACCGGCGAGCAACTCATCATGGCCAACACTAAACTTCTCGATCGCGAGATCCACAACCTTGCGGCGACAAAAACTCGCCGCGTGACGCTTTATCTCGCCATTGCCGGCGAGATCTCCTCGGCAGCCATCGACGCCGTCCAGGCCGCTGCTCAAAAAGCGGTCGAGGTCCAGAAGGGCTGCAAGATTGTCCGGTGCGTCCTTTCGGGTGCCGGCGGCGGCGGACTTGCGTTCGAGCTCATCTACGATGATGCGACGCGCGATGCCGACAAGCTTGCAACC
>DASZBO010000051.1:0-3316 GCA_035944075.1 Sphingomicrobium sp.
ACTTGTGAGAACGCCCAAGGTCCTTCTGCTCGACGAGCCGGGCGTGGGCGTCGACCCCATATCGCGCCGCGAACTTTGGAAGATGGTCAGCGATCTCAAACGAGAGGGGATCGGAGTACTCTGGTCCACCGCCTATCTCGACGAGGCGGCGATCTGCGACTGCGTCTATCTCCTGAACAAGGGTAAGCTCTTGTTTTCCGGTTCGCCGGCCGATCTTACCGGAAAGGTCGAAGGGCGGGTCTATCGCGTCAGCGATACGAGGGACGCGCCGCGGCGCCTGCTCGGGAAGGCGCTTGACCGGCCTGAGATCATGGACGGGGTCATCCAGGGGCGAAGCATTCGTATCCTCCTCAAACCCGACGCGAACCTTCGTTCAGCGACGCAATTCGCCGGCGCCGGAGCGACGATTAAGCCGATCGAGCCGCGCTTCGAAGAGGGCTTCGTCGACATCCTGGGAGGCAGCATCGGTGGAAGCAGCGCGCTTGCCGAGCGCTATCGGATGATACCCGAGCACGAGGGGCCGGTCATTGAGGCCAAAGGACTGACCAAGCGCTTCGGCGATTTTACGGCAACGGAGAATATACGGTTCGATGTCGGCCGCGGACGCATCTTCGGTCTCCTCGGACCCAATGGCGCCGGCAAGTCCACAACGTTCAAGATGCTTTGCGGCCTTTTGACGCCCAGTGAAGGGACGGGTTCGGTTGGCGGGTACGACCTGCGCAGGTCGCGCGCGGATGCGCGCGGCGCGCTTGGGTATATGGCGCAGAAATTTTCGCTCTACGGCGATCTTAGCGTTCGCCAGAACCTCGACTTCTTCGCCGGCGCGTACGGCCTCGATCGGGGAACGGCGCGGCGGGCGATCGAGGCCGTTGTCGACATCTTCGACCTCACGAAACGGCTCGAAACGAATGCAGGAGCCCTGCCTCTCGGGTTCAAGCAACGCCTCGCGCTTGCCTGCGCCGTTCTTCATGAGCCCCCTGTGTTGTTCCTGGATGAGCCGACATCCGGTGTCGACCCGGTTATGCGCCGCGAATTCTGGAGCCACATCAACGGTCTCGTCGGCAAGGGTGTCACGGTGCTCGTGACCACGCACTTCATGGACGAAGCCGAATATTGCGATGAAGTGACTCTCATCTATCGGGCAGCGCAGATCGCCACCGGCACCCCCGATGCGCTCAAGAAACGGGCTGCCGCACTTTCGAATAAAACCGGCCCAAGCATGGAAGACGCATTCGTCACGCTCATCGAGGAGCATGACCGGACGACTAAGCGACAGGAAGCGGCCTGATGGCGAATGTTGCCGGCTTCCGCTTCAATCCTCGACGCCTCGTTGCGCTGATGCGCAAAGAAGCAGCGCAGATTGTGCGCGATCCATCAGCGATCCTGATCGCCTTCGTGCTTCCGCTGATCCTTCTGTTCATGTTTGGCTACGCGGTTTCGCTGGACACGAGCCGCACGCGCATTGCGCTGGTGCTCGAGGATGACAGCGAGCCAGCCATGTCACTCGCGACCGCCTTCGTCCATTCCCCGCAGTTTCATGTGACGGTCGGGCGATCCCTGGCAGACGTTCGCGACCGGATGATCGACGGCCGGGTGCGCGCGGTCGTTGTCATTCCGCAGGACTTTGGCCGCGGCGAAACCCACGGGCACCCGCCGCCGATCCAGATCCTCACCGATGGATCACAGCCCAATACCGCAAGCTTCGCCGCCGCTTATGGTGAAGGTGTACGAGCTGCCTGGGAAGCGTCTCGCAACGCCGAACACGGCGTTGTGGCTTCACCTCCAATCGGCGTGTCGCAACGTGTCTGGTACAATCCCAGCCTCAAGAGCCGTAATTTCCTTGTGCCGGGTTCCATCGCCATCGTCATGACGATGATCGGGACGCTCCTCACCGCGCTCGTCGTTGCGCGGGAGTGGGAACGCGGGACCATGGAAGCCTTGCTCGCAACACCGATCAGCATGAGCGAGTTCATCGCCAGCAAGGTCATTCCTTATTACCTCCTTGCTCTCGCCTCGATGGCGCTTTGCACCATCATTGCTGTTCTCATCTTTGGAGTTCCCTTCCGCGGTTCGGCGCTCGCGCTCTTCGCCATCGCTTCGGCTTTCCTGATGCCGGCGCTCGGTCTTGGCCTATTCATATCCTCCGCGACCAAAAACCAGTTTGTCGCGAGCCAGGTCGCATTGCTGACGGCATTCCTTCCGACGTTCATCCTGTCAGGCTTCATCTACGAGATTGGTTCAATGCCCTGGCCGATACGAATGATCACGTATCTCGTCCCGGCACGTTACCTAATCCCGTCCCTCCAGACCGTGTTTCTTGCTGGGGATCTTTGGGGCCTCATTCTGCCGGATATCTTCGCAATGCTTGCGTTCGGCTTTGTCTTCTTTGCGCTCTCGTTTCGCGCTACCCGGCGCAGTCTCGACTGATGCGCCGCCTCCATGCGATGATCGTCAAGGAGCTGTGGGCGGTGCTGCGCGATCCAAAGTCGCGCATCGTCCTTGTCGTGCCGCCGCTCCTGCAACTCTTCATCTTCACCTTCGCGACGACGCTAGACGTTCGCAACGTCGATCTGGGGCTGCTCACAAGGAGCGAGGGGCGCACAACGGCCGAACTCGTTCAGCGCCTCGAAGGCAGCCCCTATATCCGGCGCGTCGTCCCGCTTGCATCCGAGCAGTCGCTGCAGCAGGCCATCGACGACCAGAAGGTAATCGGCGCCGTTGTAATCACACAAGGGTTTGACCGCGATGTCGCGGCCCGCCGACCCACCACAATCGGGCTGGTACTTGACGGGCGCCGATCCAACGCCGCGCAAATCGTTGGCGGTTATGTCCAGCAGATTGCCGCGAGCACGGGCGCGGACGTCGTAACGCCGACATTGCCGCCGTCCGTCGTGCCGGGCCGGTCGGAAGTCAGCAACTGGTACAATCCCGCGCTCGATTATGTCTGGTTCACGATCCCGTCGCTCATTGCGATCATTGTCATGGTTGCCGGCCTTTCGATCACCTCACAGTCCGTCGCGCGCGAACGCGAACTCGGCACGTTCGACCAGCTGATGGTGTCGCCGCTTCGCGTGCACGAGATCCTCATCGGGAAGATGATTCCGCCACTCCTCATCGGACTTTTCAACGCAACGGTCTATTTGATGCTTGGACCGTTGATCTTCGGCGTGCCGTTCCGCGGTTCGCTGCTCCTCTTTTACCCGGCCATGATCGTTTACATGCTCGCGCTGATCGGCGTCGGGATGCTTGTGTCGGCCGCGTCAAGAACTCAACAACAGGCATTTCTCGGTTCGTTCCTCGCAACGACGCCGCTCAT
>DASZBO010000052.1:0-46165 GCA_035944075.1 Sphingomicrobium sp.
TTCGAGATTGTTGGCGGCGCGATGGGCGACACGATCCTCGACGTCGAAGGCATCAGGGCGCTTGCAGCACTGCCCTCGCTCGACGAGCTGCGTGCGACTCTTGTGGGCCTCATCCAGGCGCCCGCGAGCAAGATCGCCCGCACGATCAACGAGCCGGGCGCGCAGCTCGCACGGATCTTCCAGGCATACGCAAGCAAGGAAGCTGCATAAGCTTTTCGCTTTTCATCAACGTACGACAATGGGGCGAATGAGCCCCGCACAAGGAGTTTGAAATGGCTGACATCAATGGGCTGGTTGACCAGCTTTCTGCACTGACCGTTCTTGAGGCTGCGGATCTCGCCAAGGCACTCGAAGAGAAGTGGGGCGTTTCGGCCGCCGCTGCCGTTGCCGTTGCCGGCCCGGCTGCCGCCGCAGCCGCTCCCGCCGTCGAAGAGAAGACCGAATTCGACGTGATCCTCACCGGCGACGGTGGCAAGAAGATCAACGTGATCAAGGAAGTTCGTGCAATCACCGGTCTCGGTCTCGGCGAAGCCAAGGCTCTGGTCGAAGGTGCTCCGAAGCCGATCAAGGAAGGCGTCAACAAGGAAGAGGCCGAGAAGATCAAGAAGCAGATCGAGGACGCTGGCGGCACCGTCGACCTCAAGTAAGCTTCACGCTTCTTACAGCGAATGCGAAGGGCGGCCCGTCACGGGCCGCCCTTTTTCGTGCGGCCATGTCGAGAGTTCAAATAGCGCTGCCGGAGCAGCCGCGACGACGCTCGGGGCGAGCGTGCGGCTTTCAGCCGAAAATCGCGAGGTTGAGCGCCTCGCTCTCACCGAACCAGATCACGTGCCGGGTGTGGTCGGCTAGATCATCGCCGGTATTGGCGTGAGCAAAAATGGTTAGCTGGCCGCGGTTCAGGGCGAGCCAGCTCGCAACTGCTCCAAACATTTCTTGAGCTACGGTCAACTGGCAACTGCCACGCGGATGCGGTCCGACGGGGCCAGGATGATAGCGACCCTCGGCAACACCAAAGCGGTTCACGGCGGCACGGCCAAGGGCCCGCGCTTCTTCGATTTCGTTCGGATCAAAATAGATGTGCGCGTGAAAGTCCCGGATCACATGTCCGAACTAGCGGTCATTCGCCGAGCGAGTCCAGGAAATCGTCGATGGCGCGGACCGCGTCGGGCTCGCTCAGCTCGGGCGCGTGGCCGACACCGGGAATCACAGCAAGCTTCATTTCTGGCGAGAGGGCTTCCATCTTCCCCGCGGTTTGGGCGGTGAGGAGATCGCTCTTGGCACCCCGCACAACGAGGAGGGGCTTTTTCGCAAGTGCCGCGAACAACGGCCACAAATCGACCTCGGGCGTTGGACCGCCGGTCTTGAATGGTTCGGCGATCGCCATGTCATAGTCGAATCGGATCTCGCCCTTGTCTTCGCGGCAGTTGCGCTTGGCCATCGCCACCCAATCATCATGGGTGAATGCCTCGAAGGAAGCGCCATAGTTCGAAGCGATCGCGTCGGCGGCATCGTCCCAGCTCCTGAAACGGACATCCTTGCCAACGTAGGTCAAGATCCGGTCGATACCGGCGGGATCGACGTCCGGTCCAACGTCGTTGAGGATTGCCGCCTTGATCCGGTTTGGGGCTGTCGCGGCAATAATCATGGTCACGAGACCGCCAAGCGATGTTCCGACAAAAATTGCTTCGCCAATGCCAAGCTGATCGAGCATTTCGATCACGTCAGCGGCATAGGTCATGGGATTGTAGCGCGCCGGGACCGGATCATACTCACTTTCGGCTCTGCCTCGGAAGTCCAGCGCGAGAACCCGGTGCGCGGGCGAATAACGCTCACCGAAGCCGGCCCAATCGCGAGCGTTCCGCGTCAGGCCGTGAAGGCAAAGGAGCGGCGCCCTCCCGGCGGGGCCGGGATAGTCGCGATAGTGAAGCGTCAACCCGTCGCCGACCAAGAAATGCCTGTCCTCGTAGCGCTTCTGCACTGACGTACCCTCGGGAGTCATCGCGTAAGTCCCCTGCGCCAAATGCGCGTCATGGCTTCGGCCACCTTGTCGGAATCCTGGTCATCCCAAACCGAAAATCGAAGCCCCAGAAAAACGTTTGCTCCCATCATGCCCCAGGCAAGAACGTCGAGATCGTGGTCCGATAAAGAAGCGTCGACCTCTCCGTTGTCTCGCGCGCGCCGAAAGCGAGCCGCGATGCGCATAGCGGTAGTTTCATAATGTTCGCGATAGGCGACCGGATCGACGAATTCGGATTCGTCGATGATCCTGTAGATGTCACGATGATCACGTGCGAAGCGCAGAAAGGCTGAAAGGCCGAGCCGTTCGCTGTCGAGTCGATCGTTGCCCTGAGCGAGGATTGGACCCACCGTGTCGCGGACCTGCGCGGACATGTCGCGAACGAGAGCCTGGAAGAGGCTCTCCTTGGATTCGAAATATGTATAGAAGGTCCCGAGTGCGACACCCGCGCGCTGCGTAATCCCGACAATAGAAGTATCCGAAAATCCACGGGCGCCGAATTCCTCGCGCGCTGCATCAAGGATCTTGCGCATTGTCCGCTGGCCTCGAGCAGTGCGAGGAGGCTTCGCCGCCGCCGTGGCGCCCAACTGCGCCGTTTCCCGGACTTTGAGCCCCATCGGATCCCCCTATCGCGGTCCCTTATAATCGCAAGTTGAAACACGGTTCAACTTTCATTATGCCAAAAAGAGTACAGGCGCAGTCGACGCGCCTGGAAAGGGGAGAGACATCAATGCGCGTCATTTCTGCACGCGTCGCGTTGTTCGGCACCGTTGCCGCCGCGGCGCTCTTCACGAGCCCGGTTGAAGCAGCAGTCCAGGCAAATCCTGCAACCAGTCCGGCGATTCCAAACAATGCGCAGACGCAGGGTCAGGCAGCGACGGGCAGTGACCAGCAGATTGTCGTGACCGCGCGGCGCCGGAACGAACTGCTTTTGAATGTGCCGGTAGCCGTTTCCGCGTATTCGGGTGAACAACTCGATCGCCAAGGTGCGCTGACCATCACGGATGTCGCAAAGACGACCCCGAACGTTACTCTCAAGGTCAGCCGAGGCACGAACAGCACGCTGACACCGTTCATTCGCGGCATCGGTCAGCAGGATCCCGTCGCGGGCTTCGAGCAGGGTGTCGGCGTCTATCTCGACGATGTCTATTTCAACCGGCCCCAGGCTGCGGTGCTCGATATCTATGACGTCGAGCGTATTGAAGTCCTGCGCGGTCCTCAGGGAACTCTCTATGGGCGCAACACCATCGGCGGCGCTCTGAAATATGTGACGAAGCGGATTCCGACGGATGGCCCTCACCTTAGCATGCGGACCAACCTTGGCACCCATGGCCAGGCGGACCTGATCGCGTCGGCTTCGACGCCACTCTCGAAGGAGTTTCTCGTTAGCGTTGCTGCAGCTCGCCTCAGCAACAACGGCTATGGTCACAATCTCACCAACGGACTGAAGAACTACAACAAGGACATCATCGCGACGCGCGGAAGCCTCGAGTTCATTCCGTCGGACACGATTTTCTTCCGGGTAACCGGCGATTACATCTGGGACGACAGCAATCCACGCGGTGGACACCGGCTGTTTCCAAACTTCTGCACCGTCACGACGGGAGCATTCCCGTGCGCCGGTAACCTTCCTGTTCTCAGCAATGTTTATGACACGCGGGGCAATCTCAATGACCCCTACCAGCGGGTTCGCGCGGGAGGCATCGCACTGCACGCCGAAGCTGATCTGACGGACTCGCTGAAGTTCCGCTCGATTACGGCCTACCGGAAGGATGTCGGCTATACGCCGATCGATTTTGACGCGACCCCCTATCCGGACACGGACGTACCAGCGATCTACAGAAACAAGCAGTTCAGCCAGGAATTCCAGCTCGTCCTCGACAAGGGTCCGCTGCAGGGCGTCGCTGGCGTCTATTATCTGAACGCGCGCGCTTTCGACGAGTTTGACGTGCGCCTTTACACGACACTGCCGGGCTTCACTGCCTCGACGCTTGGCGACGTCGGCACGAAGACGTGGGCCGCGTTCACTGACCTCACCTACGACTTTTCGCCGCAGTGGTCAGCCTCGCTCGGCGGACGATGGACCGATGATAAGCGCAACGCCTTCATCCTTGCGCAGAACCGGGTAAACGGCGGCCAGCCCGGCCTCGGCGGCGCGTTCGGCTATGGCGTCGGCATCGTCGCCAGCACCGTCACGAACTTCAATGGCAGTCGCGACGACAAGGCTTTTACGCCGCGAGCCTCGATCGACTTCAAGCCAACGCCGAACCAGAATCTCTACCTTAGCTATTCGCGCGGTTTTAAGGGCGGCGGCTTCGATCCGCGCGGCAAGGCCGCGAACGCACCGTCGCAGAACTATCAGGACATCTACAACTTCCTGACCTTCAAACCGGAAACGGTGGACAGCTACGAGTTTGGCTGGAAGGCCGCCATGTTCAACCATCGCCTCCAGCTTGCGACGGCGATCTTCGATGCCGAATACAAGGACGTGCAAGTGCCGGGCTCGGCGGCATGCACGACAATCGTGAACGGCAAACCTGTCCAAAGCTTCTGCGGAACGACAACCAATGCCGGAAAAGCCCGGATGCGGGGCGTTGAGCTGGAAGCGAATGCGCGCCTGGCTCAAAATCTTGCCGCACCGGACGATCGCCTGAGCTTTGCCGGTTCGCTCGGCTATCTCGACGGCAAATATCTCCAGTACATCACCAACGTAAACAGCAAGCCTACCGACGTCGCGTCGAGCCGCCGGATCCAGAATACGCCCAAATGGACGCTAAGCGGCACCTTTGACTATGACACGCCGCTCGCTGGCGGCCGCCTCGATGCGAACACGACCCTGTCCTACCGCAGCTCCGCCCGTCAGTTCGAATTCTCGATTCCGTACCTCGATCAGCCGGGCTACGCGTTGTGGGACGCGAATATCGTCTGGCGCTCACCCGGCAACCGTTACGAGCTGGGGCTTCACGCAAAGAACCTGACGAACAAGAAATATATCATTGGCGGATACAGTTACATGGCGTCCGATCCGTTCACGAGCTCCCCGGTGTTCGTGAATGGGCTCCCGATACCCGTCCTTGGAAAGACTGGTATTGCAACCGCATTCTACGGCGATCCGCGGCAGATCTTCCTGTCGGCAGCTCTCAACTTCTAGTCGCGAGACGCTTTCGAAATTCGGGGCAGGGCGTCGTGACGCCCTGCCCTTTTCCATGGCGCCGAGAGACTTGCACCGCCCGCCAAAAAGCCTATATGAGCGCTATCCAACAAATAGACGGCTCCGCCGCACGTTTTCGTGCGTCCGGGGCTTTTCCCGTCCTCTCCGGGACAGGGTCCGAACGGCGCACGGACCGCACGCATTGGAGAGGGTAGCGGGGCGGCGCTCCACGAAACAGCCCGACACACGGGCAAACTTGCGGGGGCGCTTCTCTGGCGTCTTCGCGACAGCGCAGGGAAGCACATGGCCACCAAAGCGATCGACGCACCCCGTAGCACCTCCAGCGGGGTGAGGACGAAGCAACGCCGGATCCGCAAGATCTTCGGCAACATTCACGAAATTTCCGAGATGCCGAACCTCATTGAGGTTCAGCGCGAGAGCTATGAGCAGTTCCTTCGCTCGAACCCGGCGATCGGCTATGTTTCCGGGCTCGAGAAAACGCTCCGATCGGTCTTCCCGATCGTCGACTTCGCCGGCACGGCCCATCTCGATTTCGATCACTACGAGCTCGAAGATCCCAAATATGACACCGACGAGTGCCGCCAGCGTGGGCTGACCTATGCGGCGCCGATGCGTGTCACCTTGCGCCTGACGACGTTCGAGATCGATCCGGAAACCGAAGCCAAGTCGGTGATCGATATCAAGGAGCAGGACGTCTACATGGGCGACATGCCGCTCATGACGCAGAACGGCACGTTCATCATCAATGGCACCGAGCGCGTCATCGTCAGCCAGATGCACCGTTCACCGGGCGTCCTGTTCGACCATGACCGCGGCAAGACCCACGCGAGCGGCAAGTTCCTGTTCGCGGCGCGCGTCATCCCCTACCGCGGCAGCTGGCTCGACTTTGAGTTTGACGCCAAGGACATCGTCAACGTCCGTATCGACCGCAAGCGCAAGCTGCCGGTGACGGCGTTGCTCCACGCGCTTGGCATGTCGAGCGAGGAAATCCTCAACACCTTCTACAAGACGGTAAGCTACACCCGCGGCAAGAACGGGTGGCAGATCCCCTACTCCGCCGAGGCCTGGCGGGGACAGAAGCCGAACCATGAAGTGGTCGACGCCGACACTGGCGAAATCGTCTTCAAGGCAAATGAGAAGATCACCCCCCGTCGTGCCAACCAGGCGACGAAGGACGGGCTCAGCAACCTCATCATCCCGACCGAGGAAATTTTCGGCCGTTACTCGGCACATGACCTCATCAACGAGAAGACCGGCGAGATCTATATCGAGGCCGGGGACGAGGTCACTCCCGAGAATCTCGAGAAGCTCGACGATGCCGGCGTGAAGATGCTGGAACTGCTCGACATCGACTTCGTGAACACAGGCCCGTGGATCCGCAACACGCTGAAGGCTGACAAGTCCGAGGATGGCGACAGCGCCCTGGCGGACATCTATCGCGTCATGCGTCCGGGCGAGCCGCCGACGCGCGAAACGGCGGATGCGCTCTTCTACGGGCTTTTCTTCGATCCCGAGCGCTATGACCTTTCCGCTGTCGGCCGTGTCAAACTCAACATGCGCCTTGGGCTCGACGTTGAGGACACCGTAACGACGCTTCGCAAGGACGACATCCTCGCGGTTGTCCAGGAGCTCGTGAACCTCAAGGACGGAAAGGGCGAGATCGACGACATCGACAATCTCGCGAACCGCCGTGTCCGTTCCGTGGGCGAGCTGCTCGAAAACCAGTATCGCGTCGGCCTCCTTCGCATGGAGCGCGCGGTCAAGGAGCGCATGAGCAGCGTAGACGTATCGACGGTGATGCCGAACGACCTCATCAACGCAAAGCCGGCAGTTGCCGCTGTTCGTGAGTTCTTCGGATCGTCCCAGCTGTCCCAGTTCATGGACCAGACGAACCCGCTGTCGGAAGTCACCCACAAGCGCCGCGTCTCGGCACTTGGACCGGGCGGTCTTACCCGTGAGCGCGCGGGCTTCGAGGTCCGCGACGTCCATCCGACGCACTATGGCCGTATCTGCCCGATCGAAACGCCGGAAGGCCCGAACATCGGCCTCATCAATTCGCTCGCAAGCTTCAGCCGAGTGAACAAGTACGGCTTCATTGAGACGCCGTACCGGAAGGTCGTCGACGGCAAGGTCACCAATGACGTCATCTATCTGTCGGCGATGGAAGAGGCGAAGCACACGATTGCGCAGGCCAATGCCGAGCTCAACGCGGACAATACGTTCGGCGAAGAGATCATCTCCGCACGGCGCAACGGCGAGTTCCTGATCGCTCCTCGCGAGCAGATCACGCTGATGGACGTGTCGCCCAAGCAGCTCGTGTCGGTGGCGGCCTCGCTCATTCCGTTCCTTGAGAACGACGACGCGAACCGCGCGCTCATGGGCTCGAACATGCAGCGTCAGGCCGTCCCGCTGATCAAGGCGGAAGCCCCGCTGGTCGGCACCGGCATGGAAGAAACGGTCGCGCGCGATTCCGGCGCGGCTATCGCTGCCCGACGCTCGGGTATCGTCGATCAGGTCGATGCCTCGCGTATCGTGGTTCGCGCCACGGGCGAGCTGCGGCCAGGCGAATCCGGCGTCGACATCTACACGCTGATGAAGTTCCAGCGCTCGAATCAGAACACCTGCATCAACCAGCGTCCACTGGTGAAGGTCGGTGACACCGTCGAGGCGGGCGAGATCATCGCGGACGGTCCCTCGACCGAATATGGCGAGCTCGCCCTCGGCCGGAACGTGCTCGTCGCGTTCATGCCGTGGAACGGGTACAATTACGAGGACTCGATCCTGATCTCCGAACGGATCGTGAAGGACGACGTCTTCACCTCGATCCACATCGAGGAGTTCGAGGTCATGGCCCGTGATACGAAGCTCGGGCCGGAAGACATCACGCGCGACATTCCAAACGTTGGCGAGGAAGCCCTGCGCAACCTCGACGAGGCGGGAATTGTCTACATCGGCGCTGAGGTCGAGCCGGGCGATATTCTCGTTGGCAAGATCACGCCGAAGGGCGAGAGCCCAATGACGCCGGAAGAGAAGCTCCTCCGCGCCATTTTCGGCGAGAAGGCCTCCGACGTTCGCGATACGTCACTTCGGCTCCCGCCGGGTGTCACCGGCACGATCGTCGAGGTCCGCGTGTTCAACCGTCACGGCATCGACATCGATGACCGGACGCGGGCGATCCAGACCGAGGAAAAGGAGCGACTGAAGAAGGATGCCGACGACGAACGTGCAATCCTCAATCGGGCGACGTTCTCGCGCCTGAAGGAAATGCTGCTCGGCCAGGTGGCGACGGCCGCTCCGAAAGCGATCAAGAAAGGCTCGAGCCTCGACGAGGCGACGCTTGAATTGGCCGACCGTCACGACTGGTGGAAGATCGCCGTCAAGGATGATCGACGGCAGGCGGACCTCGAAGCCCTGAAGGCGCAGTACGATGAGGCCGTGAACGTCATTACGGCTCGCTACCAGGACCGCGTCGGCAAGCTCGAAGCGGGCGACGAGCTGCCCCCGGGTGTGCTCAAGATGGTCAAGGTATTCGTCGCGGTGAAGCGCAAGCTTCAACCCGGCGACAAGATGGCCGGTCGTCACGGCAACAAGGGTGTCATCAGCCGCATCCTGCCGATCGAAGACATGCCGTTCCTCGAAGACGGGACGCAGGTCGATATCGTGCTCAATCCGTTGGGCGTGCCTTCACGCATGAACGTCGGGCAAATCTTCGAAACGCACCTTGGCTGGGCCTCGCGCGGTCTCGGCCGGCAGATCCAGGAAATGCTCGAGGGGATGCATGAGCGCGGCAAGGAGTTTGCCGGCCAGGACATCAAGGACATCCGCACCAAGCTCAAGGACGTCTACGGCGACAATTACGTCAAGGACATCGATGCACGCGATGATGACCAGCTGTTGGAGCTTGCTTCCAACCTCACCGCGGGCGTTCCGATGGGCACCCCGGTGTTCGACGGTGCGCGCGAGCCGGACGTCAGCGCAATGCTGGAAAAGGCGGGGCTCGACACCTCGGGACAGGTCACCCTGTTTGACGGCCGCACGGGCAATCCGTTCGACCGTAAGGTGACCGTGGGCTACATCTACATGCTGAAGCTCCACCATCTCGTCGACGACAAGATCCACGCCCGCTCGATTGGCCCCTACAGCCTCGTCACCCAGCAGCCACTGGGCGGCAAGGCGCAATTCGGCGGACAGCGCTTCGGCGAAATGGAAGTGTGGGCGCTCCAGGCTTATGGCGCGGCCTACACCCTCCAGGAGATGCTGACGGTGAAGTCCGACGACGTGATCGGCCGAACCAAGGTCTACGAGGCGATCGTCAAGGGCGACGACACGTTCGAAGCCGGCATTCCCGAGAGCTTTAACGTGCTCGTGAAGGAAATGCGCTCGCTCGGTCTCAACGTCGAGCTGGACAGTGTCGAAAAAGAGGATGACGGGACCACCGCCCTCGCCGCCGAGTAACCAATCAGGGACAACCCAGCCCCTCCCGCGGCGCGGGAGGGGTCAGGAGTAAAACATGAACGAACTGACCAATTTCGCGAACCCGATCGCCAAGCCGGAAACCTTTGACGAAATCCGCATCGGCATCGCCTCGCCTGACAAGATCCGCAGCTGGTCCTTCGGCGAGATCAAGAAGCCGGAAACGATCAACTATCGTACGTTCAAGCCCGAGCGTGACGGCCTCTTCTGTGCGCGCATCTTCGGTCCAATCAAGGACTACGAATGCTTGTGCGGCAAATACAAGCGCATGAAGTACAAGGGCATTGTTTGCGAAAAGTGCGGCGTTGAAGTTACCGTATCCAAGGTGCGCCGTGAGCGGATGGGCCACATCGAGCTCGCCGCTCCCGTTGCTCACATTTGGTTCCTGAAGTCGCTGCCGAGCCGCATCGGCCTGCTGCTCGACATGCAGCTGAAGCAGCTCGAGCGCATTCTCTATTTCGAGAGCTACGTGGTCATCGAGCCGGGTCTTACCGCGCTTGAAAAATACCAGCTCCTCACGGAGGACGAGCTGCTCTCCGCGCAGGACGAATATGGCGAGGACGCCTTCTCGGCTGGGATTGGCGCTGAAGCCGTCAAGCAGATGCTGATGGATCTCGACCTCGACGGCGAGAAGGAAGCGCTGCTGAAAGAGCTTGCCGAGACCAAGTCCGAGCTGAAGCCCAAGAAGATCATCAAACGCCTCAAGGTCGTCGAGAGCTTCCTTGAATCGGGCAACCGGCCCGAGTGGATGATTCTCGACGTCGTTCCGGTCATTCCGCCTGAACTTCGTCCGCTGGTGCCGCTCGACGGCGGCCGGTTCGCGACATCGGATCTCAATGACCTCTATCGCCGCGTGATCAACCGCAACAACCGCCTGAAGCGCCTCATGGAGCTGCGGGCGCCGGACATCATCGTCCGGAACGAGAAGCGCATGCTTCAGGAGGCCGTCGACGCGCTGTTCGACAATGGCCGCCGCGGCCGCACGATTACCGGTGCGAACAAGCGTCCTCTGAAGTCGCTCAGCGACATGCTCAAGGGCAAGCAGGGCCGGTTCCGGCAGAACCTGCTTGGAAAGCGCGTGGATTATTCGGGCCGTTCGGTGATCGTCACTGGGCCGGAGCTTAAGCTTCACCAATGCGGTCTTCCCAAGAAGATGGCCCTCGAGCTTTTCAAGCCATTCATCTACTCGCGCCTTGACGCGAAGGGTCTCTCGATGACCCTCAAACAGGCGAAGAAGTGGGTTGAAAAGGAGCGCAAGGAAGTCTGGGACATCCTCGACGAGGTGATCCGCGAGCATCCGGTGCTCCTGAACCGCGCGCCGACGCTCCACCGTCTCGGCATCCAGGCGTTTGAGCCGGTGCTTATCGAGGGCAAGGCGATCCAGCTGCATCCGCTGGTTTGCGCTGCGTTCAACGCCGACTTCGACGGTGACCAGATGGCCGTCCACGTGCCGCTTAGCCTCGAAGCTCAGCTCGAGGCGCGCGTGCTGATGATGTCGACCAACAACATCCTCTCGCCCGCCAACGGCAAGCCGATCATCGTGCCGTCGCAGGACATGGTGCTTGGTCTTTATTATCTCAGCCTCGAGAAGGATGATGAGCCCGGTCAGGGGATGATCCTCAGCGACATGCCGGAGGTCCACCAGGCCCTTGCCGCCGGTGCGGTGACACTTCACTCGAAGATCATCAGCCGCGTCCCGCAGACGGACGAACAGGGCAACACCTACATGAAGCGCTTCGAGACGACGGCCGGCCGCATGCTGCTGGGCGAGACGCTTCCGAAGAGCCACAAGGTGCCGTTCGAGACCGTCAACCGTGTCCTGACCAAGAAGGAGATCGGCGACGTTATCGATATCGTCTATCGCCACACGGGTCAGAAGGAGACGGTGCTGTTCGCCGACGCGATCATGCAGCTCGGCTTCCGCCATGCGTTCGCGGCGGGCATTTCGTTCGGCAAGGATGACATGGTCATCCCGAAGGCGAAGGAGCAGCTGGTCGAGGAAACGCGTACGCTCGTGAAGGACTACGAGCAGCAATACCAAGACGGTCTCATCACCCAGCAGGAAAAGTACAACAAGGTGATCGACGCCTGGTCACGTTGCGGCGATCAGGTTGCGAGCGCGATGATGAAGGAGATCTCCGCGGCGCCGAAACGCCCGGACGGACGGCAGGCCGATCTCAATTCGATCTACATGATGGCCCATTCCGGCGCCCGTGGCTCTCAGGCCCAGATCAAGCAGCTCGCAGGTATGCGCGGCCTCATGGCCAAGCCCTCGGGCGAGATCATCGAGACCCCGATTATCTCGAACTTCAAGGAAGGCCTCACCGTTCTCGAGTATTTCAACTCGACCCACGGTGCCCGAAAGGGACTTGCTGATACGGCACTCAAGACCGCGAACTCGGGTTATCTCACCCGTCGTCTCGTGGACGTGTCGCAGGATGCGGTAATCATCGAGGAGGACTGCGGAACCGAGCGGGCGCTGGAAATGCGCGCGATCGTGCAGGGCGGCGCCGTCATCGCGTCGCTCGCAGACCGGGTCCTCGGCCGTACCACCGCTGAAGACATCGTCGACGCCAAGTCGGGCGAAACGATCATTGCCGAGGGTGAGCTGCTCGACGAAGCGATGGTAGCGCGCATCGAAGAGATCGGCGTCCAGGGCGTCAAGATTCGCAGCCCGCTGGTCTGCGCTTCAAAGCAGGGTGTCTGCGGCAAGTGCTACGGACGTGATCTCGCGCGCGGTACGCCGGTCAACATCGGCGAGGCCGTCGGCGTAATCGCGGCCCAGTCGATCGGCGAACCCGGCACGCAGCTGACGATGCGGACCTTCCATATCGGCGGCGCGGCGCAGCTCAACGAGCAGTCGAACCTCGAAGCGCCGGTGGACGGCACGATCGAGTTCCGGGACATGCCGACGATCGTCGATCCGCGCGGACGGCACCTTTCGCTGTCACGTTCGGGCGAAATCGCGATCCTCGACATGGACGGACGCGAGCTCTCGACGCACCGTGTGCCCTACGGCGCGCACCTCTTGTGCGAGAGCGGGCATATCGTCAGCCGCGGCGATCGCATTGCCGAATGGGATCCCTCGTTCAGCCCGGTCATCACCGAAAAGGGCGGTGCTGTTAAGTACCAGGACCTGATCGAGAACCGGACGATGACCGAGCAGGTCGACGAGTCGACAGGTATCGCGCAGCGTGTCGTCACCGACGACAATGCGAAGTCGAAGAAGGAGTCGCTCCACCCGCGCCTCACCCTCACCGGCAAGGATGCCAAGGAAGCCGGCGTTTATCGCCTCGCTCCAGGCGCCATTATTGCGGTCGAGGATGGACAGCAGGTCGAAACCGGCGAGGTCCTCGCCCGAATGCCGCGCGAGGCCGCGCGGACGCGCGACATCACCGGTGGTCTGCCGCGCGTCGCCGAGCTCTTCGAAGCGCGCAAGCCCAAGGAGAATGCGATTATCGCAAAGGTCTCGGGCAAGGTCACCTTCATGCGCGACTACAAGGCCAAGCGTAAGATCGCGATCGTTCCCGACGACGGGTCGGAGCCGGTCGAGTACCTCGTGCCGAAGTCGAAGATGATCGAGGTCCAGGAAGGCGATTATGTGAAGCGCGGCGACAATCTCGTCGGCGGCTCCCCGGATCCCCACGACATTCTGGAAGTCCTCGGGGTTGAGGCGCTTGCCGAATATCTCGTGAGCGAAATCCAGGAAGTCTATCGACTCCAGGGCGTGAAGATCAACGACAAGCACATCGAGGTGATCGTTCGCCAGATGCTGCAGAAGGTCGAGATCACGGATGGCGGCGATACGACCCTGCTCGCCGGCGAGCAGGTCGATCGGGACGAAATGGACGAGAACAACGCCAAGCTTGGCAAGGGTGAACGGCCCGCCGAGGGGAAGCCCGTGCTGCTCGGAATCACCAAGGCCTCGCTCCAGACCCGCAGCTTCATTTCTGCAGCGTCCTTCCAGGAAACGACCCGCGTGCTGACCGAAGCCTCGGTGCAGGGCAAGGTCGATACGCTGCAGGGTCTCAAGGAGAATGTGATCGTTGGCCGGCTTATCCCGGCGGGCACGGGCGCAGGCATGAACCGCCTGCGGGTTGCGGCCTCGTCGCGCGATACGGCCCTGCGTGCCGCGCAACGCCGTATGCAGGAAGCCCTGATCGCACCCGATTCCGCTGAGGAGCTCCGCGCGGCCGAGCTCGCCCGCAGCCCGCGTGACGATACGGCAGGGATCGGAAACGACCCTCTCGCGGAAGTCACGCCGAGCGGTCACGGCCTCGACGCCGACGCCGGGGATTATCTCCAGGATTAAGCTCGTCCCCTCGCTTCAACGGTGCGAGGCAACCAACAAAAACCCCGCCGGATCGTCTCCGGCGGGGTTCTTTGTTTAAGCGGAGGAGGCGCCTGTCAGCACTTCCCGCCATGCATTGCGTTTTGCGTACACGTCGCAGCCGAGTTCACGTCTGCCGCAGCACCGCGAACGGTGTTGCACGCCGCAATGACGAGACACGCACCAATCAACGCAAATGCCGCCACCTTCTGAATCATTGTCGCTTCTCCGATAAGGGTAATGGGCAACAATGAATCACTGAAGGTCGGCCTTGTCTAGCGACTTAGCAGCGATGGGCTCCGTTTATCGCATTTTCGGTGCAGTTCGCGACCGAGTTTACGTCCCGCGCCGCGCCGCGGACGGTGTTACAAGCGGCCACTGCAAGCGCAGTGCCAATCAGAAGCACAGTCGTTACTTTCTGGAACATGGCTTGTCCTCTCCTGTATGCCAACAGGAACTAACGCTGCGCACCCGAAACGGCTCCATCGCGCGTGCTTTATAAAAGTCGGCTGGGCGTCAGACAGCGACGCGCGCGGCAATGTGCGGGTGGGGATCATAATTCTCGAAGAGAAAATCCTCGGGCTCGTAGTCGAACAATCCCTGCCCTCGATCCTTGATCAGGAGCTTCGGCAGAGCGCGCGGCTCGCGCGTGAGCTGGAGCCGCGCCTGTTCCAGGTGATTGGAATAAAGGTGACAATCGCCACCGGTCCACACGAATATGCCCGGCTCCAGCGCGCATTCGCGCGCAAGCATGTGCGTCAGGAGCGCATAGGAGGCGATGTTGAACGGAACGCCGAGGAACACGTCGGCGCTGCGTTGATAGAGCTGAAGATTGAGGCGACCCGCGGCAACCTGTGTCTGAAAAAGGCAATGACACGGGGCGAGTGCCATCTTCGCGATCTCTCCGGGATTCCAGGCCGTGACAATCTGACGCCGTGAAAAGGGATCGAGGCGAATAAGCCGAACCAGCTCCGCGATTTGGTCGATGTGCCGGCCGTCCGCGCTCTCCCAGTCGCGCCATTGCTTCCCGTAAACGGGTCCAAGGTCGCCCTCTTCATTGGCCCATTCGTCCCAGATGCTGACTTTTCGCTCGTTCAGCCAGCGGACATTGGTGTCCCCGCGCAAAAACCAAAGAAGCTCGACAATGATCGAACGCAGGTGAAGCTTCTTCGTCGTGAGCAGGGGAAAACCGTCGGCAAGGTCAAAGCGCATCTGCGCCCCAAACCAAGATTTGGTGCCTGTTCCGGTTCGGTCCTGCTGCTCAACCCCGCGGTCGAGGATCAGCTGCATGAGATCGAGATATTGGCGCATGGTGCAACCCTAGTCCGGCTCTTCCGCAGCTCAAGGGGTTCGATGGAATCTTTGCCCGACGCAAGGTTCGCGACTTCGAATCACGGTCGGCGTGTCGCCAACATCGCGCGGCGCTAGAGCCTGCAGGGCTGAATCTGCTCGGGAGCGGGTCTCGGGGCGGCGATGCGGAACGACATGAAATAGACATCACCGCCGGGAAGGAAGCTCAGCTTTACCGGCGCTAGCCCAAGAGCCGCAAACTCGCACCTCAGCTGCACGGGTGGGATTCCGTGCTGCTTAACGGGACGGTTCGAATCCACCACCACGATCAAGCCGTCGGGCTTTACTCCTTCGCGCGTGTGCCAGAGGAATGCGTAGGGGCTCGCGACCTCGTGGTACATGTGCACGAGAAATATGCGGTCGAAGGAAGCGGGCGGGAGCGTCGGATTGTCGGGAGTGCCAAGTTTTACCGCGACGTTGTCGAGCCGCTCGCGCTGAACTCGGTCAGCGAGCTGATCGCGAATGTCGGGTAAGATATCTTCGGCAAGGACGCGGCCTTTTGTGCCCACCACGCGGGCAAGGCGAACGGTATAATAACCCTCGCCGGCGCCAACGTCGGCAACGGACATGCCCGGTTTGACGCCCGCGAGTTCCATCACGTCTTCAGCTTCGCCCGCGCGATCGCGTGCATCCTCGGTCGAAAAAGTCCCGCCGACAATCGGCGCAACGTCCCGATGTGCGCTTGGAAAGTTTGGCTCCGATGGGTGCGGCCGGCACGAGGCAAGAAGCACCGTCGCTGCAAACGTCGCAGCCTTGAGGGCCGAGAAACGATCCGCACAATTTGGACCCGTCGATCGCGAGTCCGGCGTCCTCACGTGCCGGGCCTCGTCGAAGGCAACGGACAGGCTCCTAATCGACATCCTCGACCTCTACGGTCTCACCGGTGACCCGCTGGGATAGGGCCGCCGCCATGAAGCGGTCGAGGTCGCCGTCGAGTACGTCTCCAGGACTGGTCGACGTCACTCCCGTGCGAAGGTCCTTCACAAGCTGATAGGGCTGAAGCACGTAGGACCGGATCTGGTGGCCCCAGCCGATATCCGTCTTGGCCGCGTTCACGGCATTTGCCTCGGCTTCACGCTTCTGGAGCTCAGCCTCGTAGAGCCGGGCCTTCAACTGCTTCATCGCTGACGCACGATTCTTGTGCTGGGATCGCTCGTTCTGGCAGGCGACCACGATGCCGGTGGGGATATGCGTGATCCGCACCGCACTGTCTGTAGTGTTCACATGCTGGCCGCCCGCACCCGAGGAACGATAGGTGTCGATCCTGAGGTCCTTCTCGTCGACCTGTATGTCGATGTCCTCATCGACTTCGGGGTAGACCCAGACGCTGGAAAAGCTCGTGTGTCGCCGGGCATTCGAATCGTAGGGGCTTATGCGGACCAGCCGGTGTACGCCGCTTTCGACCTTGAGATTGCCATAGGCATTCTCGCCCTTGACCAGCAGCGTTGCCGACTTGATGCCCGCCTGTTCGCCGGAATGATGATCAACGAGTTCGACCTTCATTCCGTGGCGCTCACCCCAGCGCGAATACATGCGCTGAAGCATCTCGGCCCAATCCTGGCTTTCCGTCCCGCCCGCGCCCGCGTTGATCTCGACATAGGCGCTGTTGGCGTCGGCTTCGCCCGCGAGCAACGCTGCGACTTTGTCCCGATCAGCGCGTTCGGCGAGCTCGGCGAGGCTACGGATTGCATCGTCGACCAGTGCGACGTCGCCCTCGGTCTCGGCGAGTTCGATCAGTTCGGACGTATCTGCGAGCTCGCGCTCAAGCATCTGCGTTGCGCCGATCGCCTGCTCGAGGCGACGCCGTTCGCGCATGACTTCCTGTGCGGCCTTGGGATCATCCCAAAGGCTCGGGTCCTCGACCTTTGCGTTGAGCTCATCGAGGCGCTTCAAGGCACGGTCCCAATCGAGGAACCGGCGAAGAAGCGCCGTCGCGGCATTGATCTGGTCGATATGGGTCTGCGCTTCGGCGCGCATTCGATACTCCGGCCTGTTCGTCATCCCCGCGAAAGCGGAGGATTCCGCTTCCCGTCATTTGCCGCTTGAAGAAATGCGGGCCCCCACTTTCACGGCGGTGACACGATGCGACTACTAAAAGCTATTTGACGTTGGCAAGCCAGCGGGAGGCTGAGCATTGGCGGGCGGCGGCTGCGATGCGGTCGCATTTCCTGCCTGGTCGCCGCCCGCTTGGGTCTGCCTTTGTTGCTGTTGCTGTTGCTGCTGTTGTTGTTGTTGTTGCTGAATTTGCGCCTGCTGCTGTTCCCATGCCTGAAGCGCAGCATCACGAAGGTCGCTGTTATAGGGATCGCCGATCGCTGTGTGCGGGGTCCGCTGTTCCTCAGTCTGCGGCTGGAACGCCTCCCAAATGACGTCGGATTTGGCTTCCTCACTTGTCGGGAAAGACCCGAACACCGGCTTCCCGCTATTACGATCGATGCGAACCCAGCGGATGCCAGGGGGTGCAACGAATGGGATCTTGGGCTGATTCTTGAGTGCGGTCTGCGCCCACTCCTTCCAGATCGGGGCCGAGATGCGGCCGCCCTGCGCTGCTCCGCCAAGCGACCGCGGCGTGTCATAGCCAACGTAGACGCCGGCGACGATATCGGGCGTGCCCCCGACAAACCAGACGTTCGTCGGACCATTTGTCGTTCCGGTCTTGCCGAAAAGCGGCCGGTTGAGATCCCGCAGCACGACGGCGGTGCCGCGCTGGATGACGCCTTCCATCCCGTGAACCATCTGGAACGCCGCCATTGCATCGACCAGTTGACGGGTGCGGCTGGGTGGTCGCGGCATTGCCCCGCCGTCCCAGTCGGGAGCGTTACAATTAGCCATCAAGGCACAGCGGTTGTCCGTACGATAGATGACCTTTCCGTTGCGGTCCTCGACGTAATCGATCGTGGTCGGTTTCACCGCGCGGCCCTGATTGGCGAGGATCGCATAAGCGTTGGTGAGCCGGGCTACTGTCGTGTCGCCGGCGCCGAGAGCGAAGGAGAGGTAGTTTCCGTAATTGCCGACGCCAAGCTTGCGGGCGACCTCGGTAATCTTGGGCATTCCAATCGCCGAGGCAGCACGAACGGTCATGAGGTTGCGCGACTGCTCGACACCCCAGCGCAGCGTGTGCGGGCCAGCCGACCGGCGATCGAAATTGACGAAGCATTTCTGGCCAAGGCCGGCGCCCTGCCATACGCAAAACGGCGCATCGAGTTCGATCGTCGCTGGGGTAAACCCGTTCTGGAGCGCCGTTACGTAAACGATTGGCTTGAACGCCGAGCCGGGCTGACGAAGGGCCTGCGTCGCGCGGTTGTAACTCGAGCCCATGACATCGAAGCCGCCCTGCATCGCCATGATGCGCCCGGTATGGACTTCTTCGACCAGCATGCCTCCGGACACTTCCGGCACGGAGCGCAAGGCGTAGCTATTGCCGCTCGTCCGCTTGACGATGACGACCATGCCGGGCTCGAGAAAGTCGAACGCTCTCCCCCCGACACCGCGCTTGGGCATTGCCGCGTCCGCGGCGCTGAGGACGCCGGTTGATCCATTGGTAAAGCCGAGCGTTGCCTGCGAGTCCGTCTTTTGCAGGACCACAGCCTTCAGCCAGTCGGGGTAACCGGTGCCGACCGGTGCCGCATCGAGCTGGCCTCCCCAGTCTCTTGTCAGATCGACCTTGAGACCCGTCTCCTTCCATCCCCGGCCGCCATCGAACTTCACGAGCCCGTCACGAAGCGCTTGCGCAGCCGCATCCTGGGTTGTCGGATCCATCGAGCTGCGCACCCACAGCCCCCCGCCATACAGGCTGTTCGATCCATCCTTCACATCCTGGCCAAATTGCTTGATCAGCTCGCGCCGGACTTCCTCCATGAAATAGCCGCCCTGCTGCCGGAAACTCTCGTTGCTGCCGTAGCGTATCGTTCCAAGCGGCGTCGTATCGGCGGACTTGTACTGATCCTCGGTAATGTATCCGTTCCGGTACATCTCGCGCAGCACATAGCTGCGCCGGTCCAGCGCCTTGTGCATGGCACGCTCCGGATCATAATTGGCAGGAGCCCGGGGAAGCACCGCGAGATAGGCAGCCTCCGGCAGCGTCAACTCATTCACGTCCTTGTCGAAGTAAGCGCGTGCCGCGGCCTGTACGCCGTAGGCGTTCCGGCCAAGAAAGATGGAATTGAGATAAAGCTCGAGGATTTGCTGCTTGCTAAGGGTGTCCTCGAGCCTGAAGGCCATGATGGCCTCGCGGACCTTGCGCCCGACATTATAGCTCGAATCCTTCAGCAAATATTTCGCGACCTGCTGGGTGATCGTTGACCCGCCCGGTACGCGGCCATGCCGGCCAATATGCGTGGTATAATTGAAGACCGCCTTGACGACACCGCCGTAGTCGAGGCCATGATGCTCGAAGAAGCTCTTGTCTTCGGCCGAAATGAAGGCGTGCACTACAAGCGGCGGTATCTCGTCATACGAAAGGTCTACTCGCCGCTCACGGGCGAAAGTCTGGACCGGCGCACCGTCATAGCCCCGGATGTTGGTTGGAAGCGGCGGCTGGTACGACAGAAGGTACTGCGGTGAGGGCAGCGTACTGGCAAAGTAGAGCCAGATCGCACCAACGAGCGCAAGCAAGATGGCCGCGGCCCAGGTCGACCAGCGAACCCATCGCCGCTCCCACCAGGGATCGACGATGCCATGCACCCGCTCGTTGAAAGCCACCAGGTCAGGCAGCGGCCACTCGGGAACGTTGAGGCGCTCGAACTTCATGCGATTGAAGCGTCTAGCCTTTCGTCGCTAGCGCGAAAAGCCGGTTAATCCAGTTAATGTCGCGAACGGGCAGCGAGATCCGTCTCAATCGCCTGGGCGAGCGCGACCACCATCCTGTCTCGCTGCTGTGGTTCACGAAGTAGGACCTCGTCATCGGCGTTGCTGAGATAGCCCGCTTCGAACAGGATTGCCGGCGTATCAGCGCGACGAAGCACATGGAAAGCGGCGAACCGGTGTGGATTGGGCCGTAGCTCCACGCGACCGGCCGCCTTGCTGACAAGCCGCGACGCGAGATCGGCCGAGGCGCTCATCTGGGAGCGCATCACAAGATCGGCGAGCATGCCATCTACAGCATCTCCCGCCCGGGAAGCGGCGGGCTCGCTATTTTCACGAGCGGCAAGAACGGCTGCCTCGGTGTCCGAAGCGACATCGGACAGCGAATAAACGCTTGCGCCGCGCGCGAGCGGATTTGCCGCGCTGTCGATGTGGATGGATACGAAGGCTCCAGCATTGAGCCTCCGCGCGACGGCCGCACGTTCGTCGAGGGTCAGGTAGCGGTCGTCTTCGCGAGTCATTGCGACGCGAACACGGCCGCGTTTCACCAGTTCGTCGCGTAGCGCCTGCGCGATCACGAGGGTTAAGTCCTTCTCGTGAACCTGGCCCGAAACGCTGGTCGCGCCGGGATCGCGCCCGCCGTGACCGGCGTCGATCACCACGATCGGCCGCCCCTTCGAAACCGCGGAAGCATAAATATGATCGCTTGCCGGCGGGGGCAGGTCCACGGTCAGGCTGGATTGAGCAGAAGCGTTGCTCCCTCGCCCTACGAGAGCGAACAGGATCGCGCCGCTCGCAAAAACGGTCAGCGCGACGCCCAAAAGCGCGCCACGTCTGCCGACCTCTTTATGGATGCCCTGCCAAGTCATTGAACCCAAAGGCTTGTATCACGCGAATATAGTTAACGCGAAATTGCCATAGCCACAAAAACCTTGAAATCCTCATCTTTTGCCAACGACACCGTGTTTAACCCGTCGCTGCGCCGGTTGCGGCGGCCGAGCCGTGATGCTACCGGTTTCCAATCTCCGGCAAGCCGCCGGAGGCAAGCGCCGCGGCCAGTGCGATGGACTGCGGCTCCACGAGGTTGAAGCTCGAATGACGCCAAAGAACGCCCATTGCCCGCTCCTAAGAGGTGCGGCCGGCGCGTCCCCCGCTCAACGCTGCGGGATGGTCCATCGAGCAGAAGCGCTTTTCATTCATCCGGCCTTCGCAAGCGGCGAACGCCACAGTTTGGCGCGCGGCAGCGTTCACCCGCTGCCTCCGCGCGCCCGGAGAAAATTCAATGTCCATGCGCATGCTGATCGATGCGCGCCACCCGGAAGAGACCCGGGTCGCGGTCGTCAAGGGAAATCGGATCGAGGAGTTTGACTTCGAGTCCGCTGAGCACAAACAGCTCAAAGGGAATATCTATCTCGCCAAGGTCACCCGGGTAGAACCGTCACTTCAGGCGGCGTTCGTCGACTACGGTGGCAATCGACATGGCTTCCTCGCCTTCAGCGAAATCCATCCCGATTACTACCAAATCCCGAAGGCGGACCGCGAAGCCCTGCTTCGCGAAGAAGCCGAGCACGCCGCCGAGGAAGAGCGGCTTCGTGCCGCCGAGTACGACGATCACGGCGAGGACTTTCAGGACGCGCACGACGATTTCGACGAGGAAGACGAAGGCGAGGCGGGTTCCGAGCATGAGGGTGTAACCGAGGAAACCGGCACCGGATCTAATCGGTCTCCCGTCGACGAGTCGGCCGCCGATGAACTGCGCAAAAAGCGCCAGGCGCTGCGACGCCGTTACAAGATCCAGGATGTCATCCAGCGGCGACAGGTGCTGCTGGTCCAGGTCGTGAAGGAAGAGCGGGGCAACAAGGGCGCTGCGCTAACGACCTATCTTAGCCTTGCCGGCCGCTACTGCGTCCTCATGCCTAACACCAGTCATGGTGGCGGCATCTCCCGCAAGATTTCCAATGGCGCGGATCGCAAACGCCTCAAGTCGATCATGGCCGACTTGAAATTGCCCTCGAGCATGGGCCTCATTGTCCGCACCGCGGGTCTTTCGCGCACCAAGACCGAGATCAAGCGCGACTTCGATTATCTCGCCCGCCTCTGGGACGAGATACGCGAGCGAACCCTTTCGAGTACCGCGCCGGCGCTGATCTATCGCGACAGCGACCTCATCAAGCGCGCGATCCGCGATCTCTACCACCGCGAGATCGAGGAAGTGATCGTCGAGGGCGAAGACGGATACAAAGCCGCCAAAGGCTTCATGAAGCTGCTGATGCCGAGCCATGTCCGGCGCGTGAAGTTGCACAGCGAAACGACACCCCTCTTCCAGCGGCACGGCGTCGAAGACCAGCTCTCCGCCATGTACCAGCCGATCGTGCAGCTGAAGTCCGGGGGTTATCTCGTCATCAACCCGACCGAAGCCCTGGTCTCGATCGACATCAACTCGGGCCGGTCGACCCGCGAACACAATATCGAGCAGACAGCCTACAATACAAACCTCGAGGCCGCGCAGGAAATCGCGCGTCAGTTGCGCCTGAGGGACATGGCTGGCCTGATCGTGATCGACTTCATCGACATGGAGCAATCGAGCCACGTCCGAAAGGTCGAGAAGGCGATGAAGGAGGCGCTAAAGAACGACCGCGCCCGTATCCAGGTCGGCCGCATCTCGAGCTTTGGGCTGATGGAGATGAGCCGTCAGCGACTGCGCACCGGAGTCCTCGAAGCGTCGACCAAACCGTGCCCCCATTGTGAAGGCACAGGCCTCATGCGGACCGCGGCTTCAGCGGGACTTTCCGCGCTTCGTATCCTCGAAGACGAGGCCGCACGCGGCCGCGGCGAGCGCATCTGCCTTCGGGCAGGCAAGGAAGCCGCGATTTACGTCCTGAACAAGAAGCGGCCCGAACTCGGCGAAATCGAAGAGCGCTACGGTGTCAACATCGAAGTGCTGGTCGACGAGAGTTTTGAGGGCGCGCGGATGACAGTCGAAAGCTCAGGCCCACGACCTGTTGCGGTTCCAAGGCCGCTCATCGCGCACATCGAAGAAGACGAGCAACTCGAAACCGAAATCGATGAGGTCGACGAGGACGAAGCGGAGACCGAAGCCGAAGCCGAAGCCGGAGCCGAAGCCGGAGCCCATGAGGCCCACGCCGAGGGAGAACGCCAGGGGCGTCGCCGGCGGCGGCGCCGACGCGGCGGACGGGGTCGTCGCCGGGAGGGCGGAGAGCCCATGGAGACTGGTGAGACGGGAGGCGTCGAGGCCGTCGAGGCCGCCGAGGGACCGACATCGCAGGAGCCCGAGGAAGTAGCGTCGGAACGTCCAACGGAGGAACCGCGTGAGCCGCAGCGCCGCCGGCGCCGGCGGGGACGCACTGCGGTCGAAGGGCAGGCCGTTGAAGCTCCGTTCGATACCGAGAGCGTTGGAGCGGTGGTCGAACCGGAAAGCTCGCCCATGGTCGAGCGGCCGATCAACGAAGAGCCGCCGATTGCCCAAACGGCTGCCGCCGAGGAACCGCAACCCCTCCCAGTCAAACGCCGGCGGAGGGGAAAGGCGGCCGTTGCGGCCGAACCGTCCGCGGCTCAGCCCGAACCCGCAGCGACCGAAGCTTCACCTACTGAGCCGGTGGCCCCGGTCAGCGCTGATGCGGTTGAGGCTGTCGAAACCCCGCCTCAGAAACCGACGCGCAAGCGGCGAACGAAAAAGGTCGATCCGGAAGGACCGCAGGCCGAGGACTTGCCGGCATCCGAACCGACAGCCGTGTCCGAGTCTGTCCCGGTACTTGCTGCCAACAACGACAGTACCGAGGAACCTGGCGGCGAGCCGCGACGGGGATGGTGGCAACGGACCTTCGGCTAAGCGGGGACGCAACGCGGTTTTCATGCCGCGTTCAGCCCGGGGCGTGGTAAGCGCGAGGAAGATGAAGTCGTCGCTCGCCCGCTTCGTTCGCCTGCTGATGATCGCGATGATTCTGGCCACGAGTGCCGGTCAGGCGCTCGCGCAGCAGCAGCAGGATGCGGGCCCGTCGATCTTGCGCGACAGCGAGACCGAGCTTCTCTTCAAGGACGTCGCGCGACCACTCATCAAGGGTGCAGGCCTCGACGAAAACAGTGTCCAGGTCATCCTTCTCAATGACCCCGAGATCAACGCATTCGTTGATCAGGGACAGATTGTTTACATCCAGTCGGGCCTGCTTGAGGCGGCGGACAACGTGAACCAGCTCCAGGGCGTCATTGCCCACGAGTTGGGTCACGTTGTCGGCGGACACTCGATCCGATTACAGCAGGGTGCCCGAACCGCGACCGGTATAAGCCTTGCGACGCTCGTGCTTGGTGCGCTCGCGATCGCAGCCGGTGCCGGTGATGCCGCGATGGGCCTGTTGATGGCTGGCCAGCAGGCGGCGATGGGCTCATTTCTTGCTTTCACGCGGACGCAGGAAGCGACCGCCGACGCGTCCGCGGTCAAAACGCTCCACGCTGCCAAGATCAGCGGCAAGGGAATGCTCGACTTCTTCGCCAAGCTGGCGAACGAGGAATATCGCCTCGCCATCTATGCAAAGGACAGTTACGACCGCACCCACCCGCTTTCGTCGGAACGCATCGAGGCTCTTGAACAGAGCTTCAAGACCGACCCCGCGTGGAACAATCCGACGGATCCCGCACTTCAGGCGCGCTTTCTGCGGGTCAAGGCAAAGTTGCTGGGGTTCATCGACCCCAAGCAGGCGGTGATCAAATATCCCGAGAGTGACCAGAGCGTACCGGCTCATTATGCCCGCGCCTATGCCTACCACATGGGAGGCTACCCGGATAAGGCAAAGGCTGAAGCCGAAGCCCTCCTCGCCAAGGATCCGCACGATCCATTTTTCCTGGAGCTCAAGGGCCAGATTCTGCTCGAGAACGGCAAGCCCAAGGATGCGATCGCGCCGCTTCGCGAGGCAACCGAGCGCTCGGGCAAGATGCCGCTCATTGCGGCCATGCTGGGGCATGCCCTCGTCGCTACGGAAGACCCCAAGAATTACTCCGAGGCGAAGCTCGTCCTGAAGGAAGCCGTCAACAAGGATAATCAGGACCCATTTGCTTGGTATCAACTCGGGATCATCTATGAACAGCAAGGCGATCCGGGCCGCGCAGCGCTCGCGACTGCCGAGCGCAATAACCTCGAGAAAAACCCGAAGATGGCGCTTGCGAGCGCGCAAATGGCGTTGAAATCGATTCCGCCCAATACACCCGACTTCCTGCGCGCGCAGGACATCGCGATGGTGTCGCGGAACGAGCTTGCCAAGAAAGACAAGAAATACCGCGACGACAAGGATCAGAAAGAACAGAGCCAGTGACGGACATGAGAACAGCGTCGGCTCGGCCAGGAGGGTTTGGCGCGGGGTTCCTGGGCGGGATCGCTGGCACGGCGCTTACGGCCGCAGTATTGTTCTTCGCGGCCCCGACAATGCTGAGCACGAAGATCGTGCGCCAAGGTTTGCTGGCGGATCCCAGGATCCTCACCGATACCGTCGAAGCACTCCGCGACGCGCAATATGCGCCGACGCTCGCGGCGAACCGGGCCGCAATTGAAACGCCGTTCGCCAGTTCGTGGAAGGGCGCAGCAAAACCGGATGTTACGCTCGTCGAATATTATGACTACGCCTGTCCCTATTGTAAGGCGAGCAATCCGACCGTCGACCGCCTGCTGAAGGAAGACAGGGGACTTCGCGTTGTCTACCGCGAACTGCCCATCCTTGGACCGGACAGTGTCACTGCAGCGCGTCTTTCGCTCGAAGCCTCGAAGCTTGGACGCTTCGCGCAATTTCACGATACCTTGTGGGATACGGGCCGTCCCGCCCCTGATACAAACGCTCGGGCGGCGGCGGCTGCCGGGATCAATTCGGCCCCGAACGGCGATCCCGCGATCGACGCCGAAATCCAGCGCAACATGAAGCTTGCGGGCGAGCTTGGAGCAACGGGCACTCCCTTGTTCGTCGTTGGCGACCGCGTGATGAATGGCGCTGTCGGTTACGACAGTCTCAAGGATGCAATCGCGAAGGCTCGCCAGCGAGCCTGAACGGCAGTTCGCGACGCATCCGGCAATTGCCTCCCTACCATCTTCCTATTGACTGGAATTGGGTTCGCGTTCGAGTAAGCGACGACAAGGGAGGGTGTGCATGCGTAAGCCGTTGGTGCTGTTCACGATTGCGGCAGCAGCCGTGGGACTGAGTGGAGTAAAGGCCGCGACAGGCGAGGATTCGTATCTCTGGCTGGAGGACGTTTCGTCGCCCAGAGCCCTCCAGTGGGTAGAGGCGCACAACGCCAAATCCACTTCGGTGCTGCAGGCGGACCCCCGCTACGATCATTTTTACCGGCAGGCGCTTGATATTGCTCAGGCCAAGGATCGCATCCCCGTGGGCGCGTTCATCGGCGGCCAGATCTACAATTTCTGGCAGGACGAGGATCATGTCCGGGGAATCTGGCGCCGAGCGACGCCCGACAGTTATGCAACCGGAAATCCGCAATGGGAAACGGTGCTCGATCTTGACGCACTGGCCCACGCGGAAAAAGCGAACTGGGTTTGGAAGGGCGCTCCGTGCGCCCGGCCTTCCGAAAGGCGGTGCCTGGTCAGCCTTTCGGACGGAGGCGAGGACGCGGTCACCGTCCGCGAATTCGACCTTCCAACCAAATCCTTCGTGAAGGGCGGCTTCTTCCTTCCCAAGGGCAAGCAACGTGTCGACTGGCAGGATGAGAATACCCTCCTCGTCTCGCGCGAATGGAAAAAGGGTGATCTTGGCCGGACCGGCTACCCGTTCATCGCCAAGCGCTTGCGGCGCGGTCAGCCGCTTGCAGCCGCCGTGGAGGTATACCGCGGAAGTCCCAAGGATGGCGGCTATGGTGTCACTCCGTTTGTCCTTCGCGATGGCGAGAACCGAACCTTGGCAGTTGTCGACCGTCCGCTAGATACGTTCAACCACGAGACCTACGTGCTCACGCCGAAAGGCGCTCGACGCGTCGGGATCCCGGCCAAGTCGGACCTGTCGGACCTCGTTGCTGGTCGCGTGATCATCCACAACCGGGAGGACTGGATGGTCGCTGGCAAGCGCTTTCCTGCAGGGTCGGTACTCTCTGTCGACCTCGCGCAGTTGAAGGCCGATCCTGCGCATCCCAGGCCGAGGATCGTCTATGCTCCTGCAGCGCGCGAATCGTTGCAGGGCGTCTCCTCTTCGAAGGATGTGCTCCTTGTCGATATCCTCGACAATGTGCGCGGTCGAACGCTTGCTTACCGCCCGGTCAATGGCGGCGGATGGAACCACGCAGCACTGGCGCTGCCGGAGAATTCCACAGTTGCGATCGCCTCGACCAGCAGCACGGATAATCGGGCGCTCATTTCGGTTGCGAACTTCCTGACGCCCCCCTCGCTCTGGCTTGCTGACGGTTCGACGGGCGAGGCGCGCCAGATCATGCAGCAACCTCCCAAGTTCGACGCTTCCCGGCTCGTCGCCGAGCAGCGCGAGGCGGTTTCGAGCGACGGTACACGCGTTCCCTACTTCCTTGTCCACCGCAAGGACATGCGCCTCGACGGCAACAACCCGACACTCCTTTACGCCTATGGCGGGTTCGAGGTCAGCCAGACCCCGAGCTACTCCGCGATCACCGGAAAGCTGTGGCTTGAGAATGGGGGCGTCTACGCGCTTGCCAACATCCGCGGCGGCGGTGAGTTCGGCCCGGCTTGGCACGAGGCCGGCCTCGGAACCAAGCGGCAGATCGTCTACGATGACTTTGCCGCAGTGGCGAAAGACCTGATTTCAAGCAAGGTCACGAGCCCCCGGCGGCTCGGCATACGGGGGGGATCGAATGGCGGTCTCCTGATGGGCGTCGAATTTACACAACACCCCGACCTGTGGAATGCCGTGGTAATCGATGTTCCTCTTCTCGACATGATCCGTATTTCCAAGATTGCCGCGGGCGCATCGTGGGAAGGCGAATATGGCAGCATCGACGATCCCGCTGTGCGCGCCTTCTGGGAGAAGGTTTCCCCCTATCAAAACCTCCGTGCGAACGGGCGCTATCCGACGCCATTCATCTTCACGACGACCAAGGATGATCGTGTCGGTCCGCAGCACGCGCGCAAATTCGCGGCGCGTATGGAGGAAATGGGCCTCCCCTTCTACTATTACGAAAATACGGAAGGCGGCCATGCTGCGGGCGCGAACCTCCGGCAGACAGCGCACACCAATGCGCTGGAAATGACTTACCTCACGCGCAAGCTGATGGATCCGGTCGAACCCAAGTAAGTCACAGCAACGATAGGAAGAACAAGGCGGTTGCGACGGCCATCACGGCCGTCGCACCCCAGCCAAGGACGGTTGCTCGAGGCCCGAGCGTAAGGTGTCCCATCACTCTGGGATTGGTTACGATCAACATCATCAGGGCCATAAGAGGCGCCGCGAGCACGCCGTTGACGACGGCACTCCAGTAGAGTGCCTGAACGGGATTGACGCCGAGGGACTGAAGCAGGGCTCCAGCGAGCGTCGTTGCCGCGATTGTCCCATAGAAGACACGCGCCTGAAGGGGTTTGGAATCGAGGCTCGCTGGCCGCCCCAGCGTCTCGGCAACAGCATAGGCCACGGACCCGGCGAGCACCGGCACAGCGAGGAGTCCCGTTCCGACGATCCCCAACGCGAACAGGCTGAAGGCAAACCGGCCGGCGACGGGTTTCAGCGCCTCCGCGGCTTCAGACGCGGTCTCGATGGTCCTGATGCCGTGAGCGTTCAATGTCGCTGCGGCAGCGAATACGATGAACACGGCGACGATGTTACTAAAGGACATGCCGATCAACGTGTCCTGGCGAATGCGTGCCATCTCGGGGCCCGCTTTTCGGGGAGCAATATAGAGCGGCTTTGTATGGTGACGTCGCTCCTCCTCAATTTCCTGGGATGCCTGCCAGAAGAAAAGATAAGGACTGATCGTTGTCCCAAGGATCGCAACGAACCCGGTGGCGAACGCTGCAGTCCACTCGACGTGCGGCACGAGCACGCCCGCAATTGCTTCCCGCCAGGGCAAGTGGACCGTGAAAACGACCGCGACATAGGCGAACAAGCTCAGTGTCGCGAACTTCAGTATTGACGCATATTGGCGATACTTGAGGAAAATCTCGAGGATTACGCAAAGAAGGCCAAATCCTACCGTGTAAGGGGTGGCTTCGCCGCCAAGCAGCATCTGCATCACCGCCCCCATGGCGCTGAGGTCCGCGCCGAGATTGATGACATTCGCAAGGAGAAGCAGCGACACTGCCGACCAGAGCAATGAGCGCGGATAGTGGCGGCGAAGGTTCGCTGCGATGCCCATGCCCGTCACTGAGCCAATTTGCGCCGCGACGTCCTGGATCACGGTCATGAAGGGCAGGCTGAACAGCAGGCTCCACGCGAGCCCGTAGCCAAATTGCGCGCCGACCTGACTGTACGTTCCGATGCCGCTTGGATCATCATCGGCGGCGCCCGTAACCAGGCCGGGACCAAGCCGGGCGAGGAACGACTTTTCTTGCTTCGTCGCCATCAGCCCCCCATCCCGAAGGGCTTACTTACCCGTTGTGGCCGTCCCCTTGAACCCCTGCGCAACGACGTACCACTCGCTTGAATCCTTCCGGCTGGCGGGCGGCTTTGCGTGCTTCACGGTCGCGAAATTTCTCTTGAGCTCCGCGACAAGATCGTTGTCGGCACCGCCCGCAAGGACTTTCGCTACATAAGCCCCTCCAGGTCGCAGTACTTCCCGTGCAAATTCGAGGCCGGTTTCAACAAGCGCCATGGTTCTTAGGTGATCCGTCTGCTGGTGTCCGACCGTGTTCGCAGCCATGTCTGAAAGAACGAGGTCTGCTGGCCCGCCAAGCGCTTCCTTCAAGCGCTCCGGCGCCTTCTCGTCCATAAAATCCATCTCAAGGATCGTGACGCCCTCGATTGGGTCGGTTGGCAGGAGGTCAATGCCGACGATGCTCGCTTGTGACGCCTTGCGTCTTACGACCTGGCTCCAGCCGCCGGGCGCGATTCCAAGGTCGACGACGGCCTTTGCTCCTCGGAGCAACCCAAAGCGCTCATCAAGCTCCAGCAGCTTGTACGCGGCGCGGCTACGGTAATTCTCCGCTCGTGCCCGCTTCACATAGGGATCGTTGAGCTGCCGCTCGAGCCAGCGTGTTGACGAGACCTTGCGGCCCTTGGCAGTCCGAACGCGCTTCATTCCCGGCGCTCTAGCGCGGTACGGCTGGCTCGGCGATCCGGAAAGAGAACGGAAGTTCGATCGGCCTTCGCACTTTTGTCGATCATGCGAGACAAGTCAGAGCGTCCACCCGTCTCTTGCCATCAGCGAGCGAAGAATTCCTTCGCGGATACCCCGATCGGCGATTCCCAAGTTCTTCGCCGGCCAGATTTCCATGATCGCTTCGAGTATTGCGCAGCCGGCGACGACCAGGTCCGCGCGCTCATTGCCAATGCACGGCAGCGCCGATCGCTCATCATAATCCATATTCGCGATCATCGAGCTTATCTGTTGCATGGCTTCGATCGGCACATGGAGTCCGTCGACTGCTCGGCGATCATAAGATGGCAGGGCGAGATGAACGCTTGCAAGCGTTGTCACGGTGCCGCTTGTGCCCAGCAACCGAATGCCCTCGCGCCGGCTTGGAAGCATTGTTGCAAAGTTCGCGAAAGCCCGTCGCGCCCGCTCACGCATGCGCTTATAGGCCTTGACCCGTTCCGGGCCTTCAAGGGCCTCCTTGCCTTCGCTTTCCGTCAGCGAGACCACACCCCATGGAGCGCTCCACCAAGCGCGGATCCTTGGTGTTCCCTCCTCCTGATCGACTAGCACAAGCTCGGTAGAGCCACCACCAATGTCAAAGATTATCGCTGGTCCGTCCCCGGGTTCGAGCAGTTTGTGGCAGCCAAGAACCGCCAGCCGCGCCTCTTCACCCGGCTCGATTATATCGAGTGCGATGCCGGTCTCACTTCGCACGCGGTACGCAAACTCGCCTCCGTTTTTGGCACGCCGGCAGGCTTCGGTTGCGACCGAGCGCGAGAGCGATACGTTACGGCGCCTGAGCTTCTCGGCGCAGACCGAAAGAGCCTGAACGGCGCGGTCCATGGCATCCTTTGACAGTTCGCCCGTCCGTGAAAGTCCTTCGCCCAGTCGGACAATCCTTGAGAATGCATCGATAACCGTGAAGCCGCCCTCGCTTGGTCGGGCAATCAGCAGGCGGCAATTGTTCGTTCCAAGATCGATGGCGCCATAAGTGTGGCGATGCGGCTCTCGCTTCACCGAGAAGTGGTTTTCCGACGGCCCGCCCCGAGGCTTGTAATATTGCCGCAAGGCTGGCGCACTGGCGACACCCTGCGCCATTACACGCCCGTTTCTGTGCTTCACCACCTGATTGGCGGCTGACTTGGCGCCATGTTAATCACAATTTAGCGTGCCTGAGCAACCCCGCGCTTGCTACAGGGTGCAGCGTTGACAGCGATTTAAGCGCTTTCTATCTCGCGGGCTCCCAAGCTGCCCCGTCGTCTAATGGTAAGACTACGGACTCTGACTCCGTCAATCGTGGTTCGAATCCACGCGGGGCATCCAAAGGACCAGCATTGTGCCGAAGTGCCACCCGGTGCGCCCGGACAGCATAAGCTGTAGGCGTTCGGCGATCCCATGCCTCGGTTGGTTAACACGGGACTCTGAGGCCAGCCGAAATCCCAGAATTTTTACTCGAGAGCACATGCTTGTTCGGCGACCGGTTCCAAGACCGTCCGATCACAGATTCGTTGTGGAAGAAGCCCTTAGGGGAAGATTTCCCTTCATGTGGTTGCATAATCATCCGTTTTGATCAGACTATAACCGCCGAATCGTCCGCAAGAGGAACGGACTTGTGAAATATGCTGGGCGTATCAAAGTTGAAGATTCCAGCGGCTGCAGATTTGAGGTTCACGAATATCGTGAGCGACGGCTGCT
The DNA here is from genome assembly GCA_035944075.1 of Sphingomicrobium sp. GTDB lineage: Bacteria > Pseudomonadota > Alphaproteobacteria > Sphingomonadales > Sphingomonadaceae > Sphingomicrobium. The sequence continues at coordinate 32,101 of DASZBO010000052.1, forward strand.
CACGCGTATTGCAAAGTTCAGGCTTGATACCGGTGAGACGGTTCAGCCGCTGGACGCGAATACTTTTGTGATCAACCGAACTGGCGAGCATCTGGTGCGGGTAGAAAGCGATTAATCGAGCAATGACTTTTGCTACTTCGCTTATTGGTCAGCGCACACCTCTTTTCACGAGATGTTGCGTTTATTGAGGTTTCAACGACACTTTCACGGTCAGGGAAAGCACGCTTAGCGCCGAACCGCGAGACCGTGGTGAGCTTCCCGACCGAACATATCCGGACATCCAGCCAATGGAGACGACGGTCCGCCGTCAGGCGGGGATGAATTTGCAGCCGCAATTCGACCGAGGAGCCCGGACTCCAATCTTCCGGTGAGGGTTAAGGGACCATCATCTTCATTAATCCATCGAAACGTAAGGATTTGTTTCGATGACGATCCGCGCTCGGCTCACGTTCAGTGGGAGACAGCGTGGGGAGCCAAACCCGCCGCAAGGTGACGTTGCGTCCCGACTTCTCGATTTACAGGACGGAACTGCGTTGGCGCCATTCGACGACGGTGATTTCGACAATCCTGAAGCTCTTCCGGCAGCTGCCGCGAAAATCTTTCGAATGCGCCGCGCGCGCGATCATGTCTTGCCAAAGGGTTTGGGCGGCGAGCCCGCCTGGGACATGCTTCTCGCCTTGTATTCCGAGGAGCCGGCGCGGCTCACGGTTTCGAGCGTCTGTTACGGATCCGGCGTGCCGCACTCAACGGCGCTCCGATGGATAAGCATGCTTGAGATACAAGGGTTGGTTCAACGCATCGAACATCCGCGTGACAAAAAGGTCATCCTTTTATCTCTCACCAAGAAAGGTCGTGGGATCATGGAAGATACCCTTACCTTCATGTTACGCTCGCTCCGGAACTAGAGGATCCGCTTGGCGTGGATGAATGATACGAGCTCCTCGGGCCGCAATCTGCGGCAAGGAGGTGCGAAGGCCCATGCTGAAGACAGAGGTTGATGGATGCGACCCGAGCCCTCCTCGACCATCAGCCTCGTGGCTCAAATGATGAGTTTCAGCCCGTGCAGCCGAATGGCAAGTTCACCCGCGTATACCGGCGCCCCGATCAGCCGCACCTTGCGCATTTGTCCCACGGCGGCCGCGCGAATTTCGACATCGATCGTAAATCCGCATTTGTGCCGGATCGCATCTGAGCGCAGGCGTTCGAGGCGGACGCGGGAATCCTCGGTGTAATGTGCCAAGGCTTGTTCGCGCGTGATCCGCCGCTCTCGCTCAAGCCCGAACAAGTCATAGACCCCTCCCGACCAGGTGAGCGAGGAATTCAGCAAATCGCATTCCCAAAGGCCGGCATGTTGAACGCCCAGCTCTCCAAGGCGCGCAGGCGAGACGGAGTCGATTACTGCAGAACTTAGGATGTGCCCGAGATCGAAATGTTGGCCTTGCTCACAAAGCGGCCAACGGGAGGCAATGCCGCCATCACGCTTGACGTGCGAAAGATCAACCTGCTCTGCCCGCATTCTCCCTCTCCCTTGTCAGCGGTTCAGGGAGCGGCGAGACAAAAATCAGAGTCCCGCATCCGCAATCGCGCCAAAGTAACGCTTAAGCGCGTCACTCGTCTGCGGCTGCAGCTCGACATAGACCCGGCGACCGTCGAGCGGATCGTCGCGTCGAACGACAAGTCCCTTCTCGACCAGCGTTTTCAACCAGCGCAGGGCTGTCGTCGCCGGAACAGCCGCCGCGCTGCACAGGTTCGAGACCGGAACCCGCCGGTGGGTCAGTTCGGCGTGAAAGAGTTCGAGCATCATGTCCCATGCCGGATCGGCAAAGAGCTCCTGGTCGAAGTAGGTCGCGCGAACACGCCGCACGCGCATGAGCGCGGCAACCGATTTTGGCGAGATTTCTGGCAAAGGCCCATTATCCCGCGATTTCTCGTCCGCGGTGAACATCTCCGTTTCGGACGACAGCCTCGCCAGCGTCGTGGCGATCCGGCTAACCTCGCTGCTCAGCTGGAGCAGGCGCTCCTTGTCGAGCTGGGGATTGTGAGCAGTCATCGAATACCTCGAATAGTGGATGGGGCGAACCGTTTTCCGAGCTGGACTGAAATAACCAACATTCTGGATCAATGTCAGCCCAGTTCCGCGTCCAAAACGGAGGTAATTGTGGACAATTAACCGGCCGTGCTCCGATCTGCGTCCCGTACCAAAGGGCCGGGGCCGCGCCGATGGACCAGGCGAAGTTTCCTCCGAAGCGGTTTGAAGCACAACCGTGCCTTCATCCAATCGGAACCAAGTCTCGACGCAGATCATTCGGCGCGAGAGAGACTTGATGCATAAAACCGGCAGACTGCTCGGGCATTTACCCCTCGCGTTGATAGCGCTCGTGCCCGACGCGGGGTGGACGCGACCGGTTGAGGGCCAGCTCGGCGCACAATCGCAATCCCATATCGCCATCGGCGCAAGCGTGTTGCCGCACTTTCAGGTGCACGAAGAGGCAGGAGCGCTCGAAGTCATAACCAACGCTCCGAAGTTGCGTTACGATCTTGCCGTCTCATTGCCTGGAAGATTACCCGTCCCAATGTCCGCCAGTCGAACATTTACCGGGGAGAAGCTTTCGATAACGGCGGAAGAGCTGCCCGTTTCGCTAGGCGGCGATGACCTGCTGGTGCTGGTCGTGCCCGATTAGCGCGCCGCTGGAGACCCCCGCAGGGTTTCCGGCCGGACCTCGCCACTAGATCCGCATCGGCCGAATTAACTTTTTTTTCACCGAGCGCATTTACCTCCAAAATGGATCGGTCTTGAGGACCATCCGTGGTGGGGATGAACGAAATGGACTATTTTCGATTGGACCGGATGCTTGCCGGGTGCGCAGCAGTGCTCATCAACGGGGCGGCGGTAGCCGCAACCCAAGGAAGCCTTGGAACAACATCAACGGGAAGCGTCGCGATCGGCGCGTCAGTGCCCAACCGCGTGGAGCTGAGCGGGCTCAGCGACGTATCATTCCTGAACCAGGATCCCGCGACCGCAGCGCTCGATGCGCAAAATGTCTGCGTCTGGAGCAACACGAGCACCAAGGGGTACAACGTAACTGCAAGCGGCAGCGGCACCGCGAGCGCATTCACGCTCAGCAACGGCGCCCTGACGGTGCCCTATAGCGTTGAATGGTCGCAAACTTCCGGACAGTCCGCCGGAACGGCCCTCGCAACCGGAACTGCCCTTACGGGGCTCAAGTCCATTGCGACAAGCGCGAACTGTGCGACTGGCGCAAGCAGTTCGGCAAGTCTCATCGTGAAACTGTCGACAGCCAATCTCCAGACGATGCAGGCAGCAACAACCTACACGGGCACATTGACCCTGGTCGTTGCGCCCGAGTGATGTGGTGCTGTTGGTGGCAACACCGGTGTCCGCCACCATCGACCTCACAAGGAGCAAGCTGACGAGCCGATCACGCGACGCTCGCAAGCAGCGCGCTTCGTCTTTTTTACTAAACGCTTTCGCGTTTGCTCTGCTTGTGGGCGCGCTTTCAGAGCCTTCGTTTGCGGCGAGCGATAAAGTGCGCATCGGCAACCTGACCGACGTGTCATTTGGCACCATCGCAAACCTCAACGTCGACGCGGTCGCGAGCCAGAGCATCTGTCTTTTCTCGGGTTCGGCGACGAATGGCTATAATGTCACCGCGTCAGGAACAGGGCCGGCCGGTGCCTTCACGCTCTCCTCTGGAACGGCATCGCTGCCTTACGATGTGCAATGGAGCAGCTCCGTGGCACAGACGGCAGGAACACAGCTCACGGCAAATGTGCCCCTTAGCGGCCAAGTGAGCACCGCCACTCAGCAAACTTGCAATAACGGCCCGGCAGCATCTGCAAGCTTGATCGTGGTTCTCCGTTCAGCCGCGCTGTCGAGCGCGGTTGCCGGCACGTACAGCGGAACCCTGACCCTCCTCGTCGGACCCGAGTGAGCGGGACTGAACGTGCGCGCGGTCCTCAGCCAATTTTTGTGCCTTTGGGCATTAACCATGTTTTTGTCGCCGCTCCCCGCGTCTGCGGCAGCGATGCATTTCGAAATGAAAGCGCCGGCGGGTTTCGACGAGCTTGCAAGCTCCCACATGATGCTCGTCGACATCTATTTTGGAGGGTCCAAGGTCGCCGAAGGCCTGGTCGACGTGAGGCCAGGAATATTAAAGTTTCGCGACCCCGGCGATATTGTCGACAAGATTCCGCAGGCCATTGTTACGCCGGAATTGAAAGCCGCGCTCAACGACGAACTTCCAACTCATAGCGATCTCGCCTGCGCTCCGTCGAATGCCGGCAATTGCGGCCAATTGAAGCCCGACCTTGTTGGGATCATCTACGATGCCGACCATTTCCGCGTCGACCTCTTCATCAATCCGAAGTTCCTGCGCACTTCATCCCTTGGCAAGTCTGGCTTTCTGCCCCGTCCGGATTCGGGTCTCTCGCTAACGGACACCATTGGCGTCAACGCTTCGGGTACTATCGGAGGGAAGGCGAGCTACGACATGCAGAACCGGACGATTGTCGCGCTGCGGAACGGGCGTATCCGCGCCGATACCGCAATTGCATCAGGATTGGGGCTTCTCGTTGACGATCTCGTCGGCGAAGTCGACAAGAACGGCCTGCGTTATTCCGGGGGCCTGTTCTGGGCGCCGGCCAACGAGTTCATCGGCCAGCGTCGGATCCTCGGCGGTGGCATCGGGACCCAGTTCGACACCTTTGCCGATCATGAAGCCCTAAGTTCGACACCGCTGATCGTGTTCCTTGCCGAACCGGGCCGAGTTGACATCGTCGTCGATGGCCGGCTCGTGAGCTCGCGCTCCTATCCAGCCGGGAATGTCGAGGTGGACACATCGGGGCTCGCCGAAGGATCTTACCCGGTGCTTCTGCGGATCCGCCATCCGAACGGAAGCGTCGAAGAACAGCGGCGCTTCTTCGTCAAGAACTCGCACGTCCCGGCCCGAGACCACCCAATCGTCTATGCCTATGCGGGGTTCCTCGCGAATACCAAATCCAACGAGCCCATCAGCCCGTCGAGCACATTCTTCTATGAGATCGGTGCCGCCCGCCGCCTGTCCAACATTCTTGCCTTGGACGTCACTGCCCTTGGTACTCAGCACAAGGCAATGATCGAGGGCGGCGGTTGGCTCGTTTCCGGTCCTGCTCGTCTTCGGGCTGCGGGACTTGTTTCCAGTTCGGGTGACTGGGGAGCATTGCTTGAGCTCGGTACCGCCGGTCGTGGACCCTTCACTATGAACATCGACATTCGACGCATCTGGTCACGGAACGCCGCGCCGCTTGTCCGGCTCCCATCCTCCGTCACAACCTTTGATGTCGCGCCTCCCGCCGGGCTCGAGCTAGCACTTGGCTCCTATACGCAGGCAACTGCCAGTTTTGGTGTCCGCCTCGCGAATGGATTCCTTTCGCTGATCGGCTCCTACCGCAAGGACCAGAACTTGCGTCCGGATTACACGCTTGGTCCCAGCCTAAACCTGCCGGTGGTCACGCATGATGCCATGCAAGTGGTGTTCGATGCATCCGCACAGAAAAGTCGCTCGACTTCCGCAGCATTCGCGGGCCTTCGAGTGCTCTTCTCGTCCCGGCACATGTCTGTCGGCGGGACGCTCGGGCTAGCTTCCCAAACCGAGGGTTCCGAAACGAACGCATCCGTCACACGGACGATTGGGAGCGTCTCGGCCCAATGGTCGCAGCGAACGCTGGACGGGACCGAAGTCAATCTCGCAGCGGATGCCGATCGTAATGTCAGCTCTTCGACAATCCATGGCGAAGCGCTGGTCGGCGGATCGTTCGGAGTCCTTCGAGCAGACGTCCTCAAGAACGTCGAAGACGGCCGGATGCCGCAGTACAACCTCGCATTCCAGTCCGGAATGGCACTCGGCGCAAAAGCCGCCGCCTGGGGCTCGCGCGAACTTGAGCAGAGCGCCATTCTGGTGGCGGTCAAGGGCAATGCAATGGACGCGAGTTTCACGGTTCTCGTGAACGACGTGCCGAAAGGAACGGTAGAAGTTGGGCACCGACTTTCCTTGTTCGTGCCTGCCTATCGCACGTACCGCGTGCGCCTAGTCCCGTCTTCTTCAAAGAATCTCAGCTACGACACGGCTGAACGTGTCGTTACGCTTTACCCCGGCAACATTCGCGCGCTTTCCTGGACGGCCGATAGTTTCGTAACCTTGTTCGGCCAGGCAATCCTCGAGGACGGAACGCCCATTGCCAACGCCCTCGTACAAACCGCCAAGGATATCGCGGAGACCAACGCCAGTGGCTATTTCCAGATCGATGCCCGGAGCGACGAGCCGATAAGGATTTCGAGGGCTGGCAACCCGTCGTGCGTGCTCACGCTTGGAAAGGTCATTGCGAAGGATGACTTTTCGTCTGTAGGCAAGGTGACGTGTCGATGAGATGGTTGTCCCATACGAAAATTCTGGCGCTGGTTTTGCTTTCGGCGCTCGGAATCGCGACCCCCGCGCAAGCGGGCCTCGTTCTCAGTCAGCTTATTGTGGACCTGCAGCCGGGGAAGCATGAGCGCGAGGACGTAGAGCTTTGGAACAACGCACCCGAACGCAGCTTCGTCGCGATCGAGCCGCGAGAAATCCTAAGCCCGTCGTTGCCGGCACAAAGCACGCGCGTCGAACCTGACCCCGAAAAGCTTGGCTTGCTTGTCTCTCCAACGCGCATGATTCTCGAACCTGGGCAGCGCCGTCTCTTGCGCATTGGAACACTATCGCGCGCCGTCGATCGCGAACATGTCTACCGAGTAACCGTGAAACCCGTTGCGGGAGGGGTTCAGTCAACCACTTCCGGGCTCAAGGTCATGGTCGGTTACGATGTTCTTGTTCTTGTTCGGCCGGCTACGCCGCAAGCGCAGGTCAACGCCGTGCGCAGCGGTCGAACGCTGACCTTCACGAACAGTGGGAATGTAAGCGTCGAAATCATCAACGGGCGGCAATGCGACGCGGCCCGTCGTCAATGCGTCGATCTTCCCGGCAAACGCCTTTACGCCGGAGCGTCCTGGTCGGTGCCGCTGCCTGCCGATGCTCCCGCGGAATATGTAATAAAGTCACCCGGCCGGACCGAGCGATCCACCTACTGACCGGGGCTACTTCCGTCAGGACCACATCTCTCCAGGCGGACCACAACTTGCTTCGGGTCCTGCATTATGGATCGCGTCGCGAAGGCGGCAGATGGCAAGGTCAAGGTGCGCACCAACATCCATCGCGCCGTCGCAATTATCGAGCAGCTCAAGCGCTCGTACCATAAGGTCCAAGGCCGCTGCGCCCTCTTGCTGCAGCGACCCAACTCCCGGTTCACTCATCTCCGCCCCCCAACGCATGCTCTCGAGGTCAACATCTGGCGCTGGGAAGACATGCTACCAATAATTCGAGCGAAACGCACACCCCTCACCTTTCCAGGAACCTTATTGGTCCGATGGCGCCCGGCGGGGCGCGTAATGCAGGCGGTAGGACGGCAATGCATCGCGTGCGGACACCTGCTTTCGGCGCGTTGTCCGTGCCGGAACTTGGAAAGAAGGCCCGCCGTCGTTTGTGCGGCGGGCCTTCCGACGATGGACGCTCCCGTGGGGCAGGAACGCGCAAGACAGCCCTAGCGGGAAGGAGTTATGGAGCAGTTGATCCTATCTCCAAAACGGCCCGGTTTCCGATCAAAGTCTGATGAAACTAATACATTGTCAGACAACGACCCCGATGAATGTGTCCGACGCGTGGATTGGTCACTTTTTCTCGTGCAAACAGGAACGGTTAATGTAAGGCGCACGACATACCTGGGCGAAGGACTAGGAACGAGCGGATGCGAGATCGACGATCGACTGAGCAGCACCACTTGATGCTGGAAGCACTCTCACATCTGGAGAGCGCCCTGGAAATCCTCGATCGGGCCGCGGCGCCGGGGCAAATCGGCGCGCATGTCGATCTCGCGATCCATGACCTTTCTGCTTCGGTTGACGCGGTGCCCCGACCCGGGTCACTCGATCAGATCGACTGGAAAGCTGAGCCCCAGTAGCTAACCAGCCGTTGCATGACGGCTGCCCCTTCCGCGCTAAGTTCAATCGCCGCGCCAGCGGTTTCCCGGCGCTCGTCCATGGTCGTCACGAGACCGCGATCATTAAGCACGCTGATCCACCTTGCTGCGGTCGATTCAGGAGTGTCGATGCTGCGCGCCAGTTCGCGAAAAAACATCCGCCGCTGACCAAGTCGCGCTGCATAAAGTTCGAGCAGGATATCCCATGCGGGGTCGGAGAAAAGCTCACGCCCGATCGCCGCCTCGCGGCCGCGCCGGCCCGAGAGGATCGAAAGGACATGATCTTCCCGAACATCGACCGGCGACTTCTCCGGTTGGAGCATGAGCCGTCCCTTAAGGTTCGCCCGCATTTTGCTGCCTTTCCGCGACGCCTCGGCCGCCCCTGAGCCATTCTTCAGATCGTCGGGCATGATCCGCGCCCACCGCCGAATTCGAACATTGCTTCTCCAGCGAGGTCCGCATTTCGGCCGCGGGGGCTGATGTGAGATTGCTTGAAGAACATGACCTGACGACCTGAACCCGTTTCAACAACCGCAGGCATGAACGATCGAAAAGGCGATTTGGTGTCACTCGTTTCATTATGAGCCAGCCTGGATGGCGGATTGGCGTACCGCTCGCGTCCCATCAGCGCCGCTTTAGCGCTCGCTCAATTTCCGTCCCGTGCTCCTTTTTGGGCCCGGCTCAACGAGCATTCAGGCTGCGGAACGCGTTACAATAGCCGACGCAATCGCGTCAGCCGGTTGGGGCTCACCCAGCAAGTAACCCTGCCCCAAGCTGCATCCAGCGGCTCTTAACATGTCAGCCTGTTCCCGGGTTTCAATACCTTCCGCGACCGAAACGATGCGAAGACTCTTCGCAAGGTTGACGACTGCCGAAACGATTGCTGCAATTTCCGGATCGACCATCATTCTCTGGACAAAGCTCTTGTCGATCTTGACCGCGTCGACGGGAAAGTCGCGAAGATGCGACAACGAGGAGTAGCCTGTCCCAAAGTCATCAAGCGCAACGGTAACGCCAGCGTTCTTGAGGACTGCAAGTGCCCGGTGCACATATTTCGAGCCGCTCGCCATCAGAACATGCTCCGTCACCTCAACTTCAAGGAGCGATGCGGGAACACCAAAATGCTGCACTTTTCTAAGGAGGCGTTCCGCATAATCGTCGCGAAGAAACTCAGCCGGTGCGGCATTGAGCGACACGCAGCCGAAAGCAACGCCCTGGTTCCGCCACGAGCGCATGTCCGACAGGACTTTCTCTTGCATGAGCGAGCCGATCTTCGCGGCGAGTTCATAGTCCTTGAACGACTCTTCAATCGTGTCGGGCGGCTGGAGGCCCTTTGAGGCATGGTTCCAGCGCAGTAGCGCTTCGTAGCCGTGGACCCGGCCAGTCGATAGATCGACCTTCGGTTGATAATGGGGACAGACACTTGCTTCGTTGACCGCGATGCGAGCAAGGCTCAGCTGCGAAGCCACGCGCTGCGCTTCTTCGCGCATGTAGGAATGGAACAGTTTCGTCCCTCCCCGCCCCTCGGCCTTCAACGCGTAGAGGGCAGTGTCCGCGAGCTTGAACAATTCATTCGCGGTGTCCGCGTCATCGGGAAACTGCGCTCCGCCGATGCTCGCTCCGCCACTTAGCGCGCGCCCCTGGATGCGTAGCGGGCTGTTCAATGCCGCAGCGGCCTTCTCGCCGACGATATGCAGATCCGCGCCGCAGCTGATGTTCTCGACGACGATCGCAAACTCGTCGCCGCCAACCCGGGCCACAAAATCCCCGGACCGGATGTTTTTCCTGAGCCTCGCCGCAAATTGCTTGAGCATGATGTCGCCCGCAGCGTGGCCAAGTGTATCATTGACGTGCTTGAAGTGATCGAGGTCGATAAGCAGCAAGCCAAGCTTCGTGCCATCGCGCATCGAGCGCAGCACCGCTGCCTGTAACCGGTTCTGGAAAGCCCGGCGGTTCGGAAGACCCGTCAGCGCATCGTGTTCGCTTGCCCATTCGAGTTTTGCTGTTTTCTCGCGCTCGGCGGTGCTGTCCCGTGAGATTGAGAGGACCCCTGTTAGCTCGCGGTTGCTGTCGTGGATCGGCGTAACCACGACGTCCCACCATTTGTGTTTGCCCCCGGCAGTGGGACAGAAGCCGCTAAAGCGAACGGTTTCGCCCGACCGCGCACGATCAACCGAGGCGCGGACAACCTCTTGCATCGCCGAGGGCCAAAGCTCCCACCAGAACTTCCCTTCAAACGAAGACAGGTCCGGAACTTCCATCAGTTCGAGCCCCGGATTGTTCATCAACATTATCCGGCCTTCGGGCGAAATGATCTTGATGCAATCGGCACTTGCCTCGACGACGCTTCGATAGAGCGCCTGTTCATCTTGTAGAGCGTTCTGAGCGACGATGCGCTCGTGGATATCGGTGCAGGTGCCGATCCACCGGACGATGCTACCGTCGCCGCCCACTTCGGGTTTCGCTGTGATGAGCATCCAGCGATAGTTGCCCGACGGCACGCGAAGCCGGAATTCATTACGGTAAACCTGTGCACGCTTCAGCGCCGCGGACCAGCTTTCGACGACGCGATCGAGGTCGTCCGGATGCACGAACCGAGTCCACCCGTCGCCGATGAGTTCGCGCAACTCTCCGGCGTGAACGCGAGTCCATTGTTCACTCACGAAATCGAGACGGCCGTCCGCCGTGGATGACCAGATGACGTGAGGAATCGAATTGAGAATCTGAGCGAGCTGTTTGGCGCTGGCTGGCCGCCCGTGGGCGCCGTCACTACCTTTATTGGCGCCTTGGTCGGTGGCGCGGCAAGCCGAATTCATCAACGGGATACTCCTCTGCGGCGCCGCCATCCCTAGTCAAATGAAAATACGGGAGAATTAATCGTTCATCCGCTTCGGACGTAAACCGGTCATCCCCCTTGCGGTTGAAGGGCCGGCGAACCATTACGTCCATTCGGGAAACCACCGCTGTCCGCCAGAACGCAAAATGCTGTTCCCGCTGAGGATGGCTCGCTAAATTCCTCTGCTGGTGAGCCATTCAGTTCAGGGCCGCAGGCCCATCCATTCGCGAGCGAAGCGCAGTCAATCTCTCGCTTTGCTGGTAATTGCAGGAGTGACGCACGGCGATTTGAGGGGTTCTGGCCGTAGTGGACGGTTCGCCTAAGGGCACACGATCGTCAAATTCGGGCATTGCCGGTCGCTAGACGTTCATCCCGGGCGCGATCTTGCGATATTTGGTAGAAATGGTCTGGAGCTTTTCGACCAGTGTATAGCCCGGATGATAGCAGGGGACGTCGACGGCCCGTTTGTCGATAAGGTCCGGGATGCCGCTCGCGATCGCCTGATCGTAGGCCCAGGAACTGATCAGCACCGGCCGGTTCGGCGCCACCTGGTCGAACCCGGCCTCGAGCAGCACGCCGGTCTTGGCGCCCTGGGGCAGCGGATTGACCTCTGGGTAAAGGAGGCGGATGCCGGCGCTACGCATCTTCTCATCGTCAAATTCCTCGTCGCGCACCGCTTTGAGGAACCCAGGAATGGCCAGTCGCTCGGGAAGGCTGTCGTAAAAGGCGCGGCGCGCGGCCACATGGGCGGGCTTGTTTTGGTTACGCCCCGTCGAGAGACCCGAATCTTCTGGCTCGATTAGAATATCGATGTCTTCCGAGAAGCGGTCGATTAGCCGGAATCCTTTGGACAACGAAGTCCCCCCCTTCAGTTCGAAGGTAAAACCCAGCTGCGCAAGGCCCCACAGGCCGTGCATGATCCAATAATCCTTCTCCACGAGCCCGGGATCGATGGCGCGCGCGCCCTGTGACCTCGATCAGGTCCCCAAAGTCGTCAAGCTCGTGGAGAAGCATGGGCCGCATGGTCGTCGAGCACCGGCGCAAGCAGTCGCTGCGCGCGCGCCGATCCGAATTCTCGGACCGCCCGGGCCAGACGGCCGCGGTCCATCGCCTGCGCGCGCTTCAGCGCCTTGGGCAGGATGCGCCGACGCTGGCTGCGGCCTTTACCGGCCGGCTGGCGTCGCCGGGTCGGTTGAAACCGATGGAGCAGCTGGTGCGATTAACGAATTCCAAGTCGCTGGAGATGCTGTTAACTTTATGAACGACTTGTCTACGATTTGGAACGTTCCTGACCAATCGATCCAAGACTCGTGGGCGGCCTATCAAAATCAGGGGATTGCTCCTGGAAACGTTTGGCTGACGAACGAAAGCGGCAGTTGGCAGTTTGACATACAGTTGACACCCAACCAGTCGGAGACGACCTACCAAATTCAATGGAACAATGACGTGGGCGGAGCCCAGGTAGATTTCTTCTAAGGTAGTGAAGGGGGAGAAATCCCCCTTCACTTCGAGCTTATTGCTGCGCTTAATCTTTCGTATGCAGCTGGGTTCGATAGATTGATCGAACCTGTCTTGGCGATGTCTGACTGATCAAAGACCCTTGAAGCGAACGCTTCGTATTCAGCGAAAGTTATGCGCCCGTCGTGATTAGTATCGATCACGCTGAAAGATGCAGGCCGAAGGAAAAAAGGAACTTGAACGTCAGTCGCATGAGCCGCGCCTGTTGAAAAAGATCGACTGACTTGTTGACGAGTGACGTACCCGCGATGGCCGCTGTCTAGCATGTGAAAGACGTGAGAAGCGCGATCAAGGAACTCGGACTTAGTCAATCCAGCGCCTCCGACGGATACGGTGTTTGGCGCCCCCCAGGCTGAGCCGAATGAGAGCATAGCTACAGAAAGAAATGCGATGAACCGATTGACCACCAGCTTCTCCTTGATCGATACGCAAGCGACTATCGTTCAGGCTACCACTTCGATGTAAGCAGAGCAAAACGGTGCTGACGCTCGCTGGTACTTCCCATCACGTGAGAAAGTGGACCGTTTGCTGAGACGGCTCAACTCAGTTCATCCACCTGACGACCCTCCACGACGAAGCGGCGGCGATGTTCGGTTTTGCATGTCTACGAACTAGCATTTTGGACCAGCGAACAAGAGCTTTACATCGCTTCTCGCTTGCTTCGGCTTTCAAGCCAACGGCCAGACTGACCCCATTAGTGGTCATTCAGGAGTCAACGATCGATAAAATTGGCATTTGTTTCCAAGCCCGTGGAGCGCCGCGTGATCGCGATCTTCCTCTGCGGAAATCCGGTGAAGGGACGACGCACGCATTTCGCCGTCTCCGAATATTCATCGAAGCTTCGAACGAGGCTTCCGTCTTCCCGACTGACTTCGTGGATCAGCAGCCCAGGCATGGTCGAATGTTCCTGCTGAAAAATAATCTTCTGGTCTGTCACGCCAGCGAGAGCGTCCGTCTGAGTGCATGTCATTCGACACCACCGGCCCGCTGCTAAGTCGATCCGGTTATCTGTCTATCGCCGGCGTGTTCCTGTCTCTCTATGGAGTTCTGCTGGTCTTGGCGACGGCAAGTCGCATCTGGCACACCGCTCGTATTTTCAATGCGGTCAGCGAGCAGCCGAATGTCAGTGGTGACTCGACGGGATCTTAGCCTGAGGATTCCTTGCACCGTGTGGGTGGCCACCGCTGGGTCCGTGTCTTGGTAACAGCACGACGCTCGTGACCGAACGGATTCGTTGGCCCACCGCCGAGGACAACTCCAACTCCTCGATTGCTCGCTCGCGTTCCGTTACGTGCGCCCCCGGATATTACCGAAGCATTACCGAAAAAGCGTGCATATGTCAGCTAAGCAATTGAAATTGATGGTGACCCCTACGGGACTCGAACCCGTGTTTTCGCCGTGAGAGGGCGACGTCCTAGACCGCTAGACGAAGGGGCCTTCGCTGGCGAAGAGGGCGCCATATGTGGGCTGATCGCGAGCTAGTCAATCTGCGAGATCAGCCGTCCTTATCGCGCTCGCTCAAGTATCGCATGAGCTCGGCGAGCGTCGACTCCATCTGGTCCTGCATCTGGCTGACCAGCTCATTTTCGCGCATGCCTACGTGGTCGAGCGGCTTTGAATAGCTGTCAGAAAAGGCCTGAAGGTCGGAGC
>DASZBO010000053.1:0-55654 GCA_035944075.1 Sphingomicrobium sp.
CGGGCGAGGTCTCGACGAGGATGCATTCGGCGTCCACCTGATGCTCGATCGTTGCGATCAGGTGATCATTGCCCAGAGCTGCGACAAGAATTTCAGCGTCTATCGCGATCGCGTGGGTTCCTTGTGGATCAAGTCACCGACCGCCGAGACAAGCGCGACCGCTATGGGTCATGTCTATCAAATTGCGCGAGAGATGTGGTCGATGCCGCCCGATCATGGCGCTGCGTCCGTGCGCATCGTGCTTGATGATCCCGAGCTTCGCGAACAGTGGCTGATCGAGCTTCAGGCAATGCGCGAGCGGATCAACGCCGTTCGGGAGCGGATTGCAGCGGTAGACCCGCGGCTTGCCTTCATCGGACGGCAGTACGGCATGTTCTCGATGCTGCCACTGTCGAGAGAGCAGGTGCTGAAATTGCGCGCGGAAGACGCAATCTACATGGCCGACAGCGGACGCTTCAACGTGGTCGGCATGGGCGACGGGCAGATCGATCGCTTCATCGCCGCCGTGGTCCGCGCGCTCGACGCCTAAATTCACGATGGCGGATAGCGACCCGGGGCGGGTAATGGCCGAGGTTGAATGGCGTGATGTCGCAAGACTGGTTCTTACCAGTCGCGAGATGGATCGGGTTGAAGAACAGGAACTCGTTCCAGCCAAGAAGGTGCTCTATCAATTCAGCGCTCGCGGGCACGACGTGGCGCAAGTCCTGCTTGGCCTTCAGCTCAAGGATGGCGACGCTGCGTGCGGCTATTACCGCTCTCGCCCCTTGTTGCTTGCGCTCGGCGTACCGCTAGCCGATGCGCTGGGTTCGGGCATGGGGCTCGCCGGCGGATATTCAGACGGCCGCGACATCGGCGTGGTGTTCAACTATCCCAATCCGGGCGGGGCGCATGCGCTTCCGATGAGCGGCGGCGTTGGTGCGCAGTACACGCCGGCAGCGGGTTGGGCGCAGGCCATCGTTTACCGCGAAAAGGTTCTCAAGGAGGGGCCGGGCGATGCGATCGGCCTGGTGCTTGGCGGTGACGCGAGCTGTGCGACGGGCGGATTTTGGTCCGCGCTGACAATCGCAACCACCCAGCAATTGCCGTTGCTCATCTACGTGGAGGACAATGGCTACGGCATCTCGGTTCCTTCGGACTATCAAACGCCGGGCCAGGATATTGCCGCGAACCTTGCCAGCTTCACGGGACTGACAATTTTTAACGGCGATGGCACCGACACGGAACGCGCTTCGCGCCTGATCCACGATGCGGTCGCCCACGTCCGCACGAAGCGCGCACCGGCTCTCCTTCGGCTGACCGTCCCTCGGCTTGAGGGCCACAGCTTCCAGGACACCCAGGCCTACAAGACCGAAGCGCAAGTTGCCGATGAATGGGCGCGCGATCCGCTGCCCAGGCTCAAGGCCCACGTCCAGAATTACCAAATCGGCGAGGAACAGTGGGCGGACCTCGAGCGCGAAACGGCCTGGCAGGTGAGGGCCGCCGTTGCCGAAGCCGAGACGAGGGGAGTGGCGTCGCCCGACACGGTGACCAGCAACGTCTTCTACGAAGGCGAGATGCAGCAAGTCGGCGGCCTGTGGAACGGCGACTACACTCCACCCGCGGCGACGGATGAACCGTCGCCCGAGGGCCAGCGCATCAACATGGTCACGGCGATCCGACGCGTTCTCGATCAGGAGCTCGAAGCGAACCCAAGAGTCCTGGTTTTTGGCGAGGACGTCGGACCAAAGGGCGGCGTTCACGCAGTGACTCTCGGCCTTCAGGAGAAGTTCGGGCGCGACCGGGTGTTCGACACCAGCCTCAACGAGGAAGGCATCGTTGGCCGCGCTGTCGGAATGGCGCTTGCAGGGCTGATGCCCGTGCCCGAAATCCAGTTTCGCAAATATGCGGAGCCGGCGACCGAACAAATTCATGATTGCGGGACGATGCGCTGGCGCACGCACAACCATTTCGCAGCGCCCATGGTTCTCCGTGTCCCGGGCGGATTCTTTAAATGTGGTGACCCTTGGCACTCGATGACCAACGAGGTCGAGTTTGTCCACAATCCCGGCTGGAAGGTTGCCGTGCCGTCCAATGCCGAGGACGCAGTGGGACTTCTGCGCGGCAGCCTTCGCGGCAACGACCCGGTGCTCTTTTTCGAACATCGCGCCATGCTCGATGATGGGTGGGCGCGGCGACCTTGGCCGGGGGACAATTATGTTCTGCCGTTCGGGCGGGCCAAGAAGACCCGCGAAGGCGACAGAATTACGATCGTGACCTGGGGTGCGATGGTCGCGCGTTGCGAAGCGGCTGCCGAGGGAGTGGCTGCGGATGTCATCGACCTGCGGACGCTCGCCCCCTGGGACCGGGAAATGGTGCTTGAAAGCGTTCGTCGCACGCGTCGCTGCCTGATCGTTCACGAGGATCTTCGCACCGGCGGCTTCGGCGCGGAAATCGCCGCGGTAGTTGCGGATGAGGCGTTCCTCGACCTCGACGCTCCTGTCGCGCGCGTAACCATGCCGGACATTCCCAGTCCGCATCATCCAAGGCTCATGGAATGGGCTTTGCCATCTCCCGCACGCATTCGTGCGGAGATCGACCGTTTGGTGGGGTTCTAGAGTGATCGAGGTCCGCGTCCCCGACGAGCAGGAAGGCACAAAGGCAGTCGTTCGCGCCTGGCTGAAACGGGTCGGCGATGAAGTGGCGAAGAACGATCCACTGGTTGAACTCGAGACCGACAAAGTCACGCAGGAAGTGCCGTGCCCTGAAGCCGGCGTGCTCGCCGAGATCATTCTCGACACTGATGCCGAGGCCGTCCCCGGAGCTTTGCTCGCACGGATTGAAGTCGGCGCTACGGCCAACAGCGTCGCGACAACCCATGAGCCGTTGCCTGAGGCTTCCCAGGATTCAGGCAATAAACCATCGGCAGAACGCGCGGATGTCGGCAGCGGCCCAAATGCCGAAAGGCGCCTTAGTCCATCGGTGAGGCGCGCTCTCCAGCAACACGGGATTGACCCTTCGCGGATCCAGGGAACGGGCCGCGACGGCCGGATCACGCGAGAAGACGTTGATCGGTGCGTTGCGCAGGCGACGTTCGTCAGCGCGGACCAACCTTCGAGCGCCCAGCCGAGGCAATTTTCCCCCGAAGATATTCCGCATGATCGAATGCGGCTCGCAATCGCCCAGAACATGGTTCACGCTGTTTCGGAAGCGCCGCACGTGACGGCGGTGTTCGAAGCCGACTTTTCGGCGGTCGCCGCGCACAAGACGGTGTCGGCCACTCGGGGACGGAAGCTCAGCTACACTGCCTATATCGTCAAGGCGGCAGCCGAGGCCATGACGGTCGCTCCGGCAATCAATGGTCGCTGGGAAAAGGATCGGATCGCGGTCTCGGCGACGATTGATATCGGCGTCGGCACGGCGCTCGGCGAGAAGGGCCTTGTCGTTCCCGTTGTAAGGGACGCGGGCTCGCTTTCACTCGAACAGGTGGGCGCCCGTCTCGACGAGCTGACCCGCAAGGCTCGTGCGGGAAAGCTCGAGCGCTCCGACGTATCCGGCGGAAGCTTTACCATCTCCAATCACGGCGTTTCGGGCTCGCTTCTCGCGGCGCCGATCATCCTTCACCAGGGCCAGGCGGCGATCCTCGGGATCGGCAAGCTCGAAAAGAGATTGGTGGTGCGCGAGATTGGCGGCCAGGATGTGATCCTCATCCGCCCAATGGCCTATGTAACCCTCACGATCGACCATCGCGTTGTCGACGGACATCAGACGAACGCATGGCTCAGCCGTTTCGTCGACATCATCGAAAATTGGCCGCAGCCCTAGGGGCTTCAGCAACTTCAAGCCTCCGGCCATCGATGGACGGACGACCGGTTTCAGGTTGAAGACGCTTCGAGGAAGACCGACGGCACGACAGCCAAGCCGCACTGGGCGCCGGCGCAGGTCGGCAACGGCAATAGCTGAACGATGGAACGGTCGGCGGCGCGGAACGCTTCGCGTCCATGGCCGAGCCCTTGAACAAGGAGAGCAGCGAAAAAGACGCAGCTTTCATCCGCCACTTGCTGCTCACCGTTGCGATAGTCGGGGGAGCCATGATTTTGTGGCAATTGCGACCGGTGCTCGTCCTCTTGTTTGGGGCAATCCTCATTGCCACAATTTTCCGTGCGATTGCTGCGCCATTGCAGCAGCATTTGAGGCTCCCGGAGCGACTTGCGGTCGCCCTCTCGGTAATCCTCATCATTGGTCTCATCGGCGGCACGGTTGCGCTCGTCGGGACGCAGGTCTCGAACCAGGGTCAGGCGCTCGCGACAATCCTTCCGCGCGCAGCCGAGATCGTCGACGGCCGGCTCGCGGCGATGGGCCTTGGTCACCCCGTCGAACAGTGGATTGGCAAGCTTAATTCGGGAAGCGTGGTCGGCCCGAATATCTCGAGCTTCGTCTCTTCAGCGACAATGAGCCTTGCAAGCTTCTTGATCGTCTTCTTCGGCGGCATTTTTATCGCTGCCCAGCCGCGCCTCTATGGGATTGGCCTTATCAAGCTGATCCCGGATTCGCGCCGTGCACTTGTTGCCGATGCGATGCACGACAGCGGGCGTGCGCTTCGCCTGTGGCTCAAGGGACAGCTGTGGGCGATGATCATTATTTTTGTCCTGACATGGGTCGGGCTGCTGCTGATCGGCGTTCCCTCGGCGCTCGTCCTTGGCCTCATTTCTGGCGTTCTTGAGTTCATACCTTACGCGGGTGCGATCACCTCCGCGATCCCGGCGATCCTCGTCGGGCTTGCGCAAGGTCCTCAAACCGCTCTTTGGGTGATCATTCTCTACGTGATCGTTCATCACGTCGAAGCCTATGTGATCCAACCGCTGATCCAGCAGTTCGCGGTCGAGATACCGGCCGTTGTAACGCTTTTCTGTCTGCTTGCCTTCGGGCTTCTGTTCGGCGTGATCGGGATTCTGGTTGCAGCGCCGCTCGCGGTCGTCGTCTATGTCCTCGTCAAGCGGCTTTATGTCATCGAGGCCCTCGACACCCCGACCCCCATTCCAGGGGCCGAAAAGGAATAATCACACTTCGAGGATTACGTAAGGCTTTCCAAATTTGGGTCTCAGCACGAACTGCGCGACATTGTAGACGGGTTTCCCAAGTGGGGTTCGTCCTTCGTACGTGCCGTGATGAGCGTGGCCGTGGACCACGGCCTTCACATGATCGAAGCGATCGATAGGCTCGCATAGACGTTGCGAACCAAGATATTGGTAGATTGCGGGCGGTTCCCCCTCGATGGTCCCTTCGATGGGCGAATAGTGGAGTACCGCAACGCTGCGTTTCGTCCTCAAGGTCCGAAGCTGGTTCTCGAGTTTTCGGGCTTCGTTCATCACCTCGTCGACGAAGGCTTTCACGATCGGCTCGCCGAACGGAGCCAGCTCGCCGCGTCCGAAGCCGCCGAGGAAACCCTTTACGCCGGCGAATCCGACACCTTCGATCTCCACGGCCTGTTCGTTGAGAACCTTCATGCCGGCTGAAGAGAGGATCTCGCAGACCTTCTCGGGCTGGCCGCATTCATAGTCGTGGTTGCCAAGCACACCGAGAACCGGGATCGAGCAGGACTTGATGTCGTCCGCGAGGATTTCCGCTTCCTTGGTCTTTCCGAAATTCGTCAGGTCGCCGCACAGCACAAGGACGTCGGCGTTCGCCGATATCTCGCTGAACATCTCCCGGTAGGGGGCGACACTGTCCTCCTGGACGTGGAGATCACCGATCGCGGCTACGCGCAGCTTGCCGTTTCTTTCACTCGCCATATTGCTCTTCGAGATTGCCGACCGCTTCCGAAAAGCCCCATTGCTCGACATCGATCGAATAGTCGCGGGGTGAGAAAATCCGACCCCGGCAAACCCTTTTTCCGGGCCCCTTCACGTCCGATTGGTCGCGGAGCCGCTCCAGCAATTCGTCCATGAGCCATTTGGGGATGAGGTTGCGTTCGCTTGGATAGACGAAGCGGAAGTTGAGAAGCGCCATCAGCAGCACTTCCCAGTAGAGTTCCATGTGGCTCAGCAACTGCTTCCAGTCGATCGCGTCATGACATTTAAGCATCATGTGTGCGACATCGGCCATGTCGAAGCGATGGTGGTCCTGCACGAAGATCTTGGACCAGATGAGCTGGGTCGGCGGGACAAGCTTAACCGTGGCTCCGAAGAGCTCGGCTTCGGGGGCGTTCACGAACCACTCGTCGGTCACGTGCGTGGTAACCGTGGGCATGTTGGTAATGATGTCGACGAAGAGGTCGCCCCGGGTAACCCGGTTGAGCCACCGCTCGTCAACGATTTCCACGTCGAAATCATGCTCCTTGAAATGGTGGAGAAGCTTCAGGGCATCACCCGCCTTGGCGAAGACGTCGACGTCCTTGGTTGGCCGGTCGATGCCGGTGTAGCTCGCGAGGGCGTAGGTGCCCGAGACGAGGAACGGGATCTTGGACTTCGCCATGAGCTGGAGGACTTCTGAATAAAAGGCCTCGGCCGCCGGCGGGGGCTTGATCAGCGCGGGTTTGCGCTTGAGGGTACGAACATTGTCCACGCCTCTCAAAACGGGAAGCGCGACCGAGCGGTTCCAACGCGCTTCAGCGCCGCTTTGTTGGGGCTAAGCGAAGAGCGAACTATTGGAGGCTCCGCAAAGCCCTGTTCCCGCAGCCTCCGTCTTTTGCGGAACCGCGTTCGCGAACCTTAATTTCTCTGGCGCCTTGACCGGCTCGCCGGTGCCGGTTTCGGATCAGCTGATGGCGGGCTGATAACCGGCCAGCCGCGCTGCCAACGGATGCGGTCGATCAGCAGCACGCGACGCGTGTTCAGCCCATCTTCGGCTTTATCTCGTGGGCGATGGGCGTCGACCGCATGATAGATGATCCAATCCCTACCAGCCCGATCCGTGACGGTGCTGTTGTGTCCGGGTGCGACAAATCGACTGCTCTTCTTGAGGATAATGCTGTGCGGCGTTCCGTTCGCCTGCTCAAGGGTTTCGAACGGACCGGTTGCGCTTCTCGAACGCGCCACCATCACCGCATAATTTGCCTTGGGCCCGCAGCAATTGTCACCCGAGTAGAAAAGATAATACCAGCCGTCATGGCGAACGACCCAGCTGCCTTCGACCAGGACCGGAAATGCGCCTTTCACGGGATTGGGAGCAACGAGGTTGATCGGCGAGCTGCCGCGAGCAAAAGACAGCAAATCGGGAGCGAGTTCCTGCACCTTTATGGGAGCGAAACCCGAGCCCCAGTAGAGCCAGTGCTTCCCTGTGGCGGGATCGTCGAACTCCGTTGGATCGATGTTGACGAATCCTTCTCCGCACTGGAGCGGATGTCCGATATCCGTGAACGGGCCAGCAGGCGAGCTTGCCGTCGCAACGCCCAGGCACATTCCTTGTTTTGGATCGCTCACGGACGCGTCCGGTTTGGCGGAGAAATAAAGGAGGTATTGTCTGCCTTCGCGGACGACATCCGGAGCCCAGAAGTCCTGTGTATTGGCAGCCCATCTCGGTTTCATGGGCAATGCGTCGCCGAGATAACGCCAGTGCACGAGGTCAGTGGAACGGGCTATCTGGATGTCGATCCATCGCCCGTTTCGCTGGGTCTGGGTTGCGTAAGCATAATAGGATCCGTCAGGACCTGAGATGACATCGGGATCAGGGAAATCGGCATCGATAACGGGGTTCGTATAGGTAGCGCGTACAGGGACACGGGCATCGGCGGTCGCGACAATTGAGAATAGGAGCGACAGGGTGCCAAGCGAAGCTTTCCAGAACATGATCGCACTTTACGTCGCAACGGAAGTACCACAAGCTTGCGCAACCTTTGCCCATGCAGATGACGGACCGGTAATCACACCGCTAAGAGGCTCTTGATGCACTTTCGTCATTTCGCCATCGCTATTGCTGCGTCCGCGCAAGTTGCCCGGCTCCAGGCCGAGCCATCGTTCGTACCGGTCTTTCCGATGAACTTTCCCGATGCGTTCATTTTGCCGCACGGGTCGGAGTTCATCGCTTACGCGACGAACGACGGCCCGAATGTGCCAATGGCGCGATCGACCGACCTTGTGCACTGGAGCTTCGTTGGCGACCCCGGAACGGGTCGGGAGCGCGATGCCCTGCCAAAGCTCGGGCCTTGGGCGAAGTCGGGCTTCACTTGGGCGCCCGAGGTCTTGCAGCTGGGCCAAACGTACGTGCTCTACTACACCGCGAGCTCGCGCAAATACAACGCGCAGTGCATTGGTTCTGCGGTGGCAACGGATCCCTACGGTCCTTTTGTCGACAACAGTCCCGAGCCGCTTGTTTGCCAGACCGAACTCGGCGGGAGCATTGATCCGGACGCTTTCCGAGACCGCGATGGCAAACTCTATCTTTACTTCAAGAACGACGGCAACCGCGTCCATGAACGGACCTCGCTGTGGGGGCAGCCGCTTTCTTCCGACGGCCTCTCCGTCACCGGGCGACCGACGGAGCTGTTGAAAGACAATCAGGCCTGGGAAGACCGCGTAGTGGAGGCCCCGACAATGATTCGGTCGCCGAATGGGTACGAGTTGTTTTTTTCCGGCGGATTCTTCGGGTGGAATCAGCAGGAAGGCGGCCTTTCCCATTATGCGATCGGCTATGCGAATTGTTCGGGTCCGCTTGGCCCCTGCGCGGCGGCGCCCGAAAACCCCATTCTGCACAGCTTCGACGACCGTCAGGCAGGTTGCCTCAGTGGGCCCGGCCACCAGAGTGTGTTCGAGGTAGGCTCACGCAGTTTCATCAGTTTTCACGCGTGGGCCGCAACCAGCGGATGCCACAAGGCGGACGATAAGCGCGAGCTCTACATTGCCCCAATTTTCTGGAAGAACGGCAAGCCGGTGCTTGGCCAAAGCTTACGCGGGTAAGGCTCACGGGGATCGCGCAGTAGAGGTCTTGGCCAGGAAGTCCGCGTGCGAAGGCATCTGCTCGGCAGTGCGGCGATAGCTCAGGCGCATATGATCGAGTGCATTCGACATGTAATTGCGGTCCAGCGCATTCGCGGCGGGCTCATGCTCTTCTGGTACCATTCCCTGACCAAGGAGCACAGCGACCCAGCTCGCTGTCCCGAATAGCTCCCGCCCCTGTCGGAACACGCGCCCCTTCGAGCGCCAAAGGTCGAGCTTCGTTGCGAGGCTATCCGGTACTTCCATGGTTCTGCAGTAATTCCAGAAGTCGGAATCGTTCCTTCGCGTTACCTTGTAATGGAGAATGATGAAGTCGCGAACATCCTCGAACACTTCCCGCATCTGAAGATTGAATTCGTTTCGTTCCACCGGATTGAAGCGACGGTCCGGAAACAGGGCGAGTAACTTCGCTATTCCGCTCTGAACAAGGTGGATGCTGGTTGATTCCAGAGGCTCGACGAACCCGCCCGAGAGGCCGAGCGATACGACGTTTGCATTCCAGGCGAGACGGCGCTGGCCAGCTTTGAAGGAGAGGTGTCGTGGTTCGGCCAGAGGCTCGCCCTCGAGGTTCGCAAGCAAGAATCGCTCGGCGTCCTCGCGCGACAAGTGTGAGGCGGAATAGACGAGGCCGTTCCCCATTCGATGTCGGAGCGGAATTCGCCATTGCCAACCGTCGGGTCGAGCCGTCGCGCGGGTGAATGGTTCCGGCGGGCCAGTCAAACGGGTCGGGATCGCAACTGCCCGATCGCACGGAAGCCAGCGACTCCAGTCCTCGTAACCGGTGTTGAGCTTCTCCTCGATGAGTAAACCACGAAAGCCTGAGCAATCGATGAAAAGCTCTCCCTCGATCGCTCTGCCGTCGGCGAGCATTACGGACTGGACGTGACCGTTCGATGCATCGAGCGTGACATCGGTGATTTTGCCCTCGATCCGTTGCACGCCCTTTGCTTCCGAGCGGCGGCGGAGGAACTGGGCGTAGAGCCCTGCGTCCAAGTGGAAGGCATAGGTGAGCTGCGCGAGGGGCATGGGTGCCGCAAAATCGGGGCGCGCGAAGCGGCCAAGTTCGGCAGCGACTGCGCTCATCGACCACGCGCGAATGTCGGGAAGCGCTCGCTGCGTTAATTCGCGAAGATAGAACTGGTGGAAGCCCACGGATCGGTAGTCCTGACCGTGCGGACCGAACGGATGGAAGTAGCGCTCGCCGAGCGCTCCCCAATCGACAAATTCAATGCCGAGCTTGAACGTTCCTTCGCTCGCAGCGAGGAATTCGTCCTCTTCGATGCCGACCATGTAATTGAAAGCAGCGAATGGAGGGATTGTTGCCTCGCCGACACCTACGGTGCCGATCTCGTCAGACTCGATCAACGTGATGTCGACGGCGGCCTTGTCGAGGAGCGACGAGAAGGCGGCGGCGGCCATCCAGCCGGCGGTGCCGCCGCCCACGATTACGACCTTGCGTATCGCACGCTCGTTCATACCGGCCGTCTAGACCGCCAACGGTCGTCTCGCCTCGCTCCGCCGATCAGAAACCGCGTTCGGGAGTTGGCGCTGGTGCGGGGGGCGGAGGAGGAGCCGGTTGAGCCGGCGGAGGCGGCGCAGGCGGCGGCGGAGCCATCATTGGGGGCGCCACGACCGGGGCGTGCTTATGTCCAGCGAAGTTGAACCGGATGCCGCCGGACACGATCGTTTCCTCGTATCGGATCACCATCGGGAAGACCTCCGTGCTGACGGGCGTACCGTTAGGCGTCAGGCCGTAATTCACACGAACGATGTCCGACTGGAACGGATGACCAAGGATGTTGGTCCAGTCTGCAAAGAAGGTGATGTTGTCGTTGAGGTTGTAGCTGGCAGACAGGTCAAGCCGTGGCGACTGATGGGCATGCCCCTGCAGAGTGTAGCCACCTGTGTTGTCGCCTTGCAGCGACAGGCCGCCCTCCGGATACCTACTGCGCAGGTTGTAGGAAAGGCGAACGCTGAGCGGCCCGCGCTCATACATTCCCGTAAGATTCCATGTCCACTTGGATACGTCGGGGATTGTCAGGTTGCGCTGACCGCCGGGCACATCCTGGAGCGCCTTCGCGTCGATGTAGCTGACATTCGCTTCGAACCCGAATGAACGCATGAAGTCAGGGAGGAACGACCAGTCGAAGAACGTGCGGATCTGAGCTTCGGCGCCCTGAAGCCTAGCCTTCTGGCTGTTGACCGGCCCGGAGATCAGTAACGGAAGGCCGGTCGCCGGATCGGGATTTGGATATTGGAACGTGCGATTTAGGATGAAACCTCTCATGTCGCGGCGAAACACGCCGACCGTGGCGTAACCGCTTCCAGAGAAATAATATTCAAGACTCGCGTCGTAATTGTTCGAGCGCAGCGGTTTCAGGAAAGGGTTGCCGCCCGAACCAGTACGGAAGCAATTCGAAACGCCGGCCGCACAACCGGGAGGCTGATCGAGGTGCAGCGAAGGGTTCAGCTCCTGATAGGTGGGGCGCGTGATGGTCTTTGTGGCGGCAAGCCTCAGCACCCATGGGCGACCCATATGAACATTGATGTTCAGGTTCGGCAGCCAGTCGGTGTATTTGTTCCTAAAATTGACCGGCGACGGAGCGAGGTTCGGCGCGAACTGGGTCCCGTTGATGTCATCCTTGGTCTGCACCACTCGCAGCCCGAGAATGCCGTCGGCAAACGTGTCGCTGCCGCCGACGCGAAAGTTAAGTTGACCGTAGCCCGCCAAAGTCTTCTCGTTGATGTCGAAGCTGCGGCCGGGGTCGACAGGCGGTCCATCGGCCGAGCCGTAGCCGAGCAGGCCGATGTTCCACTTCCGGAAGGCAACGAGATTGCTCCAGATCGAGCTGTAGGTTGGCGTAAGCCAGTCGATGGGGAACGGCTTCATGTCGTCGCCGCGAAACGCAGCACCGCCCAGCGCGTAAATGAGCGGCACCTGCGTGATCGGAACCGCTTTTCCGGCAGCTGCTGCATTCCAGTAGAATGAACCCGCGGTATCCGAGGCATCGCGGTCGGTGTAGCGTACGCCCCACTGGACTTTGGGGAGGAAGCTGATCTTCGGATCAAAGTCGAAGTCGAGACGACCCTGCCAATCCTTGCCCTTGGGATCCTGATAGTCTTCGAAGAAGCCGCGATACTGGTAGATTGAGGGATCGCTTGGGTTGACCCCAACGACCTGGAAGGTTGGTCCGGGACCACCCGGGTAACCGGTGTTCCAGTTTACTGAGTAGTTGTTGTTGGCGATCTGCTCGTCGACACTTTCCGTGCGTAGCTGAAAGTGGGTGTAAGTTCGGGCGAGATCGGCCGTAACATGGAGCGGACCGGCGTCGTAGCTGCCGCCTGCAGCGAACTGGTAGGTATTGGTCTCGCGATGCGTTGCGCCCTTGAAGCCCCACGCAGCGCCGGGAGCGCCCGGATCTTGAACAGTACCGCTCAGAATGTCGTTCGTGCCGGGACGCAGCTGGATGTTCGAATACACCGCTTGACCGCCGTTCCACAGCGGCTGCGCCCACATGCGATCGTAAACCCGCTCGCGATAGCCTTGCCACAGGCCTTCCGCGTAGAGTTCTAGCGGTCCGTTGCGGAACTGCAGTGCCGCGTTGGCTGACGGCCGCCATCTGTCGCCCTCGTTATAGTGGATTTCCGGCCAGTCGGGAGAGCGGAGCCCGTCCAGATTTGCGATGAAAAAACCGTGGCGCCGGACCGAATCCTTATAGTGCAGTCGCGTGTAGGACAAATTGACCAGCGCGCCGAATTCGGCGCCGCTGCCGGTTTCCCAGCGATCGCTGAGCAACAGATTTCCGTTAATGGACGTGTCCCGCGATTGGTTGGGATGGAGCGCCCACACCGACCCCGATAGCTCGGACCCTTCGAAATCGAACGGCCGGCGCGAACGAACGTTCAGCAGCCCGGCAATGCCTGGCTCGACGAGGTTCGACGTCGAGGTCTTGAACGCTTCAACCGCCGCAATCGCGCCGGCAGGAAAGTCCTGAAGAGCGACCGAGCGGGTCTCGGCGGTGAAGATCTCGCGGCCGTTGTACGTCGTCGTGTAATAGGTGTTGTCGAGTCCGCGCAGCAGCACGCGGTTCGCTTCGCCGCCCGCGCGCTCAACTTGAATGCCCGGAATGCGAGCCGCCGTATCCGATACCGTGATGTCCGGCAGCTTGCCGATATCGTCCGCAACGACGGCATCGACAATCTGGTCGCTGTTCCGCTTGATGTTGCGGGCCGACTGAAGGCTTCGCCGAAGCCCTGTTACGACGATCGACGATTGATCGGGATTACCAGTTCCCGAGACAGCCGCGGGGGCCTGGGGGGCGTCGGCATTCTGTACCGGTTGCGCGGGGTTTTGTTGCGCGGTCGCCGCCGCATTCGGCGACGCGGTTTCGCTCTGCGCATTTGCAGAAGACGCAACGAGCATTGCGCCGAGCGCAGTGCCCGACCAGAGAAATGCAGACGAGTGAATACGATGCCGCATGATGAGCCCCCTCTTTGCGACTAAAAATAACCGTAAGATCTACGGCTTGCAGCGAAGCTATGCCGGGAGTTCAGAGAAATTCAAGAAGCATTGAGGCAACACAGACCAAGATTGGCTCGGCTCATTCTACCTGCGCGAGCATGTCATTGACTCGCCGTTCAGCCTCGGCGAGCGCCGCTTCGATACTCTTTTGTCCGGTGAATGCGGCCGCAGCTTCTTCGCCGACTATCCCTTCAATCGCATTCTGTCTTTGGACGTAGCTTGGAAGCGGACGTCCAATTCGCGCCAGGGCCGCAATATCCGCGCGGTGCGGCAAGGCCTTGAAACGAGGATCATCAAGCACCGACTTGAATGCGGGGATGTGACCTGTTCGTGCCCAATCATAATTGTGAGCGGCCATGAACTTGAAGAAGCGAGCGATTGCCTCGCGCTGCTTGGAGCTGCGGTTGCGCGTCGGGACGACCCAGCTGTGCCCGCTTACATATTCAATCCATTGGCCCCAGAGTTGCGGGTAGGGATATACAGCATAATTATGGAAAAGTGGCCGGCCGGGAGTGGTCGCTTCTTGCTCGAACGAGCCGATCATCCACGTTCCCGTCGGATAGATCCCCCCTTCGCCGTTGATGAATGCCGCGATCGCTGCCGGTGTATCCATGTTTCGCGTTCCAAGACCCTCATGGTCGATCAGCCTGAAGAACGTTGCGACTTTGATGCCGGCAGGCGAGTTGAGCTTGATGTGATGCGGGTCAGGAAACAGCACCGCGCCCTGCGCCATCATGTACGTATAAAGGTTGCGCGCTGCTCCGGCAGGATCGCCGACGTTGCTCTGGATGAGGTAGGGCTTTCCCGTGCGCTGCTCGAACTGGCGTGCCTCTCTGATCAGTTCCTGCGGCGAGTTTGGAAGAACAGCCTTTCCGTTACGAAAAAGACCGGCCTTGGCGAACAGCGCCGTGTTCACATGAAACAGTCCGCCGTGCGTATCCCACGGCAGGGCATACGAATGCCCGTTAATGGTTACTCCAGCGCGCGCGGCTTCGGTGAATGCGCTTGGGCTGATTCCGGCCATCCGCAAATAATCGTCGACGGGTTCAAGTAAGCCTTTCAACGCGTAGTCGCTTATTACGCCTTCGTGCATTGTGACGAGATCGGGCGGATCGCGCGCCGCCAACTGCGCCGTAAGCTGTGGATATCCGGGCCAAGCAACCACGTTGACGTCGACGTGAATGTCCGGATTCTCGGCGTTGAACCGGTCGATCATGGTGGTGATGATGCCGCACTCGCCTTCGGCCTTGTTGATGTTCGTACTGCCGCCGTACTCGGCCTCGCATTCGCCGAAGAAGCGTTGCAGATAGAGGTGCGTTCGGTGATCGGGCTTGTTGCAGCTGCCGAGCATGATCAGGGCCAGCAACATGAATCCGAGCCTCTTCATCGGACGGCCGCGCCCGCCATGGCGCGTACGATCTGCTTCTGGAAGACGATGTAAACGATGAAGATGGGGATGGACGCGAACACCGCCTGGGCCATCAGGTAACCCAGGCCACTCGTTTGCGCGTAATTCATCTGGGCGGAAGCGAGGCCGACGGTCAGCGTGTACATGTCGCTCCGCGTCGCACTGATGAGCGGCCACCAATAGTCGTTCCACGCTCCGAGGAACGTGAAGACTGCGAGCGTCGATTGAGCAGGAAGGGTCAGCGGCAACACGATCTTGGAAAAGATCGTCCAGCGCGAGGCGCCATCGAGCATTGCGGCTTCGTCGAGCTCGCGCGGGATGCCGCGCATATAGGTCGTCATGAAAAACACGCCGAAGGGTCCGACGAGGCCTGGCAGGATAAGGCCAGGGTAGCTGTTGTGGAGATGAAGCCACGCGAACAGCTGATGCTGCGGCAGGATGACCGCCTGGCTCGGGACGGCGAGGCCGAGCAGGACGATTACGAACAGCGTTCTTCTGAACGGAAATTGGAGACGAGCGAAGGCATAGCCAGCAAGGCTTGATAGGATCAATACGCCGGCGGTCTGTCCAAGAGCAACGATCGCGCTGTTGAGCAGCCACCTAAGGGTCCGGCTGTTACCGAAAATGGCGCCGTAGTTTTCGAGCGTGTAAGGCGGGTGCAGCGCTGCATCGCTGTGCCCAACGAGATCTGCATTGTGCTTGAGCGACAGGAGCAGTGTCCACAAAAGCGGCACCAGCATGATGGCCGCGCCGACGAGCAGTGCTGCCCAGCCGAGTAGGGTCAACTTGCTGCGCTTCACGTTAACGGCCATCACTGCCTGCAGCGGCCCGGCCGGTCGTCCAATATTGCGTGAAAGTGACCGCGAGGATGATCAGGAATAGAACTTCAGCGGCAGCACTCGCATAACCCAGTTCCCAGCGTCCGAAGGCGCTTTCGAACAAGAACAGGACGGCCGTTCGCGATGCACCGCTCGGACCTCCGGCGGTCAGCAATTGCGATTGCCCGAAAAGCTGAAGCTGCGCGGCAGTTTGCAGCATGATCACGAGGATCAACGTGCGTCGAAGCGAGGGTAGGGTGATCCGCCAGAAGGTCGTCCAGCGGCTTGCCTGGTCGAGTGCCGCGGCCTCGTACATGTCCTGAGGTATCTGCTGCAGCCCGGCAAGAAAGAGAAGCATCGGAAAGCCGACGGACCACCAGACGGTCGTGATCGCGAGAGCGGGAAGCACCAGGTGCACGTCCGAAAGGAAGGGGAGTGGCTGCCACCCGAGCGCTTTCCAAATTTCGCCAAGTAAGCCTGCGTCCGGCGCAAGCATGAACCGCCAGACAAGCGTCACGATGGTCACCGACAGGACAGCCGAGGCGAAGAAGATCCCGCGTAGCAGCGCCGCTCCACTTCCCGCACTGTTGAGCGACAAAGCAAGAAGGAGCGCAAAGATTGTGAGCGCCGGCACGATCATGAACGTTACTTCAAACGTATTGACCAGCGACGCCCCGAATATCGGGTCGTGCAGCAATGAGGTATAGTTTCCGAGCCCGACAAAATGCCCCGCACCAAAAAGGTCGACCTGATTGAGACTGAGCCACATTCCGCGGAGCAGTGGAAACACGAGAATGAGCGCGTACAGAAGCACGAAGGGTGCGACGAACAGCAGCCCGCGCCAGTCGCGCTCGGATGTCATGCTGCGGTTCCATGAGAACTGTTGCCGTCGGGGCCAAACACGTGAGCCGCCGAACTGTCGATCAGGAGCGGGACCTCGTCGCCGATCTTGATGCCGCTGTAGGCATCATCTTCAGCGGTAATCGGTTGGCCATCGGCAAGTCTCGCATAGACGAGCGTTCGTTCGCCCAGCCGCTCGACAAGATCAACCTTGCCCTTGGTCGTGGCCTCTTGATTGGTCACGCGTACTGCTTCGGGCCGAATCCCCAATCGGAGGTTGCCCGCGGGAAGCGCCGCGGCCGGAACGCGCGTATCGAGGACCGATCCATCACCAAGTTTTAGCCGGGCGAACTCGCCGCCTTCAGCAAGTATTGCAGGGAGCAGCGTCATCGCGGGCGAGCCGACAAACTGCGCAACGAAAACGTTTTGCGGCCGGCTGTAGATTTCCATCGGCGGGCCAACCTGCTGGATGCGCCGATCATTCATGACGATAATGCGGTCGGCCAGCGTCATTGCTTCGGCCTGATCATGCGTGACCATGATCACAGCCGCATCGACCTTTTGCTTGAGCTGCGCGAGTTCCACGCGGGTTCTAAGGCGAAGCGCCGCATCAAGATTGGACAAGGGCTCGTCGAGCAGGAACAATTTGGGTTCCTTGACGAGGGCGCGCCCGATTGCGACGCGCTGGCGTTGTCCACCGGACATCTCCGATGGCTTGCGGTCGAGAAGCGCCGTAATCTCAAGGACTTCCGCCGCCTCGCTGATGCGGCGTTCGATTTCAGATGGAGGCACTTTGGCGTTTTTGAGACCGAACGCCATATTATCGCGCGCGCTCATGTGAGGGTAGAGCGCGTAGTGCTGAAACACCATCGCGATGCCGCGCTCGCCAGGCGGAAGATTGTCGATTCGACGTCCTTCAAGCCAGACTTCACCGGCGTCTGCTGTTTCAAGGCCGGCAATGATGCGGAGCAACGTCGATTTGCCCGAGCCCGAGGGACCGAGAAATGCGATGAACTCCCGCTGTTCGAGCGTCAGATTGATGTCGTCGAGTACAGGCGTCGCGCCAAATGCCTTGCGTACGCCCTTAAGCTCCAGACTCGCCAATCAACTCTCCACTTCCCAGAAGGCAATCTACAAGGTGACGGGAAGCGGGCAAGCGATGTCGTGATACGTGCTTTTGCCAAGCCAAGGCGTGCTTCGGTTCAGCTGAACTTGGGTTTCGTGCAGATGTTGGCCCGTGTTGCCGACGCTATGATGATACCGGTCTGGGTCGGTTCAGGCACCAAGGAAGTGGGGAAGATAATACATGCGCGTCGTATCAAGTCTTTGCGCAATTCTTGGCGTGATGTTGCTCGTTGGTCCCGCGCTTGCTCAGCAGACGATACCGGATCAGCCGCCGCAGGCAACGCAACCGATGTCGCCCTCGCAGGCAACAACTTCCACCGTGCCTCCCGCACCCGAGTCTCAGGCTGCTCCAGAGGCGCCGCCTCCATTTCCACCGATGCCCGCCCGCCCGCCGAGGCACCGGTGGGTCGACGTCGGACCATCAGGAAGTTCGCGCGCACGTCATCATCGCGTGGCGCACCATCATCACGCTACCCAGGATCAAACCACGCGGCGTCATCGAGCCACCCGGCATCATCGCGGTCTTCGACATCACGTCACTCACCACCGCGACGCAGCTCACCGGAACGCCGCCGCGCACCGAATGCATCATCGGACCGATGTAGCAACGCGCAAGTGCCGCGGCCTTACTCGTCACGAACTGCGACGGAACAGGGCGTACCGGGCGTTGGCGGCGCAGGTCCACGATCGCAAGACCCGAGCGCATCATGCCGCCACAGCGCGCCACCATCATCAGGCAAGACACAGGCACCAAGAGAGAGCTCGTCGGCATCGATCGCACGCGTGAATCCCTCGGGACTGAGTTCGTCCCGAGGAGGAAGATTGGGGAAATCCGGCAATATCGGACGGAATTGCCGAATTCTCTCCTACTGAGCCTTCGCTAGAAGGGCCTGCAACGACTTTGGTCGGATGGCACTGACTTCACCGTCCGGGGGCGAGCGGATCCATGGACCGCAAGTCGCTCGGATCAGTGCATCCAGGCACCGCTGTGGCTGGGGCCGTTCGGGTCCTCGTTCACGGCATTGTATCGTTGGCCGCAATACTGCCACCCGACGTGTCGTTGGCAAACGATATCGGCAGACCGTAGCGCTCCCCATTGCGGAGCCGGGACGGGACGGCTGTAATGGGCCTTGTCGTTCCGGTTACCGCCAAGGGGTTTGCCATGAAGCTTCGTACACTTGCGGCCGTCGTCGCTGTTGCTTTTGGGAAAGTGGCCATCGCCGCCCCGGTCCTGGCGCCGCCGCCCTTGCAACTCGGACCGGACGTCGAGCCTTATGTTGAGGTTCCGGCCGGGCAGATCGCAATCACGCACGTGCGTATCATTGACGGTACCGGCGCTGCACCGATTGAGAACGCGACCTTGCTGATCGATAGCGCCCGGATCGGTACGGTGCTGCCTTCGGGAACCCCTCTGCCGAGCGGTTACCGGGTGCTCGACGGCACCGGGCAAACAGCGCTTCCCGGCTTAGTGGGCATGCACGATCACATGTTCTATATCGCTCGTCCCAACCTCGACGCGAGCGGCCATTCCGAGGATCCGCTTGACGTGCCGCAGATGACGTTCAGCGCTCCTCGGCTGTACCTCGCAAACGGCGTCACGACGATGCGCACGACAGGTAGCGTCGAGCCCTACACTGACCTCAACGTCAAAGCCGCAATCGATAGCGGGAAGCTCGTCGGCCCGCACATGGACGTGACCGGACCCTATCTCGAAGGCGCCGGAAGCCCGTTCATTCAGATGCACCCTCTTCGAGATGCGGCGGATGCGCGACAGACGGTTGCCTTCTGGGCCGAGCAGGGGGTCACCTCGTTCAAGGCTTATATGAATATTACCCGGGCAGAGCTCAAAGCGGCGATCGACGAGGCGCATCGCCATGGCCTTAAGATTACAGGCCATTTGTGCTCCGTTACCTACCCCGAGGCGGCGGCGCTCGGGATTGATGACCTTGAGCACGGCTTCTTCGTCAACACTCAGCTCGACCCAGGAAAGCGGCTCGACTCCTGCCCAAACACGGTCGGTACGCCGACCCTTGCCGCAATGAAGCCCGGCAGTCCGGAAGCCAATTCGCTGATCAAGATGCTCGTCGATCATCACGTGGCGGTGACTTCGACTTTGCCTGTTTTCGAGCAGAGCCTTGCACTCCACGCTCCTCTGCAGCCGCGGGCGATGGCCGTACTGACGCCGCAAGCGAGGGAAGACTATCTTTACTTGCGCAACCTCGCGGCCACTCGCGGAGCAACGGAACGCGGCCAGATCTTTGCCCAGGCCTACAAGAATGATCTTGGCCTTGAACGTCAGTTCGTCGCTTCCGGTGGCGTGTTGCTCGCGGGTCCGGATCCGACCGGTAACGGCGGTGTTATTCCGGGCTTTGGTGACCAGCGTGCGATCGAACTCCTGGTCGACGCCGGCTTCACGCCGCTGGAAGCGATCCGGATCGGAACATTGAATGGTGCAACTTATCTCGGGCTCGCGAACAGGGTGGGAACGATTGCGGCCGGCAAAGATGCAGACCTGTTTCTCGTAAGCGGCAACCCGTCGAAGGACATTGCCGACATCGAAAAAGTCGTGATCGTGTTCAAGGACGGGGTCGGCTACTCGAGCAACAAGCTTCTCGACAGCGTGCGCGGACGTTACGGCCGTTACTGAAGCTCGGCGCGTAGCTTAACCGACAAGGATAGCGCGTCCGCAGTCCCTCGACAGGCGATGAAGATCGTATCGTCGCCGCAGATTGTGCCCGCAATCTCCGGCATTTCGGATTGGTCGAGCACGACACCGACCAGATGCGCAGAGCCCGGGGGGGTCTTAATGATCACGAGGTTCGCAGCGGGCTCGACGGATCGGACCCAGTCACGGAATACGGCTGCGAGACGCGGATCGGGCCCGCCTCGAACGTGACCGCGAACTTCGTCGGCAAGTGCGTAACTCAATTGACCCTTTCGCCGAACCTTTACGGCGCCAATCTGTTCAAGGTCGCGTGAGATCGTGGCCTGCGTCACCTCGAAACCGCCTGCAGCGAGGCGGTCCGCGAGTTCTTCCTGGCTGGCGAAGGTGCTTGAGCGGATCAGTTCCGCCAAAGCACGCTGGCGCCGTTCCTTCAAGTCCGTCATCGCATGATTATGCAGCATCTTGCATATCTATGCAATCGCGTGAATAGCGTCCGAATGATTCGAACCGCGATCCTCGGAGCCTCGGGCTACGTCGGTGGGGAACTGCTGCGCCTTATGGCTGCGCATCCGCTCATTCGGCCGACCAAGCTTTTCGGCGAGAGCAAGGCTGGGCAGACGCTTGGCGCAGTGCATCCCCACCTCGCCGCTGCTTATCCCGACGCACGGATTGAACGTTTCGACGAAAAGGATCTCGAGGGTGTCGATCTGGTGTTCGCAGCGCTTCCGCATGGGCACAGTCAGCGTCTTGCTGGGACGATCCTGGCGAAGCAGATCCCGTTCGTGGATCTTGGCGCCGATTTCCGACTGAACGATCCCGCGACCTATCAGCAATGGTACGGCCATGAGCACGAAGCACCTGGGCTTCTGGGAGACTTCGTCTATGGAATCCCCGAGCTCAACCGCGAGGCAATCAAGTCCGCCCGTGCGGTCGCGGCCGCCGGCTGTTACGCGACAGCAGCGATTCTTGCGTTGAAACCGCTTGTGGATGCCGGTGTCGTAAAGCCCGGATCGCTTATCGTCGACGCCGTCTCGGGCGTCAGTGGGGCAGGGCGCGAAGCCAAGGAAACGACGGGTTTCAGCACCGTTGACGGGAGTTTCTCGGCCTACGGGCTGCTCACCCACCGGCATACGGCCGAAATGGAAATGGCAATTGGCGGTACGGTGCTGTTCACTCCCCATCTTGCGCCGATGGTTCGTGGCATTCTGGCGACCTGCTACGGCGAGGCGACCGGCCCGTCCGATCCGCTGAAGATTCTCTGCGACGCTTATCGCGAAGAGGCGTTCATCCACGTGACGGACCAGCTGCCCTCCACCAAATGGGTGAGCGGTTCGAATGGAGTTCAGCTGACCGCGCGGTACGACGAGCGGACGAGACGAACGCTCGTGCTCTGCGCTATCGACAATCTTGGCAAAGGTGCCGCGGGTCAGATGATCCAATGTGCCAATCTGATGCTCGGCGTTGACCAGACAGTTGGGCTCACAACCATCGGAGTTTATCCATGAGCATTACTGCGGCGGAGGGCTTCGTCGCCGCCGGCTGTCATGCCGGCATCAAGCGGCGCAAGTTCGACATGGCACTGATCGCGACCGAAGACCTAGAGCCCGTGCCCTGCGCGGCAGTCTTCACGCAGAACAAGTTCGCTGCGCCGCCGGTCGCGCTCGACCGGGCAACGCTCGCGGCCAATGGGGGCCGCGTCGCCGCCATCATCGTGAACTCGGGAAACGCAAATGCCGGGACCGGGCGACCCGGATACAAGGATGCGCAACTGATGGCCGCCGCGACGGGCGACGCGCTGCAGGTTGCCAACTCGCACGTGCTGGTCTGTTCGACCGGGATCATTGGCACACCGCTGCCCATGGATCCGATCCTCTCGCATGTGCCGAAGCTCGCGAAGAAGCTCTCGGTGGACGGAGCGGACGACGCGGCCCGCGGCATCCTCACGACCGATCACCGCGCCAAGCAGGTGGTCATCAGGGGTTCGAGTTTCACGGTCGGGGGTATGGCAAAAGGCTGCGGGATGATCGCACCCAATATGGCGACCATGCTGGCGTTCCTGACGACCGACGCCGACGTGCCGCGTTCGGTGATGCAGGATGCACTCAAGAATGCGACGGATGCGAGCTTCAATACGCTCAATGTCGACGGCGCGATGTCAACTAACGACACGGCCATCCTTCTGTCCTCCGGCAAAAGGGGCAAGGCGGATCACGCGGAGTTTGCCGATGCCGTCCTTGCTGCCTGTCGCGACCTCACGCTGCAGATGGCGCGCGACGCGGAAGGCATGACGCGCATGGCGCATGTGACTGTCTCGGGCGCCGCAAGTGACGAGGACGCACGTATTGCGGCGAAGGCCATCGTTGAGAATAATCTCGTCAAGTGCAGCTGGTACGGCGGTGATCCGTATTGGGGGCGATTGATGGCCGCTGCGGGTTCGACGGGCGTAGATTT
The DNA here is from genome assembly GCA_035944075.1 of Sphingomicrobium sp. GTDB lineage: Bacteria > Pseudomonadota > Alphaproteobacteria > Sphingomonadales > Sphingomonadaceae > Sphingomicrobium. The sequence continues at coordinate 22,739 of DASZBO010000053.1, forward strand.
CGACGTCGAGAAATCGTTCGTCGCTTACGGCGGGATTAAAGTCGCAAAAGGCGGTGTCGGCGTCGAACATGATGGCCAGGCACTTAGCGAGCATATGATGGGGGACGAAGTCGAGATCGAGGTCCACCTTGGGGGCGGCCGCGGTAATGCGCGAATGATCGGGATCGACCTTGGACCCGGGTACATCAAAGAAAATAGCAAGACGTCATGAAGCCAAATGCGACCGAGCGAGTCTTGATGAGCCCCGACCAAACGGCCCGCGTACTCGTCGAAGCCCTGCCTTACATTCGTCAGTTCACCGGCAAGTCGATCGTTGTGAAACTCGGCGGAGCGGCGATCGACCGTAATTCCGACCTTGCGCTTGCCCAGGACGTGTTGCTCCTGCGAAGCGTCGGCGTTCGCTGCGTGCTCGTGCATGGCGGTGGGCCGCAGGTCGATCAGATGCTCCGGCGCGTCGGAAAGGAACCCGAGTTCCGGGATGGCCTGAGAGTCACCGATGCAGAGACTCTCGAGATTGTGCGCATGGTGCTCGTGGGCAAGATCAACCGCGACCTCGTTGCAACGATCAACAGCCAGGCTGGCGACGAACCCGTCGCCGTCGGCGTCTCGGGCGAAGACGCGGGCCTGCTGACCGTCGAGCCGGTCGATTCCATTTTCGGGTTTGTCGGCAACGTGACGCACGTTCGTGCCGAACTTGTCCATCGCCTGCTTGATGACGCACTCGTTCCGGTGGTGTCGACCGTCGGTGCGGATACCGAAGGACAGCCCTACAACATCAATGCCGATGAAGCCGCGCGCGCGATCGCGGTGGCGATGGACGCGGAGAAGATCGTCTATCTCACCGCCGCACCGGGCCTTCTCGAGGACGTCAATGATGAAACGAGCCTCGTCCCCCGGCTTACCTCTGCGGAGCTTCGGCAACGGATTGGCTCAGGCTCGGTCAGCAAGGGCATGATCCCCAAGCTCAAGGCCTGCGCGGACGCCGTCGACCAGGGTGTGAACTTCGCGCACATTATCGACGGTCGGGTCGAACATTCGTTGTTGATCGAACTGCTAACGGATCACGGCGTCGGCACGATGATCCGTAAGGAGAAGTGCTGGTGAGACACCTTCTATCGATCCGTGACCTCACGTCGACGGACATCAGCGAAATACTTCATTCTTCGCGGCCGGGCGCAGCGCGTGTGCTCGAAAACAAGGGCGTAGCACTCTATTTCGAAAAGCCGAGCTCGCGCACGCGCAATTCGATGGAGCTCGCAGTTGCACAGCTCGGCGGCCATCCCGTCTATATCCAGGCGGCGGAACTTGGCATTGGCACGCGCGAGAGCGTTCCCGACGTGACCCGGACGCTTGCCTGCTATCATGCCCTCATTGCGGCACGCGTGTTCGATCACGCACTTCTTGAGGAAATGGCGCGGCTGAACGCTGCGCCAATCCTCAACATGCTCTCAGGTACGGATCATCCCCTGCAAGCGCTCGCCGACCTGCTGACGATCCAGCAACTGGTCGGGCGGCTCGAAGGGATCAAGGTCGCCTTCATTGGGGAGGGGAACAACGTTTCCCGGTCCCTTGCCGAAGCCTGCGTGCGCGTCGGCGCGGAATTCACGATCGCAAGTCCGCCTGGATTTGGTCTTGAAGACATCTCCGAAGTTCGCCAGGTGGTCGATCCGATCGAAGCCGCTGAAGGCGCAAACATCATTTACACCGACGTGTGGGTGTCGATGGGCGGCGACGAGAGTGCCGAACGGCGCGCTGCTTTTGAACCCTACCAGGTCGACGAGGCCCTGATGGCGCGTTCCAACGATGCCTGGTTCATGCACTGCCTCCCTGCTCGTCGCGGCGAGGAAGTCACGGCACCGGTGATCGATGGGGCCCGCTCCGCCGTTTGGCGGCAGGCCGAGAATCGGATGCACACGGCGCGCGGCGCCATTTCCTGGATGTGGGACCAAGTTCGATGACGAATAAGAAAATGAAAGTCGTGCTCGCTTATTCGGGCGGTCTCGACACCTCGATCATCCTCAAGTGGCTGCAGACGGAATACCAGGCGGAGGTGGTGACCTTCACCGCTGACCTTGGGCAGGGCGAAGAAGTGGAGCCCGCGAGGCGCAAGGCGGAGATGCTCGGCGTCAGACCAGAGAATATTTTCATCGAGGACGTACGTGAGGATTTCGTCCGCGATTTCGTCTTCCCCATGTTCCGGGCGAACACCCAATATGAGGGCGATTATCTACTCGGGACGTCGATTGCCCGACCGCTCATCGCCAAACGGCAGATCGAAATCGCGCGAATGGTCGGAGCTGATGCCGTCTGCCACGGGGCCACTGGCAAGGGCAACGACCAGGTGCGGTTCGAGCTTGGCTATTATGCGCTTGAGCCGGACATCAAGGTCATCGCCCCGTGGCGCGAATGGCAATACCAGAGTCGCGAGGCGCTCCTCGATTTCGCGGAAAAGCATCAGATCCCGATCGCCAAGGACAAGCGCGGCGAAGCGCCATTCTCGATCGACGCGAACCTGTTGCACTCGTCATCGGAAGGCAAGGTGCTCGAGGACCCCGCAGCCGAAGCTCCCGAATATGTCCACCAGCGCACCATTTCACCGGAAGATGCGCCGGACAAGGCAACCATCATCACGCTCGATTTCGAGCGCGGCGACCCCATTGCGATCGACGGCGAGCGCTTGTCTCCAGCAACGCTGCTTGCGGCGCTCAATCGCCTCGGTCACGACAATGGCATTGGCCGGCTCGACCTCGTTGAAAACCGGTTTGTCGGAATGAAGTCGCGGGGTGTTTATGAGACCCCAGGCGGTACTATTCTTCTCGCCGCGCATCGCGGAATTGAGAGTATCACCCTCGATGGTGGCGCCATGCACCTCAAGGATGAGCTGATGCCCCGCTATGCGAGCCTCATCTACAACGGCTTCTGGTTCGCACCGGAGCGCGAGATGCTTCAGGCAGCGATCGACAAAAGCCAGGAGCATGTGTCCGGCCGAGTGACCGTGAAGCTCTACAAGGGTAATGCCACCGTGATCGGGCGCCAGAGCGATGAGTCGCTGTACGATCAGGATCTCGTGACGTTCGAGGAAGGTAGCGGAAGCTACGATCACCGCGATGCGGCGGGGTTCATCCGCCTCAACGCACTGCGGCTACGCACCCTCGCTCAGCGCGCCAGGCGGCGAGGATAGCAAGCCGGGTACCCGCGTCGGGTCCAGGTCTGGTGTGGGACTTCGCGACTAGGCGACGCCGGCAGCCCTCAAGTCATCCCGAGCAGCTGCAATTTGTTCGCGAACGCGCTCGGGCGCGGTTCCGCCGAAGCTCGTCCGGCTTCGGACGGACGCTTCGACGCTAAGGACATCGAACACACGCTTGTCCATGCGGTCGTCGATGGCTTTGAACACATCGAGTGGCAGGTCATTTAGTTCGCAGCCGCGCTCTTCGGCTGCTTTGACGACGCGCCCGGTTATGTGGTGTGCTTCGCGAAACGGGACGTCGGCTTCCCGCACCAGCCAGTCGGCAAGATCGGTCGCAGTCGAATAGCCCTGCGCTGCTGCCGCACGCATCCGCGCAGGAACGAACGCGATGCTCTCGATCATGCCTGCAAGTGCCTGAAGGGAAATCATCATTAGGTCGCGCGCCTCGAACACCGGCTCCTTGTCGTCCTGCATGTCCTTTGAATATGCAAGCGGGAGGCCCTTCATTGTGACCATCAGCGAGGTCAGTGCGCCAAGGATCCGTCCGCTATGCCCCCGTACGAGTTCGGCGGCATCCGGATTGCGCTTCTGCGGCATGATCGACGAGCCGGTCGAGAACGTGTCCGAAAGTTTGACGAAGCCGAAGGGCGCGCTGGCCCAAAGGATCAGTTCTTCCGCGAGCCGTGACAGGTGCAGACTGCACTGGGCTGCTGCGCCAAGATAATCGAGTGCGAAGTCACGATCTGAGACACTGTCTAGGCTGTTTGCCGTCGGCTTGTCGAAGCCCAGCGTCGAGGCGGTGTTATGTCGGTCGATCGGGAAACCGGTGCCCGCAAGCGCCGCGCTTCCGAGGGGACTTTCATTCATTCGGCTACGCGCATCAGTAAAGCGCGATACGTCCCGGCGCAGCATCTCGTAATAGGCAAGGAGGTGATGGCCAAGTGTTACGGGCTGCGCGACCTGGAGATGCGTGAAGCCCGGCATCACCGTTTCGGCATGTTCCTCCGCCCGGTCGACAAGGATAAGCTGGAGTGCTTGGACCGTTTGCACCGCTTCGTCGCAAGCTTTCCGGACCCACAGCCGAAAATCGGTTGCGACTTGGTCGTTTCGTGATCGCGCCGTATGCAGGCGTCCTGCAGCGGCGCCGATGGACGTCCCAAGGCGCGTCTCGACGGTCATGTGGATGTCCTCGAGCTCAAGCTGCTCGGGAACGCCATCGCGTTCATATTCCGCCGCGATCTCATCGAGCCCTCGAAGGATTGCAGCGCAATCATCTTCGGTGATGATTTTTTGGGCGCAAAGCATCGCGGCGTGCGCGCGCGAGCCGGCGATGTCCTCACGCCACAGGCGCTTGTCGAAACGGATCGACGCGTTGATCCGTGTCATGAGCTCGTCGGGCTTCATCTCAAAACGACCGCCCCAGGTGCGGTGAGTGGTGTTCTTTTCGGACATGGCGATACTCTGCAGGTGGCGCGGGTTGAGAAGGATATCGTGTCCCCATGCCTTGGACTGGCGCTCCTATCAATCGCACCGTGTCCATTTGAATTGTCGACCGAAGCCCCAGCTTCGGCGAATGATCGGGCCCGGCATCAGCCTCGCCATTCGTGCAGCACGTTCGCCGCTCGAGCAGGTTGTCAGAGCCTCACAACGTTTGTCGTTTGGCTCCCCTCGGCGATAACTTTCGGCCGGCCTCTGCGTCATTTCGGTGCAGACAGCTAGGCGATGGTCGGCGGCATTTTTAATCGCACGGCTCATGTTGTGAGCCTGAAATTGCCGGACCTCCGCTCGTCGTGCCCGATCGAGAACAATTTGCCGACAAGGCGATTAATCTGGGAACTCTAAACTAGGCCCGGAGCGGACTCCTCCCGCTTCGCGGCTCTTGCTGCAAGGCCTGGACGAACAGCACGACAAATGCGCCAAGGTAGACGAGCCCGGCAATCACCCACATCATGACGCCTCCCAGAGCCTGGTCGGCGAGTGCATATGGGTTCGTCGCATAAGGCATATACATGGGCTTGCCGGCAAAGGTGATGATAGCCGCCAGCAAGCCTCCCTGAACGCTCATTGCAACGAGGATCAGTGCTGCACCGGCGCGCCTAAGCTCTCGCTCGCGCCTGAACAGGATGACGCGCCAGAATGCCGTCTCGGTGATGATGAAAAGCAAGTGCTCCGCGTCGTGCACAGCCTCGCTGCGCTGCGCCCAGTTGTAGGCCTCTGGAAGGTGCCAGAACCACAGGATCGCAATTGAACTTAAGCAAACGAACCAGATCGTCGAGCTATGGTGAGCCGCGAACTTCATACCGGGTACGTGGGCGACGGATCGCCCGACACGCCTTCGAGCGGCAAGCGGCAAGAGATTGAGGAATACCAGTTGCGCCTGCGAGGCTGCGAGTAGCGGCGGCGCCACCACGAGCAGCACGAGGTGCTGCGCCATGTGCGCGGAGAAATGCGCGTCCGCGAGGTCGTCGAACGGAGGTAACAGCACGGCGGCCAAGATCAGCATCGCAAGGACGAATAGCGAGGCGCGCCAGCCTGCGACCGGTCGGCGACCGTTGCGCCTCATCGGCAATCTCATCCAGGCCACGGCGAAACTCGCGAGCAGCAATGCAATCACGACGGCAACAATGATGTCGTTGAGAGGGAGAAGGTCCAATGTCAGCGCGACCTTCTTGCGCCGTTGCGGCGCTGAAGGTGGGAAGTGAAGCGACGGGCCACAATTGTTTCCCTAGAACCACTGGCCCGGGGAGCAGCGCTGAATGATCAGCAGCGCCGCAAACTCGCAGCAGATCGCGAAGAGAAATATCCCACTGACAATCACAGCCGAGAGTGCGGTAAATCTTGTCCTTCCCTCGCCGACATCGATCAGGTGATGCGCGTCACCTTTCTTCTCCGCGCGTGTCCGCGTCCAGCTTTGGAGCGCGAGAGTCATGCCGAACGACCCCATGACGAGGCACAGCGCGTTGATGACAAGAAGCAAGAGCCACAATGCTGGGACCGAGTCCGGGCTCATGCCGTGGGCGCGCACCGCGCATGCATTTGCCGAGAAGAAGTAGGATGCCAGCAGCTGGATGATCCACCCTCCCGGTGCGAGTGTCAGCGCAGCAAAAAGCCGCAGGTTCGACACCCGGTCACGGCTAGGTGCGGGGTGGCTGACCGGAGCTTTGGCGGCTTCTTTCATGGCTGCTGCGGCACGAGGTAGAGGCTGAGGAACAGCACTAGCCAAACGGCATCGACGAAATGCCAGTAAAGCCGCCCGAGCGACAGGTGCATACCCCCCGGATGGAGCTTCCCCTCGGTTCCCCAAATCGCAAGCGCGAGGAGAGCGATGATCCCGATGACTACGTGTGCGAGATGGAAGCCGGTCAGGGTGTAGTAAATGCTTCCATAGGAGCTGTCAGTGATTGCAAATGACTTGTTTGACCATTCGCGCACCTGCACCCCTATGAACAACGCTCCCATCGCGGCGGTGATGAGAAGAGCCCACACGACCGACGAGCTCCTCCCCGACTTGTACCTTCTGGATCCGAATTCGAGGACGAGGCTGCTCGCAACGAGGAGAATGGTGTTGGGAAGCGCGAGCGTCAGCGCCGGTGCCCCCTCCGGTGGCCAGCCACCCGGCGCCTGCGCGCCAAGATAGGCGTAGCTGAAGATCAAATAAGCAAAGAGGATGCCTTCCGTCGAGATGAGGCACAGCATGCCCCACCAGCCGGTGCTGCGCATGCCACGACCTCCGACGGAAAGCTCGCTTCTGGCGCGTCGTGCTTCAGCCATGGTTCCTCGATTCCGCTTCAGGTGCGAAAGGCTGCGGGGTGAACCAGACGAACAGCACGGCAAGCACGCCAATCAAGCCGATGCTCGTGACCACCCACCATTGTCCGAGCATCCCGAAGAATATGATTGTGACGGCAACGGCGAGACTGATCGGGAGCAGGCTGTCGCCGGGCATCCGCAGGACCACGTCGGGCTGCGCATCAAGGATCGACGTGCCGATCGTCTCGCGACCATCATCGAGCAAATAGCCACCGGTGAGGTCCGAACGCTCGTCCACGTCCTCCAGTCGGTCCTCCCAAAGCGGATTGCGACTGGCAACAATCGGGATGATGTCGAAATTCTGTGGCGGGGGCGGGGAGGGTACGGACCATTCGAGGGTGGGCGCGTCCCAGGGGTTGGCGCCTGCGTGCTCGCCGACCGAGAGGCTTCGAACAAGATTGTAGAAAAAAAGGAGGATTCCAAAGCCGAATACAAAGGCGCTGATCGAGATCAGCAGGTTCCAGCCGCCGACCCCGAGATCTGCAGGATAGGTGTAGATCCGTCGCGGCATGCCTTCGAGCCCAATGATGTGCATCGGGAAGAAGGCGAGGTTGAAGCTGATGAACATGATCCAAAACGACCACCGGCCGAGCCGCTCGTTCATCATCCTGCCGCTGAACTTGGGGAACCAGTAGAAAAGGCCGCCAAAGACCGGAAAGAGATTGATGCCGAGCAGCACGTAGTGGAGGTGGGCGACTATGAAGTAAGTGTCCGTGAGTTGCCAGTCGAGCGCCGCCGACGCCGTCATGAAGCCGGAGACACCACCGATAACGAACAGGATGATGAAACCTGCAAAAAACAGGAAAGGTGTCCGGAACACCGGTCGACCAGTCCAGATTGTTGCGATCCACGCGAACACCGCGATGGCGCTGGGAATCGCGATGACGATGCTCGCCGCACTGAAGAAGGAAATGGCCATCGTCGGCAGGCCCGTCGCAAACATGTGGTGCACCCAGACGCCAAAGCCGATCACCATCGTCGTCACTGTCGCAAGTGCAACTGCCGTATAGCCGACGAGCGGCCTGCGGCAGAATACCGGCAGGGCGTCCGAAACAATGCCCATCGAGGGAAGCACCAGTGCATAGACCCACGGGTGACCGAACGCCCAGAACAGGTGCTGCCAGAGGAGCGGCTGGCCGCCGCCCTTAACGTCAAAGAAGCTCGTGCCGAAATTGCGATCCATCCATAGCATGAAGCAGGCGAGGCTCACCGAAGGAACAGCGAAGATGTTCGCGACGGAAGCGGTCATCGTTCCCCAGACGAGGATCGGCATTCGGTTGATCGACATGCCGGGCGCGCGCGTGCGCAGGAGCGTGACAACAAAATTGGCGGACCCGACAACGGTCGAGATTCCAAGGAAAATGAGCCCCAGTGCGAAGATGTCGATGTTGAGACCGGGATTAAACTGCTTCGCTGCGTAGGGCACGTAATCGAACCAGCCTGCGTTGGGTGCCTGGCCGAGAGGAATGCCGATATAGATGAAGATGCCGCTGAAGAGGTACAGCCAGTAGGAGAGGGCGTTCACGCGCGGGAATGCCATGTCCCGGGATCCCAGCATCAGCGGCCAAAGGTAGTTGCTGAAGCCCGAGAGCACCGGCAAGGCGTAGAGGAAGATCATCGTCACGCCGTGCATCGAGAAGAGCTGGTCGTATTGCTCGGGAGCGAGCAGCCGCAAGGAAGGCTGCGCGAGCTGCACGCGCATGGTCAGCGCTTCGATGCCACCAAGCAGCATGAAGACGAGGCTCGTCACCATGTAGCGTATGCCGATCTTCTTGTGATCGACGGTCGCGAACCAACCGTATGCCCCAGGCGCGGTTTCCCAAATCCTCGCGAGTTCGTCGCGTGAAGGGCCGGGCGCAGGAACGCTTGCCATCAATGCTGCTCCAGGAAAGTAACGAGCGGTTGAAGCTCATTGTCGGGTACCTCGACGTCCGGCATCCGCGCGCCAGGCTTCACTTCTTGTGCATGCCGGATCCAGTAAGCGAGCTCATTGGGGTTGTTCTGGAGTACACCGGCAGCGAGCGTCCGGCGTGCGCCGAGGTCAGTGAGATCGGGCCCGTAGACGCCGCCGGACTGCGTTCCGCGGATTGCGTGACACGAACCGCAGTGGGCCGCGAAAACGGGGTAGCCGCGCTGTGCAGCCGCGTCGTTGAGCGATGCACCGGCGAGTTCCGCCTGTTGCCAGTTCTTGTATTGACTGACCGGCTCAGCGATAATTCTGAAGCTCATGAGCGCGTGCTCGGCGCCGCAATATTCCGCGCACTGGCCGCGATAGATGCCGGGCTTGGTGGCCTCGATCCAGATCGAGTTGACGCGGCCGGGAATGACGTCGGTTTTCCCGGCGAGCTTGGGCACCCAGAAACTATGGATTACGTCGCTGGACCTGAGCTCGATCCGAACAGGTACATCGATCGGTATATGGATCTCGTTGGCCGTCGCGAAATGGTCGGCCGGATCTTCTGGCCGGTAATCAGCTTCCCACCACCATTGGTGTGCGTCGATACCGATCGTCAGCGGTGCAGTTTTAGCGGAAGGCTCCGCGACCGCCCGCAGCGTCATCAAGGTCCAGATTGCCGAAATTGCAAGAACGACGCTCGAGATGCCGACACCAATGTAAATCCAGCGCATCCCGCCAGCGTCGCGGCGAACCGCGAGTTCGCCAGGTGCGCCGTCGCGGCCCCCGCCAAGTGACGCGATGATCACGAGCGCGGTGATAATCACCACAACGGCGCAGGAGATCGCAAGCATTCCCCATCCGAGCTGAGCGATCCGTCCGCCGATCGGCGCATCGGAATCGAGATAGGACAGCGGCAGCGACGAACAGCCAGTGAGTGCGAGGAAAGCGAAGATCGTCAGCCGCGCGCGCATCAGCGTCCTGTCGATTGGCCAGGAGTGATGGACTGTTCCTGCTTCGATTGTGGGGTCGCATTGCCATCGCCGCGATGGGCCTTACTCGTGCCCGAGGGCGAACCCTGGTCAGCGAGATCTCCCTGCAGTCCGGCATGATAAGCCGTTGGTGGGAAGCTGCCGCCGAGCGATTCAATATATCTGGTTAGTTCCCAGATCGAACGTTGCGGGAGTGCTCGGCCCCATGCGGGCATTCCCTGAGGCCGACCTTCATAAATGGATTTGAAGATCTGGACCGGCGTGCCCCCGTACCGCCAGTGCGCGTCGGTGAGGTCCGGCCCCATGCCTCCCTTGGCCGTGTAACCATGACATCCAGCGCAGTTCATCTTGTCGAAGAGGCGGTGGCCCTCCTCCACTGCACCCGCATCCTGTTCGAGTGGATTGGTCATGCTGTCGGGAAGGTTCGTCTGTGCGGCGCCCGCGAGATCGCCAAGCGGAACGCGGGCCGCGATTCCTTCAGGCGGTAGGGCACTTCGCGCGTCGACGCTTGCCGGATGGACGCCGTAGCCGCCCGTCCCGACGATCCAGGCCGTCGCAGCTCCAGCGATCACTGCGGCGGCGATCCCGACGACGATGGTCCGCGAGAGGCTGTCCATCCTAGTGCCTCCCTTTCTGGGTCTCGTCAGGCTGGCTTGCGGAAGCCTTCGCGTCGGTCACCAGCATTCCCGGCGCGCTCGACGGGGACTGGCCATCGATCGAGAAGACATAGAGAGTCCCTCCTCTTGAGGGAAAGCCAGGCTCGTCCGCGGACACCATCGCGGCGCCACCGACGCCGGTATAGACGGCCACATACTGGCGGCCGTCGGGGCCAGCGAAGGTGATTGGCTGGCCAATCACTCCGGACGAGAGCTTCTGCGACCAAAGTACTTTGCCCGTCCATGCGTCGACGGCCCTGAACCATCCATCGACAGTGCCGTAGAAGACCACGTCACCGGCGGTCGCAAGCGTGCCGCTCATGACCATGAATTTCTCCGGGATCTGCCAGAGCTTACGGCCATGGACCGGGTCCCAGGCAATAAATCCGCCCCAGTTACCGCCCGATGCCGCGTAGCGTTTCATCTCCATGCCGTCGTAGGGTGTTCCCGCGATGTACGAGACGACGTGGTCCGTAAGGTCCATGCAGATGTTGAAGATGCCCGTGTAGACAAGTCCGGTTCTGGGGCTGAACGCCGATGGCTGCCAGTCCTTGGTTCCAATGTCCGGCGGACAAACGCGCTTCAGTGTTTGCCCTGGCTTGGGCTCCATGGCCGGATTGACGATCGGCCGCCCACTTTGCATGTCGATGCCGGGTGACCAGTTCTCGTAGGCATATTGCGCTGCGACGAGCACTTGGCCCGTCCGTCGGTCGATCGTGTACGCGTAGCCGTTGCGATCAAAGTGAACGAGCACGTCGCGTCGCTGTCCCTGCCAAGGGATGTTGAGGAGCATATGCTCGTTGACGCCGTCATAGTCCCACTCGTCGTGCGGCGTATATTGATACGCCCATTTGGCCATTCCGTTGTCGGCATTGCGTGCGAAGACGGTGCTGGTGAAGAGGTTGTCGCCAGGGCGCTGCGCGGGCACCCTCGGACCCGGATTGCTGGTGCCGTAATAAATGGAGTTGGACGAGGGGTCATAGGATATGAACCCCCAGGCCGATCCCGCTCCTGTCTTGTACATACCCTTGGGCCAGGTGCTGATGCCAAGATTTTTGCCCCGCATCCAAGCGTAGAAGGGCTGGAAGTCCGGACCGAGCTTGACGTCGGAATCGGTGCCCGTGGCATAAGCTCGCCAGAGCTCCTTTCCGCTGTTGAGATCAAGCGCTGCAAGCCAGCCCGTCACCCCCATCTCGCCGCCGGAATTGCCGACGAAGACCTTGTTGCCGGCAATGAACGCGGCCATCGTCATGGTCACGCCATTTTCGACATTGTCCATCTTTGTCCGCCAAAGTTCCTTGCCCGTCTTGGCGTCGACGGCGACGACATGGTCATCGAGCGTATTGAAAATGAGCTTGCCGTTCCCGTACGCCCAGCCGCGCAGGACGGCGTCACAACACGCCTTGCCGACTGCGAGCGGCGACGTTTTCGCATCATAGGCCCATTTCATGGGCGCGCCGGGCTTTGAGAGGTCGAGCGCGTAGGCAACGTTGGGATAGGGAGAAACCAAATACATCGTATCGCCGACGACAAGCGGGGCGCCCTCATGGCCGTAAAGTGTACCATCGGCGAACGTCCATGCGACCTTGAGGCGGGAGACGTTTGAGCGATTGATCTGGTTGAGCGGACTGAAACGCGTGTTCGCATAGTCGCGCGCTTCGCTTCGCCATTCGCCAGGCGGGTCATTAGGCGCAAAGTTCGCGTTCGCGCCGGTGAACGAATGGACGGGTTGAGCGGCGCTGCTCCCGCCTGAATAAATGTCGTACGCCGCGTAGCCCGCGACAGCCGGAAAGATGAGCGCAACGGCGAGCGCAACGGCGATACCGCGCGGCCCCAAGGTTCCGGTATTGTTTCGTTCGTTCATGCAGCGCACCTTTTCGTGGCGCGCCACCCCGCAAGGGAGTCGTTAACGTGGGGCACACCGGTCAACAACAACGCTTAATGAATTTGACCAGGATCAACTTTTAAGATTTTTTCGGCCGCTGCCGAAGAGGCGTACGCTGATCTGTGCCTTTAGGCTGTAAATTTGCGGGGCTGCCCAAGATCAATTTTCGGAAACGGAAATGTTCACTCTCGTTGCGCGGCTCATGCGGTACGCTGCTCGAACACTCATCTCAGTCGTCCTCGGGGTCAGCTACCCGGGCGCAGCATGCGCGAAGGCGAGCCAGAGTGGTGAGTCCAAGAAGGCAGGCTCGAATTCGGCACAACTAAAGCAGCCGCCATCGAGTCATGTCGCGGCAGGCAAGCCGGCGAAACCCAAGGCCGATGCACCCGAGCCCAAGTACCTGCTCCGCGGCTGGAACAAGGGCCTTGCGCAGAAGGGTGTCGCGCTGACTTTAAAATATGAGGGTGATCTTGCCGCCGCCGTGTCCGGCGGAAAGCGACGCGGAACCGATTATGCGCAGCAGGTCGAGCTCAACGTCGACGCGGACTGGCAGAAGATCGCTGGCATCAAGGGCCTCACTTCAACAGTGACTTTCGTGAACCGCGCGGGAAAGAACGTGTCGCAGCGGATTGGTGACCAGCTCTTGCAAGTGCAGCCGATGTATGGGGGCACCAACCACGCAGCCGTACACCTCGTTCAGGCGTTCGCTGACTGGAAGTCAGACAACGACAGGATTGACGTCGCCGCCGGACGCCTGCCCGTGGGCAATGATTTTGGGACGTCACCTTATTATTGCGAGTTCATGGACACTGCGCTGTGCGGTTATCCGCATTCGCTTCCAGCCAAGCGCGGGTTCACAGCGTTCCCCAACTCGACATGGGGGGCACGCCTGCGCGTTGCATCGGGCTCAAGGCTTTATGCGCAAGGCGGGGTCTACCAGGTGCGGCCAAAATATGGTGGCAAATATGGTCTCGACTGGGGCTGGTCCGGAACGACCGGAACATACTTCCCGCTCGAGGTCGGCTGGCAGCCCAGCTTTGGCCCCGATGAACTCAACGGTCACTACAAGCTCGGCTTCACGACCGACACATCGCCGTACAAGGACAATCTCTACGACGTAAACGGTGTTCCCTATCCTATGAGCGGCAGGCCTCCCGCAACGCACCGCGGGCGCCATTCCTTCTACCTTCTCGGCGACCAGATGCTGCAGCGCAATGGCAGCGGGCCAGAGAACGGCCTGGTTGTTCTTGGCGGCTTTGTCGGATCCGACAGGGAGACCTCGAAGATCAGTCGCTTTGCATTCGCGGCGGTCCGCGATCAGGGGCTGATCCCTGGAAGAACCGACGACGTTGCCGGGGTCATGGTCGCGCACGCGCACATCAGCAATAAGCTGGCGACTGCACAACGCCTCCTTGGAGATCCGATGCAGAATGCAGAATGGGTGGTGGAGGGAACGTACCGGATCGCAGTGACAAACGGTCTTACGGTGTCGCCGGACGTTCAGTACTTCGTCCACCCGAATGCCGAGAAGTCGATCCCAAACGCTCTCACAGTCGGTACTCGCCTTGAGGTCAATTTTTGAATTCGCCAGTCTCCTGGCCTGAGATTTCGCTCAGGCTAGAGCAGATTGAACTGATCGATCATAATTGGGTGCTCTAGCGTCCAGCCGTCGACGTGATGATCCGAGATGTACGTTTGCCAGCCGACGCGATCGAAGGGGTAGTTCTGTGATTGGTGCACCGTTTCGCTCGTTACGACATGGGCAACCGCAGTCTCAGCGCTTTGGGAGAAGTTGCCTGGCGCAGCTAGAGAGACTGGCGCGCCGGCTGAAATAACAATCGGAGGGCCCGAGAAGGTGATTTGGACTCCCCCTTCAGGCGCGGCACTCGCGGCAATCGAGGCGTTATGAAGGTTTGCCAATGTCAGAGAGCCACCGGTGTAACTCAACTGGTCGCCCGATAGTCGATAAGTGAAATTAGCAAGGGTCGCGTCCGTGAATACGATTCGGTCGCCGCGCGAGAAGTCGGTGATCGTGTCACCGCTGTAATCCGCCGTCGTGTCCATGAACGTATCGTTTCCAGCGCCGCCAGTCAGCGTGTCGGCACCGCCAAGGCCGATGAGCGTGTCTGCGCCGCCGAGGCCATTTAGTACGTCTTTGCCGAGATTTCCGGTGATCACGTTTGCGAGATCGTTGCCGGTCGCGGTCCAGTCCTCTGACGGCATCGGCGTAACGCTAGCACCGGCGTAAGGGTCCCACGGGATATATTCGTGGAGCGTCAGGTTCTCGAGGTTTGCGCCCAGCGTGTAATTCCCCGCCGCGTTGACTGTGTCCGTGCCTTCGCCCGGGTTTTCAGTGATCTGGTCGGTTGTGCCGGTGACGTAGTAGGTGTCGTTGCCGGCGCCGCCCGCAAGCTGGGCATTTCCCTGGAAACTCGTCAGCGAATCATTGCCGCCGCCACCGAGCAGGATCGCGCCCGAACCACCGATCAGGGTATCCGCGTAATTGGAACCGATGATTTTCTGGATGTTCCCGAGAATATCGACACCGCCCGGCGCTTCGTAGTTCGTGCTCAGCAGGAGGCCTCCAGCGGCGTTGCTGCCGTCGACCGTGTTGAAGCCGGTTCCTCCATCGATGACAAACGGTCCGGTGTCCGTTCCGATGAGGAACGTATCGTTGCCGTCGCCGCCCGACAAAGTGAGCCTTGCGGTCGGGTTCGCCGTGCCCGCATTGATGATGTCATCGCCGGCGCCACCGGAAATGGAGACGGTCGTTGGCCCACCCGTCAGCATATCGTTGAAAGCCGACCCGACCAGATTCTCGAAGCCGGTGATGGTGTCTGTTCCCGCGCCCCCGGTATTCTGCGCCGTCGTCAAGCTAAGGTTGACGCTCACCCCGGCGGTTGCGGTTTCGTAAGACAAGGTGTCGTTGCCGGCGCCCCCGTTCAGCACGTTGTTGGCAGCGTTCTGGATGATCGTGTCATCGCCGCTGCCGCCGATTGCGTTTTCGATCACCACACCGGGCGCGATCATCACGTTACCGGTCTGGCCGTTGACGTTGGAAAATGTCTCCGGATTGAGGTCGATCAGCTGGTTCGCCGTCGCGCCCGAATAATCCAGCGTATCCGTCCCGCCATTGTCGTAAATGAGATAGGCTGCGTGCGGGTAGAGCGAAGCATTGAACACCGGATTGTCGGCGTTGCTGTTGTACCCATAGGTCGTGTCGCCGGTGCGGGTGTCGGTCGCTGCGCCGTACAGCTGCTGGACCGCGAGCAGATCGCCGATCATCGGCGTCAGAACATAATCTTCCGAGAAGCCCTGGTTGTTGAAGTAATAGTCGTCGTGCTGCGAAAAGTACGACATCACCGTCGTCGACCAGGCGTCGTTCGCATACAAGGCGTCGGTCGTGAACGTCGCGTCGAAATTATATTCGCCCGCATGGCCGAGTCCGAGGGCGTGGCCGATTTCATGTACGTACGTTTGGAAGCTGTAACTATCCAGGCCGCTACCGTTTGCAGTGATCCACGACTTCGAGATCTGGATGTTAGCGGAGCTCATAATTCCGTTCGACCAAGCCGCTTCGGTTTGCGCGATTGGGCCGCTTGGATCCTCGGCGTCGGTGAAGCTGATCTGGGCACCGCTAGTGACCTGTTGGAAATGGATGCCGGTAACGTCCGTCCAATCCTGGAGCGCCGCCAGAGCGAGCGTCTGTTCATTTGGCGCAAGCGTGTGGATATCGACGGTGAGCGTACCGCCCTGAGTCACGGCCCAGTGGTGGACGTCGCCCCCCCAGAAGTAGTTCGTCAGCTGCGTGGCGATCTGGTCGTAGCTCCACACCGACAGCGATGGCGGCTCGACGAACAGGTCGTACGCGCCGGTCGAATGATCATTGTAGGCGCCGACATCAATATAATAGGTGCCCGCCGCCGTTGGCGTGAAGGTCAGCCGTGAATCGGTATTGCCGCCGGTTCCAATATCGTTGTTCGAAGCGAGGACCGTCGTACCCGTCGGATCATAAACGTTGAGGTAGGTGTCGAGATTGTAGTCTCCTGCGACCGTGATGGTGATCGACTGTCCATAGGCGAGAGTGACCGCATACCAGTCATGGTCGCCGAGCGTGTCGATCGCGCCCGGGGTCGTGCTGCCAACGGACACGATGGCTGTCGTAGATGGATCGCCTGGAACATCGGACATGTCGCAACTCCACGCAGTTCAGGCGACGCAGAAGGAGTTGCCCGGCAGCGCTACAGACGCGCGCCTCCAAGAAACCGACTCGAGCCCCCGTTTGTCACGCGCCCGTTCGAGCTCCGAGCGCCTGGCAAAGCTATCACGATGTGAAGGACGAACAAGTGTAGAAATCTAATCGCTGGCGAGGCTCAATATGGTCAGCCTGGGGTGTTGAGCGTGCAATGGCGGAATTAATGCGGAAGACGGTAAGTTCCATTCCGATTATTTCGGTAGCACTATTGAGGATCTGGTCGCCATATCGGTCATGCTGACGGCGCGTCCGGTACGAATGGCGATCTGCTTCACTCACTAGCAACTGAATCCGTCATAGTCTTTGCCGATCGTGAGCTGCCAGCTGCCGAGTTCAATATGACGCTTAATGTTAAGACTGTGCCCGTGAAGTGGCGTGACGGTCCACTTTGGCTCATCCAACGCGTTCCACTTTAACTGACTGAAGGTTTCCTGAGAATTCGCATCGCCCGAAACGAACGCTGTGCTCTCGGAAGTCCGATATCCCGTCCGCTAAATTGGCAAGGCCCCGGCCGGGCTCGGGAAAGAAAGCCGCCACGCAAGGTACGATCCGTTAACTTCAAGAGGTTAACGTTGCCGTCGAATGCTGCACCAAGTTATCCGCGCCGGGACTGTTCGACGCGCTGAGCTGCTCGCGGCGTTCAGTTATGCCCTCGACATTACAGAAGGCCAGCCGGAGGGGCATAGCATTCGGTGCTGCTTCATCGGGCAACGGCTTGGTGCCGCGATTGGCCTGTCGCGCGCCGAGCTTGCGCAGCTCTATTACACGGTACTCCTCAAGGACCTTGGTTGCAGCAGCAATGCGGCGCGCATTTGCGAACTCTACGAGGCTGACGATCGAGCGTTCAAGCAGGGCTACAAGACGGTCGGAACCAGTCTCGCCGCAACGCTTCACTTCGTTTTCAGCCGGACCGCCCGAGGCAGGCCCCTGCATCGGCGTGCGGCCGCAATCGGCAACATCCTCGCAAACGGTAGCCGGATAGTCGACGAGATGATCCGGTCTCGCTGTACTCGCGGCTCGGACATTGCTCGTGCCTTGCGATTTCCGGAAGCGGTCTGCTCGGGAATTTACAGCCTCGACGAGCATTGGGATGGGTCAGGTCGGCCCTCGGGGATAAAAGGCGATGCCATTCCGGTCTACTCCCGGATCGCGCTTCTTGCGCAGGTCGTCGATGTCTTCCACGCCCACGCTGGTGCCGACGCGGCCGTGGACGAAGTGCAACGCCGCAGTGGGCAGTGGTTTGATCCGCAACTCGCCGCCGCGTTCGCGACTATCGCGCGCGATACCGCATTCTGGATTGCGCTGGAATCGCCACTCCTCCACGCAAGGGTGTTGGCGGCAGCCCCTGCCGATGAGGACATTCTCGTCGATGACGACTATCTCGACACGATCGCTGCAGCGTTCGGCCAGGTCATCGACGCGAAGAGTCCGTTCACGGCAGGACACTCCGCGCGGGTAGCCGAGCTCGCTGCTGCTTTGGGCGAGCAGATGAACCTTGGACCAGAACGGGTTCGCTGGCTTCGGCGCGCAGCCTTCCTCCACGATGTGGGAAAGCTCGGTGTGTCGAGCACGATCCTGGAGAAGCCCTCGCGGCTCGACGACGACGAGTGGGTCGAGATGCGCAAGCATGCCGAGCACACGCGCGCGATACTGGGGCGAATTCAGGCGTTCGAGGACATCGCGAACATTGCCGCTGCACACCACGAACGCCTCGACGGCGGCGGCTACCCGAGGAGTCTTGCGGGAATGGAGATTGCTCAAGAAACGCGGATCATCACGGCGTGTGACTTCTACGACGCGCTGACCGCCGATCGACCATACCGGTCGGCGTTGCCGGTACTCGGTGCACTCGAGATCATGGAGGGCTCCGTCGGTACCGCGCTCGATCCCGAATGCTTTGAGATACTGCGTCGCGTGGTGATCACCCAGAGCTGACAAGCCACATTACTCGGTCAGAAGTGGCGGTGTAGGTTTGATGAACGGACGTGAGGCACTGATATCATTGGGTAATTTCCGTGCGGCTGAGCCGGTAACGGCCGAAACGCGCCCATGCACGAAGCCGCTTCGCGGCAATGGTGCTTGCGCTGGCGCATCCCGCATGTCCGCGGCTTCCTGCATGGGAGGATATCGTACACCTGCGGTGCCCGATATCCTTCACCATTGCAGACACTGGCCGTCGTTACTTTTCGAGGAGCGTTGCCACCGGATCGCTGAGGCACAGCAAGATCATGATCGTTAGGATTGCGATCATCGGCTTTCGTGCCTTCACGAATATTCCGGCCGCGCAGGCAGCCAGGAAAGCACCGAGCTCCACCCAGTCCGCCCAGCTGAAATAAGCCAATGACACCCGACCCATCAGCGCGTAGCGCCAGCCGTACGCCAGAAGATTTGCAAGGAAGATGCAGCCGAGGACGGTGCTTTTCTCTTTGAAGAAGTGAGCATCGAGATCTTTGCGGTCGACGGCATCGCTGGGGATTATGAGCACCGCGCCGAAGTACAGCAGCCCGCAAATGATCAGGGATGCAAAGAGCGCTGCACTGTTGTCTGGAACCGCATTCCGCGCCCGCCAGGCGATCTCCCAGAAAATCGCCAGGGTGAGCATCATTTGAAGTGCGAGCAAAGCCGTCGGCCAACCGAGCCGAACCTTATCGCGGGCTTCGACCACCTTCGCGAGACCGCTGAGAAGATGCGCCAGCGCGAGGCCCAAAAGCAGCGAATAGAGCGAGAATACATATTCGAAGACGCTCATCGCTCCCCCCGCCGTGGCACATTGCAGACATTAGCCCGTCTGTTACGCTTAGGTAACCGCTGGGGGCAGGCCGATGCACTTCCATCTTCCAAAGCCAATGCACGGCTGGCGCGCCTTCGTCGGCGAGGTGGGAATCATTGTGTTCGGCGTGCTCATCGCGTTGAGCGCGGAGCAGCTCGTTGAAGGGATACACCAAAGAAATGAAGCGGCTCAGGCCAACGAGATAATAAGAAGCGAACTGGCCTACAATATTGGACGGCTTCAATCTCGACTAGAGATCAGATCGTGTATCGACGCGCGGATCTCGGAGGTCGAACGGCTGCTCGATGCGGCAGATACGCGGCCAACGCTTACAGGACCGATCTGGATCGGGCGGCCGCAGTATTGGACTCTTCAGGAATCGCGGTGGGAGGCTGAATCACAGGCCGGTCATGCTGCACTCATCGATCGGCGCGAGCTGGCAGAATATGGATTCATCTACGCCCTGATGCGCGACATTCAGAACGAGATGGGGATGGAGCAAACCGACTGGGCAAGGCTACGGATGCTTGAGCGTCTTCACGGCGTGGACGGCTCCACGCTTACGGACCTCAACGAGGCGGTCCAAGATGCCCGCTACCGGGCTTGGCGTGTAGCGCTAATCAGCAGCGAGATCATCACGGGCGCTGATAAGCTGAGGCTCAAGGCAATTCCCAACGCTTCGCCCGCTTCACGCTCCGTCTGCCTCCCCCTGAATACAACGCGAGAGGCCGCCAATCGCGTCAGTAACTTGCCGTTCGGCGAGCCTTGAGTCCACCGTGGAAAGTGGACGGTCAGCGCGGCGACCAATTACCCGGCATTGTCGAATTTTCTGACCTCGACGGTGCTTTCATCGAAATCGTCCAGCAGACGCGCATTGATACCCATCTTGCCGAAGTCCTCGCCAAGAGTCTCCCAGTGTGTGCCACAGCCGCATACCGGGCAGTGGTGAATGCCGATCATTCGATCACCCCAGACATAGGCTGTCGTCTCACCTGAGACGTTTACCTGGTCCGGCGGAAAATAGGCTAATCGCCATGCAGTCCGGCGACAGAGCGAACAGTTACATTCTGCGACCCAAACGGGCTTGCTTGGCACTTCTATCCGAACATTGCCGCAGTGGCAGCTTCCATGAACGCTCATAGACATTTCCAATCATCGATTAGGAACGTCCGCAAGGGGTCGCTCCCGGACGGTCAGCCAATCCCTAAACTAATGTCTGAACTGACGCGGGTACGCCGCAGAGCGGACACATCGGTCAGAACTGCTCACCGAAGATCGTTTTTCCGTAGGCCAATCCCGGCAAACTAAGAACGACGATGGGACACTCGTCATACGACCCTGTTGAACAACGTCCTGCGTGGAATGCAGGAAAGAAGCTTGGGGCCAAGCGGCCGCTGAACCAAAGGAGATTTGGGAGATCCGCTTCATGCTCGCTCGGGAGCATCGGGTGCGGGATCGTGCCCGCGATCGACAGTAAACTGAGCGGCTGCGATCTGGTCAAGGTTCGGATTGGCGATCTCGTATCGGGTGGTCGCGTGCGAAACCGTGCGATGGTCATCCAGCAGAAAACGAAGAGGCCAGGTCAGTTTGAGCTTTTAGAACCTGCGCGTTCGAGCTTGTTGGCATGGCTGGAACGTCGCGGTGGCGCAATTTAAAACTTCGCGTTTCCGAGCCGAGTTGATCGAATGGGGCACCTGAGCACGCGACAATATGCGAGGCTGGTCGAAGAATGGGTCCGAGGAATCGGGCTTCGCAAAGAGGAGTACGGCGCCCACTCGCTTCGTCGCACGAAGGCTGCGCTGATCTACAAGCAAACCGGTAATCTGCGTGCTGTGCAGATATTGCTCGGGCACTCGAAGATCGAAGCCACTGTCACTTGGGAGTGGAGGTTGAAGACGCGCTAACGTTGGCCGAGGCGACTGAAGTGTAGGCTTTCCGGGTGAGCTGGTGTTGCTCGGCTCGCCTCCACGCTGCCAGTGCCCCTTGCGACCCTCGGCACCGTCTCATCAACTGCACCTGAAA
This sequence comes from Sphingomicrobium sp., assembly GCA_035944075.1. Lineage (GTDB taxonomy): Bacteria > Pseudomonadota > Alphaproteobacteria > Sphingomonadales > Sphingomonadaceae > Sphingomicrobium. The sequence goes on from DASZBO010000053.1 coordinate 44,210, forward strand.
GGCGAATTTGGTGACATGAATCCCGTTTACCGGGAGAGTGCATTGCGAGTAACATTTAGGACATGTGGAGATCTGCGTGGCAGAACAGTGGATGCAGGCCACATAATGCTACGATTGTCTAATTCTCGAGAAATGACTACATAATCCGCAGGTAGCACTTAGGGTCATTTGGAGCGCGGAATGACGATTCAGGTTAACGTTACCCCGCAAGGCCGAATGAGCCTCCCGGCCGATCTACGCAAACGGCTGGGATTGGTGGAGGGCGGAGCGGTCTTCCTCGAAGAGACCGAGAACGGCGTTGTGCTTCGCACGGCCGCGCAGGCTGTCGCCCATGCTCAGGCTATCGCGAAACGGTTCGCCGACGGCGGCAAGCGCGTATCAGTCAGCGGATTCCTCGCCCATCGAAAAGCGGACAACGGCGAGTGACTAACTTCGTCCTCGACGCATCGGCGTTGATAGCGATGCTGCGTGAGGAGCCTGGCGCAAAAAGAGTCGCTGAGGCGATCGCCGGTGCACGCATGAGCGTGTTCAATTATGCTGAGGTCGTGAGCTATTTCATCTACGCGGGCATGGATGAGCGCGACATTGACGCAATGCTCGATCCTCTTCCAATTGAGTTGGTTCCAGCGGACAAGGAACTTGCGCGGCTGGCCGGCCTGCTGCGGAGACCGACCGCACAGGCCGGTCTATCGCTAGGCGATCGTTTCTGCCTCGCGCTTGCCAAGCAAAAAAGTTTGTCCGCTTGGACGGCCGACAACGGTTGGAAGAGGATCGCCGGCGCGGCCGGAGTGGATGTGGTCACCATCCGCTAAGAAAGACGGCAGCATTGTCGGCCACTAAACCGAAAGCGGTCCTACTGAATCCTGCAATGCTGAGACCCAGGGTAGGAAAGGTCAGCATGCGCCAATTCAGGGCGTCTCGAAGCGTGATCGCCTGACGCGAAAGCGGTCGTCTATTCAGTATCGGCGGGAATGTCTGAAAGCGCCCATCGCTGTCATTGGTGGGGGCTCGTCAGGCCGCTCAAGCGGACACTCGTTCATCCTGTAGGCTAAGGTCCGCTTCCGACCGATACTGTTGAAAAAGTCCGCTTGTAGTAGCAGCAGACATTGCTCCTCGATCAGGCGCGCGGCACCCGATCTCCTCTTAGGCCGTCGCTAGTTGCCGGGGTCCGACGAGCTTGGCCATCTTGCGCAGGTTCTGGGCCGCCGCGGCCAAGTGGAACTCGTCGCGTGCACCGCAGGGACCACGTAGTCGCAGTCGGTCGAGCTTGAGGATGCGTTTTAAGTGCGCGAACAGCATCTCGACCTTCTTACGCTCGCGCCGTGAGATCAGCCAGGCATCGGTCTTGGAGAGGTCACGCGCGAGATCGCGAGCGCCTTCGTGGATCGAGCGCGGGATCCTGCGCTGCGGTTCCTTCGGACAGCAGCGAGGCTTGAGCGCGCAGCTGCTGCAGTCGTACTTGCTGGCGCGGTAAAACAGGGTCGTGCCGCCGTTCACCGCAGTACCGCTGGTGTGCATCGGCTTGCCGCCAGGACAGCGAACGATGTCGCGCTTCGCATCGTAGCGGAACTCATCACGACTGAAGACGCCATCTTTGCGCGCAGACCTGTCGAACACCGGAACATGCGGCTCGATGCTCTTCTCGTGCACTAGCCAGGCGAGCATCTCGGCGGAGCCGTAGCCGGTGTCTGCGGCAAGCCTCTCCGGCCAAAGGCCAAAGCGGTCGTGCGCACGTTCGATCATCCGCTTTGCTGCAGTCACTTCCGCCTGGCGAACGGCGGTGGTCGCTTCGACATCGACGATGACGCCGTGATCAAGATCGATCAGGTAGTTGGTCTGGTAGCAGAACTCGGCAGCACCGCCGTGCTGCGCAGTCCAACGTGCTGCCGGATCAGTCGGCGAGATGGCCTTCGGAGCAACCGGTGTTGCCCCTCCGAACGCAGCATCATCGAGCAGGTCGAGATACTCGCGAACGGCACGGCTCGAGGCATCGGATGGCGGCTCGGTGTGCCCGCGCTGGCGGTTCGCATCGGCGCGGATCAAGCTGCCATCAACCGCAAAGCCTTCACCGCCAACCAGACCTTCTGCAAGGCAGCGTTCGACGGTCTGCTCGAACAAACGGCGCAGCAGGTCGCTGTCACGGAAGCGGCCGTGGCGGTTCTTCGAGAAGGTCGAGTGATCGGGAACAGCACCGTCGAGACCCAGGCGGCAGAACCACCGGTACGCGAGGTTGAGATGTACTTCGTCGCACAGCCGGCGCTCTGAACGGATGCCGTGGGTGTATCCGATGATCAGCATACGGATCATCAACTCGGGATCGATCGAGGGTCGACCGGTGTCGCTGTAGAAGGGGCGTAGATGCTCACGGATGCTCGACAGATCCACGAACCGATCGATCGCCCGCAGCAGGTGATCTGCAGGAACATGCCGCTCGAGACTGAACTCGTAGAACAGCTGCTCCTGAGCAACCGTCCGCTCACCCATCATCAGCATCTCTCCCGCTGCAATGCGAATGCTGAATCAGACCAGAGTCACGAGTTCAAGCGGGAGTTTTTCAACACAATCGACCCATTGCTACCATTACCGTAGCGGCAGTGTTCGAGCGATTGCGGACATCTGCCCTTCTGATAAGCTCTCGCCGTCCGGGGGGCAATCGCCATGCACATCCATCTGCCTAAACCGTTGCATGGCTGGCGGGCGTTGGTCGGTGAAATTGGAATCATTGTCGTCGGCGTTCTCATTGCGCTGAGCGCCGAACAGCTTGTCGAGTCAGTGCACGATCGAGCGCAGGTTCGGCACGGCGAACAATCACTCAAGGACAACTTTCGGCGGTTTGTTACGTACACGGCCGAGATCGACGCATATGCGCCGTGCATCAGCGCGAGAGCTGCGGAGCTTCGCCAGCTAATCGATCGGTCAGCCGTCACCCATCGTCTGCCGAGCATCGGTCCAATCCCGCAGGTCGAAGCTCGTCCTTGGCAAATCGATACGTATGACGCGATGGTCACGTCGCAGGCGATCACGCACGTCGCCCACGAACAGGCCATTTTATATTCGCGCATCGCGATGTCAGCGATCGACATCTACGACGACGCGAAGGTCGAGTGGTCGGACTGGGGAATCCTCGCGAGCCTCAGCGGCGCTTCGCGATCTTATGGAAATGCGGAAGAAGCACAGGATCGGGTCGTTCTTGCCAGCGCCGTTCACCAGGACGCACTCATGCGTCTCATCGCTACAAACACACTGGAGCGCATCAGACATACTGGATTGCTGGATGATGCAATCTTTGATTCAGCGACGGTCGAGGGACGAAGAATGGCGGCTAAAATGCCGATGTGCAGACCTATCGAAATGAGCTCGTCGCCGGTAATTTGATGGCAGCTGCACACCCTTTGGAGATATTATTCGGCGCGGCTACCTTCCGATCGCGGACACCCTTTCGGAGCAATCCCGCTGATTATTGCGCTAGTGGTTCCGGGAGCATCCGTGCTCTATGCGATTATCTGCACATCGTTGATTGCGCTTGTCGTCCTAGGAGCACTGGGGGCGTACCCGGGAAGCGCGCCCGTCCTTCGAGGAGCTCTCCGCATCTTACTGCTCGGAGGCCTCGCACTTGCGATTACGACCGCGGTTGGTCACCTCTTCAAGATCTCGGCGTAAAGATCGATCAACCATCATTCGGTGTGGATCGCGGTCGGGTAACGCCGCGCTTCGACTTCCGGCCGGAGAGTAACCCTTGAGTGCCGCGAAACCCAAGCGTCACAGGACTGTTCTTAAATCCTGTCAGCAAAACGCTTGAGGTGTTCCGCATGTGGATGGAATCGGATTCGACCTATTTCTTCCGTCGCGCTCGACAGGAACACGAGGCTGCGAAGCTGGCTGTCCATCCAGAGGCTCGTGAAGCACACCTCGCTATGGCGCGCCGGTTTGACAGTCTGTCGGAAGCTATCGCCGCGAGTGAGGCCCAGTGGGGACCTTGCTGACCACGGCTGAACGAAGGTTAGTTTAGCACTTTCGTTGTCTAGAAGCGGACCCGCCGTCTACGGCCAAATGGCCCGTCCATAATCTTCGTTCGCCGGACCCTGCTCAGGACTTAATGAGCTGCCGCGATGGGAAGGGCTTTGGTGCATGGCCCCAGGTTAAGTTGATCGTCGCTAACGAAGAGTGCGCTGTCGCCATCGATGATCAGCGCCGCAATTGGTGAGATGAACTTATCCCCAATGCTCGATTGCTTGCGATTTAGAGCGTACGTGCGACCTGCCAAGGTCACGCGGGCAGTTGCGCCAGAACGCTCGACGTTCATGTCTCCCACCTCTGCTGTACACGCGAAACGTGATACCTTCGAAGTGGATTGCGCCTGAGCCGTAACCGCCACTGCAGTGAGCGCGAGTATTTGTCCTGAGCGCTTCAGCGCTGCTCGAGAGTTCCTCACATCAGCATCTTATAGGTTTCAACGAGCGCTCCGAACGTGAGGAGCGACACCATCGTCATAAGTGAAGCCAGTCGCAGCGTATGATCTTGCTTTTCCATATGGATCGCAGAACCGGCGAACTGCTGTTCGTATCCCTGCATGCGACGGATGGAGGCGCGGCGAAGAGAGCGGCACCTGTGCGACTGGGGCGTGCGTTTACAGATCCAGGAAGGGCTAAGTGCCGCGCCTAAGTGTTCAGCTCGACGTTGATCGGACTTAAGCCGCGTAAATGCATGCGATCCAGCAGGATTGGTCGTCTAGTTCAATTTGTCGGTTGCCAAGCAAGAACACCTGAACGCCAAAGGACAAAGTGCCACCGCTAATGCGGGCTTGGTCATATTGGTATTTCCATCGCTGCGCTTTTGTAATGCAAGACACTTCTTGGAAATTTGCCGAAAATCATTGATAATCGCTGCGCGGCAGAGGGGGGCGGATCATGACGAACCCACGACAAACGACGGTAATCGTCACTCTGAAATCGGTAGATTTGGCTACGAGAACGGGTAAATTCATCCTTGAACCCGTCGGTTCTGACCCACTGCCGCCCCCGACGGGTCCGCACCAAGAGCTGCTATTTGAGAACAATAAGCATGACGGTGTCGACATCGAGTTTGTCCTTATCGACGCGACCAATCAGCAGTATACGTTCCCTCCGGCTAAGAAGTTGGCAGACGCAGTTTCGTCAGAACTTGGTGCGACAGACCTCTGTCCGAAGCAAGGGACGTCGGACGTGCTCATTCCGAAAAGTATCAATGGGCCCAACAACAATATCTTGCGCGTACACAATCCGAACCAAAACATACCTGGCGGACCGAAGCTGACTGGACCCTTCAGCTATGTATTGTGGGTTACAAACGACAACGGCAAAAATTGGATCGCGCTCGACCCAGGCGGCCAGAACATGAATGGCGCGACCGTTCGCTTGTCGTGGTCAGCTGTCTTAGTTGCCACAGCGATTTTCGCAGTGGGAACAGTGTTCGCTCTAGGCATGCGACGCGAGAACGATCGTTGATGAACTCTGTCTTAGCGCCTTCTTGGCAACAGAGCGGACCGTCTCATAACGGCAAGTTCCTGCCGATCTGAGTAGCGCCCAACTAGGCCGTTGCACTCAGGGTCAGGTGGGTATTCGTGAATTGTTGCCTACTATTTCAGGATGTTGACGGCCCGGGCGGCTACCAGCGCCAGCGTCATGAGTGAAATTGCGGACTCCACGAGCATAAGCATCTTTACTCGTACACTGAGCGGCATCGTGTCGGTGGGTGAAAACGCAGTGGCATTGGTGAACGATACATAAAAATAGTCCATGAACCCCGGTGTCCAACCTTCCTGCAGCTCAGGCTTGGTCATCTGAGGGAAGAGGAAGTCACCAACTGCATCCGGGCCGAGATGGCATAGAGCGGGCCCGCCTCTGTCGAGGTTCCAATACCAAAGTGCGAATGCGATCACGTTGGTCGCCCAGATGTTCATGGCATCGAGAAGCAGCGATTCACCGGGAACGGTTAACTTGCCGCTGATGAGTTCGCCGACCAGCGCCACAAGCGACGCGAAGTTGGTGAACGAAATGAGACCTGTGAGCACTAATGCAAGCCGCCGAACTAATCGTCGCCGTTCCGCAACCTGCCGCCAATGTTCGTCTGTCTGAGCGTCCCGTGCGCTCCACTGAGTCCATGCAGTCGCGAAGGATAGAGGGATCAGCAGAAGCGATTCTAGCGACGGAAAAAGCCACCGAGGACCGATGAAGAATTGATGGTTGATGATCAGCAGCTGCAGGCCGACGACCACGACAACCGACGCCCGCGCGTACCAGAAGTCGAGATATCGAACGTGAATGGTCTTAAGGTGTTTCGACATGAGTTTAGATCATTCCCATCCTTTACAGGGCATGCTTCAGGCGCGCGCTGCCGTGCTCGCTTACGTTCGTAGTTGCCAAGCCCTGATGAGCTGTATCGTCGATTTCGATGAGGCAGGTCGCGCGAGCCTAAGCGGAGTCGGGATCGCGGGCCCATCAATGGTCGGATTGAACCAATGCGTTGGGGCAATTTCGGGCAAACTCCATCCAAAGCGGCGATCTTGATGGGCTTGTTGGCCGAAGGCGCTGCGACAGAGGAAAGCTACGAATATCCATTTACAACCTGCTTCTGCCATTAAGCCGCGTCCCTTCCTTTCTGAGGGCCGTTGAGGATGGAAAATATTCATCAAGCGAAATGCGAAGGAGGCCCACTTTTTTCGTTGGCATTCATTGGTGTAAGAAGTCGTATGGAGGGGCGCTATGATTGGGCGGGATTATACCACGACCCGGACGATCCGCGTCTGTTTGTTCCCAAGCGAAACCCGTCGTTTGGCTGGACCATCAACCTTGAGCATCCCCGCGGTCCAACGACCCTGGGACTCATTCTCATAGTGCCGGTCGTTGGCATAATCGTCGGAATGGTGGCCAGTTACCGCCGGCATTAGGTACCATCTAGCAAACTGGCGCTTCTCAGTAATGGTTGAGTCGCCTCGGAGTGCCAGCCGGAACCAAGTTGCTGCTCCTGCACTAAGGCCGCGGTCTGATCCATTTGTGCAGATCACGTCCAGGAGAGATCTCATCGCAACATTCATGTTCTGCACCGGCATCGAGAACAGCGTACCGACGATCAATGGTGGTCGCACAAGGGTCGACGAAATGCAGAGCTGCGGTCACTATGATCGCTGGCAGGAAGATTTCCAGCTCGTCACGGACCTGGGTATTCAGTTTCTCCGTTATGGGCCGCCGATCCACACAACATGGACTGGCTCAGATCAGCGAGACTGGGTGTTTGCTGATGCAACCTTCGCCGAATTGAAGCGCCGCAACATCGTTCCCATCGTCGACCTTTGTCATTTCGGCGTGCCCGACTGGGTCGGCAATTTCCAGAACCCTGACTTTCCGGAACTCTTTGCGCAGTATGCAGCGGATTTTGCCCGCAGATACCGTTGGTGCCAGCTCTATACACCGATCAACGAGATGTACATTTGTGCCATGTTCTCAGCAAGATACGGCTGGTGGAACGAGCAACTGACGAGCGATCGCGCGTTCGTCACCGCACTGAAGCACATCGTGAAAGCGAATGTCCTTGCCATGCGGGCGATCGTTAGAGTTCGTCCAGATGCGATTTTCGTTCAGAGCGAGTCCAGCGAATATTTCCATGCGTCGAACCCCGCCGCAATCGCCGCAGCTGAGCATCTCAATGAGATGCGCTTTCTCTCGTTGGACCTGAATTACGGAAAGCGCGTGGACTCTTCGATGTACCGGTTCCTGCTTGAGAACGGCATGACCGCCGAGGAGTACGACTTCTTTACATACAATCACCTCAAACAGCACTGTATCATGGGCAACGACTATTACGTGACCAACGAGCACCGGGTCATGGCCGATAGAACCACGTGTCCCGCGGGCGAAGTGTTCGGCTATGATGGAATTACGCACCAATATCACCATCGCTATCGCCTACCGGTGATGCACACGGAGACGAACCTGTCACAAGGCCCGCGCGGGACAGAGGCAGTCGACTGGCTCTGGAAGGAGTGGGCGAATGTCCTGCGGGTGAGGAACGACGGTGTGCCAATCGTCGGCTTTACCTGGTTCTCGCTAACGGACCAGACGGATTGGGATACTGCGCTTCGCGAGCAGAACAACAACGTCAATCCCGTCGGGTTGTACGACCTCGACCGCAAGATCAGACCAGTCGGGCAGGCCTACAAGCAGCTCATCGCCGATTGGCGTCACGTCCTTCCGACACAGAGCGTTTGTCTCACTGTGCCGGTGGTCATGCCCAACCAGTCCGAGGGTGAGCACGCGCGCAATCAAATGGACCGAGCCCGCGAGTTGAACATGAGTACGTCGCAGTCGGGGAATACGGGCGGAGACGCCAACGACCCCAATGACGCCAACTAGCGTTCTGATTGCACGCCAACGCAGGCCAAAGGAGGCTTAACATCGGCAAGTACAAAATCGGGATTATCGGCTTCGGCAAGATCGCTCACGACCAGCATGCGCCCGCAATTGCGGCATCGGATCAATTCGAGCTTGTTGCAGTGTCGAACGTCGGTTCGATGTCGCCACCCCCAGGCATTCCAAGCTTCGCGACACCGGCCGAAATTTTGCAGAATGTTCCTGATCTCGACGCCCTTGCGCTGTGCACGCCGCCGGGTCCGCGGCGCCTGATTGCGGCTCAGTGTCTCTCAGCCCGCAAGCACGTCCTTCTCGAAAAGCCCCCAGCGGCCACCGTTGCCGAAGTCGACGATCTTGCCAATCGCGCAAAAGCGGCCGGAAAGGTTGTGTTCGCGACCTATCACGCGCAGCATAATGCTGCGGTCGATAAGGCTGCGGAGCTCCTCGCTGGTCAGTCGATCAAAACGCTGGCCGTGACCTGGAAAGAAGACATTCGCCAATGGCATCCCGGTCAGGACTGGATCCTCGACGCAGGTGGCCTCGGTATCTTCGATCCTGGCATCAATGCATTGTCGATTTTGACGCGGATCCTCCCGCAACCAGTCTTCATCCATTCGGCCAATCTAAGTATCCCGAACAATCGCCAGGCACCCATCGCCGCTGATATCCTGTTCAGCACTGGCACTGGAGCAGCGGAACAGCTCAGCGCCACGTTGGACTGGCGGCAGAGCGGGCCGCCCACTTGGGAGATCATGATCCAGACAGTCGGTGGCGCGCAGCTCAAGCTGTCCGATGGAGGCTCTCGTCTGGAAGTTGAGGGTCAATCGCCCTTTGTTGGACCAGCAGACGAATACCCGGATATTTACCGCACTTTCGCGGCGCTGCTGGCAAACGGCCAATCTAATGTCGACAGGGCGCCTTTCCAGCTCGTCGCGGATGCATTCATGGTTGGAAGGCGAATTGAAACAGAGGCGTTCAGTTTCTGAAAGTCATGTCGATAGTATCGCACGATTGGCGACCGCAGGATCTTCGCCTAAGCTCACGATCCATGCCGTCCGTCCGGCGGTTCTTCTAACTTACGGATAGGTTGGTTCGCGCCAGCTTCGCATGTCCGGCGACGCCATCAGGCTGGTCAACGAGTATCGTCCGTTCGAGGGTGCCTGTTTGGTAGTCACCGAGAGCTCCGTCTCGCGGGATTAGATGACCAGCTTGGCGCCGCAGGCGCATCTACTCGCTTGAAAAGATGCCTGTCGAATTAGCAGCGATTATCCTGGTGCCGGCTCGCCGATCCTGTCGCTACACGCCAATTCGTCCCGTGCTTCAGGGGCGACCAACGGCCGCTCGATAAACAGACATCGGCTAAAAGTCGGAGCAATATCGGTTCGGAATTGCGCATCCCTCGGGTAACTCCGGTTGCTGACCTTGAGGGAAGGGCCGATGCTCGACACTCCGTTACGGACTACCGAACTATCCGCTCGGCATCGTGCAGATAAAAACGGATCCGATCTGCTGCCATTCGTTACCCGATTGAGGATCAGCCGTGATCTCTCGAAGTGTGGTGCACCCGCCTCGAGCGCAAATCGCCGCGAGCGTTTTCAGATTTTCATGCTTATCGTACTCGCGCTCGGCTTCTTCGCCAGTTGCGCAGCAATTTCGTTCGGCAGCCTCCAGCTCGCTCGATACGCTTCCACGTCGATTAGGCTCCTGACCAGCGCCGACGTCGGCGGTTTGCAATACAGCCAGTGAGGGGCGGCAAAACTCCATTTTCGATGCAACCGTCGCGGAACGGGAGCGAGCCAAACCCAATCCGCGCTTGACCGCGCATTTGTGCGACGGCCTCTTAGTTCAAGTCGGCGCTCCTCAGGCCGCGAGTGTAGGGATCGCGCCGGCGAATCATGAAGCCGATGCCAGCAAAGCCGAGGATCATCATTGCCCATGCCGACGGTTCGGGGACAGACGGAGCTGTCTCCGCCGTTAGCACGAAATCTGCTCCATTCACGCCCGAATTGCTCAAATTCACTTCATATTGAGATAGGTGGGCGTCATAATAAATGTTCATGTAGCAGCCTGTCGCAAAAGGACACGGATCGCTACCAACCCCGCCTACTGAAAACACTAGTCCTTGGCCGTCCAGGAATGGTGACGAAGGTGCTGGAAAAATCAGATTGTCGCCCCCAATGTCGCCGATGCTGGCATACGTCTGATGAGGTGTGAGGAGCGCTATAATATTGCGGAGTTGACTGTCGGATACTGACCCTGAAATGGATTGGACCACTCCGCTTTCGTTTGCCGTGAGGGTGCCGCTGCCCGAGACGAAATCACCTGAGAGGCTCCAATCGAAATTCGTTGAGTTAGCCAAAGCAACTGTTGGTATAACCAGCCAGGCAGCGGCCAAGAATTTGAAGCGCATCTCAGAATCCCCCCTGACTCCTCCAGTCTGTGCTCAACCGAAGGCACTGTCTAGGATCTCCAATATGGTGTGTCCCAGTTTGAAACTGAGGCTCCGCCCTAGACCAGCACCGCGGCTTTTGCCGAGGCGAAAGCGGCATTGAGCAAATGGCAGCTTTGGGTCGGACCCGGGCATCACTTGGCTGCCTGAACGAAGGCCCAAGAGCCGCCATCGTCGCCCAGAGGCGGACGGGCCGCTTACGGCCGATTTACGCTTTTCTGATTTAGACAACTCTACTTCGCGGGTGGCGAACAAAAGCTCGCATCTGCGGTCCAATCCGGCTCCCCCGTGAATGGTAGCGCCGATGATTGTCCGGATCCGGGCGACTGCGTCTCTTCGACGATCGACATGTTGTTATCGAACGTGGGAATGGCCGCGTTGACCTGCTGAGCTTCGCTTGCGGAGATCTCGCGTTCGAAGCTTTGTCGGCTCATCACTGTTCGCATCACGTTGCCCTGCAGTGCCGCAGTTCGCCAGTAGATCACTCCGCCCAGGCGACGGTTCATTGGCTTGGCTCGGTAGGTCCAATGGAACTCTGCGGTCGGCGTGGGCAGATGCACAGTGGTCACGTTGCAGGTGAAGCGCGGATATTTCAGCGCCCATGCTGCGCTT
>DASZBO010000054.1:0-29482 GCA_035944075.1 Sphingomicrobium sp.
TTGCGGACGCTCAAGAGCGGGCGAATTGATCGAGACCTTGTCTGCACCGCAATCAAGACAGGCCGCCGCCTGGTCACGCGTGCGCAATCCGCCTGCAACGGCGAACGGAATATCGATGACTTCGGCAACTTTGCGGACCCATTCAAGATCGATGCTGCGGCCAGCAGCGCTCGCGCTGATGTCGTAGAAAACGAGCTCATCCGCGCCTTCATCGCGATAGCGGATGGCCTGCTCGACGATATCGCCGGCGTCGCGGTGATCCTGGAACTGGACGCCTTTGACGACGCGGCCGTCCTTCACGTCGAGGCAAGGGATGATCCTACACGCGGGCAAGGGAAAGTGCCTCCTCGAGACGGATCCGACCTTCCCACAGGGCCTTGCCGATGATTGCTCCATCGGTGCGGAGCCGTTCGATATCGGCGATCGACGAAACGCCCCCGGACGCCTGCAAACGTAGATGGGGCAAACGATCAGCGGCTTCGTCCAAGAGCTCAAAATTCGGACCTTGGAGCATGCCGTCACGGCTGATGTCCGTAAGAAGAAGGTGCTGTGCCGATGGGAAAAGCGCAGCTACCTCCCACAGCGACAATCCGCTCGCTTCCGTCCAGCCCGAGACGGCGACGATGGGAGTCTTTTTGCTTATCCTTATATCAAGTGACAAAACGATCCGATCGGATCCGAACTCGTCCAACCATCGGCCGACCTCATCCGGCGCCTTCACCGCAAGACTGCCGACGAGAACGCGCTCGACACCCGCCTCGAGCATCCTTGCGACTTGCTCGCGCGTGCGGAAGCCGCCGCCGACCTGCAACTTCAGCGATGCGGCTTTCGCAAGCGCGCCGATCAACTGATGCTGGACCGGTGTCCGCGCACGCGCGCCGTCGAGATCGACGATATGCGCCCACTCGGCCCCAGCGGCCGCAAAATTCTGCAACGCGGAAGCCGGCCCGTCCGGATAGATGGTCGAGTCTTCGAAACGGCCCTGCGTCAGGCGCACGACGCGCCCCCCCATGAGGTCGATGGCGGGATAGATAATCATGCGAGGAAGGTCTCGAGAAACCGGGCTCCGGCCGCGCCGGAGCGCTCGGGGTGAAATTGCGCCCCGAGCCAGTTTCGCTGACGAACTACGGCCGCAATCTCGCGCCCATAGCTGACCGTCGCAGCGGCCGAGGGACCAGGATCGCAGGCAAAACTGTGGGCAAAATAAAAATAGTCGCCGTCACGAATGCCAAGATCGGAATCGCGAACGTTGAGCTTTGTCCATCCCATGTGTGGCACCGGGCGCCCGGGTGCCGGCTGAAGCGCGCGCACTCGGCCCGGGATCAGGCCAAGACAAGCAGTGTCTCCCTCCTCGCTCGCCTCGAACAGCAATTGCATGCCAAGACAGATACCGAGGGTCGGCTGGCGCAGTTCCTCAAGTGTCGTGCGTAGCCCAAGACTATCGACGCGTTCCATTGCAAACGCCGCTGCGCCGACGCCAGGCAGGATTACCCTGTCCGCGCTGGCGATTTCCGCGGCGTCGTTAGTTACGGTGGGCTCTATTCCAAAGCGACCAAGAGCGAGGCCCACGGAGCCAAGGTTGCCACAGCCAAGATCGACGATGACAAGCTTCACAGGACGCCCTTGGTGCTCGGAAGCACGTTGGCGTCGCCTTCCAGGCGCACGGCCTGGCGAAGCGCCCGGCCGAACGCCTTGAAACAGGCTTCGGTCTTGTGATGATCATTCTCACCTTCGACCCGGACGTGAATCGCGGCACCGAGGCTGTCTGCAAGCGACCGGAACACGTGAGCGGTCATTTCGGTCGGATAGGCCCCGATATGACTTGCCTCGAACCCGCCTTCGAACTGGGCGAATGGCCGCCCGGAAAGATCGATGAGGACGTTCGCTTCTGCTTCGTCCATCGGTAACGCAAAGCCGAAGCGTCCAATCCCGCGCCGTTCGCCGAGAGCCTGTGACAAGGCTTTTCCAAGAGCGATGGCACAGTCTTCAACGGTGTGGTGTGCATCGATCTCAAGATCGCCCTCGCAGCTCAGAACGATACTGAAGCCTCCGTGTGCAGCTACCTGGTCCAACATGTGGTCATAGAACGGAATGCCGGTATCGACCTTGCGCGGCGAGGTTCGATCAAGGTCGATCGCCACAGCGATGCGCGTCTCCTTCGTGTCTCGCACGACGTCGCCACGTCGGGACGGCTTGGTGCTCGCAGGGACAGCGAACGCTGCGAGCGCCGCATCGTTCTCGGCCTCGGTTCCAATCGTAAGGCGGAGGCCGCCCGGGGCGGCATTGGGTCGAAACCGGACGCGGATCCCAAGCGCGCGCAGCTTGCGCGCAAGCGTTTGCGGGTCATCGACTTCGAGGAACAGGAAATTACCTCCACCGCTTCGCACCGAGTTCACGACCGGCGAGGAAGCCAGCAAAGGCGCAAGGCGTTCGCGCTCCGTCTTGATGCGCGCGATTCGTTCCGCATGAACCGCACGCCGTGACGGCGCGAGCGTCGCCATTGCAGCTTCGATCGACAGGCTTGGCAGAGGATATGGCGGAAGCACACGCGCCGCGAGTGCGATAAGCTCGGAGTTTCCGATTGCCGCTCCGATCCGAGCTCCCGCAAGACCGTAAGCCTTCGACAATGTCTTCAAGACAACCAGATTGGGACAGTGCGAAGCGGTCGTCGCGAGACTCGGCGTCGACGAGAAATCGAGATAGGCTTCATCGAGCACGACGATCGTCTCGCTAAGCGCTTGCGCGACGGCGATCACGGCCTCGGGTGCGACTTCATTCCCTGTTGGATTGTTGGGCGAACAGATGAAGGCCAGCTTGACGTTCTTCTGTCCCGCCAGTGCGTCGATGAACCTGTCGGGAACAAAATCAAAATTGCGATCAAGCGGCGCGTCGATGACGCGCGCGCCCTGCAGCCGCGCGAAATGCTCATAGGCGGTAAAGGTTGGGGAAGAGATGGCGACGGCATCGATGCCCGGCCGACAGAAGGTCCGCACAAGGACGTCGATCGCGTCATCCGCGCCGCGTGTAATCACGAGATTGGTCGCATCAACACCGTAAATCGCGGCCATGGCGGCACGCAAACCCTTCGGTTGCGGCTCAGGATAGCGGTTCACGCCCGTCCCGAGCGGCCCCTCAACTAGCGCCGCAAATGGGTTTTCGTTGGCATCGAGCTTGATCGCGTCCGGGCCAAATTCGGCATTCGCGTTGGCGGCAATGTCGAATCCGGCCAGTTCCAGCACTTCCGGGCGTGCCAGCCGCGCGGGCAATGAGCTCATTTCACGCACTCCAGCCGCGCGTCGGCGGCGCGTGCATGGGCCTCCAATTCTTCAAGGCGCGCGAGCAGGCCGGCGGCAGGCGCGATTTCGCGCGCGGCTTCCGGCGTAACGGACTGCACGCTCATGGCTTTGAGGAAGGTGTACACCGAAACGCCGCCCCAGGCGCGCGCTGCCCCGTCGGTCGGAAGGACGTGGCTGGAACCCGCAAGATAATCGCCGAACGTCTCGGCGGCGAGTGGGCCCGCGAACACTGCACCGGCATTCCGGATTCGCTGGAGCGTGGGATCAACATCCTCAAGGGCAAGCGCCAGATGCTCGGGGGCATAGCGATTTGCAATTTCGGCGGCCTCTTCGAGATCGGAAGCGACAATCAGTCGTGCTGCGTCGAGCGACGCGCGCGCGATGGACTTGCGGGGAAGCGTCTCGAGCTGAAGCTCGATCGCTTGACGAACCTTGGAAGCAAGAGCCGGGACGTTGGTTACAAGGAGCACTTGTGCAGCCGCATCATGCTCGGCCTGCGCGAGGAGATCGGCGGCAATGAGGCCGGGATCAGCGCTTGCGTCCGCGAGAACCATGAGCTCACTGGGACCCGCCGGCATGTCGATTGCCGGGCCTCCAGCAAGGCTCGAAACGAGCCTCTTTGCTTCAGCGACCCAGGCGTTTCCGGGACCGCAGATCTTGTCGACCTTGCCGACGGGTCCAGCGCCGAAGGCGAGCGCCGCAATTCCTTGCGCTCCCCCGACCGTCCAGATCTGATCGACGCCGCAAATTTCGGCCGCGAGTGCAATAAGCGGATCAAGTCCGCCTTCTGGTCGCGGCGGAGTTATCGCGACGATTTCACGAACCCCGGCGACACTCGCCGGGATGGCGAGCATGAGGAGCGTCGAAAACAACGGCGTCTTTCCGCCGGGTACGTAGAGTCCAACCCGATCGATCGGCCGCCAGACCTTTCGTACAATGAGCCCCGGCGCCGTCTCGACCCTGACGTCGGAGGGCACACAGGCCTCATGGAACGTGCGTATGTTTCGCGCGGCAAATTCAATCGCATCGTGCGTCTCGGGGTCGAGCGCCTCGCGAGCGATCGCTGCGATAGGAGAGACCTCGACGAGACGTGGCTCTTCGCCGTCGATGCGTCGGGCAATGGCGCACAAGGCTTCCCATCCCCTCACGCGGACGTCATTGATAATCGTCTCGACATCACGGACCAGTGCCGGCGCAGCCCGTTGCTGAGGCCGGGCCAGTGCAAGCACGCGTCCGACTTCGTCGAGCTCATTCCAGTCAAGCGTTTTCACATCATCATCTTTTCGATCGGCACCACGAGAATGGCAGAAGCGCCGGCAGCCTTGAGCTTCTGCAACGTCTCCCAGAAAACAGACTCCTGGCAGACTGCGTGAATGGCGAAATGACCGGGACGTCCGTGCAAGGGAACGATGGTCGGCGCTTCGACGCCTGGCAGGATTGCCGTAATTTCCTTTAGCGCCTCGCTTGGCGCGTTCATCATGATGTATTTAGATTCCTTGGTCGCAAGAACGCCTTCGATGCGGCTCAAAAGCCCCGCCGCGATATCGTTTCGGCCCTGGTCCATCGGCTTTCGAGTGCGGACGAGCACAGCCTGACTTTCAAGAACGGTGTCGAGAGGCTTGAGGCCGTTCGCCTCGAGCGTGGCGCCGGTCGACACGATGTCACAGATGAAGTTCGCGATTTGCAGGCGCGGCGCGAGTTCGACCGCACCGCTCATGGTCACGATCGTCGCCTCGACATCATGTTCGCGAAGGTACTGGCCGACAAGACGCGGATAGGAAGTCGCGACGCGCTGTCCCGCGAGCGATTGCGGGCCCAAGAAGGCGGTCGCTTCGGGAGCGGCAAGCTTGAGCGTACATCGTCCGAAGCCCAACTCTGCGAGGACTTCGTATCCGACTTCCGTGCGGTCGGCAGCAAATTCCGCAAGGACATTCTGGCCGACGATCCCGAACTCGCACACCCCGTCACAGACGAACGTCGGTATGTCGTCGTCCCGGACGAACATCAGCTCGGCCGGAAAATTCTCGACCCGCGCGGTCAAGCTGTTCTTGCCGGACTGGATCCTGAACCCGGCTTCGCGCAGCAGTTCGCGGCTCGAATCCGACAGTCGGCCCGATTTCTGAAGCGCAATGTGGAGGCGCGAGCGGTCACTTAGCACTTGAGCCTCGCAACTGGTTGATTGCCCGTCGGTAGCCCTGGTGAGGCTCCTGGCGAAGGAAACGGCCGACCCGGACTATCGTCGTCGTGCTGACGCCCGTTCGGTCGCTTATCTCGCGATAGGAAAGGTTGGTTTCATCGAGCAGCATTGCAACGTGCCATCGCTCCGCGATGCTCCGAATCTCGGCGGGCGTGCAGAGATCGAGAAGTAACCGGCGCATTTCATCGCGAGTGCGTGCAGTCAGGAGTGCATCGCAAAGGCCATCAGTCAGCTTTTGAAGGTCGCGCGACGAGAGATCGACCGCTGATGGGCCGCTGATCGATGAGTCCACCGTGGAAGAGGAAGCCATGAATGTTCCAACGTGTTAAAACGATGTCACGCAGTTAGGACGCGTGGGCGCAGAGTCAAGTCTTGGACCGCGATCCCAAGGAGGAGCCTTTGGCTAAACAGCAGAGGATGGTCGCGCGCTGCGCCAATTTGATATTGCCGGCCGGTTCCAACGAGAATTTCGAAGGCAATAATCCTGGTCTATGCAGCCCAACCGGACCCTGCCGGGAGCGAAAAATCAGATCCCCTCGGACGCCGCCGGATCATTGCGTTCACGAGGACCGGCTTGCCGGGTCGTGGCCTCGCCGTCGATATCAACCGTCAGCAGCGATCGATAATTCCGGATCACTGCCCGACAGGTTTTCAGCCCCTCGGCCAGGCGCGAATTTTCTTCGTTAATCGATCCGAAGTCGTGGCGATCTTGAACGGGCACGGTATCCTCAACTTGGTCAGGGTATTGAGATTAACCACGATCCGGTTCGAAAGGTTGCTCCACTCATCTCTTCCGAGCATCGGCTCACATCGCGAACCGGGGAACGCGCTCAGGAGGGAACGCCGTCACTCTCCGAGACCCGCGCGATCGCTGCGTCGAGTACCATCGGCGTGAAGGGCTTCAGCAAGGTTTCTACGCCCTCCGGTCGGTCGCGGATCATTTCCGCTTCGGCATAGCCGGTAATCAGCAATGCCGGGACGTCCGGGCAAAGGAGGCGCGCCTCGCGCAAGAACTCGGTGCCGGAGAGGTGCGGCATTGCGTAATCAGTGATCAGCAAGTCAAATTGCCGATCGCCCTTTTTCAGGATTTCGAGCCCCTCGACTCCGTTTGCAGCCTCGCAGACGCAATGGCCGCAGTCCTGGAGCAGCGCGGCAGTCGTGCTGCGCACTTCGGGATGGTCGTCGATGAGGAGAACCTTGAGGCCGCGAACCGTTCGACCCGTAAACGCAGGCGCGGACGGAGGCTCCTTCTTCAACGTGTTTTCGGGCGCGCGCGGCAGCCACAACTCGGCGGTCGTGCCGCGACCAATATCGCTTTCGATGCGGAAAGCTCCGTCGGACTGTTTGGCAAAACCGTAGACCATGCTGAGACCAAGGCCGCTGCCCTTCCCGACCTCTTTCGTCGTGAAGAATGGCTCGAGTACCTTTTCGAGATCCTGAGGGGAAATGCCGGTACCGGTGTCTTTAACCGCCAGCCGAACATAATCGCCCGCCACTACTCCGGGAATTTGCTCGCCAAGAAGTGACCGGTTCTCCGCGAAAATCGTCACCGTTCCGCCGTCCGGCATGGCATCACGGGCGTTGATAATGAGGTTCACCAGCGCAAGCTCCAGCTGCGCCTGGTCCGCGAACACCGTCCAGATACCCTCCTCGACGCGCCACTCGAGATTGACCAGCCCACCAAGGGTGTGGGTCAATAGATCAAGAACCGCGCCTTGCAGCGACACGAGCTCGATGGGTTGCGGCTCAAGCCGCTGACGGCGAGCAAACGCGAGGAGCCGGCGCACGAGTTCACTTCCCTGTTCCGCAGCGCGCTTGGTCATGCCGAGGACCCGCTGCTGCTCTTCGCCCATCGTCGTACGACGCTCAATAAGGCTTAGACCGCCGATTACTGCGGCGAGCAGATTGTTGAAATCATGGGCGATACCGCCCGTGAGCTTGCCAATTGCATCCATTTTCTGGGCCTGGATCAACTGGCTCTCGAGCGACCTTTGTTCGCTGACGTCGGTCAGAGTCCCGGCAAATTCGAGCGGATTCCCATCGTTGTCGCGAAGCAGCACGGCCTGGTCGAGGAAATGCTTGTAGGTGCCGTCGGCACATTGCCAGCGATATTCGATCGACGAACGACCGGCCTTCCGCCGGGCCTCGAGCGCCGCAAGAACCCGATTGCGATCATCGGGATGAAGCCGCTCCGCCCAGATGCCAGGGTTCTTGGTAACATCCTCATAGGCAAAGCCGGTTATCGCCTCGAGATCGCCGCTGACGTAGCTCGGCCAGCGGGGATTGGCGTCAAAAGCCTCAAGGTACAGCACCATCGGCAGCGACTGGATGATCGCAGCCTGACGCTGCTCGGCGCGGCGCAACTCCTGCTCCGCGCGTAGGCGTTCCGCGTTCGCGCGCAGATTCGCATCGAGCAACGCCTGCTCGTGACGGGCCTTCCGCTCCACCTCTTTGGATTTCTCAAAGAGCTCGACGAAGACGGAAACCTTCGAGCGCAAGATGACCGGATCGACGGGCTTGAAGACGTAGTCGACCGCGCCCATCGAATAGCCGCGGAGCAAATGCTCGGCTTCCTTATTGACCGCCGACAGAAAGACGATCGGTATGCCCTTCGTCTGTTCGCGGTTGCGGATGATCTGGGCCGTCTCGTAACCGTCCATGCCGGGCATGTAGACGTCGAGCAAAATGACCGCGAATTCGCCTTTGAGGAGATGACGAAGCGCTTCCTCGCCCGAACGCGCAAGCACCACCTCGCCAAGGTCTTCGAGGACGGTCGCGACGGCAAGGAGGTTGCGTTCATCGTCATCGACGAGAAGCACGCGCGCATTGTCCGCTTCCGCATCCGCTCCCGGCACCTCAGCAGCCAGTCGTGACACGGGGATTTCTCCCACGGGTCGATTCATTGCTTACTCCGCAGCCGCCAACGGGACCGCCAGTGCGGCGGCAGCCTGAGCCTCCCGGCTACGAGCTACCCAGACACGAAGCAATGCCAGGAGCAACTCGATGTCGACCGGCTTTGCGATATAGTCTGATGCGCCGGCATCGAGACATTTCTGCCGATCGCCTTTCATCGCCTTGGCCGTGACTGCGATCAGCGGCAGATCCGCGAGCTCGGCACGCGCGCGGATCTGCTTCATCGTTTCGTAACCGTCCATCTCGGGCATCATGATGTCGATTAATGCAAGGTCGACGCCCGGTGTCTGTTCCAGGATCAGAATGCCTTCCTTTCCCCGCTCCGCGTGGAGAACTTCCACGTCATAGCTCTCAAGAACGCTTGTCAGCGAGTAGATGTTGCGAATGTCATCGTCGACAATGAGCACGCGCGCACCTGCAAGCTCCGGGACCGGCTTCGTTCCGGATGCCGCATCCGCCACTTTGCGCCGCTTTCGGGGCTTGCTCTCGGCAGCTTCCCGAAGGTCCCGGAACATGCTGACGAGCTGTTCGCGCTCGGCAGGCTTCTCAGTGACACCGAAGGCCCCCATGCCAAGCACCGCCTGACGCCGGTCGGCGCCCGAGACCACATGGATCGGCATATGGCTCGTTTCGGCGTCATGCTTCAACAGGTCGAGAAGCACGAACCCGTCAATGTCAGCGAGCCCAAGGTCAAGCGTGATGGCGTTTGGCTGGAGCTTGCGGGCCATGCTGAGAGTGCCGGCGCCCGCCGTGGAGACCACGCCTTTCAACCCCGCTTCGTGGGCGGCATCAAGGAGAATGGACGCAAATGTCGGATCATCCTCGACGATCAGGACAAACGGCCCTTTCCCGATATCATCCCGGTCGTCCGTGACCTCAAACCCGGTCGGAAGTGCAGACGGGACAACGGCCCCGCTATTGTCATAACGCGGCGGGGTACCGCCAACCGCCACCGGCCCGACCTCGGCAACGGCCTCGAGCGGGATGTACAGCGTGAAGGTCGAACCCTCGCTGGGCTTTGATCGAACCTGAAGCTCGCCGCCAAGGAGCCGCGCGATTTCACGGCTGATTGAGAGTCCAAGCCCCGTGCCTCCATATTTGCGGCTGGTCGTACCATCGGCTTGCTGGAATGCCTCGAAGATAAGCTTTTGCTTGTCCTCGGGGATGCCGATGCCGGTGTCCGTGACCGCTATTTCGATCGCGCGATCGGCGTTGCGGAGCACCGGGTGTGTTGGACTCCAGCCCGCCTCAGCGCAACGAACCCCAAGCGTGACCCCGCCGCGCGCCGTGAACTTGAAGGCATTTGAGAGGAGGTTGAGAACGATCTGCTGCAACCGCTTCTCGTCGGTCCGGATCGTCTGCGGCAGCTTCGCGTCGAACTTGACGTTGAACTCGAGCCCTTTGTCGGATGCAAGCTGCCGGAACGTCCGCTCCATGTGCTGCTTGAGGTTCTGCGTCGGCATTTCGCCGACTTCGATCGTCACCGTTCCCGACTCGATCTTCGAAAGGTCGAGGATGTCGTTGATCAGATTAAGAAGATCGGAACCCGCCGAATTGATCGTCCGCGCAAATTCGACCTGCTTTTCGTTGAGATTGCCCTGCGCATTGTCGGAAAGAAGTTTTGACAGGATGAGCAACGAGTTGAGCGGCGTCCGAAGCTCGTGCGACATGTTCGCCAGGAACTCGGATTTGTATTTGGAGGTCAGGGCGAGCTGCTCGGCCTTCTCCTCGAGCGCGCGGCGGGCCATTTCGATCTCGAGGTTCTTTGCCTCGACCTGCTTCTTCTCGTTTTCGAGAAGCTGCGCCTTCTCCTGCAGCTCTTCGTTGGTCGCGTGCAGCTCCTGCTGCTTACGGGTGAGCTCGGTCTGGCGCGCCTGCAGCTCGGTCGTCAGAAGCTGCGACTGCTTGAGCAGTCCCTCCGTGCGCATCGTCGCGGCGATCGTGTTCAAGACGATGCCCACCGATTCCATCAGCTGGTCAAGGAAGTTCTGGTGGGTTTCGTTGAACTCGCCGAACGAGGCGAGCTCGATGACAGCTTTGACCTCGTCTTCGAACAGCGCCGGCAGGATGTTGACGTTCGCTGGCTTGGAATGGCCAAGACCCGAGCCGATCCGGATGAAGTCCGCCGGCACATCCTTCAGGAGGATCGGTCGGCGATCGGCTGCTGCCTGGCCAATCAAGCCTTCACGAAGGCTGAACTGCTGCTTCAGCGCCTCGAGGCTCTCGGCGCCATAGCTCGCGACCAGCTCGAGCTTGGTTTCGTCCTCCTCGCGCTTGGTTACATAGAAGACGCCATATTGCGCGTTCACCAGCGGCGCGAGCTCGGACATGATGAGATTCGAAACGGTCGCAAGATCGCGTTCACCTTGAAGCATACGGCTAAATCGAGCGAGGTTGGTCTTGAGCCAATCCTGCTCCGCATTCTTCAGCGTCTGCTCCTTGAGGTTCGAGATCATCTCGTTGATCGTGTCCTTGAGCGCCGCCATCTCGCCGGACGCCTCGACGGCGATGTAGCGAGTAAGGTCTCCCTTCGTGACCGCCATCGCCACTTCGGCGATCGACCGCACCTGGTTCGTAAGGTTGGCCGCAAGCTGATTCACGTTGTCCGTAAGATCGCGCCACAGCCCGGCAGCACCCGGAACGCGCGCCTGACCGCCAAGCTTGCCCTCGATACCGACTTCACGGGCCATGTTGGTGACCTGGTCACCAAAGGTCGACAGCGTGTCGATCATGAAGTTAATCGTGTCGGCGAGTGCGGCGATTTCGCCTTTCGCGTCCACGGTCAGTTTGCGCTTGAGGTTGCCTTGAGCAACCGCGGTGACGACTTCGGCAATACCACGCACCTGGTTGGTGAGGTTGGTTGCCATCAAGTTCACGTTGTCCGTGAGGTCCTTCCACGTTCCGCCGACGCCGGGCACCTGCGCCTGACCGCCAAGCTTTCCTTCAGTGCCGACCTCGCGCGCCACGCGGGTCACCTCGCTCGCGAAGGCGTTCAGCTGGTCGACCATGGTGTTAATGGTGTTCTTGAGGGCGAGGATCTCGCCCTTCACATCGACCGTAATCTTCTTTGAAAGATCACCTTTGGCGACCGCGGTCGTCACGTCCGCGATATTGCGGACCTGACCCGTAAGGTTTGCCGCCATGAGGTTCACGTTGTCTGTCAGATCCTTCCAGGTCCCGGCTACGCCGCGCACCTGCGCCTGGCCGCCGAGCTTCCCTTCGGTGCCGACCTCGCGGGCGACGCGGGTCACCTCGCTCGCGAACGAGTTCAGCTGATCGACCATCGTGTTGATGGTGTTCTTGAGTTCGAGGATTTCGCCCTTCACGTCGACGGTGATCTTCTTCGACAAGTCACCGGAAGCGACCGCGGTCGTCACCTCGGCGATGTTGCGCACCTGGCCGGTGAGGTTCGCGGCCATGGCGTTCACATTGTCCGTCAGATCCTTCCAAGTTCCGCCGACACCCGGCACCTGCGCCTGCCCGCCGAGCTTCCCTTCGGTACCCACCTCGCGCGCAACGCGTGTCACCTCGCTCGCGAAGGCGTTCAGCTGATCGACCATCGTGTTGATGGTGTTCTTGAGCTCGAGGATCTCGCCCTTCACGTCGACGGTGATCTTCTTCGACAAGTCACCGCGCGCAACGGCCGTGGTCACTTCGGCGATGTTGCGCACCTGGCCCGTCAAGTTTCCGGCCATGAGGTTCACACTGTCGGTAAGGTCGGCCCAGGTTCCAGCAACGCCTTCCACCTGCGCCTGGCCGCCAAGCTTTCCTTCCGAGCCGACCTCGCGGGCGACGCGGGTCACTTCGCTCGCGAACGAGTTCAGCTGATCGACCATGGTGTTGATGGTGTTCTTGAGCTCGAGAATCTCGCCACGGACGTCGACCGTGATCTTCTTTGAAAGATCTCCCTTGGCAACCGCGGTCGTGACTTCCGCGATATTGCGGACCTGGCCCGTCAAGTTGCCGGCCATGAGGTTCACGCTGTCCGTAAGGTCGGCCCAGGTCCCGGCGACGCCTTCGACCTGCGCCTGGCCTCCAAGCTTTCCTTCCGAGCCGACCTCGCGGGCGACGCGGGTCACTTCGCTCGCGAACGAGTTCAGCTGATCGACCATCGTGTTGATGGTGTCCTTGAGCTCGAGAATCTCGCCACGGACGTCGACCGTGATCTTCTTGGACAAGTCGCCGCGCGCAACGGCAGTCGTCACTTCGGCGATGTTGCGCACCTGGCCGGTCAAGTTCTCGGCCATGAGGTTCACATTGTCGGTAAGGTCCTTCCAGGTACCGGCGACACCCGGCACCTGCGCCTGACCGCCGAGCTTTCCTTCGGTACCAACCTCGCGGGCGACGCGGGTCACTTCGCTTGCAAATCCGTTCAGCTGATCGACCATCGTGTTGATCGTGTTCTTGAGTTCGAGGATCTCGCCCTTCACGTCGACGGTGATTTTCTTCGACAAGTCGCCGCGCGCAACAGCCGTAGTCACTTCGGCGATGTTACGAACCTGGCCGGTCAGGTTGTCGGCCATGAGGTTCACGTTGTCGGTCAAGTCCTTCCATGTGCCGGCGACGCCTTCCACCCGCGCTTGGCCGCCAAGCTTCCCTTCCGTGCCCACTTCGCGGGCGACGCGCGTAACCTCGCCGGCGAATGCGTTCAGCTGGTCCACCATGGTGTTGATGGTGTTCTTGAGTTCGAGGATCTCGCCCTTCACTTCGACGGTGATTTTTTTGGACAAGTCACCACGCGCAACGGCGGTCGTCACTTCCGCAATATTGCGAACCTGGCCGGTGAGATTGGTCGCCATTGCGTTCACATTGTCTGTAAGATCCTTCCAGGTGCCGGCCACTCCCTTCACCTTCGCCTGGCCGCCGAGCTTTCCTTCGGTACCGACCTCGCGGGCGACGCGGGTCACTTCCGAGGCAAAGCCGTTCAACTGATCGACCATGGTGTTCACGACCTTGCCGATGCGAAGGAATTCGCCGCGGAGCGGTCGTCCATCGATCTCGACGGTCATCGACTGCGAGAGGTCACCTTTCGCAACGGCACCAATCACGCGCGCGACCTCGGCAGTCGGTTGCACCATGTCTTCGATGAGTTCGTTCACGGAGCGAACGGCCGTTTCCCATCCGCCTCGCGCGTTCTTGACGCGACCGCGCTGGGTGATCTTGCCTTCCTTGCCGACAACCTTTGAAAGGCGCTCGAACTCCTGTGCCATCTCCTCGTTCAAGGAAACGACTTCATTAAAGATGCTGGCGATTTCGCCATCGACGCCATCAACCTCTTCGGGGAGGCGCACAGAGAAGTCGCCGCGGCGCAGCGCGCGAAGAGCGCTGACGAGCTGGCGGCGATCGATAAAGTCGCGCGGTGCCTGAATGTTCACGTGCTACTCCGGTGGCTTACTCTCCCCCCGCCCTGGTTGAACCGATTACAGCCCCCCGACTGCGGCTACCCCCTTTTATCAAAGGATTAGGTTTATGCTTCCTGAAAATTCGGACACGATCAAGACTGTATCGATGAGGAGAGCCTATCGGCCCCTTAGAAAGAAGTTGGCGGTCAGGCGTCCTTTCCGGGGATCACTGCTGAACTGCATGCCCTGAGGGATGATCCCGGAGTGGAGCAAGCTGCCGTGGTATAGGACAATCCGGTCTGGCTCGGCTTCGATACGACCGATCTGCTCATAAAACGGATCCGAATCATGGATGTAGCCCGTTTTTGCGCCGACGTTCGGCAGCTCGCGTTGCGCCGCCGCGACATAAAGACCCAGATTGGCCTCGGTGATCCGCTCGATCTGCGTCGCCCGGTGCCGATAAAATGCCGTGCCGGAACCTTCGGGCACCCGGATATAGTGAAGAAGCGCAAAAACGTTCGGATCGGGCGAATCGAAGTGCGGCGCTTTCTGAACCGCCTGAAGTTCGGCGGGCTCTAACGTCACCAGCGAAAAACTCGCCTCTTCGAGGTCGAAACTGCTGACATCGAACGCGCCGCCGATGAATGGGGCCGCGCGCTCGCAGCTCGCAAGGACGTACGCATATGCATCCTCGTCGAGGGTTTCGATGATACGCCTCAGTCCGGGATAGTGATTTCCGGTGATCGCTGGAAATGGCGCCAGCCCGTCAGCCAGACGACCGACCTGCTCGGAATCGCCCGTGAAATCGTCAATGACGACGACCGGACTGTTGGACGTGCCGAAGCGCAGCAATCGTGGTTTCAAGGTTCATCTTTACAGTAGAATGGACGACTTCCCTAGCCGGCTCGTGTGCGGCAGACGACTGTCGTGCGTCGCGAACCAAGAACTGTATCACCCGTCGTCGGCTCTCCTCGACCGTTCGTCGAAGGAACGGCCATCATTTCCGAAAGTTAACCTACCGGCGTTCCTGTTCTCACGTTCCCTGCGTATCACGCCGCCGGGGCTTGCAATCCTTAAGGACAATCGAAATTGGGCGCTTCCGTGATTCCCTCCTCTCCTCTGAATCGCCTGTGCGTTGCGTTCCTTGCCGGGGCGTTGCTGCTCACTGCCTGCTCAAGCAGCGGAAGTGATCCGCAGAGCGGCGGTCGTGGCGGTCGCGGAGGTCATGGCGGCCCCGGCGGCCCGACTCCGGTTGGCTATGTCGTCGTCCAGGAGGGTAGTGCACCCATCGTCCAAGAATTGCCGGGACGCGTATCGGCATTCCAGATTTCGGAGGTGCGTCCGCAAGTGAATGGCGTGATCCTCAAGCGCTCGTTCCGCGAAGGATCGATCGTTCATCAGGGTCAAACCCTCTACCAGATCGACCCGAGCGTCTACAACGCGCAGGCCGCCCAGGCGCAAGCGAACCTGCAGAGTGCGCGGGCGCAGGCGGAAGCCACGCGGACGCTCGCCGCACGATATCGGCCGCTCGTGCAGGAGCAGGCGATTTCGAAACAGGATTACACGAATGCCGTCGCGCAGGCGCGGCAGGCCGAAGCCGCTGTCGCCCAGAACTCCGCTGCTGTCCGAACCGCTCAGATCAATCAGCGCTATACGCGGGTTCCTGCGCCGATCACCGGCCGAGTGGGTCTCTCCAGTGTCACTGAAGGCGCGCTTGTCACTTCAGGTCAGACCCAGCCGTTGACGACGATCACTCGGCTCGACCCTGTCTATGTCGATATCCAGCAATCGGCCACCGACCTTCTTGCCCTGCGCCAGGCACTCTCCCAAGCGGGTACGACATCGACACAGGCGCAGGTGCACCTGATCCTCCCGGATGGCTCGGATTATGCCTACACCGGCACCGTAGAGTTCAGCGAAGTCGTCGTTGACCAGACAACGGGGTCCGTGACGGTTCGCGCGCGCTTCCCCAACCCGCAATCGTTGCTGCTCCCAGGCATGTTCGTGCGAGCGCGGTTCGCGCAGGCGATCAACACCGCGGCGATTCTCGTGCCGCAACAGGCGGTGACTCGCGATCCCCAAGGGAACGCCACGTTATTCGTGGTGGGCCCAGGCGGCCGGGCCGTGCAGCGGACCGTTGTCGCCACGCGTACTCAAGGACCCGACTGGGTGGTGACCCAGGGCCTGGCTCCAGGCGAGAAGGTCATTACCCAAGGCACCGCTAACCTGCGCGATGGAGCCCAGATCAAGGCCGTGCCGGCGAGCACGCCCCAGAAGGTTCAGGCGCCGCCGCCAGGGTCGATGAGAAGCGGCGGCGGCACCGGCGGCCGTCGCGGCTGACCTCGAATGTCCAGAATCTTCATCGAACGGCCGATCTTCGCCTGGGTCCTCGCCATCATCATCATGCTTGGCGGTATCGGCGCCATCTTCGTTCTCCCGGTCGCCCAATATCCCGATGTGGCGCCGACACAGATCAGTGTCCGGGCTACCTATCCCGGCGCCTCGGCCCAGACGCTCGAGAGCAGCGTAACGCAGGTCATAGAGCAGACGCTCACCGGGTTAGACGGCCTGCTTTACTTCAGTTCCTCATCGAGCTCGCGCGGGCAGGTTTCCATCAGCGCCGTGTTCGACAAGCGTATCAACCCCGACATTGCGCAGGTGCAGGTCCAGAACAAAGTGCAGCAGGCAATCGCCCGCTTGCCACAGCAGGTCCAGCAACAGGGAGTTACGGTCACCAAGGGGTCGCCGGACTTCCTGATGATCGTGGGCGTGTACGACGCGACGGACAAGTCCACAAACGTCGACGTCTCGGACTGGCTTGCATCGAACATCCAGGACGAGCTGTCGCGGATCCCCGGCGTCGGCGACGTGAACGTTTTCGGTCCGCAATACGCGATGCGGATCTGGCTCGATCCGAATAAGCTCCAAAGTTACCAGTTGATGCCGAGCGACGTCATCACCGCGATCCAGAACCAGAATGTGGAAGTCGCAGCCGGGGAAGTCGGCGGGATGCCGCAGCCGCAGGGGCAGATGTTGAATGCGACAGTCACGGCTCAGTCGCGGCTCCAGACGCCCGAGCAGTTTCGCAACATCATCGTCAAAGCGGAGTCATCGGGCGCCCGCGTATTGTTGTCGGACCTCGGGCGGGTGGAGCTCGGGGCGGACAATTACTCGACTACCATTCACATGAACGGTCATCCCGGGGCCGGCATCGGCATCTTCCTGGAGCCGGGCGCGAATGCGCTCTCGACGTCCAACCTCGTTAAAGCGGAGATGAAGCAGGTCGAGCCCCGCCTGCCCACCGGTTACCGCATTGCTTATGCGAACGACTCATCGGACTTCATCCGGTTGTCGGTCATCGAGGTCGTCAAAACCCTTGGCGAAGCGATGGTCCTCGTCATTCTCGTCATGTTCGTTTTCCTGCAGAGCTGGCGCGCGACGCTCATCCCGGGAATCGCGATCCCAGTCGTGCTCCTGGGCACATTCGGGATGCTTTACATCCTTGGTTTTTCGATCAACACGCTGACCCTGTTCGGATTGGTCCTCGCAACCGGCCTTCTCGTGGACGATGCCATCGTCGTCGTCGAAAATGTGGAGCGCATTCTCGAAGAGCAGCCAGAGCTTTCCACGCGGGAAGCGACGCTTGTCTCGATGGAACAGATCCAGATGGCTCTCGTCGCGATCGCCCTCGTCCTCTCGGCGGTCTTCCTCCCGATGATTTTCTTCGGCGGTTCGACCGGAGTGATTTACCGGCAGTTCTCGGCAACGATCGTGTCGGCAATGGCGCTTTCGGTTCTGTTGGCCATCACATTCAGTCCCTCGCTTGCAGCCAATGTTCTCAAGCGGCAGCATTCAAGCGTCGAGGAGAGTTGGCTCGGCCGGCGAGCACCGCGCGTAGCTCACTCGATCGAAACGGGGCGCCGGAAGTTCAACTCCGGCTTCCAGGGCCTCATCGAATGGTATGTCGGGAACGTCGGTCGCGTCGTCGCGCGGAAATGGCTTTTTTTGATAATATACCTTGGCGTCTGCCTCCTGCTGGTGGTGCTTTACATGCGACTGCCCACCGGCTTCATTCCGGCCGAAGATCAGGGCAGCGCCTCGGTCCAGTTCCAACTTCCGGCGGGTGCGACCATGAACCGAACCCAGGAGGTATCGGCGAAAGTCGAGGATTACTTCCTGCATGGGCCGGACAAGCGCAACGTCAGCACGCTTCTCGCCGTAGTCGGCGGTGGTCAGGGCGCGGCCGGCCAGAACGCAGGTCACATGTATATGAATCTCGCGCCCTTCGATCAGCGAACGGGATCGAAGAACAGCGCCGAAGCGATTACGCAGCGTGCGTCCGCCGCGTTCAGGGGCTTGAGAGATGCCCAGGTTTTCGCGCTCGTGCCGGGCGCCATTCGCGGTCTTGGTCAATCGACGGGTTTCACGATGGAGCTGCAAAACACGAGCGGGATGAGTCGGGCGCAGTTCGCGGACGCTCGTGACCGGCTCATCGCCGCCGCAAATTCGGACCCGGAACTCTCCCAGGTTCGGTTGAGTGAACTTCCCGACGTCTCCAGCCTCAAGGTCAACATCGACCAGCAACGCCTTGCCGCGCTCGGACTCAACTCGGGTGACGTCAATTCGACCTTATCGACAGCTTGGGGCGGCCGATATGTTAACGACTTCATCGATCGCGGCCGAGTGAAGCGCGTCTACGTGCAAGCCGATGCGCCCTACCGTTCAGAGCCTTCGGACATCGGGAGCTGGTTTGTTCGAAACAATCAGGCGCAGATGGTCCCCTTCTCCTCGTTCGCGACCAGTAGCTGGACCACCGCTCCCACGACGCTCGATCGCTTTGAGGGGCTGCCCTCGTTCGAACTGCAGGGTCAGGCTGCTCCCGGCAAGAGCTCGGGCCAGGCAATGGCGGAAATTGAGCAGCTTGCAGCGAAAATCCCGGGCGTCGGTGTCGCCTGGTCCGGCACATCTTACCAGGAGCGGATCGCCTCGGGCCAGGCGCCCTTGCTATACACGATCTCCCTCATCGTGATCTTCCTCTGCCTCGCCGCGCTCTATGAGAGCTGGTCAATCCCGCTTGCGGTGCTTCTCGTAATTCCCCTCGGCCTCGTTGGTGCAATCTTCGTCGTGACCTTGCGTGGACTTGAGAACGACGTGTTCCTGCAGATCGGGCTCCTCACAACCATGGGACTTACGTCCAAAAACGCGATTCTGATGAACGAGTTCGCCGAGCGCGCCGAGCGGGAAGGAAAACGTGTGCTCGATGCAGCGATCGAAGCTGCGCGGATCCGGTTGCGACCCATTTTGATGACCAGCTTCGCCTTCATCTTTGGCGTATTCCCGCTCGCCATCGCGACCGGCCCTGGTGCGAAGGGCCGCATTGAAATCGGCACGGCGGTTATCGGCGGCATGCTGACGGCGACGATTCTCGCAGTTTTCTATATCCCGCTCTTCTATGTGCTCGTCCGCCGCGGCGCCCGCGACGGCTTTAAGATCCTGCGCGAGCACATGCGGCAGCGCCGAGCACGCACAGCATGAAGCGCGCCGCAGCCCTCCTTGCGCTGTTAGCAACAGCATGCGCCACGATGGAGCCGAAGTACGTGCGTCCGGAAGCGGCAATCCCACCATCCTGGCCGGTCGGCGATCCCTACCTGGCTCAGGCCGAGATGGGGCTCCCGGTTCTCACCTATCAGCAGGTCTTCCAAGACCCGCGTCTGCAGCGGCTGATCACCCTTGCACTAACCAATAACCGCAATCTGATGACGGCGGCGGCGAACATCGCGGCGGCACGCGAGCAGTATAATATCCAGCGAGCCCAGCTGCTGCCAACAGTCAACGCCTCTGCCGGCGCGACGGCGACCGGCAATGGCAAGGGCGACGTCGGCGGCCAGTTCAATGCCGGGGTGAGCGTTCCAAGCTTCGAGTTGGACCTGTTCGGTCGCATTCGCTCCCTGACGCACGTGCAACTTGAGCGCTATCTCGCCACCGAAGCTGGCGCGCGCGAAACCCGCTTGACGCTTGTTGCGCAGGTCGCGAGCGCATGGCTCGATTATGCAGCCGATTCGAGCCTGCGCCTCATTGCGGAACAGACGGTTGTCACTGCCCAGAAAAGCGTCCAGCTGACGCGGCTAAGGCTCCAAGGCGGCATCGCGCCCCGAACTGATCTTGAGCAGGCGATCCAGACCCTGTCCGTCGCCCAGGCCGATGCCGCGCGCCAGCGGACGTTGGTCACGCAAGATCTCAATGCCCTGCAGTTGCTCGTCGGCACTTCGGTTGATCCAACTCTTCTCTCGGGAACGATCGACGATGCGTTCGGCAAGATTGTGCCCGTTCCGGCCGGATTGGACTCCTATGTTCTCCTGCGTCGACCCGACGTCATCCAGGCAGAATATCAACTTCGCGCGGCAAATGCGCAGATTGGCGCGGCGCGTGCAGCTCTGTTCCCGCGCATCACACTCACTGGTCTACTCGGCTTCGCGAGCAGCGCTCTTGGCAAGCTCCTGACGGGCGGCGCCTTTGGCTGGAGCGCAGGCGCCAACGCCACCTACACGATCTTCCAGAGCGGCGCTGGTCACGCGAACGTTCGACTGAGCCAAGCGCAGCGGAACGCCGCTATCGCGACATACCAGGGCGCCATCCAGGCAGCATTTCGCGAAGTATCCGATGCTCTCGCGCGTCGCGGAACGATCAATGATGAAATCGGCGCACGCGAACGCCAGCAGGCGGCAACCGCCGATACCTACAGGCTAACAGAAGATCGTTATCGCGCGGGCATCGACCCCTACCTCAACGTGCTGACGGCTCAGCAGTCCTATTACAATGCTCAGCAGGCGATGGTGCAGATCAAGCTCACCGCTGCCCAGAATCTCGTGACAACCTACGAGACCATAGGCGGAGATGTTCTTCTCCAGGAGACGCCCGTGTGTGCAAGCCTCCCGGGCGACAAATCGCTGACGCCGACCGCTTCCTTCTGCACGGCGAGCTAGTCGCCCTTGACGCCGTGTTCGTCAGGCGGCGCTTGCGTCTGGAACGAGCAGCGCAAGCAACGCGAAGGTCGCAAGCCAGTGCTCGCCCATATAGTCGCCCGAAATGTGCGGCAGTGCGACCGCGAGATGCTCGTCCGCAGCGCGCTCCGCGGCGGCTCGTTCGCTAGCCGGCAGGAGACCGGCAATGCTGCGCCAGCACCAGGCGCGGCTGAGATTGACACCGTCCAGGTGCGCGATCTTACCGTCGCTGCGATCACTGACGATCGCGGGCTCGAACAGGCTCGCGGGCTGTCCGTTTATGACGCTCGGCAGGAAATGGGCGAACCACGCGGGGAATTCGGCTCGATGAGTCCGCGCCATGCAAAGCGCCTCCGTCAGCGCCGAAGAGAGGAATTCGTCACCTCCGGGTTCCCAAGCCTGGCAATCACGGTCCGCGCCAAACCAATGCAGCGAGCGATTGCGGATCTGTTCAGCAAGTTTCGGACTGAATGCCTCCGCCCAATCGAGAGCGAGGATGAGCGCGAAACTCGTATTGAAGTGTGTGCCCACGCGGATGGGGTAGGTCATTACCTCGAGATACGCGCGCAGGCGCTCCGCGAACGCGCGGGCAAGCGGCTCGAGTTCCCTGCCCCATGGCTCTTCGTGACGCGTCGCTTCGAGATGAAGCTCAAGCAACCATGCCCAGCCGTAAGGCCGCTCGAAATTTCGGCTTGAGGGACGTTCAAGATACGCCCTTTCGACCGCGACCTTATTCGCCGTGAAAGTCGTCGCAGCGAGTTCGCCGATTGCCGCAGCTTCCGGGACGCTCGGAAAGAGTCGCTTGAGCGTGAGAAGTGTCCACCAGCCGTGCACGCAACTGTGCCAATCGAAACTGCCGAAGAAGATGGGATGGAGCGCACGCGGCGTTTGCGCGTCCGCATCGCCTGTAAGGACGTGATCGAGCTTGTGCGGATATTCCTTGGCAACGTGCCCGAGCGCGATCCGGGCCATGCGGGATGCGAGTTCCGTATTAAGAATGGTCACCGATGGAATCCCCCAAAATAGAGGATGAGGATGTTGGCGATGAGCAGCGGGATCGCGGTTGCGAACTGCGCTTTAATGACGCCATACTGGTTCTTCAATTCGAGCAGCGCAGCGGGCACGATGTTGAAGTTCGCGGCCATGGGCGTCATCAGCGTCCCGCAGAATCCTGACAGCATCCCGACCGCGCCGATCACCGCCGGGTTCCCGCCGTCGGAATGAACGAGGATCGGCACGCCGATCGCCGCCGCCATAACCGGAAAAGCAGCGAAGGCATTCCCCATGATCATCGTGAACACGACCATTCCAAGGGCGTAGATGAGGACGGCCATAATGGTCGTCGCGTGAGGAATAGCCGCCCCGACAAGAGCGCCGACCGTTGTCCCGAGACCGGCTGCGGCAAAAATGACGCCGAGCGATGCAAGCATCTGCGGCAGGACGATTGCCCAGCCAATCGAATTGGCAAGCCGGCTACCCTCGTCGACGGCGGCAAGGAATGACGGCCTCAACCACGCAAAACAGATCAGCAAAGCGAGGATCACGCCCACTCCCAGAAGGACGAGCGTAACCGCATTGGGATCGATGATACCGAGAGTCTTGAGCGGGGTCTCGTTGAACAGCAGTGTGCCGAGGAACGCCGTAGACGGAATGACCAGCGCCGGCAGGAACAATGCGTTGCCGTGCCTAAGGGCCGAGCGTTCGCGTTCCTCCGTTCTGGCCGTCTCGCTGGATCCGCGGCTGATGAGACCCGCTCCCGCAAGCGCGACCAGAACAAGCACCAGCAGGCCATTGCCGATGTCGCCGAGCCGGTCTCCAAACCAGAAGCTGACTGCAAGCAATGCCCAGAACAGCATATTGCCCCAGCGCTTTGGATTTGACGCATCACGCCCGCTGCCGAGGGCGAAGCTCGCAAAGGCCGCGCCGGCGAGCACGTACAGCCAATGAAGCGTGATCATCGCCGCCGGCCAAGCTTGCGGTCGAGGAGAAGGAGCCGGGCACCATGGATGATGAAGGCACAAATAGCGCTGGGAATCGCCCAAACCGAGAGCTGAAATGGTGTCAGTTGGATGCCAAAGCTCGCCATCGAGCCCTGAATGAGGAGAATTGAAGCAATTGCGACAAAGATGTCCTCTCCGAAGAACAGGCCGACATTGTCAGTGGCCGCGGCCATGGCCTTCACAAGTTCGGTCGTTTCCTCATCGAGGGGGCCATGCTGCTTCTCCGCGGCGGCAAGAGCCATCGGAGCAACCAGCGGGCGAACGGTTTGCGGATGGCCGGCAACAGAGGCGAGGCCGACTGCGGAAAGGATCTGGCGGAAGCCGAGATAGACGAGGAGGAGGCGTCCCGCCGTCGCTGTCCGAACATTTGCAATCAATGCACGCGCCCGCTCCTGGAGGCCATAGCGCTCGAGAAGACCGATCACCGGCAAAATAATGTAGATGACCGTCACGTAGCGGTTGTCGTTAAAGCCGTGCCCCAAGGTGCCGATGACCTTTAGTATCGGCATTCGGCCAAGCAGGCCCGTCGCGATCGCCGCAATGGCGACAACGAGTAGCGGGTTGAAGCGCAACGCAAAGCCAAGGACAACCAGCGCAATACCCAAAAGCGGCCAGTAGTTGATCAAGCGCTTTTCCTCCCGAAGCCACCGCCGCCTGGCGTCTCGATGACGAACCGGTCGCCCGGTTCAACTTGCGCATAAGCGGTCGCACTCAACATTTCGACGGTGCCATCCTTGCGCTCAACCCAGTTGCGTCCAGGCTGTGCATCGGCTCCCCCCTTAATTCCTCTCGGCGCGACCCGGCGCCGGTTCGCGAGAATGTTCGCCCGCATCGGCTCGAGGAAGCGAATGCTTCGAACCACACCGTCGCCTCCCCGTTGAGCGCCCTCCCCGCCCGAGCCATTGCGGATCGCGAACTGATCGAGAATGACCGGAAGGCGCGTCTCGAGGATCTCCGGGTCCGTCAGGCGGCTATTAGTCATGTGAGTCTGCACCGCGCTCGTTCCAGCGTGATCCGGCCCAGCCCCGGAGCCGCCGGCGATCGTTTCATAATATTGGTATCGGGCGTTTCCGAAGGTGAAGTTGTTCATCGTTCCCTGGCTCGGTGCGAGCCGGCCCGAAGCAGCAAACAGCGCGTCCGTCACGACCTGGCTCGTTTCGACGTTTCCGGCGACGACCGCAGCAGGATATCGGGGATTGAGCATCGAGCCTTCCGGCACGACGAGCCGGATTGGTCGAAGACATCCGTCGTTCATGGGAATGGCATCATCGATGAGCGTCCGCACGACGTAGAGCGAAGCTGCCCGAACGATCGAATAGGGCGCGTTGAAATTATCTTCGAGCTGCTCGGTCGTGTCGCTGAAATCGAAGGTTGCCGAACGGCTTTGCTTGTCGATGCTGATTCGCACGTGAACGTGCGCGCCATTGTCCATTTCGTAGTCGAACGTACCGTCTTCCATTCGGCCAAGCAGCGCTCTCACCGATTCCTCGGCATTGGCGAGCACATGGTTCATGTAGGCGGCAATGACGTGCGGCCCGTAATCGCGCGCGCTGCTACGGAGAAGCTCGGCTCCCCGGATGCAGGCGGCAAGCTGGGAACGAAGATCCGAGATGTTGCGGTCGGGTGATCGCGCTGGCCACTCGCCCGCGCTGAGCAGGGCTCGCATCGCGTTTTCCCGAAATATTCCCTCGTCAACCAGCAGGAAATTGTCGATGAGGACGCCCTCATCGGCGATAGTCCTGCTGTCCGGCGGCATGGATCCCGGCGCTATCCCTCCGATATCCGCATGGTGGCCGCGCGCAGCGACGAATGCCGAAGGCTCACGCTCGTCCTCAAAAAATATGGGAACGATGACGGTAATATCCGGAAGGTGCGTGCCGCCCGCATAAGGATCGTTCAGCACATAAGCGTCGCCACGACGGATGCCCCGTCCGTCGCGCTGCTCTCCACGTGTATCGATAATTCGGCGGATGCTTTCGCCCATCGACCCCAGATGCACGGGAATATGCGGCGCATTGGCAATGAGTGCGCCGCTGGCGTCGAAGATCGCGCAGGAAAAGTCGAGACGCTCCTTGATGTTGATACTGGTGGCGGTCGACTGGAGTGCAACGCCCATTTCCTCGGCAATGGCCATGAAGAGATTGTTGAAGATCTCGAGGCGGACCGGATCGACGTCGGTTCCGATCGCCTTTGTCCGCTCTAACGGTGCTGCACGGACAAGAATAAGCGTCCCGTCACTTGCGCGGTCGGCGCGCCAGCCAGTCTCAAGCACGATGGTCGATGTCCGTTCGAAGATCAAAGCCGGACCATCGAAGCCTTCTGCTGCGGCGTCCCCAGCACCGGACGCGGCCGACGCTGTCGCGGACCGTGCGATCGCCTCGACGACGAGAGCGTCGACGATCACCTCGGCGCCTTCATCCCAATAACCGAACCGCATCTTGTGGAGCTGAGCGAAGTTCTGAAGCATCTGCCCTGCCGTCGCGATTCCGATTTCCAGGGTCGTGTCGCTTCCCGCGGTCCTCAGCCGGGCTCGCCTCAAAAGTTCAATTCGTTCGTTGACGAGTCCCTGCTCGACAAGGCTCGCGCGCGCTTGTGTTTCGAGGTCGACCAGCGCTCCCGAGAAATCCTCCGCCAAAGGTTTTAGCCAACTCACCTCGCGGATCGCCTTTACGTCGGCGAGACCGATACCGTAGGCGGACAGCACTCCTGCGAGTGGATGGATCAGGATCCGTTCGATGCCAAGTGCGTCCGCGACTGCGCACGCATGCTGGCCGCCTGCGCCGCCGAAACAAGCGAGCGTGTAGCGCGTAACGTCATGGCCTCGCGCAATGGAGATCTTCCGGATTGCAGCAGCCATGCTGTCGACTGCAATCTCAAGGAAGCCTCGCGCGATCTCTTCGAGACTTCGCGGGGCCGGAAGTTGATCTGCGACCTCCTGCAAACGGTGAACTGCGGCCTCGCGATCGAGCGGCTGGTCTCCTTGGGGCCCGAAAACCATCGGAAACTGCGTCGGATCGATGCGACCAAGAAAAAGGTTGCAGTCGGTGACCGTCAGCGGCCCCCCCTTGCGGTAGCAGGCGGGCCCAGGATCGGCCCCCGCGCTTTCGGGTCCGACGCGAAAACGCATGCCATCAAACCGGCAAACCGAGCCTCCGCCGGCGGCGACCGTGTGGATCTGCATCATCGGCGCTCGGATCCGGACCCCCGCAATGAGGCTCTCGTCGGCAAGCTCGAAATTCCCGGCAAAGTGCGAAACATCGGTAGATGTTCCGCCCATGTCGAAGCCAATCAGCCGCTCGTTCCCGTGGGGCGCGCTTGCGGCGACCATGCCGACGACTCCGCCCGCAGGACCCGAGAGTATTGCATCCTTCCCGCGGAACGCAGCGGCTTCGGCAAGGCCGCCGTTCGATTGCATGAAATGAAGGTCCGCCTCGCTCGGCAGTCCTGCCGCGACCTGATCGACATAGCGCCGCAAGACAGGCGAAAGATATGCGTCGACCACGGTCGTATCACCGCGGCCGACGAGCTTGATAAGCGGCGCGACCTCGTGGCTTACCGAGACCTGGGAAAAACCGAGCTCGCGTGCAATGGTGGCGAGACGCGCTTCATGGCTGGTGAACTTCCAGCCGTGCATGAGGATGATCGCGAGCGCGTCGATGCCCTCGTCGCGGATCGCCTGGAACGATCGTCGCGCTTGGGCTTCGTCGAGCGGTACAAGCACAGTCCCGTCGACGCCGACGCGTTCCTCGATCTCCACAACCTTTGCATAAAGCATCGAAGGCAGCTCGATGTGTCGCGCGAATATGTTGGGTCGCGCCTGATACCCAATTCTTAGCGCGTCACCGAACCCACGCGTGATCGCAAGGGCAAGTTGCTCGCCTTTGCGTTCGAGGAGGGCATTGGTTGCGACCGTCGTGCCCATGCGCACTTCGGAAAGCGTGCCCCCCTCCTCCTCCAGCACGCGCCGGACGGCTTCAAGCGCTGCGTCTGCATAGAAGTCCCCGTTCTCGGAGAGCAGTTTTTCGACACGCACGCGCCCGTCTGATCCCCGCGCGACGACATCGGTGAACGTCCCCCCGCGATCGACCGCGAATGCCCAACTCAATTCCATGGCAGTCCTCTAGGGCTTTTCAGCACGCCGCTGCACCCCCTAAGGAATGCGCATGGCTGTTCTGGTCACCGGGGCTGCGGGGTTCATCGGCGCTGCGACATCGCAGGCGCTGCTTGAACGTGGTGACTCGGTCGTCGGCATCGATAATCTCAACGATTACTATGACCCGAAGCTCAAGCGAGCCCGGCTCAGCCAGGTGCAAGGACGATACGGGGATCGATTTGCCTTCGCCCAGATCGACTTCGCCGATACCAATGCCCTCGAGCGGTCGCTTGCCGATTTCGAGATTGATGGAATTATCCACCTCGGGGCGCAGGCCGGTGTTCGCTACAGCATGCAAAACCCCCAGGCTTACGTGCAGTCAAATCTTGTGGGTCACTGCAACCTGCTTGAACTCGCGCGAGCCCGACGGCAGCCTATGGTCTACGCGTCGTCCTCGTCGGTCTACGGCGGCAACAAGAGCCTCCCATTTCGGGTCGAGGACCGCGTCGATCATCCGCTTTCCCTTTACGCGGCAACCAAGAAAGCGGACGAGCTCCTGAGCGAGAGCTACGCGAACCTTTACCGGCTCGCGCTGACAGGTCTGCGCTTCTTCACCGTTTATGGGCCATGGGGTCGGCCCGACATGGCCATGTGGATCTTTCTCAAGGCACTCTATGCTGGGGAGCCTCTCCCTGTGTTCAACGGGGGCAATATGCGCCGCGACTTCACGTATATCGACGATGTCGTTCAGGGGATTGTCGCCTGTCTCGACTCCCCGCCGATCGATGATGGGCGTGCGAAGCCCGGGGGAAGCACAACGCCACATGCGATCTACAATATTGGCAACAGTCGGAGCGAAAACCTGATGCGCGTCGTCGAACTGCTCGAGGAGGCAAGCGAACGGAAGGCATTGCTCGACCCCAAGCCGATGCAGCCAGGCGACGTGCCCGAGACCTTCGCCGACATAAGCGCGATCGAACGCGACCACGGTTTCAAGCCGTCGACCCGAATCGAGGAAGGAATCCCGCGGTTTGTTTCGTGGTACCGTGACTATCATGGCGTGAAATGAGCTCGCCTTCCTCACTCCAGCATTTGCGTCTTCCGGTAATCGGGGCACCCCTGTTCATCGTATCGAACCCCAGGCTGGTCATTGCCCAATGTACGAGCGGGATTGTCGGCAGCTTCCCGGCGCTCAATGCCCGGCCCTCCGAACTCCTCGACGAATGGTTGCACGAGATCACCGAGGCGCTCGCGGCGTGGGACCGCGAAAATCCCGATCGGCCGGCCGCCCCATACGCCGTCAACCAGATCGTTCACCGCTCGAACGACCGGTTCGAACACGACCTGGCGGTTTGCGCGAAGTGGAAGGTCCCGATCGTTATTACGTCGCTTGGTGCGAGGATCGAACTCAACGAGGCGGTGCATGGCTGGGGCGGCATTACGCTCCATGACGTAATTGACGATCGCTTCGCACGAAAGGCCGTCGAAAAAGGTGCGGACGGAATTATCGCGGTTGCTGCCGGCGCCGGCGGCCACGCCGGCCGCTGGTCGCCCTTTGCACTTATCCAGGAGATACGCACCTGGTTCGACGGTCCGGTGATCCTCTCCGGAGCAATCGCCAATGGTGCGTCGATCCTTGCCGCACAGGCCGCGGGAGCGGACCTCGCTTATGTTGGATCGCCATTCATTGCGACGCGCGAAGCGACCGCGCCCGATGCCTACAAACAGGCAATTGTCGACAGTGGAGCCGCCGACATCGTCTATTCCGACCTCTTCACCGGCGTTCACGGCAACTATTTGCGCTCATCGATCGTGAATGCGGGACTTGATCCCGACAATCTTGCCGGCGGCACGCTCGACACGATGAAGTTTGGCTCCGACGGATCAACGAGGACCAAGGCGTGGCGCGATATCTGGGGTTCGGGGCAAGGAATCGGAGTGATCGATCGTGTGCGTCCCGCCAGCGAATATATCGACTTACTTGCCGCCCAATATAGAGCTGCAAAAGCGCGACTCTGTGCTAGCGAATTGCCTCGAGCTTGAGCTGCCACTGAGGGGGGATCGTGACGGGTCGGCGCGTCGCGCGATCAACTACGACGTGAACAAATTCTCCTTGCGCCACAGCCGTCTCGCCGCTCCCGGCGAAAACTCCAATTCGATAGCCGATGCTCGTGCGTCCGAGGTGGGCAACGCTAAGGCCGACATCGACATCCTCGGGATAGGCAATGGGCGCGAAGTACGAACAGCTGGTGCGTACGACGAGCCCGATCGGATCGCCGCTCACGACGTCGAGCATCCCTTGCTCGACAAGCCATGCATTCACGGCACTGTCGAACCATTGGTAGAAAATGGTGTTGTTTACATGGCCGTAAGCGTCATTGTCGGACCAGCGGGTCGTGAACCGCCGCCATACTTTGTAATCGGACCGGCGCGCCCGATCTTTCGGGTTCACCAGGCGGCCTCATAGAGGCGCCTCGCGTCGTCGACGCTGATCTCGCAGGGATTGTTCACAAGTAGACGCGTCTGCTTCATCGCTTCCCTTGCAAGCGCCGGCGCTTCATCGAGCGCCACGCCATGATCGCGTAGCCGAAGTGCAAGGCCGCTGTTTTGTGCAAGCGCATCAAGGCGCTCGATCAGCAA